>CATXXC010000009.1 GCA_958403385.1 uncultured Collinsella sp.
CCTCCCGTCTCCTGCGCCCCTCCCGGAACTGTCCACATCAGTGTAGCCAATCCAGTCCGGGGCCTGGCCCCTGGCGAGGTCCTTCGGCCGCCCCGAGCACGTCAGGTAGTGCCACGCGGCCTCGACCAGCGCCTTTCTCAGGTGCTTGTTGCCCGCCTTGGTGATCGCGCCCCTGCGGTCGCTCTCCCCGCTGGAGTGCTCGGAGGGCGTCAGACCGACCCACGCCGCGAACGAGCGGGCATTCCCGAACCTCGAGAACTCGCCGGCCTCGAACACGAGGTCGGCGGCGGACGCGGTGTCTACGCCCTTGAGGCAGCGGAGGGAGTCGACCCTCTTCCTCCACCTGGGCTTGCGGGCCTCGGCCTCGACGAGCCCCTCGAGCCTCGCCTTCTCCTCCGCCGCCCGCCTGACCGCGTCGACGTAGTAGGCGAGTACCTCCTCGTCGGCCCCCTCCGCGAACCTTATCGACTCGATCCAGGACCAGTGCGCCCGGGTCCAGTTGCCCTTCCTGCGGCCGGTGGGCGTCCTCTCGTCGAAGGCGAGCCCGTGCCTGAGCAGGAACTTGGAGAGCCGCTGCTTCGCGCGCGAGAGGTCGTCCCTCGCGTCCTCGAGCGCCCTGGTCAGGTCGCGGGCGGCCTCGCACTCGTCGTCGGGGACCCACACCTCGACGACGTTGCCGACCGACAGCATGCGGGCGAGGAACTCGGCGTCGTTGCGGTCGTTCTTCCTGCGCCTGTCCGCGCTGGGCTTGATCATCTTCGAGACGGCGCCGACCACGCAGTCGACCCCGAGGCCGGAGAGCCTCTTCTGCAGGTCGAACCCCGTGACCCCGGACTCTTACACGCACCTGGCCTTTGGGTCCACGGACCGCACCCACTCCGCGACGGCGCCGGCGTCGTAGCCGAAGGTCGCGCAGCGCGCCTCCCCGGTCATGACGTCGAGGGAGACTGCCTTTATCGAGCGGGCGTGGACGTCGAGGCCGACGAAGGTGGTAGTATCGAGCATGGGAGCCCCTTCCATGAATGCGGCGTGGCCGCCGCGGCTGAATTAGACACTCACCATTGTCGGCCTAATCCGCGGTCTTTCATGCAGCAGGGGCTCTCAATGTTTTTATGTCCTGCTCATATCGTCTCTGCCGGCAGCTTGGAACAGTCCTTAAAGCCCGCATCAATCAACTGCGGAAAGCGCATCCCAGAATGAGCGTCCAACATGGGACATGGTTTCCCTTGAGGGCCTCAACCGGAAAATGCATCCCGGAATGTTGCCGGAAAGTGGAACGTAGTTTCCCAAACAGGCCGTGCGCGGAAAGTGCATCCCGCTATCGAACTTCAAAGCGGGATGCATTTTCCGTGCCAGCAGTTCCGGGCAGCCAGAGACCACTCATTTAAGTCTGTCCCCAACGACTAGTAGTAGGCCCACATGGCTTCGACTTCGTTAAGGACCTCTACGACGCCCCAGCGGCGGGCGCTGCGGCTGGCCGAGTTGGGATCGAAGACTCCAATCTGGTCGGCGTCGTCAATACCGTAAAGCACGATGTAGTGTCCAACGCTGGTAAAGGTGCCCGGTCGAACGGCGGCGATGACGGGCGCTCCCGAACGCAGCGCCTGAGTCATCGAGTCGCGATCGTTATGGAGCTCCGTTCCGTTAAGTCCCAACTGCCACGCGCCGCTCGTCATAAACGACCATTCGGTTGCACCGGTGGGGGCGTAATTGCCCACCTCGGAAAGCGCGCACATATCGACGGGGGTCATATCGGTGCGTCCCGTCTTAAAGATATAGACCATGGTGAGGCACGTAGGCCCGCAGGCATTTTGGCGGATGGTGCCGCCGGCGTAAGGCAGCTCCGACCACGCAGGGTCGATCTGATAGATATGGGGCATCGTGCCGGCTTGCCATTGAGAGCGCGGGGTCGAAAAGGCGAAAGAATAACCGGGCGCGACGGGGGCCTTGAGCAGCTTGTCCTCGGCGGTGGGCTCGAGACCGGCCGACCCGTGGGACATACAGGAGCTCATAAGCACAAAGACCAGACAGGTAAGGATAGAGCACAGTGCGAGGCGAAGTCGACGAGCCGGCAGGGCGGTGGCATTCGCGTGCGATGTCGAGCGGTAGGGCTTGCCGTCGCGTCCGCCTTGGGGATGCGAAAAGAAGCGGTTGATATGGATGTTGGGCTGACGTGCGCCGTTGCGGCGCAGTTGCGGAACCTCGGCCTGACGCTGTCGAGTGCGCGCGCCCAAGCGGCTATCTTGCTGCGCGCTTGTGCCCGTGCTCAGACGGCCACTCTGCCGTGTTCTGCTTGACTGCTGCCGAGACGAAGGTCTGGGTTGCTCTTGGAGGCGTTGCGGATTGCTGCTCGTGGCACTTCTGGGCGTAGGCGTGGTACGGCCAGCAAGGCGAACGCTTTGTCGCCGTTGATCACCGTCGTTGTATCCGTATGCCATTCGTACCGCCTTGTCTCATGTATAACCTGTCCATCCTACAAAAAAGATGTGCAACAAATGGGTCTGCGCGTCAAAAGCTCGGTAAACGGTACGAAAGGCGCAAAACACACGGCCTCAAAAACATCTCTATATGCGTCCGATGAGCGTACGCCCGTCGGGCGGGCGGCAACAATGAACGGCAAACCGTGCCGTTCGTCCCAAAAACGGCGCCGCTCGTTTTGCAGTTCTGCCTTCGGTCGAGCTGCAAGCGGAGCTGCTGCGCCAAGGCCGTATCTTAAAGCCACGAAATAAAAGAGCGCGGCAAAACAGACCGCGCAAGGGGTGACGTCAAGGGGCGTCAAAAAGGAAAGGAGGGGAACAATGGCGGACAAGAACGCAGAAGTTGCAGTCGAAGGTAACGGCGGCATGAAGAAAACGCTTTCGCTCTGGAACTTCTTCACCATCGGTTTCGGTGCCATCATCGGAACTGGCTGGGTTCTGCAGGTCGGCGACTGGATGGTCGTGGGCGGCGGTCCCGTTCCCGCTATGATCGCATTCCTCTTGGGTGCAATCTTCCTCGTGCCCGTCGGAGCTGTTTTCGGTGAGCTCACGGCTGCTATCCCCATCTCGGGCGGCATCGTCGAGTATGTCGATCGTAGCTTTGGCCGTACGCTGAGCTACATCACCGGATGGCTTTTGGCCCTGGGCAACGGCATCCTGTGCCCGTGGGAGGCAATCGCTATCTCGACCCTCGTGTCCGAGATGTTCGGCAGCCTGCCCGGTCTTGAGTGGCTGCGCGCCGTCAAGCTCTACACCATCCTGGGCGCCGACGTTTACCTGTTCCCGACGCTGATCGCGCTCGGCTTTGCAGCCTACGTCATCTTCCTCAACTTCCGCGGTGCCAGCTCGGCCGCCAAGCTTCAGGCCTTCCTGACCAAGGCTCTGCTCTGCGGCATGCTGCTCGCCATGGGCGTCTCGCTGTTCACCGGCTCGCCGGACAACGCCATGCCCGTGTTCTCCCAGGTCGCCGGCGCTGGCGGCGGCAAGGCCGCTACCGAGAGCTCCAGCCTGTTTGCCGGCATCGTGTCGGTCCTGGTTCTGACCCCGTTCTTCTACGCCGGCTTCGACACCATTCCTCAGCAGGCTGAGGAAGCAGCCGAGGGCCTCAACTGGAACAAGTTCGGCAAGATCATCTCCTTGGCTCTGCTGGCCGCCGGCGGCTTCTACATGGTCTGCATCTACTCGTTCGGCACCATCCTCGACTGGCATGAGTTTGTTAAGAGCCCGGTTCCCGCGCTCGCCTGCCTCAAGGGCATCAACATGCTCCTGTACCTGGCCATGCTCGTCATCGCCACGCTTGGACCCATGGGCCCGATGAATTCCTTCTACGGCGCCACGAGCCGCATCATGCTCGCCATGGGCCGCAAGGGCCAGCTGCCCGAGCAGTTCGCCGAGGTCGACCCCAAGTCCGGCGCTCCCAAGCTCGCCTGCGTCGTTCTGGGCGCCATCACCGTCGTCGGTCCGTTCCTGGGCAAGAACATGCTCATCCCTCTGACCAACGTGTCGGCTCTCGCCTTCATCTTCTCCTGCGGCATGGTCGCCCTCGCTTGCCTGCGCATGCGCTTCACCGAGCCCGACCTGCCTCGTCCCTACGAGGTGCCCGGCGGCAAGTTTGGCATCGGCCTCGCTATCGCTGCCTGCGCCATCATCATCGGCCTGCTCGTGATTCCGTTCTCTCCCGCCTCCCTCAACATGGTGGAGTGGAGCATCGTGATCGGCTGGCTGGCCGTCGGCCTGGCTCTCATGGCCTTCACCAATTCCCGCAAAAAGTAACGCCGAGCCGGGGCGGATCAGGTGCGCGGGACCCTCTCTTCCGCGCACCGAACCCGGCACCACTTGGGTAGCTTTGTGAGGCCTTAACCCAACGCGGCCTCGCCCACTATATGGATCCATAAGGAGGAACCATGTCCACTAAGTATGCAATCGTTGGCGGCAAGCTCATCGACGGTACCGGTGCCGGGCCGGTCGAGAACTCCCTCGTTCTCGTCGACGACAACGGCAAGATCGAGTACGCCGGCGCCATGCAGGACCTTCCCGAGGGCGTTGAGGTCATCGACGCCGCCGGCAAGACCGTCCTTCCCGGCCTGATCGACACCCACCTGCACTTCTCGGGCAACTTGACCGACGATGACACCGACTGGGTCATGCAGCCGCTCCTCGAGAAGCAGGCCGTCGCCGTCAAGCAGGCCTACGACTGCCTCACCCACGGCCTCACCACCGTCTGCGAGATCGGCCGCTTTGGTATCCAGATCCGTGACTGCATCGACAAGGGCGTCTTCAAGGGCCCGCGCGTTCTGGCCACCGGCCTTGGCTTCTGCCGCGTTGCCGGCCACGGCGACTCCCACCACTGCAGCCAGGAGCTCAACAAGGAATCGCACCCCTGGGGCGATCAGGTCGACGGTCCTTGGGATCTGCGCAAGGCCGTCCGCCGTCGCCTGCGTGAGAACCCCGATGCCATCAAGATCTGGGCTACCGGTGGCGGCATCTGGCGCTGGGACTCCGGCCGCGACCAGCACTACTGCTCCGAGGAGATCCAGGCCGTGGTCGAAGAGGCAAAGATGGTCGGCATCCCCGTGTGGAGCCACTGCTACAACAACCACGCCGCTGCCTACGATTCCGTTCGCTTTGGCTGCGAGCAGCTGATTCACGGCTTCGATATCGATGAGCGCACCATGGACCTCATGGCCGAGCAGGGCACCTTCTTCACTCCGACGATCGCCTTCCTGCCCACCTGGTACGCCACCTATCCGCCCGTCTACGTCCCCGAGCTGCACGACAAGTACGAGGGCACCCTGGTCGAGAAGGAGCTGCAGCGCAACTACGACTGCCTGCGCGAGGCCAAGAAGCGCGGCGTCGTCATGACGATCGGCTCCGACTCCTTCTCCTTCGTCACCCCGTACGGCACCTGCTCCATCGAGGAGATGTACGAGTTCGTCGACAAGATCGGCTTCACCCCGGTCGAGACCATCACCTGCGCTACCCTCAACGGTGCCAAGATGTGCCACATCGAGGACGAGACCGGTTCCATCGAGGCCGGCAAGTGCGCCGACCTGCTGGTCGTCAACGGTGACGTCGCTGCCGATATCCACGTGCTCAACACCGACAACATGGATGTCATCATGAAGGACGGCTGGATCGTCGAGGCTGGCACCTTTGGCGAGGCCAACAAATACAGCGCCTAAGATACCGTTTGTCGATGGCTGGATGTAAAACACAGTTTTTGATTGCATAATGCAATGGAGAGGGTCGCTTGCGGCCCTCTTTATTGCTATGGGTGCTACGGACAAAAGGGGATGACGGTGGATTTAAACAGGCTGATTCTGGGCAAGAGCTACAACTCTACCAAGGTCTTTCGTACGGCCCAGCATGTGGTCCAGGCCATCCTGCTCGGTATTGTCGTTCCGCTGCTTATCCTGCTGCTCATCTGGGATCTAACCGATAATCCCAATCCCGTTCCGGCCGTTGTCGTCATTGCCGGCTTGGTCATGCTGTGCTTCTTCTTCTCGTACGTCTTTGTCGTTCCCGACGACCTCACATCGAGCGCAACCGACCGCACGCTCGCCATCGCTTCAAAAATATTCGCCTACACGTCGCGCGGCCTTACGCCCGAAGCTGCCCTGGGCGCCTCTAAGATCATCCTGTCCGAAACTATCGCCTCTGCCATCTGCTTTACCGACGGCAAGCAGGTGTTGGCAAGCTGGGGCGAGGACTCGGCAAAATGCCCCGCGGGCACCCCGGTGGTGCTGCGGACTACGCTCAACGTGATCAACAGCGGTGAGCAAAGCGTGTTCTCGCGCGATGCCTCGACCGAGACAGGTGGCTACTTTCCGCGCCTGCGCGCCGGTATTGTCGCACCGCTTACCGTGCGCGGGCATTGCGTGGGCACGCTCGAGTTGTATTATCCCCGTCTGAGCAGCATCGATATGCGCCAGACGGCGCTTGCCTCGGGCTTTGCCGACCTCATTTCCACGCAGCTTGCGAGCTTTGAGCTCGAGCGCCAGGACGAGCTTACGGCCCGCGTGGAGCTGCGCGCCTTGCAATCGCAGGTCGATCCTCATTTTCTGTTTAACACCATCAGCACCATCGTGTCGCTCGTACGTACCGAGCCGGACAAGGCCAGGTCGCTGCTGATCGACTTTTCCAATTACTACCGTCAGACGCTTTCTGATTCCGATACCCTCACAACGCTCGAGCACGAGGTGGAACAGGGCACTCGCTATATCAATCTTATGCAGGCTCGTTATGGCGACGGCCGTCTGCGCGTCTCGGTCGATATCGACTTTGAGGTGCGCGATTGCATGGTGCCGCCGTTTATCTTGCAGCCGTTGCTCGAAAACTGCATCAAGCACGCGCAGCGCGAGACCGAGCCGCTTTCTATTCATGTTAGGGCTTTCGAGACCGATGACGGTTTGGAGATCATCGTCGAGGACGACGGCATCGGTATGAGCGAAGAAGTCTGCGCGCATCTGTTTGAGCAACATCGCCTGGAGGAGCCCGAGAGCATTACCGCCGACGGCTCCGTCAAGCGAGGTTGCGGCCTGGCGCTCTTCAACGTGCTTCAGCGCATCCATTTCTTTTACGGAGAAGATTCCGGCATGCGCGTGAAGTCCCAGGAGGGCGTGGGAACGCAGGTCATCGTCGAGCTGAACGGCGAGTCGCATGAGCCGGCGCCGTTGACGGCGTAGCACGCGGTTGGATTGAGAGAAAAAGAGGGGAAGCACATATGTCCGAAGGCTGGAACATCTTGGTGGTTGATGACGAACCTCCCATTAGGGCTGAGCTACGCTATCTGTTGGAAAAGGATACGCGTGTGGGCCAGATTGCCGAGGCGGGCAATGTCACCGAGGCCGTGGAGTCGATTCTCTCGAACAAGCCCAACGTGTTGTTTTTGGACATCACGATGCCCGGCCGCTCGGGAATTGAGCTTGCCGAGACGCTGCAGAACCTAAAGACGCCGCCGGTGGTTGTGTTTGTGACGGCGTTTGCCGAGTTTGCCGCCGATGCGTATAACCTCGATGCGGTCGACTATGTCGTCAAGCCGGTCGAGGACGCACGCCTGTCAAAGGCACTCGACAAGATCGAGGCAGCCTTGGGTGCCCGTCGTGTTATCCACGCTCCGCGCCAGCCTTTGCGTCTGACGGTGGACCGCGGGGGCAAAAAGGTGTTCATTCCCGCCGCAGACGTCTGCTACTTTGAGGCGCGCGCCGATTTTTGCAACGCCATCTGCGCCGAGGGAACGTACCTGATCAATGAGTCGATCTCTTCGCTCGAGCGTCGCTTGGTCTCCGAGGGCTTTATTCGCGTTCATCGCAGCTATCTGGTCAATTTGGAAGACGTGCACAATGTCGAGATCGGTTCCACGGGTCTTATGGAGCTCAGACTCGATCGCGTAACCTCGACGGTGCCCGTGTCCCGCCGTCGCGCTGCCGAGGTTAAAGCACACTTGGGGCTTGCGTAGACGGTCTGCGTGCCGTCGTTTACCATCGCAGGTTTGGCATGGGCGCGCGGTGGGCATAATGGGTGGCATCGAATGAAATCGAAAGGATCATTATGCCCGCGCTTATCACCCATCATCTGTTTGGCGAGGAAAGCATCGACCGTCTTCCGCAGGGCGTCATCACGTCCGATGAAGAGCGCATTGCCTTTATCTTGGGCAACCAAGGCCCCGACCCGTTTTTCTTTCACATTCTGACACCGCGTGTTTCCGACTGCACGCTGCTGGCGCAGGTCATGCATCGGTCGCGCATGTCTCGCCAGTTCGCGTGCCTGCGCGACGGCGTGTCGCATCTGCTGCCGCGCGACGCCAGCTTGGGTCGCGCCTTTGCGCTGGGCCTGCTGTCTCATTACGTGCTCGACCGCAACGCCCACCCCTTTGTCTATGAGCAGCAGTTTGGCATCGTGGAATCCGACTCAGAGCTTGAGGATTCGAGCAGTCAGGTCCATGCCGTGATCGAGAGCGACCTGGATGTACTGATGCTGCAGCTTAAACGCGATGGCGCTACGGTCGACGATTACCCGCCGGCGGGCGAGATCGTCACCACCGATCGCATCAATCGCGTGGCCGGCGTGCTGATGAGCTATGTTGCCGGACGCGTGTATGGCATTGACATTCCGGCGGGGGAGTACGGTGCTGCCGTTGCCAATATGCAGCGACTTTACCGCGCGATTGAGCCGGCCGGCTCCGCAAAGACGCGCGCGATCTCGCTGGTTGAGGGCTTGGTGCACGACTACTCGCTGCTCGACGGCCTTGCCCATCGCGTGACGACGGAGCTGCCCGAGCGCACCGGTAACCTGGGCCATCTGACATGGAAGAATCCCTTTACCGACGAGGTCTCGAACGAGAGTTTCCCCGAGGTCTTTGATCGCGCGCTGGTCGATTACGAGTGCACGGTCGCACGTTTTATCGAGACCGGTGACATGGATGCCGTGACCAGTCACGTCAACTACAGCGGTCGCGTGCTCAATGCCGATGAGGAGTTCGACCGCGAGGAATAGGGCTCGTGCGTGCCCCTTTGCCGAATCCTTACCGGCGGTTCTGGACAATTGGGGTACGATGAGCTAACTGCATATCGGGCGAATACGAAGGGTCCCTGTCCATGAAATACACCAAGCTCGAGCGTAACTGGGTTATGTATGATGTGGGCAATTCGGCCCTCGTGCTGCTCAATACCTCGGTGGTGCCCATTTACTTTAACGCCATCAATACCGGCGCTTCCTCGGCCGACCTGGTGGTCGCCTGGGGCAATGCGCAGACGATTGCCTCGCTGGTCATCGCCATGCTCATGCCCATTCTGGGCGCGCTTGCCGACTACGCCGGCAACAAGATCAAGTTCTTCTTGGGCTTCTTCCTCACGGGCCTGGTGCTTTGCCTGGCGCAGGCTATCCCAATGTCCGCCATGGCATTTTTGACCGTGTACGTGCTGTGCACCATCGGCCTTAACTCTTCTATGACGTTCTACGACGCCATGCTGCCCGACATTACCACCGACGAGCGCATGGACGCCGTGTCCAGCTCGGGTTATGCCTGGGGCTACATCGGTTCCACCGTGCCGTTCGTCATCTGCCTGGCGCTCATCATGGGTGGCCCCGCTCTTGGTGTCCCCACCATGCTGGCAACGCGTCTGTCGTTTATCATCACCGGTGCCTGGTGGCTCATCTTTACCCTGCCGCTCATTCGCACCTATAAGCAAAAGTACGGTCGCGAGCGCGGTCCCGAGGACACCATCGGCCACATCGTGGGCGGTGTGTTCTCCGAGGTCGGACACACCATGCGCGAGATCGCCCACAACAAGACCGTGCTGGTCTACATGATCGCGTTCTTCTTCTATATCGACGGTGTGCACACGGTCATTTCCATGGCAACCAGCTACGGATCGGCCTTGGGCATCGATTCGACCCAGTTGGTCCTGGCGCTGCTCGTCACGCAGTTCGTGGCCTTTCCGTCCGCCATCATCTACGGCAAGCTTGCCGGACGCGTGGGCACGCTCAACATGATCTTGGTGGCAGTCGCCGCCTATATGGGCATTGTGCTGTTCGCCGCGTTCTTCCTAAAGACCGCCTTTGAATTCTGGGTGCTTGCCATTATGGTCGGCCTGTTCCAGGGCGGCGTGCAGGCGCTCAGCCGTAGCTACTTTGGCCGCATTATCCCCAAGGAAAAGTCCAACGAGTACTACGGCTTCTTTGACATCTTCGGTCGTTATGCAAGCGTCATGGGCACTTTCCTAGTGTCGGTCGTCACCTCGCTGACCGGCAACCCGTCGCTGGGCGTCCTTTCCATTGGCGTGCTGCTGATCGTTGGCTTTATGCTGCTGGTCCGCCTGTCCCGCATGACTCGGGCGGCAGAGCATGCCGCATAGGAGCGAGCGGCTATTGTGCCTGTCCACGGTACTCTTTTGGGGTTATCCGCAATAAACATTGCGACTTGCGAGCAATGATTTGCCCAAGTGGGTATGATGGAATCAGCTAGGTCGCGGGGCGTCGCCTGTGTTTGGCGGCGTCCCGTTTTTGTGTTGCAGGGAGGGTAAGGCATGAACGCCACAGTCGTGATTCCAACGTATTGGGCGGGCGATGACGCTTGCGCAAACGCCCCTGGCACCTATGACCATTCGACGCGACTCAACGCCGACAATCCCGAACTCGACCGCTGCCTGGCCTCGCTTGAGCAGGTACGTGACATCCCTCGCATCATCCTTTTGGTGGTCTGTCCCGTTTCTGCCACAGCCGATGTGTCGCTGCACGTGCGCGAGATTGTCGACGCGCATCCCACGCTCAAGGTCACCGTTGTCACCAACACCCAGGCCTCGCGCATTGCAGACCGGGTTGCTCAGATCGCGCCCAAGGGTTCGGGCGAGTGCGTGAGCCTGCGAGGCTACGGTGCCATCCGCAACATGGGGCTAGCCTGTGCCGCTGTGCTGGGGCATGACGCGGTTATCTTTTTGGATGACGATGAGACTGTCATCGACGCCGACTTTATGAAGCGCGCGACCTATGCGTTGGGGCAGCAGACGCGTCAGGGCTTGCCGATCTTGGTCAAGAGCGGTTATTTCTACGATCGCGACGGCTCACCGCTGGCTCCCACGGACAAGGCGGGCATCTGCCATCGTTGGTGGACCAAGCGCATCGAGTTCAACCGTTGGATGAAAAAGGCGCTCTCGGGCACCCGCATCTCGCGCTCCAACTACGTGTGTGGCGGCCTGATGGCCCTGCACGCCCGCGCCTTTACGCGTGTGGCCTTTGACCCGTTTATCACCCGCGGCGAGGACTTGGATTACCTCTTTAACATGCGCATGTTTGGCTACGACGTGTGGTTCGATAACGAGTGGACCGTGCGCCATCTGCCTCCGGAGTCCGAAAAGCGCTCACCGCGCTTTATGCAGGATGTATACCGTTGGTACTACGAACGGGCCAAGTTGACATTCGCCGCGCATCAAAAGGAGCTCATTCCCGTTACGGCGGCATCGCTCATGCCCTACCCGGGCCCGTGGATTTCGCGCGAGCTCGACGACCGCGTGCGCAAGACCGCTATGGTCCGCAGCGTGTTTACCCGCGAGCATGAGGGCTACCTGCGCATTTGGCGCCATGGTATCGGCGAGGCAAAGGCCTATGCGCGCCAAAACGCTGCAAGCTACCTGCGTTTCCAGAGCTTTTGGCCCAAGATCATGGACGGGCTTTGGCGTGACGCACAACTGATCAGTATCCTGGAGGGGGCCGAATGATCGACCGCCGCGCCCAGCGCGATAGTTCAATATCAATCTTTCGCATCATTGCCGTCGCCTGCGCCATTTGCGTGCTGGTGTACTTTATTTTTGCCTTGGTGACCGGTATCGAGCCGATCGCCACGGTGATTGCCTGCGCGCTGCTATGCATCTTTCTGTGCATCTTTATCATTTTGACGCTCAATCCCGATTCGGTGCGTTCCCAGTACACCGAGGAGACGCTCTCGGTGGCCTCGGCCATGCTTGAGGACATTAAGGGCGGTCTGACGCAGGAGTCGGCACGTTTGGTGTGCCGGCGCATTTTGCCCGAGACGCGCGCCATGACGGTGGCCATCACCGACGAGGACAACGTGCTTGCCTGCGCGGGCGAGTTTGAGGAAAAACTGCTGCCCGATACTCCCATCCACACGCTTGCCACACGCTACGTTATCGAACATGGCATCGTGCAGTCGTTCAACCGTATGGTGGATGTCGTGGGCTCGGACGGCTCGCACAACCAAGTCCCCGCCGGCATTATCGCCCCCATCAAGGTGGGCGATCGTACCGTCGGCACGCTCAAGTTCTACTACAAGACCCCGCGCGCCGTCGACCGTACCCAGTATGCGCTTGCCTCGGGCTTTGCCGAGATCTTGTCCACACAGCTCGCCATCCACGAGCTCGAGGTGCAAAAGGAACTCACGGCGCGCGCCGAGGTGCGTGCGCTGCAGGCGCAGATTAACCCGCACTTCCTGTTCAACACGCTGAACACCATTGCATCGTTTACGCGCACCGACCCGCTGCGGGCCCGCGAACTGCTTCGTGAGTTCTCATCGTTCTATCGTGCCACGCTCGACAACTCGGGATCGCTTATTCCGGTCTCGCGTGAGGTCGCACAGACCAAGCGCTACCTTACCTTTGAGAAGGCCCGCTTTGGCGAGGACCGCGTGCTTGCGACGTTCGATGTGTCCGAGGACGTGGAAGATACGCTGGTGCCGGCGTTCGTGATCCAGCCGATTGTCGAGAACGCCGTACGTCATGGTATGGGCGATGACGACGCCCTGAGGATCGACGTGACCGTTCACCAAGACGGCGAGGATGCAATCTTGATTGCCGTGGCCGATAATGGCGTGGGCATGGATGAGGGTACCGCCGCCAGACTGTTTGACGAGCGTTCTGCCCGTCCCGACGCCAGCTCTCCCCAGGGTGGCGGCGCCGGTGTGGCCATGCACAATATTTCGGAGCGCATCCATCGCTTTTATGGGCCGCACTCCTATACGCGTGTCGAATCGGCGCCGGGCAAGGGCACCAAAGTGCTCCTTCATCTTGATTTGTCAGAGAGCATCTTCGACATTCAAGAGTAAAATAAAAGGCTACGGGCTCAACGTCATGCGACGGATGCCCGGCGTAGTTAGTTGACG
Organism: uncultured Collinsella sp.; assembly: GCA_958403385.1. Taxonomy (GTDB): domain Bacteria; phylum Actinomycetota; class Coriobacteriia; order Coriobacteriales; family Coriobacteriaceae; genus Collinsella. The sequence goes on from CATXXC010000009.1 coordinate 13,090, forward strand.
AAAGGTTTTATCCCTATGCTGCGTGCGATGATTGTGGATGATGAGGCGCCGGCTCGCTCGGAGCTTCGCTTCCTGCTCGAGCAAACGGGCAAGATCGGCACGATCACGGAGGCGTCGAGCGTCCGCTCCGCCATCGAGATGCTTATGGAAAGTCGCGTGGATGTCGTGTTTCTCGATATCTCGATGCCCGGTGCCTCGGGCCTGCAACTTGCCGAGGCGCTGCATAAGCTCAAAAATCCGCCGGCGATCGTGTTTGTGACTGCGTATAGTGACCATGCGGTCGAGGCATTCGACGTGGATGCCGTCGATTATCTGATGAAGCCGGTCGAAGAAGCTCGCTTGGATCGCGCGATCGAGAAGGTCATGCAACGCGCCAAGCCGGTTACGGACAGCAAGGTGACCATCGAGCGTATCCCGGTGGAAAAGGGCGGCCGCAAGGTGCTCATTCCCGTGGACGATATTCGCTTTATCATGGCCAAGGACGATTACTCCTGCATCTATACCGTCGATGATCGCTTTTTGTCGACGACCTCGCTGGCGCAGTTTGAGGCCAAGCTCTGCGACTTTGGCTTCTTCCGTGTTCACCGCCGCTATATCGTCAACTTGGCGTGCGTCACGGATGTGGAGACGGTGCCCTCGGGTGCCATCCAGCTGGGCATTACGGGCGTCGACGAACGCGTTCCGGTTTCGCGTCGCCGCGTCGTGCCGCTCAAGAAGGCTCTGAGTCTCTAGCACACTGGCCCCGCAGCCCTGTAGACCCATCGTCTGCGGAGCCGTGGGGCCTTTTTTGTATGTATCTGCCGAATCGTTTTTTGCGGAAGGGATCCCATGAACAGTGCAAGCGCCAAGCGCATCGACATCATCTCGGACACCCACGGCTATCTTTCGCCTGCGCTCCTGGATGAGCTTGAGGGCGCAGACCTGATCATCCACGCCGGCGACCTCACGTCAGAGATGGACTACGAGCACCTATGCACCATCGCCCCCGTGCGGGCCGTACTGGGTAACAACGATTACTACCGCGACTACGGCCCCGATGTAGACCGTCTTGCGCTTTTTACCTACGAAGGCCTCAAATTCGCCGTAGCCCACTACCGCGAAGACCTTCCGGTGGGATCCGTAGACGTAGCCATCAACGGCCACACCCACGTAACCAAAGAAGCCCAAGTGGGCCGTTGCTTAGTCCTCAACCCGGGCAGCGCCAGCTACCCCAGAGGCACCCGAGGCCCCACCATGGCCAGAATGCTCGTCAAAGACGGCAAGATCCTAAGCACCAAGTTTATTGACCTAGACTAACCGCAACAAAAACGGGGGATGCAGATGCGTCCCCCGTTTCCATTTGAGCCAAAGGCGGAAGTTCAACAAGATCCATCAGACCAACCCCGCCGAGGAGCATGCGGGCTAGCCGCGCAGCGGCGCACGCCCGCAAAACTGATTGAACAATGTGACGGCAGGGAGGGTCTCCGGGGCTGAGGGCGGGGGTTAAGTTTGTCGCGAGTTCCGCACGCAAAGGAAAGCACTTAATGTGCTTTCCGTCTTGCGCAGGACTGTAGAGCAGCAAACTTAACCCCCGCCCTCAGCCCCGGAGACCCTCCCGGAGGGACCCAAAAAATTTTTTCAAAAAAGTTGTTGCGCGCCAGACAGACTTCTGTGTATACTAATCCCCGCAGCGCACGCGAGCGGAAACAAACGCGAACGTCTGCCTGGGGAGTTAGCTCAGTTTGGTTAGAGCGCCGGCCTGTCACGTCGGAGGTCGCGGGTTCGAGCCCCGTACTTCCCGCCAACGCAATTAAAGCCACGTCTTCGGACGTGGCTTTTTGCGTTTGATGCACTTTGTTTTGATAGAACGATCGCCCTGGTGCATCTTCGCCCAGAACCCCCGCGCCTTCGGGAACGCAAGTAAAATCTAATGAGTATATCTGTCTGAACAACAGCTTTGTTGCGCAACACCTGTTCAACGAGACAGGGGGTTAGGTTATACTAAATTGCACTGTGCGCCGCATCTGATGCATTTCGCTCCAAGCGCGGCACTCAGTGGATATCCGATTTACCATTTGGATGTCCTGGCGGTCATTTAGCGTCTCGACACAAGCTCGGCCCCGGAGCTCGTTCGAGCTGTTCGTATTCCTTGAAAGGGGAAAAATGGACATATCGAGGAAGACTGATTACGCCCTTCGTATGTTGGCGATGCTTGCCGAGGATCCGGAGTGCTTACTTTCTGTTCGCACCGCTGCCGAAGAGGTCAATGTTCCGTATTCGTTTGCCCGCTCGATTCAGCACGGTTTGGTCCAGGCCGGTATTGTGGAGAGCCTGCGTGGCGTCCACGGTGGCATGCGTCTCAAGGTCAGTCCGGACGACGTCACTATCCGCCAGGTCGTCGAGGCCGTTCAGGGTCCTATGGTTATGAACGATTGCACCGCGCCCGATGGTGACTGTGCGCGCATGGGCGCGTGCTGCTATCATCCCCTGTGGGCCGGAGCCCAGGCGTTGATGCGCGACTACCTCGATTCCGTTTCGCTCGGCGACATCGTCGCTCACCGCCAGTTCCCAGCCGTCGATCCCAAGTTCGCCGACCGCGAAGCGTTTCCCGAGTACGCCACCTGCGCGTGCGCTTACCGGGAGGAATAGCGCCGCATAAGGAGCATAGCCATGATTCAGGACCCCTTTCGTTCGATGATTCGTTCGGAAGGGGTCCTGCGTTATCGCGACCTTCCGTGGCGCCGTACACGCGATCCGTACATCATTTGGCTTTCTGAGGTTATGTTGCAGCAAACACAGGTGCCGCGCGTGGAGACGCGTATGCCGGCGTGGCTCGATCGCTTTCCGACTGTTCAGGCGCTCGCTCAGGCTGTCCCTTCCGATGTCTTGGATGCGTGGCAGGGGATGGGCTATAATCGCCGCGCCTTGGCGCTTCACAGGGCTGCACAGTGCGTTGTAGAGGACTGGGATGGGGAGTTTCCGCGCGAGACGCGTGACTTGGTCGCTCTGCCCGGCATTGGCCCGGCAACGGCGCAGGGCATCCGTTCGTTTGCGTTTGATCTTCCGGGCGTGTATTTGGAGACCAATGTGCGCACGGTCTTTTTGCATCATTTCTTTCCCGATGTGCCGGCCGTTCCCGATCGCGAACTGGTGCCGCTGATCCAAGCTGCCTGTCCGGCGGCCCCCGGTGCGGCGGCGGACGAGATCGCTCCCTTTGCCGCGCCTCAAGACGATGCCGACACGCCGCGCGCGTGGTATTACGCATTGATGGATTACGGCGCGTATCTTAAAAAGACGCTGCCCAATCCGTCCAGGCGGTCGGCGGGCTATAGTCGTCAGTCCAAGTTTGAGGGCTCGCGCCGCCAAAAGCGCGCGCATATCGTGCGTATGTTGTTGGCAGCGCGCGATGGGCAGCCGGCGGGGATTACGCTTGCTGATGCCGTGGTGGGCGTTAACGAGATGGAAGCGGCAGCCGGTCGCGGGCCGGTCGAGTGCGACTTGATCGCGGGCATTCTAGCTGACCTGGAGCGCGAGGGCTTTTGCCGAGCCGAGGACGATCGTTGGTTGAGTGTGTAGCCCGCTCAAATCTGAAGAACGGGATTGTAAGGTTTAAATTCGCGGCTTGAGGGCATCCTAAAGACAAGGTCGCTCAAAGCCTATGGGCGGCACGTGTTGAAGGGAAGTACACCTATGGATTTTGAGAATTCCCAAACCAAGAAGAACCTCGAGACCGCTTTTGCCGGTGAGTCCCAGGCACACACCAAGTATCGCTACTACGCATCTAAGGCCAAGAAGGATGGCTACGTTCAGATCTCGAATATCTTTGCCGAGACGGCGGGCAACGAGTCCGAGCACGCCAAGCTGTGGTTTAAGTATCTGCACGACGGCGCCGTTCCGGGCACTCTGGACAACCTGCGCGACGCCGCCGCGGGCGAGAACTACGAGTGGACCACGATGTACGACGAGTTCGCCAAGACCGCCGAGGAGGAGGGCTTTGCCGAGATCGCCGAGAAGTTCCGTGGTGTCGCCGCCGTCGAGAAGGCCCACGAGGAGCGCTACAACAAACTCGTCGAGCGCATCGAGTCGGGCGAGGTGTTTGAGCGTGAGGGCGTGAAGGTATGGAAGTGCCTGAACTGCGGGCACCTGCACGTTGGTGCCGAGGCGCCTGAGGTGTGCCCGGTGTGTAACCACCCGAAGGCGTACTTTGAGGAGCAGGTGGTGAACTACTAGCGCTTGGCGCTAGCGTGAGCTGGGCCGGGAGGGCCGGACTACCTTCCCTCCTCGCTCACGGCTTCGCAGGGTCGCGTTGAGGGAAGGTAGTCCGGCCCTCCCGGCCCGCTTTGGGTCGTCGCGTGCTCGTTACAGAAAAGCTAATAAAAAAGTTTGTGTGCCGCCCCTTTTGGGGCGGCACGTTTTTGTATGGGGACTGGTTGGGACGGCGCCGTTCATGGGTGGGGTACACTGGGTAGCGACTTTTAGTTTATCTACTACCTGATGGGGTGTTTTTTATGGGCAAGAAGTCTCGAGCTCGGGTTGCTGCGGCGGGAACTCGCAAGGATCCTGGTCATCGGGTTGCCGAGGGTAAAAAGGCCGATCGTGCTGAGAAGGACAAGAAAGTCGGCGCGCATGCTCATCCTGAGTGGGCGCCTCATTTGAATTCGGCTAGTGAGGATTTGACTGCCAAGTTGTTTACTCTGGTCGAGGTAATTTTGGGCGTGGTGCCCCTTGTGGTTATCGGTTTATTCTTGGCTTCGAAGGACGCCACGAGTGTCGATAAACTCACCGAGGTCTTTTCGCAGGACCCCTCGATGGTGGTCTCGTTTATTTCTGCGTGCTTGCAGCCGTTTGTGGCGTACATGCTGTATATGGTCTACCGCAAATACTGCGAGGGTGATGCGGGCTTTGCCGCCGGTAACCTGATCGGTCTTTTGTGCTCCGAGATCCTACTGCTCAATATCCCGGGCGTCATCGGTATGGGCATCTTGCTGTGGCGTGTTTGGCGCAACGTCGCCCCGCACTTTGAGAGCTGGTTGTTTGAACGCCGTGCAATGGGCGTGCTGGCAGACATCGCGGGCTCGCTCGTGATTCTAGCCTTGGCGTTTATGTGCGCCACCGCCGCCCGAGGTCTCGCAGGCATGTAGTCTGTCCTCACCGACCACGGAGCGCAGGGCGGGGAAACCTTTCCCTCTCGCTCACGGCTTCGCAGGGTCGCGCGAGGCAAAGGTTTCCCGCCCTGCGCTCCGGCGTTGAGTCGTCGCGTGCTCGTTACAGAAAAGCTGATAATAAGTTTGTGTGCCGCCCTTTGGGGCGGCACTTTTTGTGTGGGGTCCCGGTCTCCACAATTTTCGTCAAGCTATTGGTTAGATTTTGGTCAGTTGGCGTAAGGGTGGAAGGCCAAAAGATTGTTGGCGAAAAAAGCTCAGAGAAAGTGCTGGTAGGGGAGTTGTTGAGCTTTTCGACAGCTTTTGAGCAGAAGAAACTTTGTGGCTATTGCCGGCGATTGCGTTGTCGCGGTCATGGCGGTGCGGGATGCTGGTCGTAAGCGTCGAATGCTCCGATTTTGGAGGCCAGCATGGATCTGTTTCTTGAGACTCCGCAGCAACAAGCCGAGCGCATGTTGCGCCAACGGCAACGGCTTATGGAGATGCAAATGCAAGGGGTAGCCGCCCAGCCCCCTGCGCAAAATGCCACGCCTGCGGTTTCGCCTGCGGGCGGATCGGCGCCAGAGAACTATTCCGTACAACAAGATTCATATGCGCAGGAGCTTGCGTTCGACAAACGCCGCACGCGTCGTCGCCGCGTGGGCCAGCGCCTGCGCACATTGGCGATGATCGTGCTCATTCCGCTAGGACTTGCGGCGATTTTCTTGGTCTCGTATGCGCTCACCTGCATCCTCAACGGTGCTTCGCCCGGCGAAGTGCTCCAACATCTGTCAGCCCTGGGCCAGCGCCTAGGCGACGTCATGACAACCATTCGCACCGGCTGGGAGAGCTAGCGTTTTAGCGTCCGCGGCTCTAAGAGAAATTTGTCTGCAAGGCAGTGGGTGATCCGTGCGTGTGGCGGGGTAAGATTGATCGCGGTTTTGATTGATGACCGATTGAGTTTGTTGGGCGGAGTCTATGTCTGCTATTGATATCGTGCTTGTTGTGATCGCCTTGGTGGCGGTGGGGGTTGCTGTGGCTTGCGCCCTCCAGCTCAAGAGCCTGCGTGCCGAGTTGCGGGAGCGTGGCGACAGTAGCGCGGAAACGCTGGCAGCACTCGAGCAGGCCAACAACGCGCTCGATGCCCTGAACGTCGCGCTGGCCGAAACTCGCCGCACGGCCAACGCCATCGCGCAGCAGCAGACGACAGATGCGGCCGTGGGGCAGCAACGTTACCTGACCATTGCACGTGAGTTTTCGCAAGCTGGTGACCGGATGGATGACCTTCGCCGCGAGACGGCCCAACAGCTCGGTGCCAACCGCGAGGGCATCGAGCACCGCCTGGACAAGGTGCGCGAGACGGTCGATGCCCAGCTGGGTGCTATCCGCAAAGACAACAACGTGCAACTCGATCAGATGCGCGCGACGGTGGACGAGAAACTCTCCCGCACGCTCAACGATCGCCTGTCGGCATCGTTTAAGCAGGTGAGCGACCAGCTCGAGGCCGTGTACAAGGGCCTGGGCGACATGCAGTCCATCGCCACCGGCGTGGGCGACCTTAAGCGCGTGCTGGGCAACGTGAAGGCGCGTGGTATTTTGGGCGAGGTGCAGCTGGGTGCAATTCTGGCGGACATTCTTACACCCGACCAGTATCTGGAAAACGTCGCCACCAAGCCCGGCGCCTCGGAGCGCGTTGAGTTTGCCGTCAAGCTGCCGGTGGACGAGGGCGATCCCGTGCTGCTGCCGATTGACTCCAAGTTTCCGGGCGACGCGTACGAGCATTTGCTCGACGCGCAGGAGTCGGGCGATGCGGAGACCGTGGCGGCTGCGCGCAAGACGCTCGACACCATGGTCAAGCGCGAGGCCAAGGATATCTGCGAAAAGTACCTGAGTGTGCCGGCAACGACCAACTTTGGCATCATGTTCGTGCCGTTTGAAGGACTGTACGCCGAGGTCGTCAGCCGCCCCGGGCTTATCGAGACCCTGGGCCGCGACTATCACGTCAACGTTGCCGGCCCCAGCACCATGGCGGCCATTCTCAACAGCCTGCAGATGAGTTACCAAACGTTTAAGCTGCAAAAACGCACCGACGATGTACTGCGCGTGCTCTCCGCTGTCAAGGCCGAGCTGCCGCGCTATCAAAAGGCGCTGCGCCGCGCCCAGCAGCAGATCGAGACCGCGGGCAAAACGGTCGAGGGCATCATCACCACGCGCACCAACGTCATGGAGCGCAAGCTCAAGGACATCGACGCCCTGGAAGATGCCGAGGAGGCCGACGAGATCTTGGGGCTTACGTCTGCGAGCCTGCTCGCAGACCAAAAAGACGAGGACTAGCTTCATCTGACGGCGGGGCGCCTGCGCAAGCGCGGGGCGCGGGCGCTTTTCGCGTCGCACTTGCCTGAAGTGCGCTTTAGTGTGCAACAATGGCGTTTCGCCCTATCAGACGCGAAAGGAAGCCCATGTCTCAGAGAAACACCAGTCCGCTCAAACGCTCCACCGTGCGTCGCACGCTGCAGCGTTTTTGGGACGTCACGCGCACGCAGCCGCTGATCGTCTTTCTCTCGGTGTTCTCGTCGGCGGGCTACATCTTTTTGCTCACGTTTGCCAACACCTATGTGATGGCCCTCATCGTCGACCGCGTCCAGGCCGGTCCCGTGGCAGGCGACCAGGTGTTTGAGGTCTTCGGCCCCTATATCCTGGCGCTCGTGCTCGTTAACCTAGTGGGCCAAATCCTCTCCAAGCTGCAGGACTACACCGTCTACAAGCTCGAGATTGCGGGCAACTATCACCTGGCGCGCCTGTGCTTCGACACGCTCTCCAATCAATCCATGACATTTCACACCAGCCGCTTTGGCGGATCGCTTGTGAGCCAGACAAGCCGTTTTATGAGCGGCTACACGGGTCTGGTCGACGTGACGGTGTATTCGCTCATCCCCACCATCACCTCGGTCATCTGCACCGTGGCCGCACTCGCCCCGGTGGTACCGACGTTTACCGTGGTCCTGGTGTGCATCATGGTCGTCTACATTGCGTTTGTCTGGCTTATGTACAAGCGCATCATGCCGCTTTCGGCCGCGACGTCCGCCGCGCAGAACAAGCTCTCGGGCGTGCTCTCCGACGCGGTCACGAACATCTTGGCCGTCAAGACCTGCGGGCGCGAGGACTTTGAACGCGATCTGTTCGACGCCGCCGATCGTGCCGCGCGCGACGCCGAGACGGTCTCGATGCACGCCATGATGCAGCGCAACTTTACGACCTCGGGCCTCATCGTCATCACCATGGCCGTGGTGAGTGTGTTCGTGGCGGGCGGCAACGCGTGGTTTGGCATTTCGGCCGGCTCGCTCGTCATGATCTTTACCTACACCTATAACCTCACCATGCGCCTGAACTACGTAAGCTCAATGATGCAGCGCATTAACCGCGCGCTGGGCGATGCGGCCGAGATGACGCGCGTGCTGGACGAGCCACGTTTGGTGGCAGATGACCCGGACGCCCCTGAGCTCAAAGTGACCGAGGGCGCGATTGATTTTGAGCACCTGAGCTTTGCGTACCGTGACGCTGCGGCGGGCGAGAGCGTGTTCGATGACCTGACACTTCATGTGGCGGCGGGCCAGCGCGTGGGCCTGGTGGGCAAATCGGGTTCGGGTAAGACGACGCTCACCAAGCTGCTGCTGCGCCTGGACGATGTTCAGGGCGGCCGCGTGCTCGTGGACGGTCAGGATGTCTCGCGCTGTACGCAGCAGAGCCTGCGCCGCCAGGTTGCCTACGTGCCGCAGGAGGCGCTGCTGTTCCACCGCTCCATTCGAGAGAATATTGCCTACGGCCGCTCCGACGCCACTGATGAGCAGATTCGCGAGGCCGCGCGCCTGGCCAACGCCCTGGAGTTTATCGACCGCTTGCCCCGTGGCTTTGACACCATGGTGGGCGAGCGCGGCGTCAAGCTCTCGGGCGGCCAGCGTCAGCGCGTGGCTATCGCCCGCGCCATCCTAACCGACGCGCCGATTCTGGTGCTCGACGAGGCGACCTCTGCCCTCGACAGCGAGTCCGAGGCGCTGGTGCAGGAGGCGCTCGAAAACCTGATGCGTGGACGTACCTCCATTGTGGTGGCGCACCGCCTGTCCACCGTGGCGGCGCTCGACCGCATTGTGGTGCTGGCCGATGGCGAGATCGTCGAGGACGGCACGCATGCGCAGCTCGTCGAGGCGGGTGGCGAGTACGCGAGCCTGTGGAGCCGTCAGACCGGCGCATTCTTGGAGGCGTAAGCGTCTCGGACGTGGGACAATTGTGCCCATAAGTTTATTGTGCCGTTGAGCCGAGGAGTCGTTATGCCACGCGAGACCAATGCCGCCAAGCGCGAGCGCGCCATCGAGGTGTGTGAGCGCCTCAACCGTCGCTATGGCCCGGTCGAGTGCTTTTTGGACCACGAGAATCCCTTCCGCCTGCTGATCGCGGTGCTGCTCTCGGCGCAAACGACCGATGCGCAGGTCAACAAGGTGACGCCGCGGCTGTTTGCCCAGTGGCCCACGCCCGAGGCCATGGCCGGGGCGAGCGTGGCTGACGTGGCAGACACCATCAAGTCACTCGGCTTCTACAAGAGCAAAGCCAAGCATGCCGTCGAGGCCGCGCAGATGATCGTCGCCGACTATGGCGGCGAGGTGCCGGCCGACATGAAGGAACTCGTGAAGCTGCCGGGCGTGGGACGCAAGACGGCGAACATCGTGCTCAACGTGGGGTATGGCATCGTGGAGGGCATTGCGGTGGACACGCATGTCAACCGCATTGCGCACCGCCTGATGCTGAGTCCCAAGACGCATGCAAAGGAGCCGCTCAAGACCGAGCAGGATTTGCTCAAGATTTTGCCGCACGAGTATTGGGAGTCGGTTAACCATCAGTGGATCACCTTCGGTCGCGAGATCTGCGACGCCCGCAAACCCAAGTGTGACGAGTGCCCGCTGGCAGATTTGTGCCCCAGCGTGCGCGTAGCGGGGTAGGGCGGAACGCATCTTCGTCTGGCGTTTTTTGCGGGGCTGGGTTTGCCCTTGAGCCGGAGTCCTCTCCATGCGCTACCATGACAGACAATGTATTTGACGTACGACCCGCCGAGCTTGCCCCGGCGGGCTTTTGGCGTTGCAATGCCGGAGGAACAGCATGCTCATTCACCGTATAGCCGCGCAGCTCTACACTGCCGAGGCGCTGCAGACTGTCGAGGCCGGACTCGATGCCGGCGAGGACGTGACGCTGGCCGTGTCGCAATCGGGTCGCACGCTTATGGCGGCAGCCCAGTTTGCGCGCCGTCCGCGCCCTACGGTCTACATTGTGAGCGGCGAGGACTCGGCCGATCGCGCCGCGCGCAGCCTTGCTGCTTATGTGGGCCTGGCGCACGTGTGCCGTTTTCCCGAGCGCAAGGACTATCCGTGGCGCGAGCAGGCGCCTGACGATGCCGTGGTTGCCCAGCGCTGCGAGGCGCTCGGGCGCATCGTGCGCGGGGACAACTGCATCATGGTCGCCTCGGCCCGTGCGCTGCTGCGTTGCGTGCCGCCAGTCGAGAGCCGCTACTGGGAGTCCACTACTTTTGCGGTGGGCGAGGAGATTCCTTTTGACGAGGTGCCACAGCGCTTGGTGGGCATGGGCTACACCAATGCCGGTGCCGCCGACGCGCCCGGCCTGTTCCGTGTGCACGGCGACACCGTCGAGGTGTTCCCCGCGCAGGAAAAAGCGCCCGTGCGCATTGAGTTTTTCGGCGACGAGATCGATCGCATCCGCCGTATGGTGAGCTCAACGGGCCAGACCATCGGCAACGAAGACAGCATCGAGATCTTCCCCTGCCGTGAGCTGGCGCTTACCGACGAGGCCGTCCACAACATGCATGTGGCGCTCTATCGTGCCAGCCAGGACGACAGCAAACTGGCCGCATTGCTCGAGATGGTGGATGCGCGCATCGTCACGCCTGAGCTCGATCGCTTTTTGCCGGTGATGTACGGCCAGACCGTAAGCCCGCTGTCGCACGTGAGCGGCAAGGCGCTCGTGGTGCTGTCCGAGCCGCGCTCGCTGTTCGACGATTGCCTGCGCGCCTACGAGGATATCGAGGCCCGTGCCGGCGAGGCGGGGGTCGATCGCCTGGACGGCTTGTACGTGCGCGCCCAACAGCTCGACTTTGGTGCCCAGCAGCGCCTGAACTACGTGAGCCTCATCCGTGCCGGCGGTGCGGTGACGGCCGAGCTCAAGATTGAGCAGCCGGCCATCGCAGGCTCGGACAACCGTTTTATGACGCGCATCCAGGAGGTCGTGGGTAAGCGCTATGCCTGCGTGTTTGCCATCCCCGACCGCGGTGCGCGCGAGTCGATGGAGCTTACCTTTGGCGACGAGGGCATTACCTTTGAGGAGTCGCTGACCGCGGCGCCCGAAAATACCGGCGCTATCGGCGACCGCGTGCGCGTGGCAGCGGCGGATTCTGCCGACCGTGCCGCCCGCCAGGAGGCCCATGCTTCCATTCGCGAGCGCAAGGCAGATGCGCTCAACGCCCGCTCACTCGAGGCGGGTGCCGCCCAGGCTGCCGCCGGTGCTGCCGTGCCCACCATCTCGCGCGGACGCGTAACCTTTGTCGATGCCGCCCTGCCGCAGGGCGTAGTGGTGCCCGATGCCAACCTGGCCGTGTTCTCGATCGCCGACCTCAACGCCCGCATGGACGCCAACCGCGCGCGCAGCCGCCGCAAGGTGGACATTACGCAGATCACGTTCCCGTTTAAGCCGGGCGACTACGTGGTGCACGCCACTCACGGCATCGCGCTCTTTAGCGAGATCGCGCGCCAGGAAGTGGGCGGCAAGGAACGCGACTACTTTTTGCTGGAATACGCCGATGGCGACAAGCTCTACGTGCCGCTCGAGCAGGTTGACCGCATTACGCGCTACGTTGGCCCCGACGGCGATAAACCGCGTCTGACCAGACTCAACACCGCCGACTGGACGCGTGCCACCAACAAGGCGCGCAAGAACGCCAAAAAGCTGGCGTTTGACCTGGTCGACCTGTATACGCGCCGCTCGTCGATTACCGGTATCGCCTGCCCGCCCGACACGCCCGAGCAGATCGAGATGGAGCAGAGCTTCCCTTACGACGAGACGCGCGACCAGCTGGAGGCCATCGCCGACATCAAGGCCGACATGGAGGCACCCAAGCCCATGGATCGCCTGCTGTGCGGCGACGTGGGTTTCGGCAAGACCGAGGTCGCTCTGCGCGCGGCGTTTAAGTGCGTGGACTCCGGCCGCCAGGTCATGGTGCTCTGCCCCACGACCATTCTGGCCCAACAGCACTACGAGACATTCTTTGAGCGTTTTGCCCCGTTTGGCTTGGAGGTCGAGGTACTCAGCCGCTTCCGCACGCCGGCGCAGCAAAAGCGCGCGCTCAAGGCGTTTGCCGAGGGCACGATTGATGTGCTCATCGGCACGCACCGTCTGCTTTCGGCCGACGTGAACCCCAAGAACCTGGGCCTGGTGATCATCGACGAAGAGCAGCGCTTTGGCGTGCAGCACAAGGAGCAGCTCAAGAATCTGCGCGAGCAAATCGACGTGCTCACGCTCTCGGCAACGCCGATTCCGCGAACCATGCAGATGGCCACGAGCGGCGTGCGCGACATGAGCCTGATCACCACGCCGCCGACTGGGCGTCGTCCCGTGATCGTGCACGTGGGGGAGTACGACCCCGACGTGGTGAGCGCGGCGATTCGCCTGGAGGTGGGTCGCGGCGGTCAGGTGTATTACGTGTCCAACCGCGTCAAGACCATCGACGATGCCGTGGCGCGCGTGCACGAGGCCGCGCCCGAGGCGCGCGTGGGCGTGGCGCACGGCAAGATGAGCCCGCGCGAGGTCGAGGACGTGATGATCGAGTTCGCGACCAAGAAGATCGACGTGCTTATCGCCACGACCATCGTGGAGAGCGGCATCGACAACGCAACGGCCAACACGCTCATCATTGAGGACTCGCAGCGTCTGGGTCTGGCACAGCTCTACCAGCTTAAGGGCCGCGTGGGCCGCTCGGCCACGCAGGCATACGCGTACTTTATGTTCCCCGGCGAGCTGCCGCTTACCGAGGAGGCCGCGGCACGCCTGACCGCGCTTTCCGAGTTCCAGGACCTGGGCAGCGGCATGCGCATCGCCATGCGCGACCTGGAGATCCGCGGCGCCGGTTCGCTTATGGGCGCCGAGCAGCACGGTAACCTGTCGAGCGTGGGCTTTGACCTGTTTACGCAGATGCTGGGCCAGGCCGTGGCCGAGGCGCGCGGCGACGACGATGCCGGCGTGGAGGCGGCGAGCGTGGGCATCAACCTGCCGGCCGACTACTTCTTGTCCGAGGAGTACATGCCGGCGGTGGACCAGCGCGTGCTCGTGTACCGCAAGCTCGCGGCTGCTGGGGACCTGGAGAGCATCGACGAGGTGCAGGAGGAGACCGAGGCCGCGCATGGCGAGCTGCCGTTGGCGGGACTCAACCTGTTCAACCGCGCGCGCATCCGTATTCGCGGCGAGCGCCTGGGGCTCGAGAGCGTCACGCTCAGCGGTGGACGCATCACGTTTTTGGGCGTCGACGTGCCCAAGAAGGTGGCCTTTGAGCTTAAGACCCGCTATGGCGCGGTGAACTTTCCCAAGAGCCGCAAGCTGTCGGTACCCTACAAGGCAGGCGCCGGTGCGGGCAGCGGCCTGGGTCGCGGTCTCGACGCCAACGACGGTACCGGCCCGGTGGCTGCGGCGCTCATGCTGCTGCAACAGCTGGGTGCCAGCGACGACGACTAACAAGTAGGAGGCGTGGCGGGACGAAGTCATCTTTGTCCCACCACGCTGCAGGTTGATTCCAGCCCCATCGAAAGGAAAGCATGTTCGGATACATCTACAAGAAAGATGTCGCCATGATCGCGGTTGTCCTGTGTCTTTGTCTGGGCGTGGGCAGTTTCTTCGATTATCAGATCTCGAGCGCGCTGTTCAATATCGGCAGCATGTACGGTCGCTTTATCGAGGCCGCCGGCGAGCTGCCGTTCGAGCTGACGGCAAGCGTCGCAGGCGTCATGCTCGTGCGCGCGGTGCGTCCCGATTCCAGAGGGAGCAAATGGCTCGCCGTGCTCGGCATCCTCGTCAACGTTGGCCTGGCCGGCTACGAGATCGTCTCGTCCCTGAAGGTTGGCGGCAAACTCATCGCGGTTCAGTTGGTACTGACGTTTGTGCTGGTCATCGCTGCCAACCTTATTGTCTATCGCCTCACGCGCGCGACCGAGCCTGACGAGCTCACACGCTGGGCGCTGATGGTACTTGCCGTGTGGGTCGCTCAAGCCATTATCCTCAACGTGATCGTCAAGCCGCTGTGGTCGCGCCCGCGCATGCGCGTGATCGAGGTCACGCCGGGGCTCATTTTTCAGCCGTGGTGGGTAATCGGCAATCCCGACAAGTGGACCTATATCGCCGCCGGCGTGATCAAGGACGGGTTCAAGTCGTTCGCGAGCGGGCACACCGCGCATGCGGCGATTGGCCTTATGCTCGCCGGGCTTCCCGCGGCAGCCTTTAAGGAAAAGCCTTCGCGTCGCCGTGTGATCTTTTGGGCGGCGGCTGTGGTCGCGGCGCTCGTCGCGTTTGGCCGCATCGTGATCGGAGCGCACTTTTTGAGTGACGTGAGCTGCGGTTTTGCTCTGGTACTGGCACTTGAGTGCCTTGCCGCGCGCATTGCCTATCCCAGCGGCGTACAATAGCTCCGTTTGAATCATCGGGCCCGTGCCCGGCTAGAGAGGATTGCCATGCTCGCGTTCAACAACGACTATTCCCACGGCGCACATCCGGCAGTGCTGCAGGCGCTCGTCGATACCAACATGGAGCCGCAGCCCGGCTACGGTACCGATGCGCACACCGAGCGTGCCAGGCAGCTTATCCGCGAGGCCTGTCAGGCCCCCGATGCCGACGTGTTTTTACTGGTGGGCGGCACGCAGGCCAACGCGACGGTGATTGACATGCTGCTTGCGCCCTACGAGGGCGTCGTTGCTGCCGAGACTGGCCACGTCGCCTGCCACGAGGCGGGCGCCATCGAGTTTGGCGGCCACAAGGTGCTCACCATCCCCGGCTACGAGGGCAAGATGCACGCCGAGGACCTCGAGAACTATATCCAGGTGTTCTACGAAAACGAGAGCTACGAGCACACGGTGTTCCCGGGCGCCGTGTACGTGAGCCTATCGACTGAGTACGGCACGCTGTACTCCAAGGCCGAGCTCGCGGCGATTCATGCGGTGTGCCAGAAGCGCGAGATTCCGCTGTTTGTGGACGGTGCTCGTCTGGCCTATGCGCTGGCGTCCGATGAGTGCGACATTACCCTGCCCGAGCTGGCGCAGCTGTGCGACGTGTTCTACATCGGCGGCACCAAGTGCGGCGCGCTCTGCGGCGAGGCCGTGGTGTTTTGCGGCATGCACGCTCCGGCGCATCCCATTCCGCGCATTAAGCAGCACGGCGCACTGCTTGCCAAGGGCCGCCTGACGGGCGTCCAGTTTGAGGCGCTCTTTACCGATGGCCTGTATTTTGAGATTGGTCGACAGGCGATTGAGACGGCCCGGGCGCTACGTCGCGTGCTGCACGAGCGCGGTTACCAGTTCTTTTTGGAGACGCCCACGAACCAGCAGTTTGTGATTCTGCCCAACGAGGACATGGCTCGCATTCGCGAGCATGCCTCGATCGAGTACTGGGAAAAGTACGACGAGACCCACACGGTGGTGCGCTTTTGCACCAGCTGGGCCACGACACAGGAGGACATCGACGCGCTGGCGGCTGTCCTGTAGCCTGATGTAATGACGAGGGGCCGCCTTGCGCTGGGTTTGGCGCAGGGTGGCCTTTGCTTTTGGGGAGAAGGGTTGTATGACCGAGATGTCCGAGCCGACGATTCGCCTGGCGACGCCCGAAGACGCGCCGGCGTTGCTTGCCATCTATGAGCCGTATGTGCGCCAGACGGCGATTACCTGCGAATACGAGGTGCCGAGCGTTGAGGAGTTCGCCGGGCGTATCGAGCGTACGCTCAAGCGCTATCCGTATCTGGTGATGGAGCTGGACGGGCGTCCGGTAGGCTATGCCTACGTGAGTCCGCTTAACAGCCGCGAGGCATACGACTGGTCGGTCGAGACGTCAATCTACCTGGCACGCGATGTGCGCCATGGCGGGCTGGGTCGCAAGCTGCACGATGCGCTCAAGCAATGCCTGGTCGCGATGGGCATCACCAACATGTGCGCCCTCATCGCCGTGCCGCACGACAAGGACGACGAGTACCTGACGCACAACAGCCAGGATTTCCATGCCCATATGGGATATCGCCTGGTGGGTGCCTTTGACCGCTGCGCCCAAAAGTTCGGCCGCTGGTACGATATGTGTTGGATGGAGCTGGTCCTAGCCGAGCGCACACCCAACCAACCCAAACCAACCTGGTTCCCCGACCTCCTCGCCTAAAACCACCACAAAGGTGCCTGTCCCCTTTGTGGTGGTTTTGGTGGTGGTTAGCCGATGGGTTCGGTGTATTTGGCGCGGTCGGTGCGCTGGATGCGCTTGGAGACATGGAGCGGGCGGCCGTCGGTGTCGTAGACGTAGTCGGTGATTAGGATCAGCGCCTGCCCGCGCTCAACGTTGAGCAAAAACGCCTCGTTTTGCGAGGCGTAGCACACCTCAAAGGTCTTATGCCCCTGTGCCGGTGCGCGATGGAACTCCTGTCGCAGCGTGGCGTAGAGCGAACCGTTGATATCGCGATCGATAAGTGCCTCAAAGCTCGGTGGTAGATAGGTGGTCTCCAGGCACAGCGGCGCATCGTCCAGATAACGCAGACGGACAAGTTTGACGAGCTTGCTGCCCACGGCGGCGTCAAAGAACTTAGCTATGCTGCCGGCCGCCTTGGCAAAGCCCGAGTCCACGGTGCGTGTGGTGGGCTTCATGCCCTGACCTTCGACCTGCTTGGTATAGCTCGAAAACACTAGGTTGTTCTCGTGGAGCGCGGGCGTGTCGGCCACAAAGGCGCCGCGCCCGCGCTCGGTACGAATTAGGCCCTCATCAACGAGCACCTTAAGGGCGTGGCGCACGGTGCTGCGCGACAGCCCTGATTCGCCCATGAGCTCCATCTCGGACGGCAGCTTGTCTCCGCGTGCGTAGGTGCCGGCGGCGATGCGGTCGCGCAGCATGCCCGCCAAGCGCTCGTATTGGGCCAGTTTCTTTTTAGACGAAGCGTTCATGCGATCAACCTGTATCTAACTTGTATACTTACCGAACAAAGCATGTATCCAACATGACAACAAAACCGCTGGTAATGGATTGCCGAAAACCTTACCAGCAAAATTTCTAAGGTAAATATAGCATACAACTAGTCGACATAACCAAAACATGTATGTAACTTGTATGCCATCAAGAGCATCAAACGAGAAGAAAGGCTGATGCACGATGACTACTCAGGAACAGGTTAAGGATGTCGTCTCCCAGGTTTTGGCTGACAAGGCAGACAAGGGCGGCATCAAGCGCGTCGTGTGGATTGGCGCTGGCGGATCCAACGGCGGCAACTATCCTGCCCAGTACTTTATGGAGCACGAGGCCACGCAGGTCGTGAGCTCCAGCTACACCAGCAACGAGTTCGTGCACGCCACCCCGGCCTACGTCAACGAGAACACCCTGGCCGTGGTCGTGTCCATGCGCGGCACCAAGGAGACCATCGTCGCCGCCCAGGTCGCCAAGGACCACGGCGCCAGCACCATCGCCATCTATGTCGACGAGTCCGGCCTTACCGAGGTCTGCGACTACAAGATCCAGTACGATAGCCTGGCCGTCGATGAGTCCTGCATGGGCCGCACCAACTCCGCCGTCGTGACCATGATCGCCATGGAGCTTACGCAGCAGACCGAGGGCTATGCCGAGTACGAGACCGCTATGGCCGCGTTCGACTTGGTCGACCCCATCTATCGCAAGGCCGTCGAGTACACCCGTCCGCTCGCTGCCAAGTGGGCCGAGCAGAACGCCGACAAGCCCTGCATCAACGTCATGGCCCAGGGCCCGCTCTTTGGTGCCGCCTACGTCTTTAGCATCTGCAACGTGCAGGAGATGCTGCAGATCGACTCCTGCACCATCAACACCTGCGATTTCTTCCATGGCCCCTTCGAGATTCTGGACAAGCGCACCTCGCTGTTCCAGCTCATCAGCGTCGGCCGCAGCCGCTGCAACGACGAGCGCGGCATCCGCTTCGTCAACCAGTACGGTGGCGAGCGCGTCTATCAGCTCGACGCCAAGGAGCTCGGCCTCAACGACATCAAGGACAGCGTGAGCGAGTACTTCAACCACCTGATCTTCGCCCCGATCCTCAACAACGTGTATATGCGTGCACTCTCTGCCGTTACTCACAAGGACTACATGACGCGCCGCTACATGTGGAAGCTGGACTACTAAGAGTTACGCGGTTTTACCAAACCGCGTAACGGCTCGACGCTGCGCGGACCGCATTTGGACAATCTGACGTTCAACTTCAAGGGCGCGACCAGAAGGTCAGCGCCCTTTCGTTTCACGCCACCTTGCCTCAAATGCGGCCCGCTCGCTGACTTATGCTCAACCAGCGGTGCCTTAGACGTTGGGGACGTTCTTAAATGACTAGTCATTTGGGAACGTCCCCAATGAGTATGTGGGGAAGCAGATTTTTCCGTTCGGCGATTTGTGTCTTGAAAAATGTATATAACGACTATAACGTAGTACGAAACATATTGGAAACAATACCGAGGAGGCTGCGTTGAAGAAGAGCAATCTGGGCTATGTGCTGGTGCTGATCGCCGCGCTTATGTGGGGCAGCATCGGAATCTTTGTAAACGGCATCTCGGCCATGGGCGTTTCGTCCCAGAGCATGGCTGCCTTTCGCTTGTTGGTCGGAGCGCTTATCTTGGCGCCGGTCCTGATGTTTATGGGCTGCCGTCCGGGTGAGGGGTCTACCGTGGCTCAGGGTCCGCTGGCCCTGTTCAAGGCAAGCCCTAAAGAGCTTGTTCCCTGTGCGCTTGTCGGCATCGTCGGTTTGGCCGCCGCCAACACCTGTTATTACGAGTGCATGGGCGAGGTGGGCATGTCCACGGCCTCGGTGCTGCTCTACACCTCGCCGGTGTTTGGCGTCATGCTCGGCCGCGTGCTTTATCGCGAGGACGTGACCCCCAACAAGCTCGTTGCCATTGTCTTTAACATCGTAGGCTGCGTGCTTGCAGTGACCAATGGCGACCTTTCCGGTTTTCATTTTTCGGTTTGGGGCGTCACGTCGGGCGTGATTGCAGGCCTTTGTGGTGCGTCGCTCGCGGTGTTTAGCCGAATAGCAACCAAGACGGTCCACCCGCTGGCTGTCACGTTTTGGGGCTTTGTTTTTGGCGGTGCGGTTATGGCAGCTATCGCGGCTCCGTGGCCGGATGTCGCCGCGGCAATGTCGCCACAGCTGCTGCTGCTGTTCCTTGGCTTTGGACTCATCCCCACAGCCGTTGCTTACATCTTATATATGCAGGGTCTGTCCATGGGGCTCGAGACATCGAAAGTTCCCGTCGTAATGTCTTTCGAGACGGTCGTCACCGTACTGGTGGGCATTGGTGTCTACGCCGAGCCCGCCGGCGCGATTAAAGTCCTGGGCATCGTGTTGGTGCTCGCGTCCATCCTGATTATGAACACCGACTTCTCCAAGCTGCGCAACAGTGTGTTTGTCGGTCATGTCATTGAGAGCATGACCTTTAAGCCCAACGCGTGGTGGACCGAAAAATCTCAGGACATGGATCTGTTTAAGGAACGCACCGGCATTGCGCTGGAACCCACCGTACAGGAAAGCCCCTGGTACTTCGTGCGATAGGGGATTGCGCGCAGGGTCTGACCTGGGGTTATCCAGCTAGCGCCGGCCTACCCAGTCCAACGTTTCGAGTACGTTAAACCCGTCAACGGTCGATTTTCACCCGCGAACGGTCTTTATACTAATTAGCAATATAAGCAACGTATAAGACGTTATAATGACCATAACGAAAAGGAGGAGGCAAGATGAATCAGATCATTCTCGCATCTCATGGCGGCCTGGCCGCAGGCGCCAAAGACACGCTCGAGATGGTTCTCGGCGACGTGTCGAACGTCCACGTCGTGTCGCTTGCTCGTGACGACAAGGAGCCCATCACCAATAAGGTGGACGCCATGATCGCCACGTTCAACGCGGACGACACCGTCTATGTGCTGACCGATATGCTCGGCAGCTCGGTCAACAACAACATGGTCGAGCTTTCCAAGAACGGCACGAAGTTCACGGTTGTCAGTGGTTTCAACATCCCGCTGGCGCTCACGCTTGCTATGAGCCCCGTCCCCGTCAAGGGTGCCGAGCTCGCAGCCCTCATCAACGAGGCCCGCACCGGTCTGACCAACCCCAACGCCCCGGTCGAGGCTGCCCCCGCGGCTCCCGCCAAGAAGGGCAAGGCGCCCCGTCACAGCTCCGGTCCCGCCAAGATCGTCCTCGCACGTCTTGACTACCGTCTGCTGCACGGCCAGGTCGTCTTTACCTGGACCACAAAGGTCCAGGCCGAGCGCATCATCGTCGTCGACAACGCTGCCGCCAACGATGACATCAAGAAGGGCGCTCTTAAGCTGGCCAAGCCCCAGGGCGTGCGCCTGAACGTCTTCACCGTCGAGCGTGCCCTCGCCAAGATGGACAAGCTCAACACCCTCGGTGAGCGCGTCATGTTCGTCTTTGGCAACACGGCCGAGATGCTGCAGTTCTGCCAGGGCTACAAGCTCGACGCCATCAACCTGGGCGCCACCGCCAACCACGACGGTGCCGATCAGATTGGCGGCAAGGACAGCTCCGTCTTCCTCGACGCCACCCAGAAGGCCGACGTCAACCAGCTGCTCGACATGGGCATCAAGCTCTATGTCCAGCAGACCCCTACGTATCAGAGCGTCGACATCGACGCCAAGCTGTAATCAACCAGGCTTTTGCCTGACTGAAAGGAGAAGGGTATGAATACGTTCATCAGTGCGGTGCTCGTCGGCCTCGTCGGCGTGTTCTGCATGTGGGACTCCCGCCTGCTCGGTCGTCTTAACTTCGAGCAGCCCCTCGTTGGCGCTACGCTCGTCGGTCTGCTGCTGGGCGATGTGCCCACCGGCCTTGCCGTCGGTGCCGCCGTCGAGCTCGTGTCCATGGGCCTGGTGCAGGTCGGCGCTGCCGTTCCGCCCGATATGGTCCTGGGCGGCATCGTGGCCGCTGCCTTTGCGTGCCTGACCGATGCTTCCGCCGAGACCGCCATGACGATCGCCATCCCGGTCGCCGTCCTGGGTCAGCTCCTCGGCATCGTGTTCCGTTCCATCATCGCCGCCCTCACCCATGTGGCAGATAACGCGATCGATAACGGAAAGTTCAAGACCGCCTACCGTATGCACATCTGCGCCGGCTCCGGTCTGTACGCCGTCATGTACTTCCTGCCGATCTTCCTCGCCGTCTTTGTTGGCACCGACCTGGTTCAGGCCATCGTCAACATGGTTCCCGAGTGGCTGTCCACTGGTCTTAACGTTTCGACCAAGATCATGACCGCCTACGGCTTGGCCCTGCTGCTCACCATGATGATCAAGAAGGGTATGACTCCGTTCCTGTTCATCGGTTTCCTGCTCGCCGCTTACCTCAACCTGTCCGTCATCGCGGTCGCTCTGATCGGTGTGTGCCTGGCTGTCGTCTTCATGGGCTTCAAGTTCAACGGTTCCCATGCAGCCGCCGGTGTCGATTCCGACTACGATCCGCTCGAAGACGACGAAGACTAAGGAGGAACACACTATGGCAACCGCAACCAAGGACGTGTCCCTGAACAAGAAGGTCAGCCAGTTCTTCTGGCGCTCCTGGGCCATCCAGGCCTCTTGGAACTACGAGCGTCAGATGAACATGGGCTTCCTCTACGGCATGGTTCCCACGCTCGATCGCCTCTATCCGGATGAGTCCGACCCCAAGCAGCTCGCTGCTAAGAAAGAGGCTTACCACCGTCACATGGCGTTCTACAACTGCACCCCGCAGACGAGCGCTTTCATTCTGGGCCTCTCCGCCTCCATGGAGGAGGAGTACGCCAAGGATCCCGAGAACTTCGATCCCGATTCGATCAACGCGGTCAAGACCTCCCTCATGGGTCCGCTTTCCGGTATCGGTGACTCCTTCTTCCAGGGCACCATCCGCGTTATCGCCTTTGGCCTGGGCGTTCAGCTGGCTCAGCAGGGCTCCATCATGGGCCCGATCCTGGCCATGCTCATCTCCATCGTCCCCTCTGTGCTGATCACTTGGTTCGCAGCCAAGATGGGCTATCAGGGCGGCCACGAGTACCTGAGCAAGCTTCAGGGCGGCGACCTCATGGAGAAGCTCATGTATGTCTGCGGCATCGTGGGTCTTATGTCCGTGGGCGGCATGATCGCTACGCTGATCGGCGCCACCACCCCGCTGCAGTTCGCTGAGGGCACCGTCGTGATCCAGGACATCCTGGACGGCATGATGCCCCAGATGATCTCCCTCGGCCTCACTGGCCTTATGTACTGGCTCATCAAGAAGAACGTCAACACCGGTTGGCTTCTCGTGATCGCCATTGTGGGCGGCATCGCCCTCTCCGCGGTCGGCATCCTGGCTTAGTCGCGACTAAGCGCCTAACCGCTTTCCCCCGGGGGCCTGCCTGGCATCCCATACCCCAGGCAGGCTTCCATCCCCAACATGCGACAATGGGACAGTCCCTTTGTCGCATCCTCAACGGGCCGGCGACTCGGTCCAAACCACAGTAACCCTGCGAGCGCCCGGCAATGTGGCGCCGCAAAAATTGAAAGGAATGTGTCAGATGTACGAGATCGACCTTAACCTCCCTAAGCAGATCGTCGCTGACGTCCTGTCCAACCACGAGATCCACAGCGTCGCTTTCGTCGGCTGCGGCGCCTCCATGTCCGACCTTTACCCCGCCAAGTACTTCCTGGCCAACAACACGGACAAGCTGAACGTTCAGATCTTCACTGCTAACGAGTTCAACTACGACACGCCTTCCTGGGTCAACGAGCACACCTTCGTGATCACCTGCTCCCTCGGTGGCTCCACGCCCGAGACCGTCGAGGCCAACAAGACCGCCAAGAAGCACAACTGCCCGGTCGTCTCCCTCACCAACAAGGCTGGCTCCGCTCTGACCGTCGACGCTGACTACGTCATCGTTCACGGCTTCCACGCCAACTTCGCTGCCAAGTGCGAGAAGCCCGGCTACGCCATCGCTCTTGCTGTCGAGATCCTTCAGCAGACCGAGGGCTATGACCACTACGAGGACATGATCACCGGCCTCACCAACGTCTTCGAGCTCTGCGAGAACGCTGCTCAGTCCTGCAAGAAGCTCGCCAAGAAGTTCGCCGAGGACTTCAAGGACGACAAGATGATCTACTTCATGGCTTCCGGTGCCTCCGAGAAGATGGCTTATTCTCACGCCGCCTTCCTGTTCACCGAGATGCAGTGGATCGACGCCGCTGCCTACAACACCGGTGAGTACTTCCACGGCCCGTTCGAGGTTTCCACCGAGGGTAAGCCCTACGTCTTCTTCATGTCCGATGGCGCTACCCGTCCGATGGACGCCCGCGCCCTCACCTTCCTTAAGCGCATGGGCGCCAAGGTCGCTCTGATCGACTCCAAGGACTACGGCCTGGCTGACGCTGTGCCCGCGAGCGTCGTCACCTACTTCAACCCGCTGCTGCACCTCGCCGTTATGCGCGAGTACGGCAACCAGATTGCCGAGGCTCGTCAGCACCCGCTGACCATGCGTCGCTACATGTGGAAGCTTTCCTACTAATCACAAGTAAGTAGACCTTACGGGTTGATTGAGAGGGGATGGGGTTTGCGCCCCGTCCCCTTTTTTGCTATCGAAAGGAGATGCGTATGATCAAGGCAGTGCTGTTTGACATGGACGGCGTGCTGGTCGATACCGAGTGGTTCTACAACCGTCGCCGCGTGGCATTTATGGAAGAGAAGGGCTTCCACTTTGACGAGATCCCCGATCTTTCGGGGTCTAACGAGCCTGCCATCTGGAAGGCGCTGGTGCCCGACGATGTTGAGCTGCGCGAGCGCCTGCGCGTGGAGTACAAGCAGGTCTACAGCCCGGACCACCCCGTTCCGTATGCCGAGCTGCTCAACGAGCAGACGGAGCCGGTGATGCGTGAGCTGCACGAGCGCGGCGTGAAGTGTGCCATCGCAAGCTCGTCCTATCGCGAGCTTATTGACGAGCTGGTGGAGATTGCCGGTATCGCCGACGTGCTGGACTACACTATCAGCGGTCACGAGTGCAGCGCGTTTAAGCCCGACCCCGAGATCTACCTGCGCGCCATGGAGGCGCTGGGGGTGGAGCCTGCCGAGTGCCTGGTTATCGAGGATTCGCCTTTGGGCATCGAGGCCGGCAAGCGCTCCGGCGCCCGCGTCCTGGCACTGCGTCCGCACGAGGGCGTCAACCTCGACCAATCGCGAGCCGATGCCGTTATCGATAATCTGACCGACATTTTGGCCGCTTTGTAATGTCAATCCGCCGCGAGAAGCACGGGTTCAAACGTTTTTTGCGGTGGACTGGCTCAATTTGGTTTCGATTTTGATCCGTTTGGCTTCGATTCGGGCTAAGTGAGTAGACTTTTTGGCGCAGGCCGAGCACAATGCATATCTTCCTTTGTAAAACCGCAGGTCACAGAGGTGGCTGTTTTGGGTGTGCTCGGCAGATCGTAAAAAGTCTACTCACTTGGAATTTAGCCCTTTGGTCGTGGGGGTTGCTGGTCCCGTTTTGGTTGTCGAGAGAGGGTGAATTGAAGCGCCCCCGCACGCTCATGCTACAATCGCGGGCATGCCCCACAACTACATCTGCCTTCGAAGGGAGCCTACGTGGCGAACGCCATCGATCAGCTCACGGACCGAGTGCTCGTGCTCGGCCGCCTCACCATCGTCCGCCGTGCCATTACTGCCGTGGCGGTCACCATTTCTGCCGTTCTCCAGACATTTCTGATCCAGGCGTTCATTCAACCCGCCGACCTGCTTCCGAGCGGTCTCACCGGCGTCGCGGTCCTACTCGATCGCGTTACCTCGCTCGGCGGCGTCCACATCGACATCTCGCTCGGTATGCTCGCGCTCAACATCCCCGTGGCACTCCTATGCTGGAGCGGCATTAGCAAGCGCTTCGTCATCTTCTCGATGATGCAGGTCGTGCTCTCATCGCTGTTCCTCAACATCTTTCACTTTGCCCCGTTTTTGGGCGACAAGATTATGCTCATCATTTTTGGCGGCGTGGTCTCGGGTCTGGGCGCTGCCATCGCGCTTAAGTCCGGCGCATCCACCGGCGGCACCGACTTTATCGCGCTGTGGGTCTCCAACCACACGGGCAAGACTATCTGGGGTGTCATCTTTGGCTTTAACTGCTTTATCCTGGCGATCTTTGGCTTTATGTTTGGCTGGGACAATGCGGCGTACTCCATCGTGTTCCAGTTTATTTCGACCAAGACCATCGACAGTTTCTATCGTCGCTACGACCGCGTGACGCTGCAGATCACGACGCGCAAGGCAGACGAGGTCATGACCGCCTATGTTGACCATTTTCAGCACGGCATTAGCTGTGCCGAGGTCATTGGCGGATACAGCCGCGAAAAGATGTACCTGCTGCACGCCGTTGTCTCGACCTACGAGAGCCAGGACATTATCAAGCTGGTGTGCGACATTGATCCCAGCGCCGTGATCAATGTGTTCCACACGCTCAACTTTGTGGGCGGCTGGTGGGGCGGTCATGTCGACGAGCCCATGCCCACGGCCGTGCCCGATCCCGACAAGCCCGCGCGCATGGCCAGCAGGCAGGCGCGCCTTAGTGAGCAGGACAGCCTGCAGCAGGACGACGGCAAGTAGGGTTTTGGCATTTTACCGGCCCGGCGCAACCCTTCCGTATGAGCCCCACGAAAGCCCCGTTGCTTTCGAGGGACTTTCGTTTGCCCAGATAAAACCTGCCAAAATGAAGCTGTCGCTTTTTGGTAGGGAGGGTGTATCGTTTTATCAATATGAGGTAACATGAAACTAGACGTTATATACGTATTAGTTATTTCAATATTTCGATAAGAGTGATTAGATATGCCTGCGCCCAAAAATGCACCGCTTTACCAGCAGATTTACGACGAAATCAAGGATGCGATCGAGAAAGGTGTTTATGCACCCAAGGAGCGTATTCCGTCCGAGCTTGAGCTAGCCGAGCAGTACGACGTGAGCCGCATTACGGTGCGCCGCGCCGTCGAGGAGCTGTGCTCCGATGGCTACCTGGTTAAGCAGCAGGGCCGTGGCACCTTTGTCTCCACGCCGCACATCAACCGCCAGTTCCACGCTTCGACGCTGCAGACGTTTACCGCGCTGTGTGCCGATAATGGCATGAAGGCGGGCGCGCATGTGGTCGATCGCCAGATTGTGCCGGCACGTCAAAACGAGATGGAGTTCTTTGGCCTGCAAAAGGACGCGCTGCTGCTGCATATTAAGCGCGTGCGTACAGCCGACGGCGAGCCCATCTTTGAGGAGAACATCTTTGTGCCGTTTGACGCCTACCGTGAGCTGTTGACGGCCGATCTTGAGGACAAGTCGATTTTTGCCGAGGTCGAGCGTGTTGGCGGAACGCCAATTGTCTCGGTTGGCTACCGCACGGTCGAGGCCGTTCGTGCCAATACCGAGCAGGCGGCCGAGTTGGGCATTGCTCCGCACGATCCGCTGCTCAACCTGCGTGCCGGCTTTATCGGCCCCAATGGCGAGCCGGTCCTGATGGGTAAGCAGTACTACGTGGGATCGCGCTACGTTATGGTGATGTAAGTTACGCGGTTTTGCCAAACCGCGCAACGGCTCGACGCTGCAAACGCCCCTAAGCGGCAATCTGACGTTCAATCGTCGGTCGCGTACCAAAGTACGCTTCCCTCCTCTTTCACGTCACCTTGCTCGCTTAGGGGCGTTTTCGCTGACTTTTGCTCAACCTGCGGGATTTCCGCGCTTGTCAAGAGACTAGTCGTTGGGGACGTTCTTAAACGACTGGTCATTCAAGAACGTCCCCAATGACTACCCGCAGAATGAGCGTGGCTGACAGCCGTGCGGCACCGGTCCGCGTGGCGGCGTATAATCGGCGGCAGATGACTTGGACGTTAGGAAACCATGACCGATAGCATGCAGCAGATGGCGCTCGACACGCTCGGCGCCTATTTTGGCTACACCTCTTTTCGCCCGGGACAGGATCGCATGGTGGATGCGATTCTTGCCGGTCGCGATGCGCTGGGCGTTATGCCCACGGGCGCCGGCAAGTCTATCTGCTACCAGGTCCCCGCGCTCATGCTGTCCGGCATCACCTTTGTGGTGAGCCCGTTGCTGTCGCTTATGGAGGACCAGACCCGCGCGCTGCTCGCGGCGGGTGCGCGACCCAGTTATCTCAACTCCAGTCTTACGCCGGCTCAGCAAAATACCGTGCTCAAGCGGGCGCGCGAGGGCCGTTATCAGCTTATGTATGTGGCGCCCGAGCGCCTGCTCGAGCCGCGCTTTCTGGCCTTTGCGCAGGAAGCTGCGGCCGAAGGCGGCATTGGCGTGCCACTCGTGGCCATTGACGAGGCCCACTGCGTGAGCCAATGGGGTCAGGATTTCCGCCCCGCCTACCTGCAGATTCGCGAGTTCATCGATTCCCTGCCGCAGCGCCCCATCGTGGCGGCCTTTACCGCTACGGCGACCGAGCGTGTGCGCGCGGACATTCAGCAGATGCTCGGCCTGCAAAATCCCGCGACGGTAGTGACGGGCTTCGATCGCAAGAACCTCTACTTTGGTTGCGAGGAGATGGGCGACAAGGCCAAGGCCGTGTGGGTGCGCGACTACGTGATCGCGCATTCGAGCGAGAGCGGCATCGTGTATTGCTCGACCCGCAAGACGGTCGACGCGCTGGCCGCGGAGCTTGCCGAGGCGCTGGACCCCAGCGGCATTCGCGTGGGCCGTTATCACGCCGGCATGGGCAACGACGCTCGCCGCCAGAGCCAGCGCGCCTTTATCGACGACGACATTCAGGTGATGGTTGCCACCAACGCCTTTGGCATGGGCATCGACAAACCCAACGTGCGCTACGTGATTCACAACAACGTGCCCGAGAGCATCGAGGCCTACTACCAGGAAGCGGGCCGTGCCGGCCGCGATGGCGATCCGGCAAGCTGCCATTTGCTGTGGAACGGCAACGATTTCCGTATGCGCCGCTTTCTGATCGATCGCGGAGATGCTGCCGACGAGGCGCTTGACGACGAACAGCGCGCGTGGGCGCTCCAGAACCGTTATCGCCTGCTCAGCCAGATGGAGGGCTACTGCAATACCACCGGCTGCCTGCGCGAATACATGCTGCGCTACTTTGGCGACGAGGCCGCGGCCGAGCATGCGGCAGCCGCCGCGGGCGGCACGACAGACGACGCCGATGGCTGCGGCAACTGCAGCAACTGCCTCACGCAGTTCGAGGTCGAGGATGTCACCGATATGGCCCGCGCCGCTGTGCGCTATGTGGCCACGCGACCCATGCGCTTTGGTAAGTCGCTCATCGCCGATGTGCTTCACGGCGGCAACACCGAGCGCATTCGCCAGATGCATCTGGACGAGGACCGCGGCTACGGTGAGCTGTCGAGCGAATCGGTCGGGCGCATCAAGGACATCATCGGCCAGCTGTGCGGCCGCGGCTATTTGGCCACCTCGCAGGGGCAGTACCCGGTCGTGGGGCTGGGTCCGCGTGCCAGCGAGGTCGAGGACGAGGCGTTCGCCTTTACCGTTAAGCGTCGCGCGTCCAAGCGCAAGGCCTCGGCCCGCGCCCGCCGTGCGGTGGATTTGCTGCGCGAGGAGGCCGAGCTGGATCAGCGCCCGCGCGTTGGCGACGATGCCGAGCTGTTCGAGCGCCTGCGTGCCCTGCGCAAGGAGATCTCGACCGAGCTGGAGATGGCGCCGTATATGGTCTTTTCCGACAAGGCCCTGCGCGGCCTGTGCCGCCTGCGCCCGCAGACGCGCGACGAGCTGATCCAGGTCAACGGTATTGGCGAGAAAAAAGCCGACGCCTTTGGCGAGCAGTTTATGGCGGCGATTGAAGAGTTTGAGTCCGAGCATGCGCGGGATGGGGCATAACGATGGCAACCGATAGCAAGACCGAACGTTCCGAGCGCGCCGAGGTGTCCGCCGTGCCGCTGTACCAGCAGGTCATGGACGACCTAAAGGGCGAGATCGCGCGCGGCGTGTATGCTGCCGGCTCGCGCATTCCTTCCGAGATGGAGCTCGCGAAGTCCTACGGCGTGGGGCGCGTCACCGTGCGCCGTGCCATCGAGGAGCTGTCGCGCGTGGGGTATCTCAACCGCCAGCAGGGGAGGGGTACCTTTGTGTGCGCTCCCAAGCTCAAGCGCAAGATTCGCCAGAAGGGTGACGTCCAGAGCTTTACTGAGGGTTGTGCTGCCAACGACATGGTGCCGGGTGCGCGTCTGGTGTCGCGCACGGTGGTCGCGGCGACGCACGAGGATGCGGCGTTCTTTGGCGCGGAGCCCGGCTGCGAGCTTATCGTGGTCGAACGCGTGCGCACAGCCGACGGCATCCCTGTCATGCTTGAGAACAACGCCTTTGTGCTCGCCGACCATCCCTATCTGCAGACGCTTGCCGACAAGGACCTCACGGACAATTCCATCTTTGCGCTCGTTGCCGAGCATTCGGGTCGCGCGCCGCTCAAGTCCGACCCCTGCACCGTGGAGATTGCGCTTGCCGATGCTCAGGCGGCCCCGCTGTTGGAGGTGCCGGTCGGTGAGCCGCTCTTCTATATGGAGGCGTACTTTACCGATGAGGACGAGCGCCCCTTGCTGCTCGGCCGCCAAAAGATCGTGGGCTCGCGCTACGTGTTCGACATCTAACGTCCACAGATAGAACAACATAGAACAAATTTGCTAAGATGACTTCACGGGCGTTGTTGCACGTGTTATAAATAGGACAACATAGAACGACAGCAGGTACGAGCTGCCGTCGCTCAAAACCGCCGCACAAGGAGGAGCATCAGGATGAACGCACACGATCTGATTCAGGAAATCATCGAGCGCAAGGGCAAGATTGAGAACGTCTTTTGGATCGCCTGTGGCGGTTCGATGATCGACCTGATGCCGGCCAACGAGCTGCTCAAGCGCGAGGCAACCACGTTTACCTCGACGGTCTACACGGCGCGCGAGTTTTGCCTGATGGCCCCCAAGAGTCTTGGCGAGAAGTCACTCGTCATCGCCTGCAGCCACAGCGGCAACACGCAGGAGGTCGTTGACGGCTGCGAGATGGCGCTGGCAGCCGGCGCCGAGGTCGTGGCCATGACCGACTGCGAGGGCTCCAAGATCGATAACGGCAAGTGGACCACCTGGGTCTATCCGTGGGGCGAAGGCGTGCCGCAGGCCGAGGTCCCGCAGGGTATCGGCGCTCTGATCGCCGCCGAGCTGCTCGACCAGCAGGAGGGTTACGAGGCGCTCGCCGACATGTACGAAGGCCTTAAGCAGATGGATGCGCTGCTGCCCGCCGCACGCGAGAAGGTCAACGCCGAGCTGGGCGCCCGCTTTGCCGAGCTCTGCCAGCAGCACAAGTTCTTCTATATCCTGGGCTCCGGACCCAACTTTAGCCAGACCTACGCCATGGCCATCTGCTCGCTCATGGAGATGCAATGGCAGCACTGCTGCTATATCCACTCCGGCGAGTACTTCCACGGCCCCTTCGAGGCTACCGAGCCCGGCGTGTTCTACTTTGTGCAGCTTGGATCGGGCGAGTGCCGCCCCATGGAGGAGCGAGCGCTGGCGTTCCTCAACACGCACACCGACACGATCATGGTACTCGACGCGCTCGAGTACGGCGTGGGCGAGGTGCCCGCCAGCGTGCGTTCGTACCTGGAGCCGATCTTCTTCTACAACATGAGCTGCGAGCTGCGCGCCGCGCGCGGCAAGGTGTTCGACCACAGCCCCGAGGTTCGTCGCTACATGGGCATCGAACAGTACTAGGTAACGGGAAAAGCATTCACCTTCGATTCGCAAGCGTGTCGCGGGAGTCAAAAAGCGGGCCGCGCCGGTGGGTTTCCGGCGCGGCCCGCTTTACATTGTGTCCGTATGAGTGAGTTGTCGCATCAACCGGCGGACTACTTGGCGTCGTAGGCCTCGGCGTCCCACCAGTCGAGCTGGGCAATGTTGTCGCGGATGTGCTGGCAGCTCTTGTGGAAGCCCTCGAGCTCGTACTCGGACAGGTCGAGCGTGTAGACCTCCTCGACGCCCTCGGCGCCGATCACGCACGGCAGGGATGTGAAGATGCCCTCCTCGCCATACTGGCCGGTCATGAGCGTGGAGGCGGAAAGCACGGCGTGCTCGTTGTGCAGCACGGCGGCGCAGACGCGCGCGGCGGAGTTGGCGACGGCGTACTCGGTGCACTGCTTGCCTTGGTAGGTCACATAGCCGCCCTTGCGCGCGAGCTCCTCGACCTCCATGTGGTCGAAGGCGTACTTGTCGGGGTTTTCGGCCTGAAGCTCGTTGAGGCTCTTGCCGGCGATGGTCGCGGCCTTAAAGGCGGCCAGCTGGCTAAAGCCGTGCTCGCCGATCATGTAGGCGTCGATGGACTTGGGGCTCACGCCGACCTTCTTGGAGATCTCGGTGCGCAGGCGGGCGGAATCCAGGCCGCAGCCCGAGCCGATGATCTTCTTGGGATCGTAGCCGGTCAGGTGCCACAGCTCGGTGCACACGACGTCGCAGGGGTTGGAGATGCTCACAAAGATGCCGTCGAAGCCGGCGTCGACGATGCGCTTGGCAAAGGAGCGGGCGGCGTCGGTGGTAAAGAACAGCTCGCCGTCGCGGTTGCCGGCGGCCAGCGCGACCTTACCGGCGGCGTTGACGATGACGTCGCAACAGGCCAGCTCCTCGTAGTGGTCGTAGCAGTTGACGATCTTGGTGTTGTACGGGACAAACGAAAGGGAGTCGCGCAGGTCCTGGACCTCGGAAGTCACCTTGGCCTCGTTGATATCGCACAGGTACAGCTCATCGGCAATGCCCTGCATGAGCAGGCTGTTGGCGACATGTGCTCCTACGTGGCCCTGGCCGACCACACCGATCTTACGCGTCTGGTACATATATGTATCCTTCCGGCCGAGTTTTTCGCGTCGAACCATTGTAGCGTCCTGCTACCACTTTGCTAGGCTAAAGCGTCGCAGATTTTTGGGACATGCCTTAATCTCTACTTTTGGAGTGATTTGGCCGCTGACGGCATCGCTGGGCGATGTGCTCGCGCGGATGGGGCCGCTCGTTGTACCATAGCTGCAACTGACTCGTAAGGAGCATCCATGCCCATTCGTATTCCCGACGCCCTCCCTGCCGCTGCGCAGCTCGAGAGCGAGAACATTTTTGTCATGACCGAGTACCGCGCGCTGCACCAGGACATCCGTCCGCTGCGCGTGCTCATCCTCAACCTCATGCCCACCAAGATCGCCACCGAGACGCAGATCATGCGCAAGCTCTCCAACACGCCGCTGCAGGTGGAGGTGGACCTGCTGCGCACCAAGACGCACGAGGCCACGCACGTAAGCGCCGGCCACCTGGAGACGTTCTACCGCACGTTCGACGACATCCGCGACATCCACTATGACGGCCTGATCATCACGGGCGCGCCGGTGGAGCAGATGCCGTTCGAAGAGGTCGACTACTGGCCCGAGCTCTGCCAGATCATGGATTGGTCCACCACGCATGTGCACTCTACGCTGCACATTTGTTGGGGCGCACAGGCCGGCCTGTACCATCATTACGGTATCCAGAAGCACGACCTGCCGGCAAAGGCGAGCGGCGTGTTCGAGCATTATCTGGTGAAGCCGCAAAGCCCGCTGGTCCGCGGCTTCGACGACCGTTTCTATGCCGTGCATTCGCGCAACACCGATGTGCGCCGCGAGGACGTGGAGGCCGAGCCGCAGCTCGAGGTCGTGGCCGTGTCCGACGAGGTGGGCCTGTACATCGTCAAGTCGACCGACAGCCGCCGCTTCTTTGTCTTTGGCCATCCCGAGTACGATACCGACACGCTGCGTCTGGAGTACGAGCGTGACGTGAAGCGCGGACTCAACCCGGAGGTGCCGGCGCATTACTTCCCAGGTGACGACCCCACGGCCGAGCCGCGCAACGTCTGGCGCAGCCAGGCTCAGTTGCTCTACACCAACTGGCTCAACTACTACGTCTACCAGACCACGCCCTACGACCTGGCCCGCGCCGGCGAGGAGCACTAGGCTACGGCTGTGGCTGCTGCCGTGACGTGACGAGTGAGGATATCCGGACACACGAGCGTGGATTTTCGGACGTTTACAAATCGAGCGTGGATAATCTCCCACTTTTGGCCGAGGAAGGGGCTCAAAGCGGGAGATTATCCACGCTCATTTATTTAGGTATGTAGATGCCGATGGCTCGGCTAAGAGACGGTGCGTGAAGAGGCCAAGTCGCATTCGGCGTAGTCTCGTATCTCGACGGGTTTTTCTTTCTGATAATCCGATGGACACAGGCATCTAAATGTGGAGACAGGGACCTCTCGGTAAGGCTTCTACCTGCAGATATAAGTCATCAGCCTAAAACGTCCAAAACCGTCAAGCATTTGGTCAGCGCCTGGACAGCATTTGGTCAGACTTCGCATGAAACCGTCTGGTACGTTTGCGCCGTTCCAAGAGTTGGGAGGCGACATGGGAAACATGACGGCGAATCAAAGACTTACAAGCCACATTAAAGCATGCGAACAGCAGATGAGCTGCGTGTACGCACGCACGGCGGCGGAGGCAAAGCAGATTGAGCGGCGGGTGGCGGCGGGAAGTCTAGAGGCGGTCATGCCGGGGCTGTATGCGCGTCCGGATTATTGGTCCGAGCTCAAGTTTCGGCAGCGTTATCTGCACCGGGTGCGGGCCCTTGCGCAAAAGCATCCCGACTGGACGTTTTGCTCCTATACGGCGGCTGTTATCTATGGCCTTTCGGTTTCGCATGCCAATTTGAAGCACATCCATATCGCCGCGGCGCCGGCGCAATCGACGACGCCGGGCTCTCAGGTGATTCGACATCGTTATGCTCGTCAAACGCGGGCAATCCAGATGGATATTGCCGTGACCGATATCGATCAGACGATTGCGGATTGCCTGGTCGATGCGTCGTTTGTCGAGGGACTGATCATTGCGGACTCGGCGCTTCATGAGCGGCTGTTGTCAAAGGAGCATCTCGTTGAGATGGTCGACAAGCTTGGCCTGAATCGTCGCGGTGTTGTGACGGCGCGCAGGGTTGCGCGGTGTGCCGATGGCCTGTCGGAAAGCGGTGGCGAGTCCAAGGCACGCGCGCTGATGATTGAGCGCGGCTGGCAGACGCCGGAGCTGCAAGTTGAGCTGTTCGACCCAGTTGAGCCGGGACGGCCATATCGCGTTGACTACTTGTGGCGCGTGGGCGACCGGCTGATTATCGGTGAGTTCGACGGATTCGTTAAAAGCGAGAAAGCGGCGGAGGAGGGCAAGCTCGCAAAGGCGCAATTTGATGAACGTCAGCGCGAGTCGAGACTTTCGCTGCTTGATAACTGCAAAATCGTGCGCTTGTGTTGGGATGATCTGAGGGACCCGTCAAAGCTCGATCGCAAACTCAAGGTTGCCGGCGTGCCGCGTGCGTGTTGAGGCGGTTGCAGGGCGTTGAGCCGCACAAGCGTGGAAATCCGGACGGACGAGTGTGGAAATCTGGACGCGCATTGGTTAAGCGTGGATTTTCGGACACACGAGCGTGGATTTTTGGACGCTTGTTGAATGAGCGTGGATAATCTCCCGTTTTTGACTCGTAAGGGGGCTCAAAGTGGGAGATTTTCCACGCTCAACTTGCGGGTGCGATGCAACGGCGATTAGGCGCTGATGATGTGGGGTAGCGGCAGGTCGTGGGCGTCGGTGGGAACGTGGTCGACGCGCTGCTCGTTAAAGGCGATGCCGATGATTTGACATGCGGGCGAGAGCGTGGGCAGGTAGCGATCGTAACAGCCGCCGCCGTAGCCCAGGCGCGCGCCGGCGCGGTCGAATGCTACGAGCGGCACGATAATCATGTCGAGAGCCTCGGCAGGCACGATAGGGAAGCGACCGCTGTCGATGTCTGTGGCCGCGAAGGCCCGCGTGGGGTGGGCGATAAACGGCGCCGCGGACGCATCGTCGGCGGCAACTGCCAGCATGCACATGCGCTGGCCACAAGCTGCGGCGTCTGTTGCCGAGAACATGCACGGATAGGCCACGCGCCAGCCGTGTTTGGCGGCCGCGGCGGCAAACGCGGCTGGGTCGACCTCGGAACCCATCGCGGCATAGACGGCAACGGTGTGCGGCGCTGCGGTACCCAAGTGATCCAACAGCTCAACAAGCCGCGCACAGATAACGGCAGACTTCGCGGCCCGCACATCCAAATCAAGAGCGTCGCGCCGAGCAATCACCGCCTTCCGCAACTCGGCCTTGTCCATCCCAACCTCCTCTAGCAAACCTACCAAAAAGGGACAGGTTTATTTTGGCAGGTTTTATCTGGGCAAACACCCAAACCACCACATAAGCCATCGCAAAGGGGGCGGTTCATGGACACCTTCGTGGGTTTTGACGAAGAGCGGGTGTTCGCGGCGGTTTGTCTCGATCTGTAACAGTAGCTCGGCAAAATCGGACCTAGATGTTACAGATTGAGACAAAGGGACGGGGTCATCCGAAAACGTCTCGATTAGTAACATCTGGAGCCGATATTGCCGTCTTGGCGTTACAGATCGAGACAAACCGGCAGACTGCGGCAAAAGAAAAAGGTAGATTTTCAGGCATGTCCCAAAAATCTACCTTTGTGGTTAGCCGAGCAGGTCGACGACGTTAAAGCCGGCGTTGCTCTTGGCGATGACGTCTCGGCCGCCAAAGACGCACGTTGGCGACTCGGCTGCGATGCGCGTCACGTCGGCGCCGAGCGAGCGAAGCTCACCGGGCGTGGCGGCGAGCATCTGGGCGCGGCGCTCCTCGCGTGCGTGCGGATCGAGCCCGGCCAGGTAGGTCGTGTTGCGGCGCTTGGTGAGCGTGTACGGCTTCACTGGCGCGTCCATGCCGCTCACGCAGCTCACGATAAAGCCCTCAAAGGCGGCCTCGTCGGGTTCAAAGCTGCCGAGCCATTCGCCCGCGCACGCCACACGCTCAATCGAGGGGTCGATTGCCGGGTCGCGGTAGGTGTAGAACGCCGTCTGGCGCTCGCCGGCTGCGCGGAATCCGCAGCCGTACGCACCGCCCTTCACGCGGATCTCGTTCCACAGGTAGTCGTAGGAGAGCGCGTTGGCAGCAACCGCCCAGGCGCCCGTCACGTCAAGCCCCAAGCGACGCGGGTCGCACGCGCTTGCCGCAAAGCAGATGTCGCTGGGGATGACAAAAGCCTCGTGGCGGTCGCGCGGCGTCGGCACCACGAGCGCGTCGCGGCCGGCATCGGCGCCGTCGCCAGCGTCCAGCCCCAGGTCGCCCGCGGCGGCCCAGTACGCGTTAAAGTCCTCGTCGCTGCCGGTAAAGCTCGCCAGGCACCCATCGGCCACAAAGATGCGGCCTGCCAGCGCGGCAAGCTTGGCGCGCAGGTCGTCCAAGCGCTCGTCAAAGTGCTCGAGCAGATCGCGCAGGAACAGGTAGAAGTCCACGCCCGAAAGTTGCTCGCGCACCACGGCCGAAGGCGAGCCGTAGCTCATCGCGCGACCGAGCGCCGCCGAGTGACCGTTGTTGATAAAGCCCTGCTCAAGTCCAATGCGAATCTGCGTGAGCACGTCGCGCACGCGGTCGGCGTCGGCATCGAGCAAAAGCGTGCTCGACCACACCTCGCGCGGCAGGCTCGCCAGCGCATCGATCTTCTCGGACAGGGCGCCGGCGCTCACCAGCAGGTAGGGGCGCACGCCGTCCACGTCGGGTTGGGTCATGACCTCGGTCGTAAAGCTCAAAAAGCCCAGCTTGCCGGCGAGCAAGTTGTCGAGCTCCTCGGCCGAGTGCTCGCTCGTGGGCAGCTGTTTGAGCAGACGGCAGAGCAGTGTCACATAGGGCAGGTCCTCAAACGCGATGCAGCTCAGGTCGAAATACTGCATGGCGTAGGCCAGGCGGTTGGTGGGGATGCCGTGGCGCAGGCAGGGGATGGGAGCAGTGGTGTCCACGACCAGCGGCGGCTCGGGGCACGCCTCGCCAATGTCGGACACACGCAGGCGCGGCAGCGTGGCCTTGGCCTCGGGTGTGTCTTCCGCCTCCTGCGCGGCACGCAGTACGGCCGTGCGCTCGACCACATCGGCCAGCTCGGCATCGGTCATGGCATCGCGCTTGGCTGCCAGCTCGGCGGCCTCGGCACCCTCCGTACCCTCGGCAGCGTCTACCGGAACCAGCTCGACCAGCGCCATGTGGTCGTTTTCCAGCACGAGCTCGCGCAGCAGGTCCTCAAAGTAGCTGCCGTCCAGCTCGCCACGCAGCTCCTCGTACACCGGGCCGTACTTGAGCGCCAGCGTCGCGTCGTCGTCATCGTAGAGCCACGTGCTCAGCGCGTCGCACGCAATGGCCACGCCGTCGGCGATACCGTAGTCGCGCTGGCGCAGGTCGTATTCGTTGCTGCTGATGATGGCTTCCAGGCGCTCGCGCGGAACGCCGTGCTCGCACAGGTCGCGGCAGGCGGCCTGGAACACGCGGCGCAGCTCGCGCGCCACGCCGGGCTGCGCGTTTTGCAGCATGATGAGCTCGTAGGGCTGCAGACTCTCGGCCGCGGTGTAGCTCACCACGTTGCCGCCCAGGCCGGCGGCCAGAATGGCCTTCTTAACCGGCGCTTCGTTGGAGCCCAGCAGCGCCTCGAACAGGATATCCGCCGCGATCGTGCGCTTGCGGTCGAGCGCGCTGCCCAGCACGAGGCCCAGGCCCACCAGGGCGTTCTCGGGCGTGGTGGCCATCTCGACGCGCTTATACTCGCAGGTCACGGGCGCCTGCACGCCCAGCGGATTGGGTGCCAGCGTGGACGGGTCCTCGCCGGCGGCAACGGCTGCGTCCATGCGGCGGCTCGCGGCACTCGGCTGCGACAGATAGCGCTCGTCCAAAAAGGCCAGGGCGCGGTCCACGTCCAGATCGCCGTAGAGCGTGATATAGGAGTTGGAAGGATTGTAGTGGCGCGCGTGCGTGTCCAGGAACTGCTCGTAGGTGAGCGCGGGAATCGCGCGCGGGTCGCCGCCACTCTCGTGCGCATAGGCGGTGTCGGGATAGAGCGCGGCGTTGACGGCGTCGTCCAGCACGCTCATGGGGTCGGACAGCGCACCCTTCATCTCGTTGAACACCACGCCGTTATAGCGCAGCGTGCCCTCGCGCAGGCTGGCGGCGCTGCCGTCGCCCTCGCCCTCGGCGCCCTCTGGCAGGTCCAACTCGTAGTGCCAGCCCTCCTGCTCAAAAATGGTGGGCTTGGTATAGATGGCCGGGTTGAACACCGCGTCCAGGTACACGTCCATCAGGTTGTACAGGTCCTGCTCGTTGGTGGTGGCAACGGGGTAGATGGTCTTGTCGGGGTAGGTCATGGCGTTGAGGAACGTCTGCATGGAGCTCTTGATCAGGTCGACAAACGGCTCCTTGACGGGGAATTTGGCCGATCCGCACAGCACTGAGTGCTCAAGAATATGGAACACGCCGGTGGAATCGGCCGGCGGCGTCTTAAAGCCAATGGCAAAGGCCTTGTTTTCGTCGTCGCATGCCAGGTACAGCAGGCGAGCGCCCGAGGCAGTGTGGCGCAGCACGTAGGCGTCCGAGTCGAGCTCAGGCACGGTCTCGCAGCGCTCGACGGCAAAGCCGTGGCAGGTAGTGCCGGGCACCAGCAGCGCGGCGGCAGCGGCGCGCGGGTCGGTTGAGGTGGTGGGCATATGCAGTCTCCTTTGACGCCCCAGCGGGGGCGAATCGAGTCGAATCCTCGAGAGTATACCCATATGGAGCCGCGGCACTGCGGCGAACTGAAGACGATGCCAACGGAATGGGTAAAGGCCCCGCGTGACCGCCGCGCGAGCGTGGAAACTTGGACGCCTATCGAATGAGAGTGGATTTTCGGACGGACGAGCGAGGATTTCCGGATACCTATCGAACGAGAGTGGATATTTGGACGGAATTTGCCTCAAAAGCCCCAAAAACCGTCCAAATATCCACTCTCGATATCCGACCGTCCGAAAATCCTCACTCGTCCATCACCCGCGTATCTCTCGTCTCTCATTCGTCTCTAATATGAGAGATGACAGGAAGATGAGAGAAAAATATGAGAGATAACTGAGCAGCAAAGAGACAGGCAATCATGGTATTGTCTCAATACCGATTGTTCTACCAGCAAAAATATGTATAAATGAAGCAAGTGGTAGACATTCCATCTCTATCTATCTCTTATCTCTAAGCCGAGAGATAGAGAGATAGATGAGAGATAATTACGAGAGATAACTGAGAGACGAGGGAAATCTATCCGCGGCATTCTCCGCAGGACCGAGCGAAAGGACGTGCAGATGAACGAAAACGAGCTGACCGGTCTGCTTGAGTCTTTAAGGCGTATGGGCTCGGATGATCTTAACGTCGAAGTGAAGGAGAGCGCCACGACGCTTTCCCGCGACGTGTGGGAAACGGTGAGCGCATTCGCGAACACTGCCGGCGGAATCATCGTGCTCGGAGTGAGTGAGCGCGCAGGTTTTGTCCCGGTTGAGAACTTCGAGACCGAGAAAGTGCTCAACCAATTTGTGTCAGGCATGGGTGATGCGGGCGGTCGAGGAAAGCTAGCCAATCCGCCCAAATACACGATCGAGCGAGTGGAGCTTCAGGGCGTCATCGTTCTCGTCATTACGATTGAGGAGCTCGATCCGTCGAGCAAGCCCTGCTATGTCATAGAGCGAGGCGCCCAGGGCGGCAGCTACAAGCGCATCGATGACAAAGATGTCCCGCTTTCGTCGACCGAGGTTTTGGCACTGCCGTCATATGAGCGGACGAGTCCTAGCGATCGCGATGCGGTGCCCGGCACGAGTGTGGGCGATCTCGACGAGTCGCTGGTCGACCGCACGATAGAGCGTGCCTATTCGTTGACGCCTCGAGCGATGCGCGGTGCGGCGGACAAGAAGACAAAGATGGAGCGTCTGAATTTCCTCGACTTCCAGGGCAATGTTACCAAGGCCGGCCTCCTTGCCGCGGGCGTTTACCCTCAGCAGTTCTATCCCAAGCTCTTCATTGACGTGGCTGTCCACGTGGGAGCTCAAAAGGGAGCTGTGGGGTCGCTGAGGTTCATGGACCGCACAATCTGTGAGGGAACGTTGGGCGAGATGATCTCGGATGCCGTCGCAGCTGTCGCCAAAAACCTGCGCCGCATCTCGACCGTCCAAGGCATCTCGTGTATCGACTCGCTGGAGATTCCCGAGGAGGTTCTGCGCGAGGCAATCGCCAACGCCGTAATCCATCGAGAATACGGGGATCGGTTCTGTGGACAATCGATTGCCGTCGACGTCTTTGACGATCGTGTCGAGGTGACGAATCCTGGCGGCCTTTACGGGGGAAAGACTCGCGAGAACTTGTTTGACGGCAGCTCCCGATGCCGTAACGCGACGCTTGTGAAGCTCATGTCGATTGTCCCGCTGCCGGATGGCGCAGGTTCGCCGGCTGAGGGCAATGGCTCGGGCATCCCGATGATGATCGATGCCATGCGCGCGCATGGTCTGGCCGAGCCCCTGTTCTGCCCGGGGTTCGATCGGTTCAAGGTCGTACTTTACCGTTCAAAGATCGAGCCGGTCGATCATGGCGGGGGCTTAATTGTGACGGCACTCAAACATTACGGCGAGCTGGGGACGCGTGAGCTGGCAGAGCGCACGGGGCTCACAATTTCCCAGGTTAGGTCGCGCGTCAACGCGCTCATTGCTCAAGGCGAGCTTGAGCCCACGGCGCCGGCGACGAGCCGCAACCGCAAGTATCGACTGTTGGAGCGCGTGGAATAAATGCGTTAGCGGACGAGGCGACCCAATAATCGACCCTCGATTGGCGCCCACTAAGGTTAAGCGGTTGTTGCCCAGTTGACGGTGATGCTAAAGACTCGGCTTACGCCGGCATGGCCGCGAACCCGTCCATCAAGAACAGCCTAAGAACCAGCTTGATGACATATCCCGGTTTGACTTCAGCCGCGTCAAAGACGTGGCGCTCGGCGAGCTCGCTGCAGTATGCATAGATGTCGCGGATAAGGTCCGCGCCCGAGAGCGTAAACATGTAGCCTGCGTCCGAAAGCGCATTGGGCGCGGCAGGCAACTTGGCCATGTGACAGAACGTTTGCAGGTCGGGCGCCATAACGTTCTGGTAGCCAAGATGGCTGCCGTCTTCTTGTGCGACGAGTTCCAGCTGGCGTACTCGATTCAGCGCCGCTGCCAGCACAAAGCTCGGTGTGGGAGCATTGACGTCCTCCGTGCTCGCCACGAGTCTGCCTGCTGCCTGCGTGACAAGCCAGGCGACCTCGCGCTGGCAGCGCACGGCCTTGCGTGTAACCGGCTTGATGGACGAAGAAGAAACGCTTCCCTTAGGCGGATTCGAAACAGCCACAAGAACCTCCCATGAACGACCCGGCCCAACAAGTCCGGATGAAACACGTGCTACATCAGTATACAGGGAAGTGGGGTAGCGGGGTACAAGCGCGCCAGCGGCAAGCCGAGAGCATCAACGATGTGCCGATCGCGGAATGAGATCTCGTAATAATTGACTCTCGGCCATATTATTGAGGGGCATGACTCGCGTTCGTATGGTTGTAGGTGCTGGCGATGAACGACATTGACCTTGCTGTTCCGTTGATGGATGGACCAAGCTATGACCGCGCCTGCAGCCTCGTGCCTTCCGAATACGTTGAGGCATGGGAGTGGTTTCTGGGCGAGGAACAGCGCGGCGGCGTTTGGACCAGCCT
Organism: uncultured Collinsella sp.; assembly: GCA_958403385.1. Lineage (GTDB taxonomy): Bacteria > Actinomycetota > Coriobacteriia > Coriobacteriales > Coriobacteriaceae > Collinsella. The sequence goes on from CATXXC010000009.1 coordinate 55,140, forward strand.
TCCGCACCACACCAAGGAAGATAGCCCTCAGTATCAGTATCGTTTGAGAATTGGCTCGGACTTCTTTCCCGTAACGCGGGATTCAGGGATCTTCTGGCCGGGCCGGGATCGGGTGAAGCAAGATCCCAATAAGATCTTTGCGCTTTCGGTCCATAACTCTAAAAAGAGCTTCTACACCGATGTGCCTCCGCTCTATTTGGACGATGGTACGTGGGTCATTAAGTACTCGGTTCAAGCGCCGGGTACCGTTGGTTTTCGAGACCAGAATTACAACCGTAAAATGCTCAACTGCATGGAATGTGGCGTTCCAGTCGGAGTCATATTTGCAACCGAGGTGGGCTACAAGGTGCTCGGCCTTGCGTTTGTTGAACGGTTCGAGCCCGAAAACGGATGGTTTGTTCTGCACGGTCCTGTTCATAAAGGCGGACCGGACCCCCGTTTTGCGCCCGACATGAGTTATCTGAAGCACATGCCCGTCGATATTGAGTTTGCCGGACAGGGTACGACCGACGACGAAAAGGTCCGCTATGCGTTAAGGCGCGAGCGATTGGGGCAGCAATGGTTCCGCAAGCAGCTCGTTGCCGCCTATGATGGCCGTTGCGCGGTGTCGGACTGCGGCGTCAGCGAGGCTCTGGAAGCTGCGCATATCGAGAATTACTCGGGACCCAAATCGCAGGTTGCCAGCAACGGCATTCTGCTTCGGCGCGATCTTCATTCCCTATTTGATGCTCACCTGATTTCGTTTGAGCCTGTTTGCGGCGAATATCGGCTGTGCGGATCGTACCTGCTGGATAAGACCGACTACGCTTCCTTTGCGGGTGCGACGCTAAGGCAGCCGAATGAGCGTCAGTGGCGACCCGATACGGTGTTTCTTGAGGCCCATCGCATTGAGTTCGATCGCTCGGAAAAGAAGCGTGAAAAGGCGGGGCTTCTGCCGTATTAGCGTATTTGGCTTTGGCATTCTTTGACGATCGTGTTGTTTGATCGGATCGCGTGGCGATGCAATCTCGCGCCCGCCCGCCGGTGCATGCTCTTCCTGATTTGTATAGCGAGAAGGGGCATGTATGAGCTGGCGAGGCGATATTGCGATGGGGAAGTACGGAAAACTGCCGTGTGCCCTTATCGACAACAATATGTTTCCGGGCGTAGAAGTGGATTGCGGGTCGTTTGCTGTCGCCTGTCCTTGCTGCGGCTCGCAAATACCGTGTCTCGACATTCGGTTCATCGATGCACGCGACAGGTTCAGCGACGAAGTGAGGAAACGCACGGGCGTTCATATGCCGGTGTATCCGGAGAAATGCCCTGTTTGTGGCCTCGATATCGTGTACGACGCCGGCGACGAGGGATAGGTGATGCGGAGGAGTTGGCTGTGAGTGTCTTTTGCCTCTACAAATAAATCCCCTCACCGAGTTGCCTGTGGAACTCGGCGTGATGGTCGCGTGCCCAGGTAAAGAGCGCCTGGTCAAAGTCGGTACGCGTGGCCGGGACGCCAAAGACGCCGGCAACTTCGACGCGTATAAACTCCAGTGCCGGCAGCTTGTTGATGGCAGTGAGGGCAAACGGGGACGAGGGCTCCTCGAACAGATAGCGGCTGCCTTGCAGCGCGTCGCAACTGGTGCACGTGTTGCCGAGCGACGGGGCTTTGGAGGCTCGCGCGCCTACGGGCTTGTAGCCGCAGCGCTTATGAAGGTAGTCGCGGATCTCGCCCGGCACGCAGCCAAGAGCGGGCACGATGGCGAGTGCGTTGGCGTTGGCCGTGTCGATGGCAATGTGCCCGGCTTCGTTGGGCGCGTGCGCGATGGCGATGCTCTCGTCGTTATCGGCTCGATAGGGAATGCCGAAGGCCGCGACCGAGGTCTCTTTGTGACACTTCCAGCACTCGCGCTTGCCCAGTACTAGATATATATACGGTGCTGAGGGGTCGGATCGGTCAACACCGGGCAGCCACTCGGCAAAGGGCTCGGGGTTGACGCCGCTGGGTACATACCAGATCTTTTTGGTCCGGTCCCATTTGGCGCCCAGCGCCTTGGCTTCTTCTTTGTGCGAAAAGGGGACATCGAGCTCGGTGCGCATGGCGGCTCCTTGGTGCTGCAGGTGCAAGTGGCTCAAGGATACCGCAGGGCGCAGACATCGCGGCGTTTTGCCGAGAAGCTGCGGTGCGGACTGATTGGTTATGCCGATGAATAGATCGGCAAGTAGATGGTCGGCTTTTGGCTAGTTGGGCGGTTGGAGCTGCCAGCTGATTTGGCGACATAAAACAAAACAGCCCAGAGGACATAGCCTCTGAGCTGCGAACATTTGGTGGGCGTTAGAAGATTTGAACTTCTGACCTCTTCCGTGTCAGGGAAGCGCTCTCCCCCTGAGCTAAACGCCCGATCAAGGGTGCGCAAGCGCGCAAGGGATAATATAACGGAGCCTGAACTCGGTGGCAAGAACATTTTTAAAAATCGCTTACATTGTGGAATTCGGGGGCTTTGTCGCATCCATTTCAAAAGAGCCTGCTGCCGCGATTTGGCTGTCGCATAATGCAAGGCCATTGCGGTATCGAGCTATGGAAAGACGCCTGCGGAATTGTCCTACCGATAAGCGGACAAGCCTCCAGCTGGTGACTTCGCCGTGGTGAGGTAAGCCGAATTGTTTCCAGGCTGTTTCGGGGGAGTGGAATGAGCAAAGAGTGTGTCGAGCAGGTCGAAGGCGCAGGGGCTTCGGTGCCGATGACCGATATATCGAACATTGATGTGCCCGAGGGCACCGACGAGCTCAGCCGCAACACCCGTCGCGCATGGCGCGACCGCCTGAACAGCGCTTCGACGCGCAAGATGATCACGGGCGTCTTGGCTACGCTGGTGGGCGGTTCGTTTTGGGGCTTCTCGGGCACCAGCGCGAGTTTTTTGTTCGATATCTACCACGTCGACACCTTGTGGCTTATGAGCGTGCGTCAGATTCTCGCCGGTCTACTCTTTATGGCCGTGGTTGTTACGCGCGACCGCGAGCGCCTGATTAAGCTCTGGACCACACCCGCCGATCGCAAGCAGCTGCTGCTCTTTACCGCCTTTGGCCTGCTGTTCAACCAGTTTTGCTATCTTTCGGCCGTGCGCCTGACGAACGCCGGAACCGCGACGGTGCTCCAGTGCCTGCAGCTCGTTATCATCATGGGCTACGCCTGCGTGACCGATCGCCGCATGCCGCGTACTCGCGAAGTCATCGGCATTGGCCTGGCTCTGGGTGGAACCTTTTTAATCGCCACCGGCGGCGACCCCACCAGCCTGAATATCTCGCCGCTTGGCCTGGCAGCAGGTCTTATGTGTGCGGTCAGCGCCGCGTGTATGGCGGTGATTCCCGCCAAGATCCTGCCCGAATACGGTAGCCCCATCGTCACGGGCTCGGCAATGCTCACGGCGGGCGTGGTCTCATGTGTCTTCGTGCAGCCCTGGGCGCATATGCCGGCGCTCGATGCCGCCGGTATCGAGGCGCTCGCGGTGTTCGTGGTTATCGGCTCGTTTTTTGCTTACATGCTCTATATGCAGGGCGTTAAGGACATCGGCTCGGTGCGTGCGAGCCTCATCGGAACTGTGGAGCCGGTTTCGGCGACCATCACCAGCGCCGTTATGCTGGGCACGGTGTTTTTGCCGACCGACCTTATCGGCTTTGCCATGATCATCGTGATGATGTTCCTCACGGTGTAGCTAGCGCCGCCACCAAGACAGAAAAGGTGTTGTGCCGCATTTTCGCCAATTGATGTCCGTGTCTGGAGTTTAGCTGTCGATGCTCAAAATGCCATAAACTAGTAACGTTATGGACTTTTTCATTGCGACTCAATTGCGAGGATTTCTTTATGGCTGGTAATCACTTTAAGGGCAGCGATAGCGGCCGCCCTGCAGTTCCGCCGCGTCCGAACGGGGCTGGTAAGGCCGGCACGCCGGGCGGCGCTGGACAGGGCGGTTCCGGTAAGCGCGTGTCCCCGGGCGAGACGGCGATGTTTACCGCTCTGTACGAGCAGTCTCAAAAGGCAAAAAAGACCGGCCGTGCAAGAGGGAATGTCTTTGCGGACGGTGCAACCTCCACGTCGCAGCCGAGCGGCGCTCCTTCGGCACCCGCGAACAACGCGGGTGCTGCCAACGCCGCGAATGGCGCCGGCAACGTTAATGCCGGCAAGGCCGCCAACAATACTCCCTCTGCCGGTGGCGCGGGGCTTACGGGTAACCTTGGCACGATTTACACCGGCGCCTCCGAGACTGGTACGTTCGCCCGCCTGGATGATAGCGGTGCCGAGTTTGCGGGCTCGGGTTCCAAGGAAGATTATTACGATTTTGGTTTGAACTACGGTAGCGACGCTTCGTCGAGTTCGACCTCTGACGGTCTGGTCCGTCATCGCCATCGCAAGGGCGAGCGCAAAAAGCGTCACACCGGCGCCATTATTGCCGCTGTAGTCGCGGTGCTTCTCGTTGTGCTTGGCGCAAGCGGCTTTATGCTGCTTAACTCGGCAAAGACCGTAAAGAGCGAAGCGAAGGAGGCTGTCGAGATCGTCGGTGGCCTTAAGGACAAGGTCACGTCGGGCGATTTTTCGACGCTGCCTGACGACGCGAAGAAGATCGATGAGCTCTGTAACAGCATGAAGGCGGAGACCTCGAGCCCGCTGTGGGCGGCGGCTTCGTTTATCCCGGTGTATGGCAGCGATATCAATGCGGCCCGCACCATGATTGACGCCCTGTCCGATGTCTCGAGCAATGCGCTGGTTCCCATGGCCGACAACCTCTCGCAGGCTACGCCCGGCAAGCTGTTCCAGGACGGCATGATTAACGTGTCCGCGCTGCAGGCGGTCGCCGATTCGCTTTCCAGCAGCTCGAAGGTGTTCAAGAGCGCCAACGAGAAGGTCCAGGGCATTGGCGATACTCATATTTCCCAGTTGACCGAGCTGGTCGATAAGGCCAAGGACGGCTTTGCCACCCTCAACGGCGCGGTTGACGCGGCGGAGAAGGTCGCCCCCGTCCTTCCCCAGATGCTCGGCGCCAACGGCCAGACGCGCAACTACCTTGTGTACGCCATGAACAACGTCGAGATTCGTGCTTGCGGTGGCTTTGGCGGTTCGCAGGGCCTGATTTCGGTCACCGACGGCCAGATGTCGATTGGCGAGTTTGTTCCCTGCATTGCGCGCAGCAAAGACGAGGCGGTTGAGAGCGTCGACGAAGAAGATGAGACGCTGTTTGGTGACCACAGCAACCTATACATCTCGGGCAACACCTATTCGCCCGACTGGCCCCGTAATTCGCAGCGTGTCGCCGCGCTGTGGAAGTCTGAATATGGTCAGGACGTCGATGGCGTCATTGGTATCGATCCGGTATTCCTGCAGTATCTGTTGGGCCTCGTGGGTAATGTTTCACTGCCCGACGGTACAGTCGTTGACGGCACTAACGCGGCGAAGGTGCTTATGCATGATGTGTACTGGAACTATCCGGTCGAGGAGTCGGACGGCATCTTTGCATCCGTCGCCAGCGCTGCCTTCGACAAGATCCTTGGCGGTATCGGCGACGTCGATGTTGCGAACCTGGTCAGCGCCGTTGAGCGCGGTGCCGAAGAGGGCCGCCTGATCGCGTGGATGAAAAACGATGACGAGCAGAACGCTATCAAGGAGATGAACATCGACGCCTCACTGCCCGATCCGGATGACCCGAGTGAAGATCCCGTTGCTGGTGTCTACTTTAACAACCTGAGCTTCTCCAAGCTCGACTGGTATCTGAACGCCGATACGCAGATTGGTCAGGGCGTGAAGAACGGCGACGGCGCTTGCTCGTATCGCATCACCGTTACCCTGACGAACATCATGACGCAGGAGGAGGCAGGTAAGCTGCCCGACTACGTAGCGGCCAGTGCGCCTGGGACCTCGCGTGACGATGAGCGCTTGTATGTATCACTGTTTGCGCCGACAGGCGGCAGCATTACCGATCTAAACGTCGAGGGGACTCAGTTTGGACTGTTCGCTGCCACTTGGCACGGAGTTCCCTGCTATTCAGGAACCGTTGACCTGCATGCTGGCGAGACGACGACGATCACGTATACGCTGACCACGTCGGCCGAGGCGGGGGACAAGCCGCTTACGCTGCGTCAGACTCCTACATGCCAGGCGGCTCGCGACAGCGCGTCGGCGTAGGGTTTTTCTGGTAGCGCAGATAATCGAGTACCATTTTGGGGCGGACAGGCAATCTGTTCGCCCCTATTTTGTAAGGAGAGCGCATGAAGTACTTTGGCACCGACGGCTTTCGCGGTGAGGCCAACGTTGGGCTGACGGTAGAGCACGCTTATAAGATTGGCCGTTTTGTGGGCTGGTATTACGGCGCCAACCGCAGTGCTAAGGCGCGCGTTATCGTGGGCAAGGACACACGTCGCTCGAGTTATATGTTCGAGGCGGCGCTGGTGAGCGGTCTGGTCGCGAGCGGTGCGGACGCCTATATGCTGCACGTGATCCCGACGCCGGGCGTGGCACATCAGACCGTGGAGGGCTGCTTCGATTGCGGCATCATGATCAGTGCGAGCCACAACCCGTTTTGCGATAACGGCATTAAGCTCGTCAACAGCGACGGTTTTAAGATGGACGAGGACGTGCTGGAGCTCATCGAGGACTATATCGATGGCAAGAGCGAGGTTCCGCTGGCTACGGGCAACCACATTGGCGCCACGGTGGACTACATGCAGGGCCGCAACCGCTATATTGCCTCGCTCATCGCGAGCGCGAACTTTTCGCTGCAGGGCGTCAAGATCGGTCTCGACTGCGCCAACGGCTCGGCATCCTCGGTGGCCAAGCCGGTGTTCGACGCGCTGGGCGCCGATGTGCGCGTGATCAACGCCGCGCCCGACGGATTTAACATCAATGTGGACTGTGGCTCCACGCATATGGAGCGCCTGCAGCGCCACGTGGTGGAGCAGGGCCTGGACGTGGGCTTTGCCTATGACGGCGATGCCGATCGCTGCTCGGCCGTGGACGAGCGCGGTCGCGTGGTCGACGGCGATCAAATCCTGTACGTGTGCGGCGTGTACCTGAACAAGCACGGGCGCCTTTCGGGTGGTACCGTGGTGCCGACGATCGCCAGCAACTTTGGCCTGATCAAGTCGCTGGAGCTTGCCGGTCTGAGCGCCGTGACCAGCGGCGTGGGCGACCGTCACGTGTATGCCAAGATGCGCGAGGGCGGCTACAGCCTGGGCGGCGAGCAGACGGGCCATACGATCTTTGGCGATATCGAGCGCACGGGCGACGGCATTATGACCTCGCTGCGCGTGATGGAAGTGATTCGTGCCGAGCGCGAGACGCTCTCGCAGCTCACGGCTCCGTGCAAGCTGCTGCCGCAGGCGCAGGTGGCCGTGCACGTGGCGGACAAGGACGCCGCGCTCGAGAACATGGGCGTGCAGAACGCCATCGCCGAGGCCGAGGCTGCGCTGGCAGGCGAGGGCCGCGTGCTCGTACGCAAGAGCGGAACCGAGTCTGTGATTCGCGTTTTGGCCGAAGCCCCCGACCAAGCATCCGCCGACGCCGCCATGAAGCGCATCGCCAACGCGCTCGAGGCTCTGTAAGGTAGTCATTGGGGACGTTCTTAAACGACTAGGTGGAAAGGGGACGCTGCGGATTGGTTCCGCGGCGTCCCCTTTGCGTTGGCGTGTCGGTTATGCCTTACAGCTCGTAGAGCGTGGTGAACTTGTCCTGCAGGTAGTTGCAGTAGTAGCGGGCATCGAACGCCATGCCGCACGCGCCCTTGATGAGCTCCGGCGCGTCCTTGGCGCGGCCCCACTGCCAAATGTGCTCGCCCAGCCAGGCACGGACTGGCGCCAGGTCACCGCTCGCGCAGGCGCCGTTAAGGTCGACGCCGTCGCGGCACATGGCCGGCACAAACATGGCGTCGTAGGCACTGCCCAGCGCATACGTGGGGAAGTAGCCAAACGAGCCGCCGCTCCAGTGCGTATCCTGCAGGCAGCCGTGCGTGTCGTCGGGAACGGGAATGCCCAGGTACTCGTCCATAAAGTGGTTCCAAAGCGCGGGGATGTCCTTGGCCGTGGCCTCGCCGGCAAACAGCATGCGCTCGATCTCGTAGCGCACCATAACGTGCAGCGGATAGGTGAGCTCGTCGGCCTCGGTGCGGATCAGCGACGGCTGTGCGATGTTCACGGCGTGGTAGAGCGTGTCCTCGTCGACGTCGCCGTAGACCTCGGGTGCGTGGCGGCGCAGCACCTCGAGCAGCGGTCCCATAAAGGCGCGGCTGCGACCCACGGTGTTTTCGAAAAAGCGGCTCTGGCTCTCGTGGATGCCCATGGAGGTGCCACCCTCCAGGCACGTGCGCGCATAGGCGGGGTTCACGCCCAGCTCGTACATGGCGTGACCTGCCTCGTGGATGATGCTGAAGACGTTGGAGATACAGTCGTTCTCGTAGATGTGCGTCGCGATGCGCGCATCGCCCACGGCAAAGCCCTCGCTAAACGGATGCTCGGTAAAGGCAAGCGTGGTGTCGTCCAGGTTAAGACCGACGAGCTTCATCAGGTCGAAGCTCATGGCTCGCTGGGCGGCCTCGGGCACATGCGCGTGCAAAAAGTCGGCAGCGGGCTGCTGGCCGCGCTCGCCGATGGCGTGCACGAGCGGCACGACCGTGGCCTTGACCTCGTCGCAAAACGCGTCGAAGCTCTTGGCAGAAAGACCACGCTCGTACTGGTCGAGCCAAACGTCGTATGGGTCGCGCTGGGGGTCCATGAGCTCTGCCTGATGCTTAAGTTGGGCGACGATCTTGTCCACATAGGGCTCAAAGCTCGCCCAGTCATTGGCCGTCTTGGCCTTGTGCCACACGGCATCGGCCTCGCAGGTGAGCCTGGTCCAGGCCTCGGCCTCCTCGGTGGGGATGACGCTTGCCTCGCGCTGGTCGCGACCGAGCACACGGATCTCGTCGAGCAGCTGCGGGTCGTCGATTTTGCCGCCGGCGACGGTCTCGCGCGCTAACGAGCGTACGAGCTCAACAGACTTCTCGCAGGTCAGTAGCTTGTGATGTTCGCCGGCAAGCGTGCCCATGGCGTCGGCACGGGCGGCAGCGCCGTTGGCAGGAGCAATCGTCGCTCCATCGAACTCGGCAATCTTGAGCAGGTACTCGCGAGTCCACAGCTTGCCCTCGAGTTTGCGGAACTTTTTGACGGCCTTGTCGACTTTAGCGGCCTTGACGCCCTTGGCGGCCTTTGCCACGGCTGCCTTGGCCTTCTTATCGAGTTTCTTTCCCATACCGTATCCTTAATCTCGCAGGCCGAGCGTCGCAAGCGGGTGCGCGGCCAGTTTGCACAGCTACCTGCCTTGTACCCAGCACGAACAAAACGGAACGCGGCGATGCACACGCAGAATGTGTTATCCTATAGCCCAATGCGTTGACGGAGAGGGTTTTGCCCGCCGCGTCGCCGGCAAGAGAGGGAAGGTCATGGGCTGCAAGCCTTCCTGCGGTGGCAAGGGCTAAGCGTTCACTCCCGAGCAGCGACCTCAACGGGCGCGCGGCTAGCGGCGGCGAAGCCCCAGTAGGGAAGCCGTGAGCCTCGCGATAAGGGGCGCAGAGTGGGCGCGGCGGGCCAGACATCCGCCGGGTCAAACAAGGTGGTACCGCGGAATTCAACCGTCCTTGGGCAATGCACATGCCCGAGGGCGGTTTTTTTGTTACCGAACCGGGCCGCGTTTTCGCAGCGCCAAGTGGCATCGGTCGCTCCGGCAAGCGAATGCGCGAGAGACGAAAGGGAAGACATGAGTCTGATTGATGATCTGGTCAAACTCGAGGAAGAGGCCAAGGAGCTCGTTGCAGACGCCGACGACGCCGCCAAGCTCGAGGCTGCGCGCGTTGAGCTGCTCGGTCGTAAGGGCCGCATCACCGGCCTGATGCGCATGATGGGCAAGCTCGCCCCCGAGGATCGTCCCGTGATGGGCAAGCGCGCCAACGAGATGCGCCAGCTGATCGAGGGCATGCTCGACGAGCGCACCACCGAGATGAAGGCTGCCGCCCTCAAGCGCGCGCTCGAGCACGATGCCGTCGACATCACGCTGCCGGGCATCCGTCCGCAGATCGGCCACCAACACCTGATCAAGCAGATCATCGAGGAGGCCGAGGACATCTTCTGCGGCATCGGCTACACCGTCGAGTCCGGCCCCATGGTCGACACCTCCTACTACAACTTCACCGCGCTCAACGCCCCCATGGATCACCCGAGCCGCTCGGCCCGCGATACCTTCTACGTGGTCGACAACAACCCCGGCAGCGTCGCACACCCCGAGGCTCACGCCCATGGCGAGTCCGACGTGCTCCTGCGCACCCAGACCTCGGGCGTGCAGATTCACACCATGGAGTCGCAAAAGCCGCCCATCTACATGATCTGCCCGGGCACCGTCTATCGTCCCGACACGGCCGACGCCTGCCACCTGCCGCAGTTCAACCAGATCGAGGGCCTGGTCGTCGACGAGGGCATCACCTTTGGCGATCTTAAGGGCACGCTCGACTACTTTGTTAAGTGTATGTTTGGCGAGGATCGCAAGACGCGCTACCGCCCGCACTTCTTCCCCTTCACCGAGCCGAGCTGCGAGGTGGACGTGAGCTGCCACGTGTGCGGCGGCAAGGGCTGCAACTTCTGCAAGCACAGCGGCTGGATCGAGATCCTGGGCTGCGGCATGGTCGACCCCAACGTCCTTATCAACTGCGGCATCGACCCCGAGAAGTACACCGGCTTCGCCTTTGGCATTGGCGCCGAGCGCGTCGCGGCCCTGCGCTACGACCTGCCCGACCTGCGCACGCTCATGACGGGCGATATGCGCTTCCTGAACCAGTTTTAGGGTTGTCCAGGCACCCCATCTTGGCGTTCAAACCGTCGCTCGCGTACCTTTAGTACGCGTCGCTCCTCTTTCACGCCAACCTGGGGCACCTGGACAACCCTAAGGCGAACGTCTTCATTTGATATTCCTCTCTTTGCGGAGATTAAGAACTAGGAGAGCTACATGCGCGTTTCTTACGACTGGCTCAAGACCATGATCGATATTCCGGAGGATCCCAAGACCCTTTCGGACGAATATATTCGTACCGGCACCGAGGTCGAGGCAATCGACACCGTGGGCGAGTCCTTCGACCACGTGGTGACTGCCAAGGTGCTCACCAAGACCCCGCATCCCGATAGCGACCACATGTATGTGTGCTCGGTCGACGTGGGCGACAAGAACCTCGACGCCGATGGCAACCCCGCTCCGCTGCAAATCGTCTGCGGCGCGCAGAACTTCGAGGCCGGCGACCACATTGTCACGGCCATGATCGGCGCAGTTCTGCCCGGCGACGTCAAGATCAAGAAGAGCAAGCTTCGCGGCGTCGTGTCCATGGGCATGAACTGCTCCGCGCGCGAGCTCGGCCTGGGCGGCGACCACTCCGGCATTATGATCCTGCCCGAGGATACGCCCTGCGGCATGCCGTTTGCCGAGTACGTGGGCTCGAGCGACACCGTGCTCGACTGCGAGATCACGCCCAACCGCCCCGACTGCCTGTCCATGATCGGCATGGCCCGCGAGACCGGCGCCATCTTCGACCGCGATTTCCACGTTGAGCTGCCCGCCATCAAGGCGGAGACCGGCCGCGCGACCGACGACGAGCTTTCGGTTGAGATTGCCGACGAAGGCCTGTGCGACCGCTACGTCGCCCGCATCGTGCGCAACGTGAAGGTCGGCCCGTCGCCCGACTGGATGGTCAAGCGCCTCAACGCCTTGGGCGTGCGCCCGCACAACAACATCGTCGACATCACCAACTACGTGATGATGCTCACCGGTCAGCCGCTGCATGCCTTTGACCTGGACACCTTTGCCGAGCGCGAGGGCAGGCGCCGCGTGGTGGTTCGCGCCGCCCAGCAGGATGAGAAGTTCACGACGCTCGACGGCGAGGAGCGCACGCTCGACGCCGGCATGGGCCTTATCACTGACGGCGAGCGCCCCGTGGCGTTGGCTGGCGTTATGGGCGGCATGGATTCCGAGATCGAGGACGATACCGTCGATGTGATGGTCGAGAGCGCCTGCTTCAACGCCGGTCGCACCTCGCACACCAGCCGCGATCTGTCGCTGATCTCTGATGCCTCCATTCGATTTGAGCGCCAGGTCGACGAGACCGGCTGCGTGGATGTCGCCAACGTGGCCTGCGCGCTCATCGAGCAGATTGCCGGCGGCGAGGTCGCTCCCGGCTACGTGGATGTGTTCCCCGCGCCCAAGACCATCGACAGCATTAATCTGCGCCTGGCCCGCGTGCATGCCATCTGCGGCGCCGACATCGAGCCTGACTTTATCGAGCGCTCGCTCACCCGCCTGGGCTGTACCGTCGAGCGCGACGGCGAGGACTTCGTGGTCACCCCGCCGAGCTTCCGCCCCGACCTGCCGCGCGAGATTGACCTGATCGAGGAGGTCCTGCGCCTGTGGGGCATGGGCCGTGTGACGGCGACCATCCCGGCTGCCAAGAACCACATCGGCGGCCTGACTCGCGAGCAGAAGCTCACCCGTAAGGTCGGCGAGATCCTGCGCGCCTGCGGCCTCAACGAGACCACGACCTTTGGCTTTGCCGCCCCGGGCGACCTGGAGAAGATCGGTATGTCCACCGAAGGCCGCGGCTGCCCCGTGGTGCTCATGAATCCGCTGGTAGCCGAGCAGACCGAGATGCGTCGTTCGCTGCTGCCGGGCTTGCTGCAGTCCGTGGCCTACAACGAGGCACACGATACGCCCAACGTGCACCTGTACGAGGTCGGCAGCCTGTTCCACGGCCGTGAGAACGCCAGCCTGCCCAAGGAGACCAAGTCCGTGGCGGGCGTGCTCTCGGGCCAGTGGAGCGAGCAGTCCTGGAATATGAAGTACCGCAAGCTGCGCTTCTTCTTTGGCAAGGGCATTGTCGAGGAGTTGCTCGCCCAGCTGCGCATCGAGAAGGTTCGCTTCCGTCCCGTCGAGGGCGAGGGCTACGCTTTCTTGCAGCCGGGCCGTGCCGCCGAGGTTCTGTCCGGCGGTACCGTGCTGGGCTGGGTTGGCGAGATTCACCCCAAGGCGCGCGAGGCTATGGGCATCGACGAGGTCGTCGTTGCCTTTGAGCTCGATCTGGACAAGCTGATCAAGGGCGCCCGCAACCAGGAGAACTACCGCGAGTTCTCGCAGTACCCGGCTGTTGAGCACGACCTTGCTATCGTGGTCGACAACACCGTGACCTGCGAGGATCTTGAGCGCCGCATTACCAGCGCCGGTGGCAAGCTGCTCGAGGGCGTGCGCCTGTTCGACGTCTACCGCGATCCCATCCGCATCGGAGCGGGCAAGAAGTCCATGGCCTTTGCGCTTACGTATCGCTCCGACGACCACACGCTCACCAGCGAAGAGGTCGAAAAGGCGCACCAGAAGATCGTCACCAAGGTGTGCAAGGGCGTAAACGGCGAGGTCCGCGGCTAGGGCTTGCGCCGGGAGCGCAGGGCCTGACGGCGGTTGCTGTGGGCTCTGCGTGACCGCGGTGTTCGGAATAAGGCACCGTTGATCCTGCATATATGACACGCGCATTACATAACGGCGTGCTGCTTTGTCGGCAGCACGCCGTTTTGCTATGATAGCCCGCGGCGTGTTACGAATCTGACAATGCGTAACACTGACAAGGTGATTTAAGCGGCGTTGCAATTCTGTGCGTCGACAACCGGGAGGCGTACATGCACATTCCAGATAATTATCTGTCCCCGCAGACCGATGCCGTCATGGCGGTGGCAATGGTGCCCGTTTGGGTCCACTGCATCAAGAAGGTGCGCGCCACGCTCGATCGCGAGCACATGGCTTTCCTGGGCATCTGCGCTGCTTTTTCCTTCTTGCTCATGATGTTTAACGTTCCGCTGCCCGGCGGCACCACAGGCCACGCCGTCGGCGGCGCACTCATCGCGCTGCTGTTGGGCCCCGAGGCCGCGGCCATTGCTGTCTCGGTCGCGCTGGCGCTGCAGGCGCTGCTGTTTGGCGACGGCGGCATCCTGTCCTTTGGCGCCAACTGCTTTAACATGGCCTTCGTGCTGCCGTTTGCCGCTGCTATCGTGTTCCGTGCGCTCAACAGCCGTTTGCACGACAAGAGCTGGGGCACCTCGGTTTCGGCCATCGTAAGCGGCTGGGTCGGCCTGTGCCTGGCGGCCCTGTGCGCGGCAATCGAGTTTGGTATTCAGCCGATGCTCTTTACCAACGCTTCGGGCGCGCCGCTGTACTGCCCCTTCCCACTGTCTATTGCCGTTCCTGCCATGATGATCCCGCATATGCTGGTTGCCGGCGTGGTCGAGGGCGTGGCGACGGCTGCGATTTACGGTTTCATTAAGAAGACGGCGCCGGGCGTTATCGTCGGTCCCGAGGCCGTCGATGGCCAGCTTGCTGCCGAAGGCGCTGCTGCCAAGAAGACCTCGCTGGTCCCCACGCTCATCCTGGTTGCCGTACTTGTCGTGGCCACGCCGCTGGGCCTGCTGGCCACGGGTGACGCCTGGGGTGAGTGGGACGCCGAGGGCGCCGCGACCGCCGTTCAGGAGGCTGGTGACGACAGCCTGCAGGCTTCGGTCGGTCTCGACGCTCCGACGTTTGCCGATACACTGCCCACGGGCGATTATCTTCAGGCCTATTCCGAGGAGCAGGGTCTTGGCTTTGCCGGCCAGGCTGCCATGTATATCCTTTCGGGCGTGATTGGCGTGGCGGTGCTCACCATCGTATTCCGCCTGGTCTCGCTGACGGTCAAGGAAAGCGGTGCTCATGGCAAGAGCCGAGCTGCCTAGCTGGCTTGCGGTCGAGCAGCGTTACGAGCCCGCGGGGGCTCGGCATCGTGTGATGCAAAAGAATGTCCTGCACCTGGCGAGCCTGCTTGAGCGGGTTCGCCTGGGTGGAGGCGCGCACGAGGGCGGGTCGATGGTCGACCGCGCCCTTTCTTGCGTTTCGGCTCCGGTGCGCCTGGTGGGGATGTTCGTTTGCGTCCTGTGCGTGTGTCTGACGCAGAGCCCTCTGTACCTCATGTTGATGGTGGCTATCGCGCTGGTGCTCGTTGCCGTGCGCCCCGTACGCGGGCTGCGGGGAACCTTTGTGCCGGCGCTTGGCGCTGCGGGGCTCGCGGTGGTTCTGGCGCTGCCCGCCTTGCTGCTGGACGCTTCTGCCGCGGGCGCCATGCTCAAGATTGCGCTCAAGACCTTCATTAATGTGTCGCTGGTGCTGGGCGTTTCGTGGACCCTCACGTGGAGCCGCATGTCGGCGGCGCTCAAGATGCTGCATCTACCCGACGAGGTTATCTTTACGTTCGATATGGCGCTCAAACACATCGAGGTGCTGGGACGCACGGCGCACAATCTGTGCGAATCGGTCATGCTGCGCAGCGTGGGTCGTGCGCCTGCGGGTTTTTCGCGCACCGACTCGCTAGCGGGTATCATGGGCATGACCTTTATCAAGGCGATGGAATGCAGCCGCGCGATGGACGAGGCCATGCTGTGCCGCGGTTTTGCCGGTGCGTATCCGGCGCCCGCGCGCGCCGGGTTTGGCTGGCGCGATACGGTTTACGCGGCCGGCGTGGCGCTGCTGGCAGTGTTATGCGCGGTGCTGTAGGCGCTGCTGGTTCCGGCTGGGGATGCAAATAGGGAAGGGCGACGTTTTGACGATCGATATGAATAATGCGGCGGGCACGAACGGTGCGGGCGGCGCCGAGGTCACGCCGCTCATCGAGCTGCGCGACGTAGTGTTCTCCTATGCGGGACATACGGTTGTCGATGGCGTGTCGCTGCAGGTCGATCGTGGCGAACTCGTTGCCCTGCTCGGTCCCAACGGCTGCGGTAAGACGACGATTATGCGCCTTATTAACGGCCTTGAACTCGCGGACGCAGGGGCATACCTGTTTGACGGGCATGTGATCGATGCGGCGTTTCTAAAGGATTCCGCGGCCGCTCAGCGTTTTCATCGGCGCGTTGGCTTTGTGTTCCAGAATGCCGACGCCCAGCTGTTCTGCGCTACGGTGGGCGAGGAAGTTGCTTTTGGTCCTGCGCAGATGGGGCTGCCGGCAGTCGAGCTCGAGCGCCGCGTGCGCGATGCCATGGGGCTGTTCCAGGTTGCCGACCTTGCCGACGCCTCTCCCTATCAGCTCTCGGGTGGGCAAAAGAAGCGCGTTGCGCTGGCTGCGGTAGTGTCGATGAACCCGGATATCCTTGTCCTCGACGAGCCTACCAATGGGCTCGACGAGGATTCATGCGACATCGTGGTCAACTTCTTGCTGGCCTACGTTGCGGCGGGTAAGACAGTCTTGATGAGCACGCATCACCAGGATTTGGTGCGACGCCTGGGTGCCCGTGCAATCTATATCGATCGATATCATCATGTGGTCGAGGCGCCTTCGCCGTCGTATGGAACCGAAAGTGGTTCTACGGACTAGTTGCTGCGTAGAGCGTGCGTAGCCGCCCGCGCGGCTTTGCCGTGATGGTATAGTTATCCAGGTTTTTATGGGGGTGGCTATGCCAAGCTGGAACATTCATATCGCTCAGACGGAGCGTTTGCTGGAGCGCACCGGTGCGCTTGCCAAGAGCGTGCGCGACCGCAATGCCTTTTTGTTTGGCTGCGTGGTTCCGGATATCTTCGTGGGCTATATGGTCCCTGGCATCGCCGATCCCATCCCGTACCGCATTACGCACTTTGCCAAGCCTGAGCCCATCCCTAAGCCTCGTGAGCATGAGTTCTGGGATACCTATGTGGCACCGTTGCTTAAAAGTTCACCCACCGGTGCGCCGGCCGCGGCGACCTCGATTATCGAGGAACGCGAGCGACTGAACCGCGTGCACTATCCCCAGCGCTACAAGGATGCCGAGCCGGTTGCCGGTCCCGGCGCCTGTGAGTTCTCGCTTGCGTCCGAGGACGTGGCGCAGTCGCTGCTCGATTTAACACTGGGCGTCTGGTCGCATCTGGTGGCCGACACGGTTTGGAATACGCGTGTGAATCAGTACCTGGAGGCGCATGGCGGCAAGCCGTGTGAGGAGTTCCGCATTAAAAAGCAAGGCGACTTTGACTGGTTTGGCAAGACGCTGGGCATTGTTTCCATCCCGCGTGCGACCGATCGCCTGTATACCGCTGCGACGCGTTTTGGGCAGTATTCCATCCATAAGGAGTATGTGCTCAAGACCATCGGCGTCATGCACGAGATTGTACGCGAAAACCCCGGCGAGCCCGATCATCCGCCGTACCGCCTGCTGACCGAGAAATTCTTTGACGCAACGTTTACCGAGGTCATCGAGCTGACCGAAGCGGGCTTTGCGGCTCGCGTTGCCGCTTCTGACGTTCCCGCAGTCCCTCTGATCGCTAGCTGCTAGCCGGCCGGCTTAACGGAGAACAGTTCATCCCAATTGACCAACGGCTCCCGTCGCAGGGCGTCTTCGGTGGTGCGCTCGGCATCGGAGAGGCTTGCGACTGAACGCAAATCGATGAGGCGGCATATGAAGAAGGTCTTAAAAAAGGGCCCGGAAGGCAATGCCTTCCGGGCCCTTTGCAATGCAAATCTGCTTGCAAGTGCGATTTAGCGCACCTGAGCGACGTAAGCGACGTTCGTCGAGGAGACCTTGTCCTCGAGCTGGACGCTCATGCGGGGATCGCCGGCGGTAGCGACGGTCAGGTCGCCGGCCTCGACGTAGCCGAGCTCCTTAGCGGTCTCGATCGCCTTGACGATCGTGCCGTTGACGGTGCCCTGGGTAATCTCGGCCTGGTGCGGGATAACGCCCCAGTACATGATCATCTGCTGGACGGCCCACTCGTGGCGGGAGAACGCGCAGATCGGCATGTTGGGACGGAAGTGCGAGATCAGGCGAGCGGTACGACCGGTGGTCGTCGGCACGGTGATGCACTTGGCGCCAACGGTGGTGGCCATGTTCACAGCGGACATACCCACAACGTTGTTGACGACGCGGGTGCCGTGAGCGTCAGCCGGAACCTCGAGCGGAGCGTGAGCCGGGAGGTACTTCTCGGTCTCGAGAGCAATGCTGGCCTGCATCTTGACGGCCTCGACCGGGTACTTGCCGGCAGCGGACTCGCCGGACAGCATGACGGCGTCGGTGCCGTCGTAAATGGCGTTAGCAACGTCGGCAACCTCGGCGCGCGTCGGGCGCGGGTTCTGCTGCATGGAGTCGAGCATCTGCGTAGCGGTGATAACGGGCTTGTAGGCCGCGTTGCACTTAGCGATGATCTCCTTCTGGATGTGCGGAACAAGCTCGGGCTTGATCTCGATGCCCAGGTCGCCACGGGCGACCATGATGCCGTCGGAAGCCTCGAGGATCTCGTCGAAGTTCTCGACGCCCAGGGCGCACTCGATCTTCGGGAAGATCGTCACGTGCTCGCCACCGTTCTCGCGGCAAAGCTCGCGGATGCCGCGGACGGACTCGCCGTCACGGATGAAGGAAGCGGCGATGTAGTCGATGTTCTCGGTCAGGCCAAAGAGGATGTCCTGACGATCGCGCTCGGTGATGGCGGGCAGAGAGATGTTGACGTTGGGCATGTTGACGCCCTTGCGCTCTCCGATCAGGCCGTCGTTCTTGACGACGCAGATCATGTCCTGGCCGTCGACGGACTCGACCTCGAGGGCAACCAGACCGTCATCGATCAGGATGAGGGAGCCCTTCTCGACCTCGGAGGGCAGAGCCAGGTAGTCGAGGGAGATGTGCTCAGCGGTGCCGTGGAAATCCTCGGACGTGGGCTGAGCGGTGACGACGATCTTGTCGCCGGTCTTGACGGCAACCTTCTTGCCGTCGACCAAAAGGCCGGTACGGACCTCGGGGCCCTTGGTGTCGAGCAGGATGCCGACGGGCATGTCGAGCTCCTTGGAAATACGACGGACGCGCTCGATGCGACCGTGGTGCTCGTCGTAGGATCCGTGCGAGAAGTTAAAACGGGCGACGTTCATGCCCGCCTTGATCATCTCGCGGATGGTCTCGTCGCTATCGCAGGCGGGACCCATGGTGCATACAATCTTGGTGCGCTTGTACATTCAGACCTCCATCTGACATCGTCTTGCGCTGATAGATAAACCATAAGAAATAAAACTGAGATGATTATAACGAAATGCCGACCGAATACCCCAAAAAATCGACCGTATGCCGAATTAGAAGTTCATTTTTTGCGGAAAACGGTATATGCAAAAACTTTACCAACCGTTCTAACCGCTGCTATCTGGGCGATATTTTAGTTCGATGATGCGCCGAAGAAAAAACGTTTTATCAATCTTGAGCATCACACTGTCTGCACCGTTGCGCCTGTGCCGTGTTTCCAGATGGAATGTTTTGGCTAGACGCGTCGCTTTGGGGTACCATAGCTCCACTATCAACTGCCGCTCAGCACGGCAGCCTTGATGAGCCCTTGCCCTTCTCCTGGGAATTATGATCGGGCATCAATCTGCTGAGTGGCCCGAATCCCAGGAGGGGACTCTATATGCAAAAGGAATACCTGTCCGCCGCGGCGGAGGTTCTCAGCGACCAGGGCGTCGATGAGAACCTTGGCCTGAGCGACAACGAGGCGTCGTCGCGCCTCGCCAAGACAGGCCCTAACAAGCTTGAGGAAGCCGAGAAGACGCCGCTGTGGAAGCGCTTCTTTGAGCAGATGGCAGACCCCATGGTCATCATGCTGATCGTTGCCGCCGTTATCAGCGCACTTACGGGCATGGTCAAGGGCGAGCCCGATTTTGCCGACGTCGCCATCATCATGTTCGTCGTTATCGTCAACTCGGTGCTGGGCGTGGTCCAGGAAGCCAAGAGCGAGGAGGCCCTCGAGGCCCTGCAGGAAATGAGCGCGGCGCAGTCCAAGGTGCTGCGCGACGGCAAGCTCGTGCACCTGCCGAGCGCCGAGCTCGTGCCCGGTGACGTGATTATGCTCGAGGCGGGCGACTCCGTCCCGGCCGACTGCCGCGTCCTCGAGAGCGCCACGATGAAGATCGAAGAGGCCGCACTGACCGGCGAGTCCGTGCCGGTCGAGAAGCACGCCAACGTGATTGAGCTTGCCGCGGGCACCGACGACGTGCCGCTCGGCGACCGCAAGAACATGTGCTACATGGGCTCCACCGTGGTGTACGGCCGTGGTCGCGCCGTCGTGGTCGGCACCGGCATGGATACCGAGATGGGCAAGATCGCTGGCGCCCTGGCCGAGGCCAAGGAAGAGCTCACGCCGCTGCAGGTGAAGCTCGCCGAGCTCAGCCGTATTCTTACCATTATGGTTATCGTCATCTGCGTCGTGATCTTTGGCGTCGACATCATCCGTCACGGCGTGGGTAACGTCCTTACCGACCCGACTGCCCTGCTCGACACCTTTATGGTCGCCGTCTCGCTCGCCGTCGCCGCCATCCCCGAGGGCCTGGTCGCCGTCGTGACCATCGTCCTTTCGCTCGGCGTGACCAAGATGGCCAAGCGTCAGGCAATCATCCGCAAGCTTTCTGCTGTCGAGACACTCGGCTGCACGCAGACCATCTGCTCGGACAAGACCGGTACCCTTACTCAGAACAAGATGACCGTCGTCAAGCACGAGCTCGCTGCGCCCAAGGAGAAGTTCTTGGCCGGCATGGCGCTGTGCTCCGATGCCCAGTGGGACGAGGAGCTGGGCGAGGCCGTGGGCGAGCCGACCGAGTGCGCGCTCGTCAACGATGCCGGCAAGGCTGGTCTCACTGGCCTGACTGCCGAGCACCCGCGCGTGGGCGAGGCCCCGTTCGACTCGGGCCGCAAGATGATGTCCGTGGTCGTCGAGACCCTGGACGGCGAGTACGAGCAGTACACCAAGGGCGCGCCCGACGTGGTGATTGGTCTGTGCACTCATATCTATGAGGGCGAAAAGGTCGTCCCGTTGACCGAGGAGCGCCGTGCCGAGCTTGTGGCCGCCAACAAGGCCATGGCCGACGAAGCCCTGCGCGTGCTGGCGCTGGCAAGCCGCACCTACACCGAGGTCCCGAGCGACTGCAGCCCCGCTGCGCTCGAGCACGACCTGGTCTTCTGCGGCCTGTCCGGCATGATTGACCCTGTCCGCCCCGAGGTCGCCGACGCCATCCGCGAGGCCCACGATGCCGGTATTCGCACCGTCATGATCACGGGTGACCATATCGACACCGCCGTGGCCATTGCCAAGCAGCTGGGAATCGTCACCGATCGCAGCCAGGCCATCACCGGCGCCGACCTCGACCGCATGAGCGACGAGGAGCTCGACGCGCACATCGAGGACTACGGCGTGTACGCCCGCGTCCAGCCCGAGCACAAGACCCGCATCGTCGAGGCTTGGAAGTCACGTGACCAGATCGTTGCCATGACGGGCGACGGCGTCAACGATGCCCCGTCCATCAAGCGCGCCGACATCGGCGTCGGTATGGGCATCACTGGCACCGACGTCACCAAGAACGTCGCTGATATGGTGCTCGCCGACGATAACTTCGCCACCATCATCGGTGCCTGCGAAGAGGGCCGTCGCATCTACGACAACATCCGCAAGGTCATCCAGTTCCTGCTTTCGGCCAACCTTGCCGAGGTGTTCTCGGTGTTCATTGCCACGCTCATCGGCTTTACCATCTTCCAGCCGGTGCAGTTGCTGTGGGTGAACCTGGTCACCGACTGCTTCCCCGCGCTCGCGCTGGGCATGGAGGATGCCGAGGGCGATATCATGAAGCGCAAGCCGCGCAACGCCAAGGATGGCGTCTTTGCCGGCAATATGGGTCTGGACTGCGTGGTCCAGGGCCTGATCATCACCGTGCTGGTGCTGGCGAGCTTCTTTGTGGGCGTGTACTTTGACATGGGCTACATCCACATCGCCGATATGATCGCCGGCAATGCCGACGAGGAAGGCGTGATGATGGCGTTCATCACGCTCAACATGGTCGAGATTTTCCACTGCTTCAATATGCGCAGCCGTCGTGCGTCGCTGTTCACCATGAAGAAGCAGAACAAGTGGCTGTGGGCTTCCGCCGCGCTGGCACTGGTGCTGACGGTGATCGTGACCGTGCAGCCGACGCTTGCCGAGATGTTCTTTGGCCCTGTGACGCTTGAGCTCAAGGGCGTTCTTGCCGCGCTGGGTCTGGCCTTCCTAATCATTCCGCTGATGGAGATCTACAAGGCGATCATGCGCGCGGTCGAAAAAGAGTAGGTCGAAAGGCCATCCCTCCCACCGGCCCGACCGCCTGCGGGGTTTCTTCTTCGCTGGTCCTCGCGCTTCGCGCTGCGGGATCGCTCAGAAGAAACCCCTCTCGGCGGTCGGGCCTTCGGACAACCTCTCGGGACCGTAAGCTGAGGGAAAGTTTGTGAGCCGATCGAGCGTTTGCTCGACCGGCTCTTTTTGATTTAGGGCTTTGCCCGGCCAGCTCTTTTTGATTTAAAATACCTGCTCAGTTGTGATTTATGGTGCTGGGAGGCGCTTGTGGGCAAGGCTAAGGCTAAAGCGAAGAAAAAGACGACGGGGGCGCGGGCTAAGCGTGACCGTCGTCGGAAGCTCGCGACCGAAGCGCCCGTGTCTGCCGAGGAGTTGTTGGCGAGCGTACCGGGGCTCGATGCGCTGCAGGATGTTCCGGCGTTTGATGACCTGCCGGTCGATGAAGCCCAGCAGACTGCCTTTGATGATTTCTGCGCACATGCCGAGGAGCCCGAGCAGATGCAGCTTGGCGCCGTGGTGCGCTTGGATCGCGGGTTTCCGCTGGTGGCGACTGCCAACGATACCTTCCGCGCCGAGCATGCCGTGGGGTTTGCCAAGTCGCGCGGCGAGGACGAGGTCCTGCTGCCTGCCGTGGGCGACCGTGTGGCGGTGCGCCGCGCTCCCGGGCACGATATGGGCGTGATTGAGTGCGTGCTGCCGCGCCGTACGAGCTTTGAGCGTTGGCGCGGCCGTGCCCGCGGAGAGCGCCAGGTGCTCTGCTCCAACGTGGATAGCGTGCTAATCGTGCAGGCGCTCGGTGCTGGCGAGGTACTGCTCGACCGCGTGGCGCGTTCGCTGGTGTTGGCGCTCGACTGCGATGCCGAGCCGGTGGTAGTGCTCACCAAAGCTGACCGTTGCGATGCCGAGGAGCTCGAGCGCGATCTGGACCGCGTGCGCCGCCTGGTGGGTCCGAACGTGCGCGTAATCGTGACGTCCTCTGCCGAGGGCCGCGGCCTGGACGAGGTACGCGCCTGCGTGCCCGCCGGGAGCTGCGCCATGATCCTGGGTGAGTCGGGTGCCGGCAAGTCGACGCTGCTCAATGCGCTGCTGGGCCACGATGCGTTGGCGACCGGCGGTGTGCGCGAACGCGACGACCAGGGCCGTCACACTACCGTCGCGCGCGTGATGGTGGCGCTACCGGGCGACGCCGGCGTGATCGCCGATGCCCCGGGCCTACGCAGCCTACCGCTCGTGGGTCACGAGCGGGGTCTGGCGCGCGCCTTCCCCGAGATTGTCGAGGCATCGCGTGCGTGCCGGTTTGGCGATTGCACGCATACCCATGAGCCGGGTTGTGCCGTTCGCGAGGCCGAGGACGCCGGGCAGATCGACAGCCTGCGTTTGGAAACGTTCCAAAACCTGGCGTCATCCATGCGCGTGAGTGCTCAAATGCTCGATCCCGATGTCCATCTGTAATTGATTTTTCCTATGACAGCCGTCTCCCAACTGTTCGGGAGACGGCTTTTTTGCTGCGGAAAAGCCTCGAAACATGCAGTTTGCTGACGTACTGACCAAAACCTTGCCACGAGCTTGACGGGCTGGTCAGCTTTTGGTCAGCGATTGGTTTGACATCGAAAACCAAAATCGCAATTGCGCCGCTTTGCACTCTGACCGCCCAGACAATGGTGGTACGGGCATTCGCCCGGCACTGCCATGAGAGGAGCGGCCGTGAACAAGAGCAAACGCATCGCCATCAGTCTGGTCGCGGGCGTGCTCGCTGCTCTGCTCTGCATGGTTTACGGCTCGTCGATCCGCTCGCAAGCCGAACAGGTCCAGGCTGAGACCTTGGCCAAGTACGGTGACGATCGCGTCGAGGTATGCGTCGCGGCGCGCGATATCGATGTGGGCGAGACCCTCGATGAGACCAATGTCATAACCCAGGAATGGCTGACGAGCCTGTTGCCGCGTGACGCGGCGACCGAGCTGCGCCAGGTGCGCGGCGACGTGACGACTTCGCGTATTCCCAAAAACGCCGTGATCTGCAATGTCTACACCAAGGCCGAGAGTCACAAGCTCGAGGTGCCTAAGGGCAAGGTCGCCGTTTCGGTGGCGGTCGATGCCGAGCACTCGGTCGGCGGTGCTACGGGCGTGGGCAGCTACGTGGATGTGTATGTGCAAAAAGACGGCGTAACCGATCGGTTGTGCGGCGCGTACGTGATCGATACCAGTGAAGATTCCGGTGCCACGCGCGAGGGCAAGATCGAATGGGTGACGCTGGCGGCTGACCCCGAAGACGTCAAGGAACTGCTGGGGGCATCGGGCAAGGGAACGGTCAGCTTGACGATTCCCGCCACGGCGCGCGGCAAAAAGAGCGGAGGCGACGAGTGATGAAGGCGATCTGGCTTGCGTGCTGCGCGTGCGGCGATTACGGGCTGTTGCAGCGGGAAGTCGAGGGCCGTGATACGGGTGCACAGGTGCTTCGCGTGGGTGACCTGGACGGGCTGGTTTCCATGGCGCGGGCGTTTCCGTCGCGCCGCGGGGCTGCCATCATCGCGGCGTCTCTGTTTGATACCGAAGATGTGCGCAAGACTGTTGCGCGCCTGACGGCCGAAGGCCGCGTGAGTCGCGTGGTCGTGTTGATAGAAGCACTCGATCCATCGGATATCGAGGGGCTGTTTCGCGCAGGGGCGACCGAGGTCATCGCTGCGCACAGTATATGCGGCAACGGGCGCGCGGGCGAGGGAGCGGTTGATTCCGATCGGTGCATGACGATTGAGCCCGATGCTTTTGTTGATAGGGAACCCGGGGCGCCTCGCGCTACAAGAGGCCCGCGTGTTGATGATTATGGAAAAGCGGAAGCCGAGCATGGTCGGCGCCCCCGGAACCCCCTTGTATACGATGACGCTGGAAGGCCGGTACCGTATGGCGATGACGTTCTGGCTGAAGATATGGGATACGTGCACGGCGTAAATCTGGCCGATGAGCTCGACGAGGTCGAGGGTTTTGCCGGGGCTGGCGAGCCGTGTGCCGCTGCGTCTTTGGCTTCGGAACCGCAGCCCGGGCAGCCTGCCATGCCGGCTTGGGCTCAGCGCATGACCGCGGCGGGGGAGACGGGGATGTTATCGCCCGCGTCCGCGTCGCCGGTTCCTGCACCGTCGGCCCCCGCGCCGTCGGCGGACGCTTCGATTCCGTCGCGTCGGGCACCGGTCGTCTGCGCCGTTTCGGGTTCGGGCGGTTGCGGCAAGTCGACGATCGTTGCCACCATGGCGCATGCGGCGTCGCTGTTGGGTTTGCGTGCCGCCGTGCTCGACTTGGACCTCATGTTTGGAAACCTATACGATCTGCTGGGTGTCGATGCCCCGCACGATATGGCGACGCTTATCGAGCCGTCGGCGGCGGGCGCACTTGCCGAGCCGGATATCGTGGCCGCATCGATGCGCGTCGCCCCGGGCGTCACGCTCTGGGGGCCTGTCGCGGCCCCCGAGAAGGCCGAGCTCATGGCACGTCCGGTGGAGCTATTGCTCGATGTTTTGCGCCGCGAATCCGACGTGGTCTTTGTCGACACCTCGGTCTTTTGGGGCGATGCCGTGGCCGCCGCGGTGGCGGCGAGCGACCGTTGCCTGGTCGTAGGCGATGCGGCAGTATCGTCCGCGACATCCGCTTCGCGCGTCATTGAGCTGGCGAGCCGTGTGGGCGTGCCGCGCACGCGCATGAGTGCCGTGTTCAACCGGTTTGGTGCGCGCGGTGCCGACGAGGACGTCGCCATGCGCTTTGAGATTGCCTGCGCACTGAGCTCCAAGATCCGCATCGCCGATGGCGGCCAGGACTTGGCCGCGCTCATGGCATTCGGTCGCGCCGACGAGGCAGTGGGTCAGACGAGCGCTTTTGCGACCAGCGTGCGCGAGGCCACGCGCGAGATGCTCGTGGAGCTGGGCTGCGCCGTCGGTCCTTGGAGCGATATGGTCGCTGACCGCGCGACCCGCACCGAGCGCCCACGCATCCGTCTTCCCTGGTCGCGTGAGGGTGATTCGCGATGAGTCTGCAGACGCGGATTAAAGCCGCTGGCGCGGCCGCCGCGGCTGCCCCCGTTGATGCGGGACGCTGCCGTGCCGTTAAACGCCGCACCAAGCGTGCGGTGATGGACCGCATGGGCTACGACGAGGTGGCGCGCATCAGTGCCTACGTCGACCCGGCCCTTGCTCGCTCTGAGCTACGTCCGGTGGTGGAAGCGGCGCTCAACGTGGAAGAGCCGACCGACTTGGCGACGCCTGAGCGTGAGACCATCATCGACGAGATCCTAGATGACGTGGTGGGCCTGGGACCGCTGCAGCCGCTCATCGAGGACGACACCGTTACCGAAATCATGATCAACGGCTGTCGCTCTGCCTTTTTTGAGCGCAGTGGCGTTTTGTATCCCATCGAGCACGCGTTTGAGGACGACGAGCAGATCCGTGTGCTCATCGACCGCATCATCTCGCCGCTCGGCCGTCGTATTGACGAGCGTAGCCCCATCGTCAACGCCCGCCTCAAGACGGGTTATCGCGTCAACGCGGTGATTCCACCCGTGGCGATTGACGGGCCAATCCTCACCATTCGTAAGTTCTCGGACCGTATCTGTTCGTTGGACGAGCTTGTGGGGTTGGGGTCACTGCCGCTTTGGTATGCGCAGCTGCTGTCGTGCGCGGTGTCGTTGCGGCAGGACTTGGCGGTTGCGGGGGGCACGGGGTCGGGAAAGACCACGCTGCTCAACGCGCTGTCGTGCGAGATTTCCACCGGCGAGCGCATCGTGACGATCGAGGATTCCGCCGAGCTCAAGTTTGCACATCACCCACACGTTGTTCGTCTGGAGGCGCGTGAGGCGTCAATCGAGGGCGAGGGTGCGGTGACGATTCGCGACCTGGTGACCAATGCTCTGCGTATGCGCCCCGATCGCATCGTCGTGGGCGAGGTGCGCGGTGCCGAGTGCTGCGACATGCTGCAGGCCATGAACACGGGCCACGACGGCTCGCTCACCACGCTCCATGCGGGCACCGAGCAGGAGACCGTGGTTCGCCTGACGCTGCTTGCGCGCTACGGCATCGATTTGCCGAGTGAGCTTATCGAAGAGCAGATCGCCATGGCGCTCGACGGCATCGTGATGTCCGAGCGTCATGCAGATGGCAGGCGCTTTGTGGCCTCATATTCGGGGGTTCACCGCGGCGCGTCGGGCGGTGTTGAGCTCGAACGCTACGTGACGTTCGATGCCGCCGAACGCACCTGGACGCTCGACCGCGAGCCGCCGTTTATTGCGGAGGGCTTGCGGTCGGGAACGCTCACGCAAGAGGAGGTGGACGAATGGAGATTGCTATGCCCCTCGTCGTAGGGGGTTTGGCGGGGCTTTCTGTCGCGACGGCGTGTGGGGTAGAGCCTCGTGTGCCGCGGATGCCGCCGGCGGAGCTGGCGCGCCAGACGCTCGAATCGATGGCGGAGAAACTGCCCCGTGAGTTGGCGGAAAACGACCTGCTGACAAAGATTGCCCGCTCGTGGGCGTCGCTGATCCCCGCAGATCGCCTTGGGCTTGCTATTGAGGATAACGCGGCTCGTCTGGCATTTCTGCTGCTGTCGAGCGGTATCTGCAGCGTTTTGCTGGCCGTTACGTCGTTGTCGCCCATCGGCTTTGTCTTGGGGCTGGTGGCGCCGTTTGGCGTGGGCGCCGCGCGTGACACCTTCGATCGCCGACGCGAACAGCATGATGTAGAAGAGGCCATGCCCGAGGCATTCACAGCGTTATCCATGTCGCTTGCCTCGGGGCATTCGCTGGCACAGGGTATGCGCTTTGTGGGCGCCCATGCGCAAGAGCCGGTGCATACCGAGTTTTTGCGGGTGGCGGCGGCAATCGATTGCGGTATCTCGGCGACCGACGCACTCGATGACCTACTCGTTCGCATCGATGCTCCCGGCCTTTCGCTTGTCACCTTGGCGCTCAAAGTATCGCAGCGTACCGGGGCTCCGCTTGCCGGCTTGCTGTCCGAGGCGTCGAGCATGGTGGGTGAGCGCATTGAGCTCAAACGCCGTCTGGACGTTAAGACGTCACAGGCGCGTATGTCGGCACACATGGTCGCGGCGATGCCGGCGGGCATGTGCGCGGTGCTGGCTTTGCTTTCGGCAGACTTTCGCCGCGGTCTTGCGACGCCGGCTGGTGCGGGCGCCGTGGTACTGGGACTTGCCCTCAACGTCGTTGCCCTGGTAGTTATCCGGCGCATTATGCGGGTGGAGCTATGAGCGCCCTGGTCGGGGCCGCGGCTTGTCTGTGTGCCCTGAGTGTATTTGCCGCGACAGGTTTGGAGCGTGCGGATGCTTGCAAGATTGCAGAGACGTGCAAGCGTGAAGCGGTACTGGTCATTGCTGCGGGCTACTCGGTGATTGATACCCTGACTGCGCGAATGAAGGGCGCGATTGGGGCGGGCGGCCCGGCGCGGGTGCCGCTCGGTGAGGTGTCCGAGATGATCGACGTGGTGCGCCTGGGTCTTTCTGCCGGCCTTTCGTTTGACGCGGCGCTCGAGATTTTCTGTGCCAATCGTCGGTCGGTGCTGGCCGTCCGTCTTGAACGAGCTTGCATGGCGTGGCAGGTGGGCGTGGGGACGCGCGAGGCCGAGCTGTTGGCTGCCGCGCGTGATTTGGACGTGAGGGCGCTCGAGACCTTTGCCATCACGGTGGGGCAGGCGCTTGCGCTGGGCGCCCCGCTGGCCGAGACGCTGGCTGCTCAAAGTCGCGAGATCCGTGCGGCCCATCGCGCCGCAGTCGAGCGCGAGATCGAGCGCGCGCCGGTCAAGTTGCTGATTCCCACCGGCACGCTCATCTTGCCGGCGTTGCTTCTGTCCATATTGGGCCCGCTGCTGGGAGCAGGCGGGATGATGTAGGGAGGAATACATGAACACGATGACCGACATTGCGGGCAAGGCTTGGAGCTGGGCATTTTGCCGGGCAATCCGCGCTCGCCAGCGTGCCAAGGCGCTGTTGCGGGAGGAGAACGCGCAGGGCACTACCGAATACGCCATCTTGGTCGGTGTGCTCGTAGTGATCGCGATTATCGCCATCGTCGCGTTTAAGAGCAAAGTCGAAGAACTATGGAACGCGATCAAAGACGGCATCAACAGCCTGTAGGAGGCAGGCGGCCTGTTGGTTCGCCGCTGGTGCTCGTCTGTTTGCTCGTGGCAATAGCGGTGACGCTTTGGGGGCTGGGTGTTGCGCGGCAGCAGCGTCCAGGCGCTGCTGCCGATTTGGGATCGGGCTCGGCGGCGGTGTCACAAGCGGAAGGCGCGCGAGATATGGGCGGTCGGAATGCCGCCGTCACGGCTCGTACCTTTTTGCAGGCACTCGACGAGCGGGCTGCCAGCGCGACGGAGCCGTCTGCAGGCAACGCGATCGCGGTTCGGCTCGCATGGTCCGAGGACCGGCCGATGACCGAGGCGGCGGCAGACCTGTTGCGCGCCTACCGCGAGGTGCCCACGGCCCAGCTCGCCCTGAGCGGCTATCTCGATATTAAGGGCAACGTATGGGGCGCCATCGTGCGCGATGGGCGAGGCTGGGTCGATATGGTGACGGTTGCTGCGGATGCCGACGATGCCTCGTGCCGCCTGCGTGCCGTGCGTCTGGTTCCGCAAACAACGGAGTCAAAGGAGGGGCCGTGAAATGCATGATGTCCTGCGTGAGGAATCTGCTCAGTCGACCGTCGAATACGCCATCGTCACCGTGGCGCTGTTATCGATTGTGCTGGCGATTGCGGGGCTTTGGCGCGCTGGCGCCGATGGGCGCTTGGCGGCACTGGTCGAGCGGGCGGCGTCTCATGGCATCGCCCCATCGTCGGTTATCGATGCCGCGACGGGTGCCAAGGACATCGCTCTGTATTGATATCGCGTGCGAGGATCGGGCGCAATCTACGGTCGAGGCCGCCTTTTTGCTGCCGACGTTTTTGACACTTATCTTGCTCGCGTTGCAGCCGGTGTGCCTGCTCTATACGCGTGCGGTCATGGAGTCTGCCGCCGCCGAGACCGCGCGGCTTATGACCACGACGACGGTGGAGGACGACGATGACCTTAAGGAGTTCACTCGCCGCAGACTTGCCGCGGTGCCCAACGTCTCGATTTTTCATGCCGGCGGGCCGCTGTCGTGGGATATCGAGTTGGGGCGGGCCGGTGCCGGTGGCGTTTCGTCCGTGTCTGTTGCCGGCGAGGTTAAGCCGCTGCCCGTGATCGGTGCATTTGTGCAGGCCATGGGCAGTGCGGGTGAGGGCGGCTATGTCGAGCTCAAGGTCGACGTCTCGTATCGATCGCGTCCCGAATGGCTGGAGGGAGATTATGATTCATGGATTGCTGCATGGGATTAGGCGCTGCCTGTTGCGGGCGACGCAAGGGTTTGCGGCCCGCCGTCGACCAGGCGCTCGCCGCAAGCGGGGCGGCTTTATGGGCCGTGCCGGTATCGACTTGTTTATCGAAGACGGGGCCTATACCACGCTCTCCTCTGCGGTTGTCATTCTGGTGGTGCTTACGCTGCTGTTTTCGTCGACCGCGGCGATATGGAGCATGTCGCGCGCCGGAGATACCCAGGTGGCGGCCGATAGCGGTGCCCTGGCGGGCGCCAACGTGGTGTCGTCCTATCACACAGCTGCCACGGTGGTGGATGCGAGCATTTTGAGTTTGGGCCTGGCGGGGTTTGCCACGATCGGAACCGGCTTGGTTGCCATTCTTATTCCGGGCGCCGAGGTCGTTGGCAGCGATATCATCGATACGGGAACCCAGATCATTAAAACACGTAACAAGTTTGCCAAAAGTGCGGCAAAGGGCCTGCAAAAGATTGAGACCGCCTTGCCGTACCTGGTTGCCGCGCGTGCCATGCAGGCAGTATCGGCGCAGGATACCGACGGCGTGACCTATACCGGTACGGCGCTTGCCGTGCCCAGGACATCCGAGTCGGATTTTGTTGCGCTCGAAGGATCCGAGATCTCGACCGATGCCATTAAAGATGCGTCGGAAGATCTGGAGCGCGCGGCCGAGGAGCTACAAAAAGCATCGGAGGAGACGGCGAAGGCCAAAGAGCGCGCCTGGCTAGCGGATTGCGGTGGATCGGATAAAGGTTCGGTCGGCAGCTGTTCGTGTATGTGGGAGCGTGCGAAAAGCCTAACGGATCTCTCCGGTGTTCAAAATCCGCATTACGCTTCGAGCGTTACGTGGGAGCCTCAAGTTGCCCTTGATCGCGCGAAGGACTACTACCATCGGCGTCTGGCAAACGAGAAGCCCCAAGGCTCGAGTGTCGAGATGAAGGCAGAGTCTGCGGCGCGTAAGGCGTTTTATACCTATGCGAGTGCGGAGGTCGATCGGGCATATATAACCGAGAACGGAGACAGGGTTTCCTCCTATATTCCGCTGCTGCCGCGCAACTCTGATGAGGTTCGAGCGACGGAACTCTATACCGATGCGGTGTGGCCGACGAGTGTGAACGATGACAAGGCGTATCTGCATTACGGGACGACCTGCCCTAACTATAAGAAAGGAACGCCGAGCGGATTTGCTTCGGTTGCCGATTACGATGGGCAGGATAAATGCAGCAAATGCCATTTTGGCGTTTCGTCGCTTGGTGCTGTTGCGGCGCCTTCAACCTCTATCGAAAACGGCTTCGAGTATCACTTTGACAAGTTTAAAGACGCCCTGGAGGACTACGTCGACTGTCGCAACAAGGAGCTTGAGCTCGAGCGTCAGACCGAGGACGAAGCCGACCGTGCGGGCGATGCGTTCGATACCGCCATCAAAGAACTATCCGGTGAGCGTCCGCGCATCGCCCCGCCCGGTCGCAACGGCGTGGTCGCCTTTGCGGTCTCGGGCGCCATCTCCAGTCCCGACGAGCTCAACTCTTCGTTTAACACGGCAGTTGAGCTTGGCGATCGTGGTGCAATTTCTGCTGCAGTGCTGGCGCCTGACGATGCGACCGCGCAGAACAACGTGCTCGCGCGTTTCTTCTCGACGCTGGAGGAGCGTTCGGGCGGCGTTGCCGGCGTGCTCGACGGCGTTATGGATGTTTGGGGTCGCCTACTTGTGGGGTACGGAGACATCCAGGGTGCGGCCGACGAGCTTATGGGAGAGCTGATCGGTGGCTTGGGAGGGAGTAGCGGCGCGTTGGGCTCCATCGCGTCCTGGCTCGGTGACACCGTCTCGTCCTCCGTGGCGGCGTTGGGTCTGGAGCCGTGCGACTTGCGCCTGCGAAAGCCGGTGCTGACCGATTCCGCCAACGTCATTAAGAGTCCGGGGTCTGACATTGCTGGTTTCTCTCAAGCGCAAGACAAGCTGCGAAGTATTCCGTTGGGCGTGACCGATCCCAAGGCGCTTTGCGAGGCGTTGGAATATCAAGTCGAACGCACCATTAGCGGCACGGTGTTCACGCTTGCGGAGATTCCTCTGCCCGGCGGCGGCTCCATCCCGCTCACCGTCGATGTCGCCACGCTGGTTGGCGCTCTGGGCGGTGGGTCGTAATGAGTATCCGCATGCGTCTGCGCGAGGAGCGCGCCCAAGCGACGGTGGAGATGGCAGTGGTTACGCCCGTTTTGCTGGTGCTGGCACTCATCGTGTACAACGTCATGATCTTTGCCAGCGCTGTCGCGCGCTTCGACCGCGTGGTGCCCGACATCGTGTTGGCGCACGCCGTGGCGTCGGAGGGGGAGGGCGACGAAAGCTCTGCCGATGCCTCGGCGACGGTTCAGACTCAAATTCTGAATGCCATGGAAGGCTATGGCTTGCAGATCGAAGTGTCGAGCGAGCAAGGCGCGGAGGCATCGGATGGTGGCCTGCTCTCCCTATCCGGTACGTTTAGGACCTACACCTGCACCATGCACTATGAGCCGTGGCCGACTTCTCTCAGCATCGCTGGCGTTACGCTGGGGGCGCCGACAACGTTGTCGCACGAGCGCGCGGTGACGGTCGATCCATGGCGTCCGGGGGTCATGTGACCGCGGTCTCGTCCTACATCGCCTACGCGCGGGCACTCAATAGGCTGGGTTGGACGCCGGCCGAGTTTGTGGTGGCGGAGTCGTTTGCCGTGCGCCTGCGCGGCATGCTGGGACGGTGTCCGGTTGCCGCCAACGGTCTGCCGCTCGTCATGGCGTTTCCACGCTGCTCTTCGGTCCATACGTGTTTTATGGCCTATCCCATCGACATCGCCTTCATCGATCGCGACGGCAATATCCTCGCGCGCTACGAAAGCGTTCGTCCTTGGCGCACGTGCTCCTGCCCCGGCGCCTGGGCCGTACTAGAGCGTCCTTCAATCATTGTTTCGATCCCTGCTCTCCAACGCGTGCCGGCTTAAGAACTGGCGACAGCGGACTTTCGTCATACGAAATTGGGTAAGATGGAGGAGAAGATGCATGGATGTTGAGATCCATCCCAACGCTAAAAAGCACCTGACGGAAAAGCAGGTGCTTAGCGCTTGGCTTGCGGTTACTGAGTGCATTCGTCGCGAGTCGAAGGACGAGCCGCCGAGGTGGCTTGCGATTGGATGGCTCCCAGACGGACGAAGCGTGGAGCTTGTCGCGGTCGAGCTTGTCCGTGGGTGGCTTATCATTCATGCCTTGTCTCCAGTCCAGAAGAAATTTTGGCAGGAGATTGAACAGGCTCGGCAAAGGGGTCGATGATGGGCAAGACGTATACGGCCGCTAATGGTCAGGTTGTAACGGATGAAATGATTGACGCGTGGTGCGAGTCGTACGAGCGCGGAGAGTTTCCGGATGGCGAACACACCGTTGGTGGGATCGTGCATGGACGGCCCCCGCTCTCAGGTGAGGGGACGGCAACGCTGTCGGTCAAGATTCCTCTGGGAATGAAGGAGGCCATTCGTCGACGGGCGGCTGCCGAGGGGATGACGCCAAGTGAGTTTGCCCGTGCGGCTCTGAGTGAAAAACTTCTTGCTGCCGGCTGATGCCTCTGACGTGCCGATTTATAGAACCGAGGCTGTGCCCAAAAACTTTTTTAAAATTCTCGGTTGACCGGAACGCGTCCTTGGTTATACTAATCAAGCCTTGAAACAAGGCACACCTCAAATGGCTGGGTAGCTCAGTTGGTAGAGCAGAGGACTGAAAATCCTCGTGTCAGGGGTTCGATTCCCTTCCCCGCCACCTTGAATTGACTAGGACCTCTGCAAAGGGGTCCTTTTCTTTTATTGAGGGCTCTGCGGAAATTGCGTCCCGGAATTTGGCTTCAGAGTGGGATGCGTTTTCCGCTTTGAGGCCGCTTGGGAAAGCGCGACCCGGAATCCGGCGTCAGAATGGGATGTGCTTTCCTTTTGCGGTCTTTGGCGGAAACTGCGTCCCAGATCCCGCGCTCAGAACGGGATGCGCTTTTCGGCCGCCTACTTCCGGCGCATATGTACATCTCGGCGCGCCATCTCGGGCCCGCCCAGATATTCCTCCCGCTTTTGCGCCACTTTACAGACCGTTCGGTCGTCTGTCCGCACGCGCGGGTATACTCAAAACGATACTTTTCCTGTGCAATACGATGCAGGCTCAGCCTGCACGATCCGAAGGGGGCAGTGATGGAGAGGATACTCGGCGTTAATCTCTCTGGCTGGTTTATTCCCGAGCCTTGGGTGACCCCGTCGCTATACGCGGCGACCGGTGCATCCAACGCGGCCGAGCTGCAGGAGGCCATGGGCACCGCCGCCTATAACGAGCGCATGCGCCGTCATTACGAGACGTTTGTGAGCGAGGACGATTTCCGCCGCATGGCGCAGATTGGCCTCAATGCCGTGCGTCTGCCGGTACCCTGGTATGCCTTTGGCTCGCAGGAGTCCGATGCGTCCTACATCTCGGTTGTCGACTACATCGACCGTGCAATTGAGTGGGCTGCCAAGTACGACATCCGCGTGCTGCTTGATCTAGCAACTGTGCCCGGTGGCCAGGGCGATTCCAACGATTCGCCCGCCACGCCGGAGGCTGTTGCCGAGTGGCATTCGTCCACCAACGGTCGTCATGTCGCACTCGACGTGCTCGAGCGCCTGGCCGATCGCTACGGCGAGGCCGAGAGCCTGCTGGGCATTGAGCTGCTGGATACGCCGCAGATGAGTGTCCGCAAGAGCCTCTTCACCATGACGGATGGCATTCCTGCGCACTACCTGCGCAACTTCTATCGCGATGCCTATGAGCTCGTCCGTTCGTATATGCCCGAGGATAAGATCGTCGTCTTTTCGTCTTCGGGACATCCCAGCGAGTGGAAGCATTTTATGCGCGGCGCTAAGTACAAGAACGTCTACATGGACCTTCACCTGTACCATTACCGCGACGAGTATGCGCTCGA
Organism: uncultured Collinsella sp.; assembly: GCA_958403385.1. GTDB lineage: Bacteria > Actinomycetota > Coriobacteriia > Coriobacteriales > Coriobacteriaceae > Collinsella. The sequence goes on from CATXXC010000009.1 coordinate 90,552, forward strand.
TATCACGAGCCCCCGCGGGCTGACGACGGCGATTTCGCGTAACAAGCGCGAGCTTAAAGAAGCGATTTCGACTGGGTTCCCCGTGCTGGTGGGCGAATGGTCGGGCGCGGCGATCTTTGCCAACTCGTCGGTTACGCCCGAGGGCCGCAATGCCTACGAGCGCGTGTTTATCGCCAACCAACTGGCTTCGTTTGCACCGGCTGCCGGTTGGTTCTTCCAAACGTGGAAGACCGAGAAGCGCATTGCAGCATGGGACGCCCGCGCGGCGCTCGGTACGCTCGAGCGTGGCATGATTGAATAGGTTGATATGACGCAAAACAGCGCCCATACGGGCAAACTCTATGTGGTCGGCACGCCCATCGGCAACCTGGGCGACCTGTCCCCGCGCGTTGGCGAGGCGTTTGCCGCCGCCGATGCCATCTGCTGCGAAGACACGCGTGTGACGTCAAAGCTGCTGATGCACCTGGGCATTTCCAAGCCGCTTGTCCGTTGCGACGAGAATGTGATCGCCAGCCGCGCCGCCGGCCTAGTCGACCGTCTGCTGGCGGGGGAGACCCTCGCCTTTGCCTCGGACGCCGGCATGCCGAGCGTGTCCGATCCCGGCCAGGCGCTGGTCGAGGCGGCACGTGAGGCCGATGTGCCCGTAGAAGTTATTCCCGGGCCCTCTGCTTGCGTCACGGCGCTCGTTTCGTCCGGCATTCCCTGCGAGCATTTTTTCTTCGAGGGCTTTTTGGGCCGAAAGCACGGCGACCGTGTGCGCCGTTTGCAGCGCCTTGCCGTGGTGCCCGGCGCGCTCATCTTCTACGAGTCTCCACATCGCATCGTGGCGACGCTCGAGGCCGTGGTGGAGGTCTTTCCCCAGCGTGAGGTTGCCGTCTGCCGCGAGCTCACCAAGCTGCACGAGGAAGTCTTGCGCGGGCCCGCTGCCCAGCTTGCCGAGGAGCTGCGTGCTCGCGGCGAGGTAAAGGGCGAGATTGCGCTGGTCATCGCGCCGCCGAGCGAGGATGAGGAGGCCGGTGCCGTGCCGGTTGGCGCCGCGGCAGCGGATCACGACGAGGCCCTGCGCGAGGATATCCGCGCCGCGCTCGAGGAGGGGGAGCCCGCGTCTGCAGTGGCCAAGCGCCTGTCTCAGAAGTATTCGCGCCGCAAGCGCGATGTCTATGCCATGGTGCTCGATATGCAATAGATGGAGGATATCCAGCCCTTGCGCTAGAATCATCCTCTGTATGCAACGTTTTTCTGGAGGACAAACCCCATGGATCAAAGCAAGCCTTCGTTCTTTATCACGACGCCCATCTACTACGTCAACGCCGATCCGCACCTGGGCACGGCTTATTCCACCATCATCGCCGACGTTCAGGCCCGTTATCGTCGCTCCGCCGGCTATAACGTCAAGTTCCTGACCGGCATGGACGAGCACGGCGAGAAGGTCGCCGAGGCCGCAGCCAAGCATGGCATGACGCCGCAGGAGTGGACCGACAGCCAGGCCCCGCACTTCAAGGAGCTTTGGAGCAAGCTCGAGATTTCCAACGACGACTTCATCCGCACCACCGAGCCGCGCCAGCATCATGCCGTGCAGTACCTGTGGGAGCGCATGAAGGAGTCCGGCTACCTGTATAAGGGCAGCTACGACGGTTGGTATTGCGTGCCTGACGAGACCTACTTCACCGATACGCAGGTCCAGAAGGGCGACGAGGAGTACGGCAGCGTCGGCCAGCACCTGTGCCCCGACTGCCACCGTCCGCTTGAGCGCGTGCAGGAGGAGTCCTACTTCTTTAAGCTTTCCGCTTTCCAGGACAAGCTGCTCAAGCTTTACGACGAGCACCCCGACTTTGTCGAGCCTGCGTTCCGCATGAACGAGGTACGTAGCTTTGTCGAGGGCGGCCTTAATGACCTTTCCGTGAGCCGTACGAGCTTTGACTGGGGCATTCAGGTCCCGTTTGACGAGGGTCACGTGACCTACGTGTGGTTCGATGCGCTGCTCAACTATATGACGGCCGTCGGCTACGGTGTCGACACCGACGAGGCGCGTGCCGAGCTGGCCTATCGCTGGCCCGCGCAGTTCCACATCGTGGGTAAGGACATCATCCGCTTCCACTGCGTCATTTGGCCCGCCATGCTCATGGCCATCGGCGAGGCCCTGCCCGAGCACGTCTTTGCCCACGGCTTCCTGACCGTGCGCAATGCCGAGACCGGCAAGGCCGAGAAGATGTCCAAGAGCCGCGGCAACGCCATCGCTCCGCAGGACGTTATCGACATGCTGGGCGTCGAGGGCTATCGCTACTACTTTATGACCGACGTCGTCCCTGGCACTGACGGTGCCATCAGCTTCGATCGCATGGAGCAGGTCTACAACGCCGACCTGGCCAACAGCTGGGGCAACCTTATCTCGCGTTCGCTCAACATGAGCGGCAAGTACTTTGATGGTTGCGCGCCCGCCAAGCCCGCATCGTTCGATGCGTTCGACAACCCGCTGGCAAAGATCGCCGATGGTCTGGTCGAGCGCTACATGGCCAAGATGGACGTGCTCGATTATGGTGGAGCTAAGGACGAGGTCATGGAGCTCATCCATGCCGCCAACCACTACATCGAGGACTCCGAGCCCTGGGCGCTTGCCAAGGACGAGGCCAAGGCTGACGAGCTGGCGTTTGTGATCTACAACCTGCTCGAGGCCATCCGCATTGCCGCTCACCTGCTGATGCCGCTCATGCCCCAGACTTCTGCCGAGGCCCTGCGCCGCCTGTCCTGCGAGGACGAGGCCGCGAGCGACGACCTCAAGGGCATTTGCGCTTGGGGCCTGCTTGCCGGTGGTCAGCCCGTCGAGAAGGGCGAGCCGCTGTTCCCGCGTCTGGCGTAGAGACCGCGCGAGCGCCATATCGGCAATTTGCTGTTTAGCTGTAAGGGCATGGCCGCCACGGTCCATGCCCTTTTGTTTCAAGACGCCGCCATCATGCTAAGGAGGCAACCATGACAACTTCGCCTTTGGCAAACCCCACGGCCACCAGGGAGCTGCTAGAGGAGTTTGGCCTTGCGACTAAGCATCGCCTGGGCCAGAACTTTCTAATCGACAATCATGTGATCGAGCGTATCTGCGAGCTTTCCGAGCTTGCAGGTGACGAGCGCGTACTCGAGGTGGGTCCGGGTTGCGGTACGTTGACACTTGCGTTGCTGCAGGAAGCGGCGTGCGTCACGTCGATTGAGGCAGATCCCGAGCTCGAGCCGGTGCTCGATGCTCACGCCGCCGACTACGCCAACTTCCACTTTATCATGGGCGACGCGCTTAAGGTGGGCCCGGAGCAGATTGAGCAGGCTGCCGGCGGCGAGCCCACGGTATTTGTCGCGAACCTGCCCTATAACGTGGCGGCGACGATCATTTTGCAATTTTTCCAGACGATGCCGGCGCTCAAGCGTGCCGTCGTCATGGTGCAAAAGGAGGTTGCCGATCGCATTGCCGCAGCGCCGGGCAACAAGACCTATGGCGGCTATACGGCAAAGCTCGGCCTGTACGCGCAGGTGACGGGTCGCTTTGAGGTGCCGCCGCGTTGCTTTATGCCGGCGCCGCACGTGGACTCGGCCGTCGTGCGTATCGACCGTGTTGACGGCGTGGTGCCCGAAGGACTCGATCGCGAATTTGTGGCCCGCGTGATTGATGCTGCATTTGCTCAGCGTCGCAAGACCATCCGCAATTCCATGAGCGCCAACGGTTTTGCCAAGGACGTGCTCGATGCCGCTTTTGAGGTTTGCGGTATCGCACCCACCACGCGCGCCGAGACGCTCGATGTTGCCGACTTTGTCCGTCTGGCCCGGGAGCTAATCCATGACGCCTAATGCCGAACGCGTGACGTTTACCAAGAAAAAGAAGACGGTTGCTTGTCCCGTGCCCTTGGCGCCGCTTGCCGACACGCATGCACATCTGCTTTCGTTTTGGGGCAAGGATGTGCCCGAGACGCTCGTGCGCGCCAAAGCCGCGGGCGTCGACCTGTTGGTGACGATGTTCGACCCCATTGCTGACAAGCGCAGCGTGGCGGACTATAGCGACTGGCTGGTGCGCGAGATTCTTCCGATGCAGGATATCCCGCAGATCAAGTATCTTGCCGGCGTGCATCCGTATGGCGCGCCGGACTATACCGACGACGTTCATGCACAGGTCGTTGCGGCACTTGATGACCCCTTATGCGCCGGTATTGGCGAAATCGGCCTGGACTACCACATGGACTATGACGACGATATCGCGCCGGCACCCCATAACGTGCAGATTGATTGCATGGCGCGCCAGCTCGAGCTTGCCGTGCGCCGCAATGTGCCGGTGGAGCTGCACCTGCGTCACGAGGACTCGGATGGGGAGCGCACCTCGCACGTTGATGCGTACAACGTACTGCGCGAGGTGGGTGTGCCCCAGGCTGGTTGTGTGCTGCACTGTTTTGGCGAGGACCGCGCCACGATGGAGCGCTTTGTGGATTTGGGCTGCTATATCGCCTATGGCGGTGCGGCCACCTTTAAGCGCAACGACGATGTGCGCGAGGCATTTGCGGCAACTCCACTCGATCGAATTTTGTTCGAGACGGATTGCCCGTATATGGCTCCGGAGCCCATCCGCGGTCTTGAATGCGAGCCCGCAATGATCTCCATTACGGCAAACACGCTGGTCAACGACCGTGTCGATCGCACGGGTGAGGACGCCGAAACAATCGTGCAAGCCGCTTGGGAGAATGCCTGCAAACTTTTTCAAAAATAGTTCTTGCGTTCGTGGTGGCGCTCCGTTATTCTAATTCCTGCACGCGGGCGTGGCGGAATTGGCAGACGCGTACGGTTCAGGTCCGTATGGGGGCAACCCCATGAAGGTTCAAGTCCTTTCGCCCGCACCATTAAATGAAAGAGCTCCCAGCAATGGGAGCTTTTTTGTTATGGGCCCATCACAGGGACTTGAACCTGTGAAGGAGCGAGCGTAAAGAAAACGCGGAGCGTTTTTAGCGAGCTGGCGAGGACGCCGGCAGGCGGCCGAAGCCGGTGCGGATCCGCGAAGCGGATACGCGGACGTCCTTTCGCCCGCACCATTGATTGAAAGAGCTCCCAGCAATGGGAGCTTTTTGTTATGGGCCTCTTGTTGATGTCACGTTGCTGCTTCGTGCGGGTATCCTAGTGCCAACGTGTGCCTATCAGAGGAGAGACCATGCTGTTGTCCGGTATCATCGCCGCCCTTACCAGCCTTTTGATTCCCATCATCATTTTGTTGTTACTGCTTCCCAACGCCTGCTATGTCGTTGAACAGCAGCATGCCGTGATCATCGAGCGTCTGGGCAAGTTTAACCGCATCGTCAACGCGGGCTTCCACATGAAGGTGCCCGTGATTGACCGCAAAGCCGCCACGGTGAGTCTGCGCACCATGAAAAACGGTTTTGGCATCGACGTTAAGACCCAGGACAACGTGACCATCGGCCTTGAGGTCTCTGCTCAGTACCACGTGAGCTATGACATGGGCGCCGGCCCGGCAGATTCGGGTATCTACAAGAGCTACTACATGCTGCAGGAGCCCGTCGACCAGATGCGTGACTTCATCACCGACGCCCTGCGCTCTTCGATTCCCGTCTACACACTCGACGAGGTCTTTGCCAAGAAGGATGACATCGCCAAGGATGTCAACGCTACCGTTTCCGAGCAGATGGCCGCCTACGGCTTCACCCTCGTGTCGACGCTCATCACCAAAATCGCACTGCCGACCGAGGTCGAGAACTCCATGAACGACATCAACGCCGCCCAGCGCAAGCGCGCTGCGGCACAGGAGCTCGCCGAGGCCGACCGCATCAAGCGCGTCACCGAGGCGACCGCCGAGGCCGAGGCTATGGAAAAGGCGGGCGAGGGCATCGCCAACCAGCGCAAGGCCATCGCACTGGGTATCAAAGATTCGCTCGAGATCATCCAGGAGACGGGTGTCGGCAATGACGAGGCCAACCAACTGTTCATGTTTACGCAGTGGTCCGAGATGATGACGGAGTTTGCTCGCACGGGTAAAACCTCGACGGTCGTGCTGCCGAGCGACTTCTCGCGGTCGGCCTCTATGTTCGAGCAGATGCTGACCGCCGGCAAAGTTCAAAACGATTCGAAGGAGTAGACGCGCGTGAAATACACCGTCGTTTGCGTCGGTAAGCTCAAGGAGCGCTTTTGGAAGGACGCGTGCGCTGAGTACACCAAGCGCCTAGGCGCCTATGCCAAGGTGGATATCCGCGAGGTGGCCGATATCGACCCGGCTAAGGCGGGCGGCGTGGATGCCGCGCGCGACAAGGAGGGGGCGGCAATTCTTGCTGCATTGCCGTCTCGAGCGCATGTGATCCTGCTGGCTATCGAGGGCAAGGAGCGTTCGAGTGAGGAGCTCTCGGCGAGGCTCGACGATCTTATGCTGCGAGGCAGCAGCGACATCGCCTTTGTGATTGGCGGTTCGGACGGCGTGAGCGATGAGGTGCGCGCCCGCGCCGACGAGATGCTCAGCTTTGGACACATTACCTTGCCGCATAACCTGGCGCGTGTGGTGCTGCTAGAGCAGATTTACCGTGCCTGCAAGATCAGCCGTGGCGAGCCGTATCACAAATAGGTCGGCAATACGAAACAATGGCGTGGGACAATACCTTTCGTTTTGAGGAATGTGTCTGAAAGGACTATGAGATATGAAGATTGGATTTGTCGGTTTTGGCAATATGGCGAGCGCTATGGCCGATGGCTGGATCGCTGCCGGTGTAGCTGCGAGCGACATGTGCGCCTGCGCGGGTCGCTACGACGCACTGGTTGAGCGCTGCGAGGCGCGCGGCATGGTCGCCTGCCACGATGCCGCCGAGGTTGTCGCCGCATCCGATATCGTGGTCGCTGCGGTCAAACCGTACATGATCGAGAAGGTATTCGCCCCGCTCAAGGATGCTCTTGCCAAAAAGGTCGTTCTGTCGGTTGCCTGGACCTGGGACAGTGCCAAGTGGGAGCAGGTCCTGCCGGGCGTCGCGCATATCTCGACGGTGCCCAACACACCGGTTTCGGTGGGCGAGGGCGTCATCGCTTGCGAGAAGGCTTCCACGCTTAGTGATGAGCAGAGCGCCGTGGTGCTTGATCTGCTTGGCAAACTCGGTGCGGTGGTCGAGCTCGATACGAGCCTGCTGTTTGTGGGCGGCACGGTGGGTGGTTGCGCTCCGGCATTTGTCGCCATGGCAATCGAGGCCCTGGGCGATGCGGCGGTCAAGCACGGTATCCCGCGTGCCGATGCCTATCGCATTGTGAGCCAGATGGTGCTAGGTACGGCAAAGCTGCAGCTTGCAACTGGCCAGCATCCTGCGGCGATGAAGGATGCCGTATGCTCGCCCGGTGGTGCCACCATCAAGGGCGTCGTTGCGCTCGAGGACGCTGGCATGCGCAGCGCCCTGGTCAAGGCAATCGACGCAACTCTCCAGTAAAACCGACCAAAAAAAGGACGGGTTTATTTTTGGCAGGTATTTTCTGCGGTTTTGTCCTTTTAGCGAAAAGCGCCCCGCAACTGGCTCAATTCCAGTTGCGGGGCGCTTGCGTTTGCCCAGATAAAACAGACCAAAATAAACCTGTCCCTTTTTGGCAGGTTAGTCCCAGAAGCTGTCTTCCTCATCCTCGGACTTGGGTCCGCGGTCGACGTACATCTTATGGGTACGCTTCTCCATTACAAAGGCAAGAATCGCAAATAACAGGATGCCGCCGGCGAAAAGGATGGCAAAACCGGTGCGGGTGCCAAACAAAAAGGAAAAAACTGCGTCCATTGGGTGCCTTCTTGCGTAGTTGAGTTGGGTCGTAAACGCTCATAAGTATATACTTGCCCATACATGTACAAGGTTGCAACCTAAATGGAATGTATATCGCCGGAGGATCTAATGCTTGATATCAAGTTTGTTCGCGAGAACCCCGATGCCATCGATGTCGCCATGGCTAACCGCCAGACGTCTTGGGATCGCGAGAAGTTCTTTGAGCTCGACGACGAGCGCCGTGCCGTCATCACCGAGGTCGAGGAGCTCCAGGCAACGCGTAATGCCGAGTCCAAGAAGATCGGCGCCCTGATGAAGGAGGGCAAGAAGGACGAGGCCGAGGCCGCCAAGGAGGCCGTGCGCGCCGTCAACGAGAAGATTGACGGTCTGGCCGAGCGCCGCACCGCTCTTGAGCAGGAGCAGTACGACTTCATGGCTCACCTGCCCAACATCCCTTGCGAGGCCACGCCGTACGGCAAGGACGAGGACGAGAACATCGAGCGCCGTCGTTGGGGCACCCCGCGCGAGTTCGACTTCGACTTTAAGCCGCACTGGGATCTGGGCACCGACCTCGACATCCTCGACTTCGAGCGCGGCAACAAGCTCTCCGGCAGCCGCTTCACCGTTCTCGGTGGCGCCGGCGCCCGTCTGGAGCGCGCCCTCATCAACTTCTTCCTCGACACGCACACCAGCCGTGGCTTTAAGGAGTGGTGGCCGCCCATCGTCGTCAAGCGTCAGACCATGTTTGGCACGGGCCAGCTGCCCAAGTTCGAGGACGATGCCTATCACGTCTCGGGTGATAACTTCCTGATCCCCACCGCCGAGGTCGTGCTTACCAACCTGCACGCCGGCGAGGTTCTCGATGCTGATACCCTGCCGCGTCGCTACACCGCCTTCACCCCCTGCTTCCGCGAGGAGGCCGGCTCCGCTGGTCGCGACACCCGCGGCATCATTCGCCAGCACGAGTTCGACAAGGTCGAGATGGTCAAGTTTGCCAAGCCGGAGGAGTCCGACGAGGAGCTTGAGAGCATGACCGCCGAGGCCGAGTACCTGCTTCAGCAGCTGGGCCTTCCGTATCGCGTGATTAGCCTGTGCACCGGCGACCTGGGCTTCTCTGCCCGTCAGACCTACGACATCGAGGTCTGGCTGCCGAGCTACAACGCCTACAAGGAGATCAGCTCCTGCTCCAACTGCGGCGACTTCCAGGCCCGTCGCGCCAACATCAAGTATCGCGACCCCGAGAACTTCAAGGGCTCGCGCTACCTGCACACCCTCAACGGTTCCGGTCTGCCGGCTGGCCGCACCATGGCCGCCATCCTGGAGAACTACCAGAACGCCGACGGCACCATCACGATCCCCGAGGTTCTTCGTCCCTACATGGGTGGCCTCGAGAAGATTGAGCCGGTCGCGTAGGTTGCCTGCATAAGCGATTTGCGAGGGCGCCCCTTTCCGGGGCGCCTTTTTTGTGCGCAAAGCCTTACCATATCGTGCGGACAGCTCAATAGAAAACACACGAACAAACGTTCTGTATACAGCCATCTACCTGCTATGCTTTTGCTAAATAAGAGCGAGAGAAAGGGGACGCGATGGAGCTGTTTGATGATCGGGTGGTTTTGTTTGAGAGCGACGAGGGCGGGGAGTACCTGCTTGTAACGTGTGAGCCGTCTGGCATGGGTGGCCTGGTGCTTCGGCAGACGAGTGAGGGTCCGTTGACACAATGGTGCTTTGAGGAGTCGCCGCATGTGGTCGAGACCTTTGTGACGCACGAGGGGCTTGTGGCGCTGGAGCACTTCTATGGAGTTGGGACTTCCAACCAGGTCGCGCGCATGCTGAGCATCTCGTTTGCCGATTATGACTGTGCCCAGCGGGTGAGATCGCTCCTGAGGGAACTTGATGCTAAGTTTGACGTGATCGAAAAGCCAATCGATCGTACGGGGAACGGCGGTATATGCGGAGCAGCGTGACAAAACTGCGTTCCACAAAAAAGTTTGAGATTGTGCTTGACTCCAATAAGCTAAAGTGGTTTTATATGTCTTGCGCTGCGGCGTTACCTCAGCTGGATAGAGGGTCTGACTACGAATCAGAACGTCATAGGTTCGAATCCTATACGCCGCACCAATTGA
>CATXXC010000010.1 GCA_958403385.1 uncultured Collinsella sp.
GCAATCGCAAGAAGATGACGGGGCGGAATGTCAATCCTGGTCTAACAGAGCCTTAAAAAATGCCTAAAATGGCTCAGGCCGCCGACAATTGGGAAACGGGGTGCGCTATGGCACAGATGAGAATCAAGGACATTGCCGCCGAGGCGGGCGTGAGTCCGGCCACGGTCTCGCGCTATCTCAACAACCGCCCCGGGCAAATGACCGAGGAAACCCGTGCTCGCATCGCGGCGGTTATCGAGCGCACCGGCTATCGCCCGCGTGCCGCCGCGCGCAATCTGCGCTCCTCGCGCACCAACCTCATCGGCGTGATCCTGGCCGACATCGCCAACCCATTCTCGAGCGCCATGCTCGAAGGACTTTCCGCCAGCGCCGCCGCGCGCGGCTGCTCGCTCATGACTGCCATTAGCGGCAACGACCCCGCAAAGGAGGCCGAGTCGCTCACCAGACTTATCGATGCTGGCGTGGACGGCCTGGTCGTCAACACCTGCGGAGGCAACGACAAGGCGATCGCCGCGGCCGCGTGGCGCCTGCCCGTTGTGCTGCTCGACCGCGATGTTGCCGACGGCGGTGTCGATTTGGTGACCTCCAACAACCGCGAGCTGGTTGCCGGCCTGGTAGACGCCTTGGCTGCTGCGGGCAGCGAGCGCTTGTGCCTGCTCACCGAGGCAAGCGACGACAGCCCCGTCCGTCGCGAGCGCGCCGAGGCCTTTGTCGAAGAGCTTTCGCGCCGCGGCCTTGCGGGCGAGGTCGTCACCCTGGCCGATGGCGGTGCTGCGGGCGTTGGCCGTTTGGACGAGACCATCCGTGGCTATGCAGGTAAAAAGCTCGGCCTCATTGCTGTCAACGGCCTGGTCTTCTTGCGCCTGACCGAGGCGCTGGCCCAGCTTGGCCCCTCGCTGCCGGCAGGGCTCAAGATCGCGACGTTTGACGACTACCCTTGGAACCATGTGCTCTTTGGCGGCGTCACCACGGCCGCGCAGGATACCCTCACCATTGCCGAGCGCGTGGTCGAGCGCCTGTCCGAGCGCATCGACGTCGTTACCACCACCGTGGGCGAGGCCGCAAAGCTCGCCCCCAAACGCATCGAGATCCCCGGTCACATCGAACACCGCGCCTCGACCTCGCGCTAGTCTGTATGATAATATATAGACAATGTCATACAGGAGGTATCCATGGCTGCGTCTGTGCTGAGTGTGCGAGTGGACTCGTCAATTAAAGACTCATTTGCCGAGCTGTGCGAAGAACTTGGCATGACTTCGTCTGTTGCGGTCAATATGTTTATGAGGCAGATGCTGCGCGAGCGCTCTCTGCCGTTTGTTCCTTCACTTGGTAAAAGCTCTGCGAGCGAAAGCTCCGCGACGGGCATTTTGGATACTGCCCAGATTGAGTCCGCCGTCCGCGAAGCGGCCAGCACGATTCCCGCCATCAAAACCGTGATTCTATTTGGTTCGTATGCCCGTGGCGAGGCGCATGCCGATAGTGATATTGACTTGCGTCTCGAAGTCGATCGCGAGCAGGGCTTCGGTCTTTTCGCGTTGTCGGCGTTTGGTGAGACGGTGCGCAAAGAGACCGGGAGGCAGGTTGACCTCGTCTCGAGTGACTATCTTGATGACGATCTTGCCGCGGTAATCGAGCGCGAAGGAGTGATCCTTTATGATCGCGCGTAAGTCAGACAGCCTGTTCGCACACGTTTTTTGAGCGCTTGATACGCTTTAACCCTGCGGAAACATTTTTCTGCGATAGTATCTGCGATATAGACCAGTCGAAACCCGCCCGAAAGAAAGGGGAGCGACATGAACCAGCAGAACATCGATTACGTACTCCGCTCCGTAGAGCAGCGTGACATCCGCTTTGTGCGTCTGTGGTTTGTCGACATTCTCGGCCGCCTCAAGAACTTTGCCATTAGCCCCGAGGACCTCGAGGTCGCTTTTGAGGAGGGTATCGGCTTTGACGGCTCCGCCATCGAGGGTTTTGCCACGCCCGAGGAAGCTGACATGCTGGCGTTTCCCGATGCTTCGACCTTCCAGATCCTGCCGTGGCGCCCGAGCCACAACGGCGTCGCCCGCGTGTTCTGCGACGTGTGCACTCCCGATCGCAAGCCTTTCGCCGGCGACCCGCGCGATGCCCTGCGCCGCATGTTCCACAAGGCCGAGAAGGCCGGCTACCTGCTCAACGTTGGTGCCGAGCTGGAGTATTACTACTTCCCCGACGAGCACACGCCCGAGCCGCTCGACAATGTGGGCTACTTTGACCTTTCGGTGAGCGACGCTGCCCGCGACCTGCGCCGCAACACGGTCCTCACGCTCGAGAAGATGTCCGTGCCCGTGGAGTACACTTTCCACGCCGCCGGCCGCTCGCAACACGGCATGAGCCTGCGCCACGCCGAGGCCCTGAGCATGTCCGACGCAATCACCACGGCCAAGCTCATCATTAAGCAGCAGGCCTACGAGAGCGGTTGCCACGCCTCCTTTATGCCCAAGCCGCTGGCGGGCGAGGACGGCAGCGCCATGTTCCTGTGCCAGTCGCTGTTTGATCACGACGGCAACAACGTCTTTTGGGGCGAGGACGACGAGAGGTACCATCTCTCCGACGTCGCCAAGCACTACATGGCCGGTATTCTGGCGCACGCGCGCGAGATCAGCGCCATCACCAACCCCACGGTCAACTCGTACAAGCGCATCACCACGGGTGGCGACTCCGTGCCGCAGTACGCCACGTGGGGCCTGCGCAACCGCGCGAGTATGGTCCGCATCCCGGTCTACAAGCCCGGCAAGCAGCTGTCCACGCGCATCGAGCTGCGCAGTCCCGACCCCATGGCCAACCCGTACCTGGTCAACACCGTTACGCTGGCGGCTGGTCTCGACGGCATCGAGCGCAAGCTGGAGCTCCCGCCCGAGGCCACGGCCGAGACGCTCAAACTCAACGGTCGCCAGATGCTCGAGGCAGGCTACACGCCGCTGCCGCGCTCGCTCAAAGAGGCGCTCGACGTGTTTGAGGACTCGCAGTTTATGAAGGATGCCCTCGGCGAGCACATCCACAGCTTCTTCCTTAAAAAGAAGCGCGACGAGTGGCATAAGTTTGAGTCCACGATCACCCAGTGGGAGATCAAGCACTACCTGGCGAACTCCTAATCGCGCTGGCTAGTCCCAGTACGATTGAGCTCATTTCTTTGGAGGCCGATATGTCCGAAAAGAGTGCCCTGTTCATGGCGCGCACGACGCGCTTCCACGAGTTTGCCCGCAGCCTGACGACCACCCTGGGTGTCGAGGTGAGCCTGGCCACCCCCGATTCGCCGACCGCGGCGCACGACTTTGATCTGCTGATCCTCGATTCCGACGGCATCCGCAGCGACCGTATCGATCAGATTGCCAAGTGGCTCGACGATCGCGGCGGCGTTCCCATGCTGGTAATCGTCGACGATGAGGCGCTCGGCACCCTGCGCCTGCCGAATCACGCGCATGCCGACTTCGTATGCCCCACGGCGACGCCCAACGAGCTCAAGGCTCGTGCGCAGCGCCTCATGGGCGAGGAGGAGACCGTCACCGCCGACGATGTGCTCAACATTGACAACCTCGAGATCAACCTGGCTACCTACCAGGTGACGCTCGACGATGAGCCCATCGACCTGACGCTGATGGAGTACTCGCTGCTGAGCTTTTTGGCGACGCATCCCAACCGCGCCTACAGCCGCGAAGTGCTGCTGCACCGCGTGTGGGGCTTTGAGTACTGCGGCGGCACGCGTACCGTTGACGTGCACATCCGACGCATCCGCTCCAAGGTGGGCCCGCAGATCGCGGCGCACATCACCACCGTCCGTGGCGTGGGCTATCTGTTTAAGGACTAGATTTCCACCACAAAGGGGACAGGCACCTTTGTGGTGGTTTTACCGCAGGTACGGGTCCCTTTCGGGTTTGCAACAGAACTTAAGCCTTCCTAAAAGATTGCGTTCTCATACACGTGCGCCCGCATATTGGGGTACAACTCAACGTGAACAATGATGGCCCGCCACATGTTTGGCGGGCCTTTGGTTATTAGACGAAAGGATCGCAGCTATGAGCGAGTACGATTCCCAGCGTCCCCAGGATGCGGGCAACGCCGGCGAGACCCAGCAGCAGCCGCGCGTGCAGGTGGAGTCGACGCCTGCCGGTGGCAACAACATTCCCTATGTGCAAGCTTACGATACGCAGACTGGCCAGCCCTTGGGCGGCCAGCAGGTTGTGAACAAGCAAACGGTGGTCAAGACCAAGACCAAAAAGCTGCCGATCTTTATTGCGGCGCTCGCCGGCTGCGCTTGCGGTGCCCTGCTGGTCATCGCGCTTATCATGAGTGGCACGCTCGATATCGGCGGTGGCAAGAATGCCGTGACGGCGGGCGCTTCGGGCTCGTCGACGCAAAAGATCACCATCGACTCCGAGGACACCACGCTGGCCGAGGCCGTCTCTGCCAAGGCGCTGCCCTCGGTTGTTTCCATTACCGCTACCTCGAGCGGCAGCCAGAGTGGTTCGCTTTCGCAGTCTGCCGACGAGTCGGACAGCTCGGGTAGCGTCGGCTCGGGCGTGGTGCTCGATACCGAGGGCCACATCCTTACCAACAACCACGTGGTCGACGGCTACGACCAGTACGTGGTGACCATGGACGACGGCACCACCTACGAGGCCGAGTTCGTGGGTAACGATGCCTCGAGCGACCTGGCCGTCATTAAGCTCAAAGACGCCGACTCCTCCAAACTCACCCCGATCGAGATCGGTGACTCCTCCAAGCTCAACGTGGGCGAGTGGGTCATGGCGATCGGCTCGCCGTTCGGCAACGAGCAGTCCGTCTCTACCGGTATCGTGTCGGCGCTCTATCGCTCCACGGCCATGAGCTCTACCAGCGGTAACACCATCTATGCCAACATGATTCAGACCGATGCTGCCATCAACCCGGGCAACTCCGGTGGCGCGCTCGTCAACGACAACGGTGAGCTCGTGGGCATCAACTCGCTCATCGAGAGCTACTCGGGCTCCAGCTCGGGCGTTGGCTTTGCCATTCCGGTCAACTACGCCAAGAACATCGCCGACCAGATTATTGACGGCAAGACGCCGGTTCATCCGTATCTGGGCGCCACGCTTTCGAGCGTCAACGCGCTCAACGCCCGCACTAACAAGCTGAGCACCGATAGCGGCGCGTATGTGGCGAGCGTTGTCGAGGACGGCCCCGCTGCCAAGGCCGGCATCCAGGAGGGCGACGTCATCACCAAGCTGGGCGACGACGAGATCACGAGTGCTGACGGCCTGATCATCGCGCTGCGCAGCCACGAGGTGGGCGAGAAGGTCGAGATCACGCTCGTGCGCGGCAAGGACGAGAAGAAGGTCACTGTCGAGTTGGGCTCCGACGAGGAGCTGCAGAACCAGCAGCAGAACGACAGCGCGACCGACACCGGCAACGGCGGCATCACCGACGAGCAGCTGCGTCAGTATCTGGAGGAGCTGTTGGGCCAGCAGGGCCAGGGTCAAGGCTACGGTCAGGGTTTCTAACGAGCCGTATCGCACATACCGATGCCAGAGGGGCTGTCCCATCAACGTGGGACAGCCCCTCTTTTCTTATTGATCCGTTGGGGACGGAGGAAAACGGATCACTTGGGGCTGACAAGAGGCCTGGTTCGGAATGGTCTGGACAGTTAGTTCAGATACGTATAAATCTGGGGCAGCTTGGGATGCGTTTTGAGCAATTTTTGATTGGGATAGGGCTCGAATGGGTGTTTGGAAGGGAGAGCGGGACGTTTACATGGTCTCGAGGAGCCCAAATTCGTCGAAACAGGGGTGTTCGTGCCTGATTTAGCTCTAGGATTTATACGTATCTGAACTAACTGTCCACCCCAGTCTGGCGGCTGCCGATTCGGTGCGGTTTGAGACCGCTATTCGACCCCGTTGCGACCGGTGGTACTCTTGTATCCGTTTGAAATCGAGCGAAGGAGTGCCGCTATGGAGCAATCGAGCCTGTTTGGTGACGGTGTGGACATCGATACCGAAACGCTAGCGAGCACGGATACCGCTGCACCGGTCGATGCCCGTGCCCAGGCGGCAGCGCGCGCGGCCGAGCTGCGCCACGAGCTCGACTATCACGCCTATCGCTACTACATGCTCGACGCGCCCGAGATCACGGACGCCGCCTTTGACAAAATGCTCGTTGAGCTGCGGGAAATCGAGGCGACCTACCCCGACCTGGTGACGCCCGACAGCTATACCCAGCGCGTGGGCGGCTACGTGAGCGAGCAGTTTACGCCGGTCACGCATATGGCACGCATGTATTCCATGGACGATGCCATGGATCTGGACGAGCTCGACGCGTGGCTCCAACGCGCCGAGGATGCGCTCGGTGCCGGCAGCGTCACCTATACCTGCGAGCTTAAGATCGACGGCCTGGGTGTGGCGCTTACCTACCAAAACGGCACCTTCGTACGTGCGGCCACACGTGGCGATGGCACCACGGGCGAGGACGTGTCGCTCAACGTGCGTACCATCAAGGATGTGCCCATGCATCTGTCCGAGGCGGCGCTCGCCCATATGGGCGCCGACCGCGAGCGCACCATCGAGGTGCGCGGCGAGGTCTATATGCCCAAGGGCAGCTTTGTCCGCCTGAATGAAGAGGCCGATGCCGAGGGCCGCGATCCATTCGCTAACCCGCGCAACGCTGCCGCCGGTAGCCTGCGTCAGAAGGATCCCAAGATCACGGCGCGGCGCGATCTGGCCACCTTTATCTACGCCATCGCCGATACCGACCCGCTGCACGTCCACAGCCAGCGCGAGTTTCTGGACTGGCTGCGCAGCGCCGGCTTTAGCGTCAACCCCAACGTGGCACGCTGCGCCACACCCGCCGAGGTCCACGAGTTCTGTGCCCAGGCGCTCGAACATCGCGGCGACCTGGACTACGACATCGACGGCGTGGTCGTAAAGGTCGATAGCTTCCAGCAGCAGCTCGACCTGGGCTTTACCGCCCGCGCGCCGCGCTGGGCCATTGCCTTTAAGTTTCCGCCCGAGGAAAAGCAGACCGTCCTGCGCGAAATTCGCATCCAGGTGGGCCGCACCGGTGTGCTCACGCCGGTCGCCGAGTTCGATCCGGTGACGGTTGCCGGCTCCACCATCGCGCGCGCCACGCTGCACAATATCGACGAGATTCGCCGCAAAAACGTGCGCGAGGGCGACACTATCATCGTGCACAAGGCAGGCGACGTAATCCCCGAGGTCGTGGGCCCGGTGCTCGACAAGCGCCCGGCCGATTCGATCGACTGGCACATGCCCGAGGTCTGCCCCGTGTGCGGCAGCCCCGTGGTCCACGAGGATGGTGAGGTCGCCTACCGTTGCGTCTCCATCGACTGCCCCGCGCAGCTCAAGGAGCGCCTGCTCCACTGGGTGAGCCGCGGCTGCATGGATGTTGACGGCCTGGGCGACGAGATTGTCGACAAGATGATCGCCGCCGGGCTGATTCACGACGTCGCGGACTTCTACCAGCTCACGGTCGACGACATCGCAGGCCTGGACACGGGCCGCACCTATGCCAGCTCCAACAGCAAAAAGGGCGTCAAGAAGGGCGACCCCATTCCGGTAGGCCTTAAGACGGCCGAGAAAATCATCGCCGAGCTCAACAAGTCCAAGAGCCAGTCGCTCGGTCGCGTGCTGTTTGCCCTGGGCATCCGCCACGTGGGCAAGAGCGTGGGCGAGGTTATCGCCGAGCGATTCCTGTCGATTGACAAGCTCATCTTGGCGAGCGAAGAGGATATTGCCGAGTGCGAGGGCATCGGTCCCAAGATTGCGGCGAGCGTCAAGCAGTTCCTGGCCGTGCCCGAGAACCTTGCCGTGCTGGAGCGCCTGCGTCAGGCTGGTCTGTCGCTCGAGGTCGACCTGGGCGCCGCGCACGCGCAAGCCGCAGCCGATGCTGGCGTGGCGGGCGAGCTTGCTGATGCGCAGCCGCTCGCGGGCCTGACCTTCGTGCTCACCGGCACGCTCGTCAACCGCACGCGCGACGAGGCGGGCGCGGCGCTCAAGGTGCTTGGCGCCAAGGTCTCGGGCAGTGTTTCAAAGAAGACGAGCTATCTGGTCGCCGGCCCCAAAGCGGGCTCCAAGCTCACCAAGGCCGAGCAGCTGGGCGTACCCGTGCTGGACGAGGACGCACTCGAGCAAATCTTGGCTACTGGTCAGGTGCCCCAGGCTTAGTGCATCGATAACCAAATTGAAGAACCGACCGGAAAGCATGATGCCTTCCGGTCGGTTCTTACTTTGCTGGGGAAACCGGCACCGTGATCTGCGTCACGTAGGTTGTGGGGTCGTCGCTGATGATGTCGTCGATCAGGGCGATCTCGCGCGAAGTCCCGGCAGGCGCCAGGTTGTGCTCGCGCATATAGCCGAGCAACTGCTCATAGCGCGGGGCTGCTTGCCCGTGCGTGCCGCGGAAGCTTATGGTCAGGCACCGCGCGGCGGGCCGCGTCTCGACGTCGCCCAAGTACTCATCGGTGTCATCGAGCAGCAGAAAGACTTCGTCGTAGCCGTCAAAGTCGCCGGCGGTCAGGCGCTCGGCGCTAATCCCAACGCCTAAGTTGCCCAGGAAGACAAAGGTCTCGTGCTGACCCTTCTGCAGTTGACGAATTTGCCACTCCAGCGCATAGGCGTCGGTAGGGTTGACGCGTTCGCGCAACACGGCGCAGCGAAGCTCGGGCGCATCGATTGTGCAAATGCTATCGAGCTCGGTGTTCAAAGCATCGTGAAGTAGGGCAAGCCGGTTATCGATTTTGCGCGACACGCGCTCGAGCTCGCGGCGCTTGCGCTCGATGAGCTCCTGCTGCTGAGCTAGCTGCCGCTGCATAAGGTTCACATCGCGCGTGGTCACAAACTCACGGATTTGCGCGAGCGGCAAGTCGAGAACACGCAGGTGGCTGATGGTGTTGAGGGTGGAGAGCTGCCGCGATCCGTAGTAGCGGTACCCGCTTGCCGGATCGATGTACGCCGGGTCCAGCAAGCCCATCTGCTCGTAATGACGTAGCGTCCCAACGCTCAGGTTAAACAGGCGCGCCACCTCGCCAATGCGGAGCAGGCCCTCAGTATGTTCACTTGGCGTGTCGGTCACAGGACCGCTCCTTTCAATAGGGTCGGGGAGGGGCGCCAGACTCGCGTCGCCCCGCTACGCCACCAACTTGTCAAAAGCTCCGCGGCGGTTGAGCACGGTAAACGCGACAACACAGATGACTGCCGACAAAATCGATCCGCACGGCGAGGCGATACCCATGGGAAACAACGTGTCGGAATAGGCGTTCGACAGCAGCCAGGCGCCGGGCACGCGAATGAGTGCCACGGCCAGCACGTTGTGCGCAAAGCCGATGTAGCTCTTGCCATACGCAGCGAAAAAGCCGCTAAAGCAAATGTGGATGCCGGCAAAGATTGCGTCGAAAATGTAGCTGTGCATATAGCCGGTACCGGCCGCGACCACCGCAGGGTCCTTGGCAAAAAAGCCAATAAACGCCGGCGCCACCAGCCACATCAGCACCGTGATCAGGCAGCCGTACACCACCGAGATCGTCATAGCGCCCTTGAGCACCTGACGTGCACGATCGCCCTTGCCCGCGCCGGCGTTTTGCGCCGTGAGCGCGCTGACGGTGGCACCCATGGAGCTCGGCACAATGAACAAAAAGCTGATCATCTTTTCGACCAGGCCCACGGCGGCGGCGTCGACCAGGCCGCGATGGTTGGCGATGACGGTGATAAACATAAACGCCACCTGGATGCAGCCGTCCTGTACTGCCACGGGCACGCCGATTTTAAGAATGCTGCTGAGCACCTCGGGCTGGGGACGCAGGTCGCTGCGCTTAACATGGATGTTCGTGCGACGGCTCTTGAGCCACACGAGCGCGAGGGCAACGCTTGCCGTCTGGGCGGTTACCGTGCCGAGCGCCGCGCCCACGGGGCCGAGCCCCATGTGGCCGATAAACAGAAAATCGAGCGCGATGTTAATGATGCATGCCACGCCGATCACGTACATGGGCGAGCGCGAATCGCCCAGGCCGCGAAAGATGGCCGAGAGAATGTTGTATGCGGCAATAAACGGAATGCCGACAAAGCAGATACGCAGGTAGGCGGCGGTGCCTTCGACCGCCTCGGGCGGCGTGCCAATGAGCGCCACAACCTGCGGGCATAGTGCAAACAAGATGACAGCCAGTACCACCGAGACGCCCATAAACAGCGTGATGGTATTGCCGATGGCGGTCTCGGCGCGGTCGAAGCGGCGCGAGCCCACGGCATGGCCGACGATGACCGTCGTTCCCATGGCCAGGCCCACGAGCGTCACGGTAATGATATAGAGCGTCTGCGCGCCATTACCCACGGCGGTGATGCCGGCGGCGCCGCTAAACTGCCCCATCATGTACAGGTCGGCCATGCCGTAGAGCATCTGCAAAAAGTACGAGAGCATATAAGGCAGGGCAAAGACCGCGATGGTCTTAAGGACATTGCCGCGTGTGAGGTCGTGTTCCATGAGCGGGGCTTTCTGGCTGGGTTCGTTTAGCTACCAGTGTAGTGAAAACCCTACAACGATTGTAGAGTCAAGGTTTGCGTTGGCAGTGGGGTGAAAAAAATCGCGCGCACCATTATTCCGAGTGAATATGGACACACGTCACGAGAACTCGTCGCCGTCGCTAACCTTGCAGAAAACGATTTCGGAATACTTGACACCATTATTCGGCGCGCAATAATACGTGCGTTTGCGAACAACGTTTGATGGGGGTTGAACCTGCGTGCGCAATCTCAAAATACTGTTTTCCTATCTAGGGGCATACCGTCGCGATGCCATCCTCGGCGTGTTCTTTGTGTCGGTCGAGACGGTGCTCGAGCTGTTTATCCCGGTCATCATGGCCAACATCATCGATGTGGTCGTGCCTGCGGGTGATATCAACTACATGCTGCTGCAGGGCGCGTACATGTTGGTGTGCGCTGCGCTTTCGCTGGTACTGGGCTTGGGTTATGCCCGCACGTCCGCCCGCGTTGCCTCGGGCCTAGGCACTAACCTGCGCGAGGCCGAGTACAAAAAGATTCAGACGCTCGCTTTTGGTAACCTGGACAACTACGACGCCAGCTCGCTCGTCACCCGCATGACCACGGACATCACCGTTATCCAAAATGCTGTGGGCAACGGCTTTCGCCCTATGGTGCGCGGCCCGGTGACGCTTATCGTCGGCCTTATCTACGCGCTGATGCTGTCGCGCCCGCTCGCCACCGTCTTTGCGATCATCTTGCCCGTGCTGGCAATCGTACTGGGCGTCATCACCTATCGCGTCAGTCCGCTCTACCGCCAACTCCAGACCTCGATGGACCACCTCAACGGCGTGGTACAGGAAGACCTCACCGCCGTGCGTGCCGTCAAGGCCTACGTTCGTACCGAGCACGAGGAGGCCAAGTTCGACGCAGTCAATACCGAGCTTGCGCGCACTGCGACAAAGACCTTTGGCAGCGCGGTGCTCAACCTGCCGGTGTTTCAGCTGTCGATGTACGTGGCTGCGCTCTCCATCCTGTGGATTGGCGGCCGCATGATTCTCGCCGGCAAGCTGGGCGTGGGCTCGCTCACGGGCTTTATGAGCTACGTGCTGCTGATCATGAATTCGCTCATGATGATTTCTAACGTGTTTTTGCTGCTCACGCGCGCTCTTACGAGTGTGGGCCGTATCGCCGAGGTGCTCGATGAGGAACCCTTTATCGCCAACCCCGCGGGAGATCTCGCGACTGCGGCGCCAGCGGACGGCAGTATCGAATTTCGCGACGTTTCCTTTAAATACCGCGCGGATGCAGCCGAGGATGTGCTCGAGCATATCGACCTTCGCATCGAGAGCGGCTCGACGGTGGGCATCCTCGGCGGCACGGGCTCGGGCAAGAGCTCGCTTGCGCAGCTGATTGCGCGCCTGTACGACGCCACCGAAGGCGCCGTGCTTGTGGGCGGGCGCGACGTGCGCGACTACGATCTCGCGACTCTACGCGACGCCGTGGGCATTGTGCTGCAAAAGAATGTGCTGTTTACGGGTACCGTGCGCGAGAACCTGCAGTGGGGCAATCCGCAGGCGTCGGACGATGAGCTCCTCGCGGCTTGCCGCGCGGCGTGCGTGGACGAGTTCCTTGATCGCATCGGCGGGCTGGACGGCGAGTTGGGCCAAGGCGGCGCCGGTGTCTCGGGTGGCCAGAAGCAACGTCTGTGCATCGCGCGCACGCTGCTCAAGCATCCGCGCGTGCTCATTTTTGATGACTCCACCAGCGCGGTCGATATGGCGACCGACGCAAAGATTCGCGAGCACATCGCTCGGATTCCCGATGCGACCGTGCTCATCATCGCCCAGCGCATCGCGAGTGTCATGGATGCCGATCGCATTGTGGTATTGGACGACGGTCGTGTCCACGGCGTGGGCACGCACGAGGAACTGCTAGCGGGCGACAACATATACCAGGAGATTTATGCCTCGCAGATGGAGTTTTCGAGGAACGCGGACGCCGGCGATGGCAACGACGGTGGCTGCGCGAATGATCCATTTTCCTCCGTCGCATGCGGATCGCCCTTGGAAGGGGGTGAGCGCCATGCCTAAGACCGCAGCCCAAGCACGCCCGGCCGACCTCAAACGCACTGTGCGCCGCCTGCTCTCCTACATGGGGCATGCCAAGTTCTCGTTGCTCGCGGTGGGCGTGCTCGCCTCCGTCGCCGCCATCGCGAGCCTCGCCGGCACCTACATGGTGCGCCCCATCGTTAACGGTTTGGCTACGGGCGGGGAGGAACTGCTCGCCAAGCAGGTCATCCTGACGGCGATCATCTACGCCGCGGGCGTGCTTTCGGCCCTGGGCTACTCGCAGATCATGGTGCGCGCGGCCCAACGCGTGGTGTCCGATATTCGCCGCGACCTGTTCGCGCACATCCAGACGCTGCCGCTCAGTTATTTTGACAGCACGCGCTCGGGCGACATCATGAGTTTTTTCACCAACGACGTCGACACCGTCTCCGAGGCGCTTAACAACAGCTTTGCCAACGTGATTCAGGCCGCCATTCAGGTTGTGGGCACCACGGCTATGATCATCATCCTTAACTGGCAGCTCACGATTATCACACTCGTGTGCGATGCGGCCATTGTGCTGTATGCGCGCTACTCGGGCGCGCGCTCTAAGCGTTTCTTTGCTGCCCAGCAGGCATCGCTTGGCGACCTGGACGGATATATCGAAGAAATGGTCTCGGGCCAAAAGGTCATCAAGGTCTTTAACCGTGAGGCAGCGAATGTCGCCGGCTTCACCTGCCGCAACGACGAGCTTCGCCGCACTGGTACCGCCGCCGTGAGCTATGCCAACTCCATGGTGCCCATGACCGTCGTGATTGGCTACGTCAACTATGCCATCGTCGCCGTGGCGGGCGGCATGCTCTGCATCAAGGGGCTCGCCGATGTGGGCGCACTTGCAAGCTACCTGGTCTTTGTGCGCCAGGCCGCCATGCCCATCAACCAGTTTACGCAGCTCGGCAACTTCTTGCTCAACGCGTTGGCCGGTGCCGAGCGCCTGTTTGCGGCTATGGACCTTGAGCCCGAGGTGGACGAGGGCTGCGTGGAGCTGGTGCAGACGGGCGATGCCGCGTGGGCGTGGAAAATTCCCGAGGGCCAGGGCGTGGGCGTCTACGGGCACCTGAATGACGTGGCAGCCGTTGATGAGTCGGGCCGCGCGGTGGCCGCCGACGGCACCGAGCTCACGTGCGGCTTGGTCCCGCTTGCCGGCGACGTGCGCTTCCATGCCGTGGACTTTTCCTACGTGCCGGGCGCCCGCGTGCTCACGGACCTCAACCTGTTTGCCAAGCCGGGGCAAAAGATTGCGTTTGTGGGCTCCACGGGCGCCGGCAAGACGACCATTACCAACCTCATCAACCGCTTCTACGAGGTCGATGACGGCGAGATCACGTACGACGGCATCGACGTCAAGCACATTGCCAAGGCCAGCCTGCGCGGGTCGCTCGGCATTGTGCTGCAGGACACGCACCTGTTTAGCGGCACCATTGCGCAGAACATCCGCTTTGGCAAGCTCGACGCGACCGAAGAGGAGGTGCGCGCCGCTGCCGAGGCCGCCTGCGCCGACTCGTTTATCCGCCGCCTGCCGCGGGGCTACGACACACCGGTCACGGCCGACGGCGCCAACCTGTCGCAGGGTCAGCGTCAGCTGCTCGCCATCGCGCGCGTGGCCGTCGCCGATCCGCCGGTGCTCATCCTGGACGAGGCCACGAGCTCCATCGACACGCGTACCGAAAAGCTCATCGAGCGCGGTATGGATCGCATCATGCGCGGACGCACCACGTTTATGATCGCGCACCGCCTGTCCACCGTCCGCGACGCCGACGCCATCATGGTCCTCGAACACGGCCGCATCATCGAGCGCGGCACGCACGAAGAGTTGCTCGCCCAGCACGGCGAGTACTGGCAGCTGGCGCATGGCTTAAAAGAGTTGGATTAACCCGTTCGAGCACGATGCTTTGACCCCTCCGTGCCTCTTACCTCGCCTCAAACCATCACAACATTCGACGTTTTTTGCCAAAATCGGGAAAAGCATCGAATGTTGTGATGGTTTTTCTGCCACTCGACCGGGTGGAATCGCTTTCTTGCGCACGAAGGTGTGCGGACCCGTGGGCAGGGGAATAAGGCTGGTTATCCGACTCCATTGGAGGGCTCATGGACCTGCCGATCGTCCTGTCCCATAAGACTGCCTGGCTGTACCACAACGTGGCGCGCCCGTCCGAGCCGCTCTCGCGAGCAAGCAGCCTATACGATGAGGACTCGCTTGCTAGCGAGGCGGAACCGACCGCGTGCCTGCCCAAATTGGGGCTCGATGCCAAGGGACTGAGGGCTTCAGCGGCAGTTGGAATCGTTACCGACTATCTGGTTTCGCTTGGTATTCCACGAGAAGAGCTCGATCATATCGATGCGCTCGTCAACTTCGATTTTGAGCGCTCGACGCCGGCTGGATTTAGGTGTCACGTGTTTGGGGCGCCGGTACCTCCAGGCCATCTTATCGAGGTGGCAGAGGGCCTTCTAGTGGTTGATGAGGCCATGTGCTTTGTCCAAGCGGGCTCGTGGATGAGTGAGCCCGAGCAGCTGGAATATGGGTATGAAATCTGCGCCCGATACCATTTGAATCATCTGTCGACAGGCGATTATATCGAGATGGGGCAGAGGTATACCGTCGCCGATTTGATTGCTTATTGCAATGAGAACCGATCTCGTCAGGGGGCCATACGCGCGGCCGCCGTGCTCAAGCGCGTGCACGATGGCGCGCGGTCGCCCATGGAGACGGCCACCGCAATCATGGTCGTAGCAAAACGTTCCCAGGGAGGGCTGGGATACGCCAAGATCGAGCTCAACCATCGGGTCGATGTTCCCAACGAGTTCAAGTATCTCGCAAAGGCCGGGTATTTCGAAATCGACGTATATGCGCCTGCGAGCGGTACGGGGATTGAGTACAACGGCTCGGACCATCTTGATAAACAGCGCAGCGCGTCGGATGCGGAGCGTATGGCCGTGCTGAGCGCGCTGGGCTTTAGGATGATCGTCCTCACCGGGACTCAGTTTGCCCATCAACTGCAATTGCATCGGGCGATGAATGCCATCGCGCTCGCTATGGGTCTCAAGTGCGACCGAAGCGAAGCGTTCCAGAAACGGCAGAACGATCTGCGAGAATTCGTGATTCGGCACTGGGACGGCGGCCTTTAGGGGCGCTTCGGTCCTACTGCGGGGTGCCGTGGGCAGGCAAACCATCACAACATTCGACGTTTTTTGCCAAAAACGGGAAAAGCATCGAATGTTGTGATGGTTTGTGCTGAGGATGGGCTTGGAAAGCCGGTCTTGCTCGAAGCGACCTGTCCTGTCGTACGGGTGTCGGCATGATTCTCTCGTGGGGTATTATGTTTTCCGAAGAATAAAACGCCGCGTGAGGGGAGGGCTGCGTGGGCGGGCACGTGCAACATGACGGTTTTGGCCGCGACATTAATTACCTGCGCATTGCCGTTACCGACAAGTGCAATTTCCGCTGCATTTACTGCATGCCAGCCGATGGCGTGGCGCCCCGTGCGCACGACGAGCTGCTCAGCGCCGAGGAAATCGCCCGCTTTGTGCGCCTGGTGGCGGGGGAGGGCATTCGCCGCGTGCGCCTGACGGGTGGTGAGCCGCTGGTCAGCCGCCGTATTATTCCGCTCATTCGCGACATCCGCGCGATTCCGCAGATCGAGGACATTTCGCTCACCACCAATGGCGCCCTGCTGCCCAAGCTGGCGCCGCAGCTCAAAGACGCCGGTCTTAACCGCGTCAACATCTCGCTCGACACGCTCGACCCTACGCTGTTTGGAAAGATCACGCGTCTGGGCCGGCTCGAACAGACCATGGCTGGCATCGACGCGGCGCTGGCTTGGGGCTTTGAGCCCGTTAAGGTCAACTGCGTTGTTGTGCGCCGGCTCAACCAGGATGTGGCAGCCCTCGCGCGGCTTACGCTTGACCGCCCCATCCACCTGCGCTTTATCGAATACATGCCCATCGGCGACGAACACACGAGCTCGCATTGTTCCGTAGACCCTCACGCGCCCGCGCTCAATCCCGAGCTGTGGGACGCGAGTGATACCGTGCCGAGTGACGAGCTGCGGGCGCGCATCAATGCCGGGGTCGCCGCGACGGGGCTGGGCGAGCTTGAACCGCTCGACATCAACGACGCTCCTGCCGGCGCGGGCCCCGCGCGCTATTGGCGCTTTCCGGGCGCGGCGGGAACGGTCGGCTTTATCAGCGCCATGTCCAATCATTTTTGCGCGAGCTGCAACCGTCTGCGCCTGACGGCCGACGGTAACGTGCGTCCGTGCCTGTTCAGCGATGCCGAGTATTCGGTGCGCGAGGCGCTGCGCCGTGGTGATGATATGCAGGTGCTTTCGATTTGGCGCGATGCCGTGGCCCACAAACCGCAGGAACACGCGATAATTGAGGGCACGCAACGATTTATGTCCCAAATCGGAGGATGATCATATGGCCAAGAGCAGGTACGCCGATGCCACCAAGGCCGCTCGCAGGGCCGCGATGTCTGCCCACAAAGTCACGGCTGCGGCCAGCGATGTCGTTACAGGTGCGCAGCCGTCTGCCAGTGCTGCTACCGAGCCCGCCCGCGACGCCCGTCGCGACGAGCTGACGCACGTGGACGCCAAGGGCGAGGTGCGCATGGTCGACGTGTCCGACAAGGCCGAGACCCATCGCATTGCTATCGCCGAGGGCACTATCCTCATGCATCCCGAGACGCAGGCCATGGTGCTGCAGGACCGCGCCAAGAAGGGCGACGTGCTTGCCTGCGCGCGCGTGGCGGGCATTATGGCCATCAAGCGCACGAGTGACATCATCCCCATGTGCCATCCGTTGCTCATTACCAAGAGTAAGTGCGATATCAAGCCCATCGCTCCGGCGGGGACGCCTGTCGAGAACGTGCCCGAGGGCTGGGCGCCGGCGCGCGCGGACGGGCAGGTTGGCTTTCACGTACTGGTCACGGCGGGCGTGACGGGCAAGACGGGTATCGAGATGGAGGCGTTGACCGGCGCGAGTGCCGCGTGTCTAACGATCTATGACATGTGCAAGGCCGTCGATCGCGGTATGGAGATTGTCGACGTGCGCCTGCTGCACAAGGAGGGCGGCCGATCGGGCGTGTGGGATCGTGCAGAGCGCCAGGTTGCTGCTGCCGAAGCCGCCGCTGCCGACGGCGCCGCGCCCGCGAACGGGCCTGTTGCTGCCCCCGCGCCCGTAGCTCCGACACCATCCGTCCCCGCGATCGCGTTTATCGGCTACCAAAACTCGGGCAAGACCACGCTCGTCGAGAAGGTTATCGCCGAGCTCACCCGCCGCGGCCTGCGCGTGGGCTCACTCAAGCATCACGGGCACCACGGCTTTGATATCGATGTGCCCGCTAAGGACACCTGGCGCCATCACCAGGCCGGATCCAAGCACGTGGGCCTTATCTGCGCCACACGCTGGGCGGAGTATGCCGATACGCGCGAGGAGGACGAGATGCCCGCGCGCGAGCTGCTGTCGCGCTACAACGATGTCGACGTGGTGATTATCGAGGGCTACAAGACCGAGGGCTTCGACAACATCGTGGTCGCGCGATCGGGTGTCGACCGTCTGCGCGGCAAGAGCTCGCTCGACCTGGTCGATGGCCACACGCTGGCCCTTGCCTGCAACGAAGCCCTGGCGCGTCAGGCCTTCGACGCCGGCTTCGCGACCCGAGCCATCAACATCAACGACGCCCGAGCCATCTGCGACCTCATCCAAGACCACTTGTCCTAAAACCTGCCAAAAAGGGACAGGTTTATTTTGGCAGGTTTTATCTGGGCAAACGTCATTTCCACCACAAAGGGGCCAGGCACCTTTATGGTGGTTTTTGTTTTAGTAGATGTGTGGGGCATGCCTTACAATCTACCAAGTAGTTCACGCTGAGCGAAAAACGGAGAGAAGGGGCTCGATGGGTCCTTAATGCTTCATGCGGATAGATTGATTTGACAGACGGTGGCGAATGTCCACCGCCCGTATTCGTATGAAACGAGGAGTCTCCATGCTCGTATCTCTTCTCTCAAAACCTCACCCTTCGCTGTCCGCGCAGGCTAAGCACCTGGTGGCGATGCGCTTTCTCATCTACACCGGCTTCCAGACCAGCTACTTTATCGGCGTCATCGGAACGCTCACCTATGCGGACGGCGCTTCGGTCGTCGCGACATCGCTGGCCGTCCTCTTTATGAATGTATTTGTGATCCTGGGGTCCTTTGCGGGCGGCGCAGTGCTCGACGCTTGGGGTCCGTGCCGGCATTTCCGGGCGAGTATCGTCGGCACGTTGGCAACCGGCGCGGCAATCCTCGCCTTTGGCAGCGCGACCAGCACAGTCCTTGCCGGCGCGGTACTCCTGGGCTTTGTGATGGGATTCGCCCAGCCCATCGCCACGTCCTATCCGGCCTATCTCACCGACGATCCCGTCGAGCTCAAAGACATCAACTCTGCCATCGCCATGCTCTCAAACGTGAGCATCGTCGTTGGCCCCACGCTGGGCGGCTTTGTCGCGGCGGCTGCATCGTCACGTGCGGTGTTTTTGCTCATGATGATATTTGCCGTACTGGCGCTCGTCACCGGTTGGGGCTTTAGGCCGCAAACAGGTCGCGTCGCCGCGCGCGAAAGTGCTCCCGCAGATAGCAGCACAACGGCAAGTACTGCCAATCAAAGCTCCGACTCCAATAAATCCACCCGCGTCACTTTCGTGACCAGTATCAAGACGGTCTTTACCAACAGCGTCCTCGCCCTGCTGTTCTGCATTATTTTCCTTTCAAACTTTGGCTACGGTGCCTTTGACCCGCTGGAGTCGTTCTTCTACCGCGATGTCCTGCACGTCGGTGTTGAGTGGATGGGCTGGCTCTCGTCGGCCAGCGGTGTGGGCGCGGTGCTGGGCGCTGTCCTCGCGCTCCGCTTGCCGCCGCGCTTTGTCAGTCTCAAAACGCTGCTCGCGGCGCTTATGTCCGTGGGCCTGGGAAGCCTGCTCTACGTGGGAACAACGTATGTGGGCGTGGCGCTCATTGGCCAGATTGCCCTGGGCGTGGCCTGGGGCGTCGTCAACCCGCTCCACAACACGATCGTGCAAACGACGGCCCCGCTCGAGCAGCTCGGTCGCGTGAACTCGGTCATGGGTTTTGGCAACATGTTCGCCGGCGTGGCCCCGCTGGCGATTGCCCCGTGGCTGGCGGCGACGTTTGGTGTGCAGCAGACGCTCATCGGGGCGGGCATGGTCGTGACGGCGGTTCCCGCGGCGTTGCTGCTGTTTGGTCGCTGGCACTTGGATCGTGCCGCAAAGCAGTAA
Organism: uncultured Collinsella sp.; assembly: GCA_958403385.1. Classification (GTDB taxonomy): domain Bacteria; phylum Actinomycetota; class Coriobacteriia; order Coriobacteriales; family Coriobacteriaceae; genus Collinsella. The sequence continues at coordinate 19,881 of CATXXC010000010.1, forward strand.
AAAAACCATCACAACATTCGATGAAAATCGCGATTTTGCGGAAAAGCGTCGAATGTTGTGATGGTTTGCGCCCCGGGCCAGGCCATCCTGCGAGTCCGGCCACCACAAAGGGGCCAGGCACCTTTGTGGTAGTTTTGCACCAAAGCGCCCCGTGCGCGCCTTGGTATACCATGTACACCATTTCCGACCACATTCAGCACCGCCGCACAACCCAGAAAGGCCCCCATGGACGCCACCTTCAGCCACATTAAAGCCGTACTCTGCGATATCGACGGTACGCTGCTCACGAGCCAGCACACGGTGTCCCCGCGCACCGTGGCGGCGATCCGCGCCCTGCGCGAGCGCGGCGTGCTCTTTGGCCTGTGCACCGGGCGCGACGCCCAGGCGACCGAGGCCATGTTTGGGCTCTGGGGTATCGAAGGCCTGGTAGACGTGCTGGTGGGCTGCGGCGGCGCCGAAGTCATCGACCGTGCGCATGACATCAATGAGCTGAGCTACCCGCTGCCAGGCGAGACCATCGCGCACATCTGCGAGCACATGGCAGACCTGCCGGCAACGCCCGTTTGCCCTCGGGACGGCGTGCTCTATGTGCCCGAGAGCAATGCATGCGTCGAGCACCTGTCGCGTGTCGACGGCGTGCCCTACAAGGTGGTCGACTTTGCCGAGTTTTTGCGCGAGCCGCAGACCAAGGTGATGTTTACCATGGCGCCCGAGGCGATGCCGCAGATCATCGAGCGAGCGTCGACGTTCGCTGACGACACCGTTAAAGCGGCTGCTCTGCAGACCACGCAGCGACTCTACGAATTCATGGATCCGCGCGTGTCCAAGACGCGCGGCCTTGTGCGCGTGGCGGAGCTCAACGGCATGGAGCTTGAGAACATTTGCGTGTTTGGCGATGCCGATAACGACACCTGCATGGTGGCCGACGCCGGCGTGGGCGTGGCCATGGCAAACGGCAGCGACGCCACCCGCGCCGCCGCTGATTTTGTAACCACGAGCAACGACAAAGACGGCATCGCGATCTTTATCGAGGAACATCTGCTGTAGCGCCGGGGCAGAACCACCGCAAAGGGGACAGGTACCTTTGTGGTGGTCTCAGGCGATTTGGGCGAATTGATACCGAAAATCTGCGCACTAATTCAAATATGGTTGTCTGAGCATTACGCTTCTAACCACCGATGGGTTAAAGATATTCTCATCAGTTTGGAAGGATATTCCTTCCGGTTAATGACCTACCGCTCACGGTCGATTTTCGACCGTGAGCGGGATGTCTGCTCTTGAGCAAAAATTTGTGCAAATAAATCTATGCCATTAAAAAATGGTGTGCAGCTAAATTACCAGTAGAAACAAATAATTGATAGCGAATAAACGAAGGTAAATCTGAGCAAATGTCAAGAGAATTGAGAATCCGCTACAAAAATGTCGGTTTTGTTGCTCAGATGTCTAAACAATCGTTACAATATGTACACTAAACGTGCGCAATTACAGATTGCGCAGATACGTTTGATAGGGAAAGAGCAAGATCGCGGTCTCTTGGGGAGGAGACATCGATGAAAGCGAATTCGGACAAATCTAAGCAGAGTAATAAAGCGACGCGCCGTGTACTGGCAGGCGTTTTGTGCGGAGCCTCCGTGTTGAGCCTGGTACTGTCGCTCGTCATGCCTCCGATCTCGCAGGCCATTGCCAACGACACCCAGACAGTTTCTACCGAGGAAGCTGTAACGGGGAGTTCCTCAAGTGAGTCCGCTGCTGTAGGTAACACCAGCGAGGATGCCGAAAACCAGAATAGCGCCGCCACCTCTGCGAACGCGGCTACTACTGTGAACAAGGGCATCTACAAGCCCACGTCTATCGGTATCGGTACGAATATCGATATCTCCACCCCCGATCCCGGCGTGGCCACCTACGTCGGCCGCGACATGTACATCGGTGGTAAGCCGAACAAAACTAGCACTCTTGATGCGAATAACGCCCCCACCGGCTCATATGCCGCTGAGGCGGAGGGCCTTACCGTGGTCCACGGCAAACTGGCCATGAATCCTATCAAGGAGAGTTGGGGCGGCCAGGGCTTCCGTTTCGGCACCGTTGGTTTTGGATCGCAGTTTCGTCCCAGGGAGGGAAGCACGGTGCTTGCGGTCGCCGGCATAAACAGCTTGATTGAGAACATGAATACCGGTCAGGGAACGACCTCAGATGCTGCGACGGTTGGTGCTTGGACCAAGGGTGCTTGGGTCGGCAAGGCGACAAAGACTGACTCCCACCCTGGCTATGACTATACCGCGCAGATCGCCGGTCCCATTACCTATTCCTATTGGGATTCGAATGCTAACAACGGGCGCCAGTCTGTCGTGAAAAAGCAAGGTAATTGGTTCGAGGGCTCGGATGCTCTGAAGAGCGACCTGTTCAATCAAAATGTTGATTTGACTAATGTTAACGGTAACGATTATTCGAGCTACAACGGTGCAGATGGATACCTCTCGAAGCTATCGAAACAGCTCGCCTCGTTTGCAAATACCGGCACAGTTACGGATGGTTCCGCAATTAGCGACAACAGCTACGCAATCAACAAGTACGATAACAAGGGAACAAGCTATACACTCACTTTCGATGGTAGTGAGAAGTCTGTTTCCGGTGCGCTTGATACCAGAATCCCGAACTATAAGATTTGCAACACCGAGCGACTTATCACCTTTACCGGCGATGGAACTTCTATGCAACAGGTCTTCACCATTGCCGGTTCCGAGCTCTCCAACTTGAAGGATGGCGTCTACTACCGCGGTGTCGACTTTAAGTTCACCAATGTCCCCGAAGGCGCATCCATTGTCGTGAACGTTACAGGTGCTGGTCCTGTCGAGTTCCACAATGGCTGGCGCTTCTGGTGGGGCGATACAGAAATATCTCGCGGTTATGAGAGTAACGCCGATAAAGACCTTCGCGCGAAATACTCGCTGGCCTCCCAGTCCATCATGTGGAATTTTGTCGATACCACGAGCCTCACCATCCGTGGTGGCATTGCGGGCGAGGGTAGAAGCGACTGGGGCAATGGCGGCGGGGACGGCAAGTGGACCGACGATGACCCCGCCGCTGCTATGCTCGGATCGATTCTCGTTCCCAACGGAAGCTTCGACGACCATGTGACCACCAACGGTCGTGTGTACGTGGGCGAAGATTTCATGATGAACAACCCTAAGATCGCGTACAACTTCACAAATCTCGAGGGTAACTCGGCTTCCGTCATCGATATGGATCAGGAGCGTCACAACTTCCCGTGGTCTGGGTCGTATACACCGGACGGCTCTGCCATTGCGTGGAGCAAGGTCGACGCTGCGGACGGCATGACGCCGCTTTCTGGTTCCTCGTGGACGATATACGGCACTGTCGATGATGCCAAGAATGAAACGTATCCCATCGTTACGGTAACGGATGGCGGTGCCAATGATTACTCTTCGGATGATGGCGAGCTTCAGTTCAACTATTTGAATCAGAAGGCCAAAATTGGCGATCCCAACGATAAAGACTACTTCACGTACTACATTCGCGAGGTCAAGGCGCCGGCTGGTTATCAGAAGTCGGACACCATCTACTACGCAACCATGAACAACACCGGCGAGCAGGTGAACTATGTTCAGGGTCATGTGGACACGGTGAACGGAAATAAGCTCGTTTCATTCGATGATTCCAACACCACGGGCGCCATCTCCAACACCAAGATCACCGGTACGGTGTCTTGGACCAAGGTTGAGGAGAGCGACACGGGACACACTCCTTTGGCTGGTTCCGAGTGGGCGCTTACCAAGGTAAAGGATGCCGATGGTGCCGAAATTCCGGACGCTGCATCCCTGACTGTGATTGATAACGATACGAATGCGGAAGCTGTCAGCAACAAGTGGGCAGATTCTGATCCCGCCGATGGCAAGTTCAAGCTCGAGGGTCTGCTGCCGGGCACGTACACGCTCACGGAGACCTGGGCGCCGTTTGGCTACGAGCTGAACCAGACAACCTACGAGTTCACGGTGTCCAAGGCGGACGGTTCCATTGCGTGGACCGAGGGAAAGAAACCGAGCATTGTTGAGGGCACTACGTACATCTCCGATTCTCTCACCACCACGTCCGTGGAAATCCCGGTGACTAAGTCCGTCCGTAATACGGACTGGCCGAAGGATTCCAGCGGGAAATACGTTGCGTTCGACTTCAACATCGAGGCTACGGGGGATTACGCAACCAACGTGCCCATTCCTAACCCGGCAGACCTCTCCATTGCACCCGCAGCAGGGGAGACCGACGCCGCCAAGCCCAACAACATCACGGCGACCTTTGGCGCCATGACGTTCAACAAGTCGCACCTGTCCGATATCCCCGGTACGGCGGGTGACTACGCCAGGACCTACACCTACACGGTGAAGGAGGTCGCGCCTACCACCGGTGCCATCGATAAGCTCCGCTACTCCAAGGCCGAGTACCAGGTTGCCGTCACGGTGAAGGCCGTCATGAATGAGACCACTGGCAAGTACACCGGTCTTACCACCTCTACCACCGTTACGCAGATGAAGGACGACATGGGCAACACCCTTGGCGAGAACGGGCAGGGCGTCGTGGTTGAACCCTCCGCCGCCGCGCCCGACGCCATTCCCGCCTCCACCTTCACCAACACCTACTCCACCTCTTTGCCCCTTTCTGGTATGTCGGGCGTCACTCTGACGTACCTTGCCGGCGCGGCGGTGCTTTGCGCTGCTGCGGCCTGGATGCACATTCGTCGCAAGGCGAATGCGAAGGCGGGCGAGCGTCGTGAATAAGAGAGTTTGCTCCTTCCCGATCTTGTTTGCGCTGCTTGCCCTCCTGATCGGCACCTGCGCGGTTGTGTTCCCCGCATCCGCGCAGGCCGCGCCGACCTCGACCGGTTCCATCACGGTGAGAGGCACCGTGGCGCGCAGCTACGACGCCTACCAGATCTTTAGCGCCAACGTCGTCGACGGCGACAGCGACGCCAAGATCGCCACCGACCTCGCCTGGGCAAGCGACGCCGTGCGCGACGCCGCGCTGCCTGTGCTGCACAGCGCCGGCATGCCCAATTCCCAGGCCACCGCACAGGAAGCTGCCGAGTGGCTCAACACCGATTCCCACCTTACGAGCGCGCTGAGCGCACAGCTCGCTCGATCCCTTCAGAGCTCTGGCGCCGTGCCCGTGGCCCTTAACGCGGGCACGGCGGCCGAGCTGCCCTGCGGCTACTGGCTCATCGTCGCCGACGACGACGCCATCGACCAGGGCGAGGCCGCCACCGCGCCGATCATGGCCCTGGTGGGCGGCGGCGCCGTCACCGTCAAGCCCAAGGCCGCGACCCCCAAGGTCGCCAAGCACGTGCTGGAGGACGGCACCGCCGCCTGGCAGAAGGCCGCCGACGCCACGGTCGCCGACGACCTGTACTGGCGCCTCTCGGCCACGGTCCCGGCGGGCCTCACGGCCTACGACACCTATACGGTGCGGTTCGTCGACACCATGAGCGCGGGGCTCGACCCCTCCAAGGTGGCCGCGAGCATGCGCGTGTACGTGGCGGCGGGCGCGGACGGCGGCTTCGACGCCGTCTCGGCCGGCAGGGACGGCCGCGCCGGCACCGAGCCCGCGAAGGGCTGGACCGATATCACGGCCCAGTGCGCCACCAAGGTAGCGGCCGACGGCAAGACCTTCACCGTGCGCACCGGCGACCTCATCGCCGCGCTCGGCGGGACCGACGCTTTCACCGCGGGCGCCCGCGTGGTCGCCGTGTACAACGCGCCGCTCAACAGCGCGTGCAACCACGGCATCGCGAAGGGCAACCCCAACGAGGTGTACCTGCGCTACCCGCGCTCTCCCCTCGCCGACCAGTCCGGCGACGCCGGCTTTACCCGCACGCCGAGCGACGATGCGTGCGCCTACACCTGGGATCTCGCGCTCACCAAGCGCGGCAGCGACGGCGACAAGCCGCTTGCCGGGGCGGTCCTGAGCATCGCCGACGACCGCGGTCGCACGCTGGCGGCCGACGGCACGTGGGATGCGGAGGGCAAGGTCACCGTCACCACGGGCGAGGACGGCCGCGTGACCGTCTCGGGCGTGGACTCGGGCAAGCTGGAGGTCCGCGAGCTCAAGGCGCCCAAGGGCTACACCGCCTTTGAGGGCACGCGCTCTGTGACGGTCAAGGCCGAGGGCCTGGACGTCGACCAGGTGGCCGCCGCCAAGCCCAAGCTCACCATCACGGCCGAGTCGCCCCTGCGCGCCGACAGCGCGGACGGGTCGACGGGCAGCCTGGAGGCGTCGCTCATCAACACGCCAACCGGCACACCCCCTAGCATTACCACCGGAGGCTTTATGCCCTCGACTGGCGATATGGCAATGTACGCCGCGGCCGCCGCAGCGGTCGCCGGAGCCGCGCTCATCGTGGTCGCGCTCCTGGTCAAGCGGGGAGGTGGCAGCCATAAAGAGTAGCTGGCAGCCCCACAGAGAGCGGGGCGAGACGTAGCGAAGCAGATGCTAAGATACAGACAAATGATGACCGATCGAATGAGAACCAAACGGAAAACGGAGGAAAAGAAGATGAGCATGAGCAAGAACATCGCACGCCTGGCAGTAGCGGCAGGCCTCACAGCAGCGTTGAGCTTTGGCGGAGTCATGGCCCCGGTGACCATGGCGTTTGCAGCTGAGGGCGGAACCGCCGCAAGCTATGTGCCGACGGCGACGACGACCGGCAACGTGACCATTGCTGAGAACACCTATGCCGGCACCTCGTTTAAGGGTATCCAGATTTTCAAGGCCACGGTAACGCAGGGTAAGGCTGATACGAATGGCGATGGCGTTGCAGATGCGGATGGAGCTTGGAACAAGGATGGCGAAAAGACGCTGTCCGACATCCAGTGGGCGACTCCTGAGGTTGAGAAAGCTGTTAAAGGCGTTTTTGCTAAAGACGCCAACCCTGGTGATAGCGCCACAGTTCAGGATTAGGCAGACTACATCAATAGAATAGTTGCTGGTAATGCTGGCGAAGGATTCAAGGTCGATGCCGACAGTGCGCTCGACAAGATTGCCAAGGCGCTTGAGAAAGTAAACACAACCAATGAGACCACTGGCTGGAAAGCTTCGACTGATGGTACATTTTCTACACTGTCTGCCGGCTACTGGCTTTTTGTGACTGCGAGCGTTAGCAACACCGCCAACACGAACACTGGCAACACGGATGCCTACACTTCGCCGATTTTCGCCATCGTCGGCGGAGCCGATGTGAATGCGAAGCCTAAGAAGGATGCCCCCAAGGTGACCAAGGCTGTTATGGACGATGCGACAGGCGCCACGTTTAGTAAGTCCGCCGACTCCCGCATGGATCAGTTTATCGAGTATCAGCTGACCGGCACCGTTGCGAGCAACATCAACACCTACAGCACCTACGAGTACATCTTCGCGGATACGCTTCCCACATCCATGACACCTGAGCTCGAGAATGACAACATGACACCTGTTGTCACGGTCAAAATCGATGGCAATGTGGTCAAGTCTGGCTACGAGCCGACCTATAGCGACGACGTGCTCAAGGTTAACTTTACTAATCTTAAGGCGTGCCAAGACAACAACAACAACCCTATCGTCCTGAATGACGGGTCTAAAGTGACCGTTGAATATAAGGCCAAGCTCGACTCTAGTAAGGTTTGCAATCCTGACGGTTCGCTCAAGTCACAATTTGGCAGCTTGCTCGGTACCGCACAGCCGAATACGGTTAAGCTTACCTACTCCAACAACCCGCACGTCGCCGATGATTACGGCACCACGGTCGACCATCTCGCCTACGACTATACTTACGGCATTGACGTTACCAAGGTTGGCTCCGATGTTGACAAGAGTGGAAATAAGCCAGCCCTTGCCGGCGTTCAGTTCACACTGCATGAGAGTGGAACCAACGATTACATCAAGGCCGACGGTACTCTGACGCCAAAAAAGAATGATGCAATTCTGACCACCAACAGCGAAGGCAAGATCAATGTCGTCGGTCTCGACGAGGGCACCTATATCCTCACGGAGGTTAAGCCTGCCCCTGGCTACAACAACTCCGCAGCCGATGGCATTACGTTTACCATCACAAACGATGGCCTGCCCACTAACGGCGTTTTTTTCAATCCTGGATGCAATCTCGCCGAGGGAACCGACGGGAATCTTGTTCAGGCGACAGTCGCTACTGATGGTAAAGTACACCTCACCGTTACCGATAAGAAGGGCTCTAACCTCCCCCTCACCGGCCTTAACGGTGTGACCTTCACTTGGATCGCTGGTGGCGCGGTGCTGTGCATCGGCGTGGCGCACCTCATCCGCAGCCGTAAGCAGGCTGAGGAGTCCGAGCAGGAGTAACGCTCGCTCACCCATCCCTTTGGCAGGTGGGATGTGATGGCCATGAGACTTGCGGACACTTTTCTCGTCCATCCACGTTCTTGCTTTGCCATTCTCTTTTCGGGGCAGACTCCGCAGTGGAGTCTGCCCCGTTTTTTTGGGATAACGTAGCCAGCCTCCATCGTCCGATGCGGGCACGTTCGTCATCGCGTTTCTTGACTCGTATGAGGTTCGGTTTAAGGTCCGTAGGCGCACGCGCGGTGCGGACGGTAGAAGGCATTTGCGCCGCAACAAGCGCAAATAAGAATGCCCGGGGTTAGAGGCCCGGGCATTTAACAACACCGGAAACTGGTCGCCCGCGCTCCAAAGTACTTACGCGGGGTGCGTCGTTTCCTGTAGCTATTGTATCCCGAATCGCTTCGCCGATTCGGGACATTTTGAAAACGCAAACACGTCGGGCAAACCCGGACAATGCGGCCAGGTTCCGCTGGATGAGGGATCGTGTTTGTAACTATCGAACAAATGTTTGTCAAAATCGCGTTTACCAGCTGCGGGTGCATACGCTCGCAGTAAAATACCCTTGCGACGTATCCCGTGCGCGGGCGGCCGACGACTCGATCGGAGGTCCCCAAATGCTGAAATTCCTTAACGCGCTCGCCGCCCTCGCGACGGTGGGCACGTTCGTCATCGCGTTTCTTGACTCGTATGAAGTTCGGTTTAAGGTCCGAAGGCGCACGCGCGGTGCGGACGGTGGACGGCATTTGCGTCGAAAGCGCAAATAAGAATGCCCGGGGGTCGGATCCCGGGCATTTAACAAAAGCTGAAAACTAGGCCGCCCGCGCTCTCGTACACTTACGCGGGGTGCGTCGTTTTCTATTGACATTGTATCCCGAATCGCTCAGCCGATTCGGGACATTTTGAAAACTCAAATGCGGGCCCATACTCGCACTGCGCAATGCTGCTAGGCTGCGTTGTCCGGCGTGGAAGCTCGCTAATCGGCTATTATTTGTTTAGACAACTTGAGTTGTAGAGGAGTGACCGGCGATGGTGCAGGGCGCCAAACATATGAAGAGCAATAACGCCGCGGCCAACGGTGGCTCAAGCCCTCAGCCCAAACCTCAACCAAAGTCCAAACGCCGTCGCAAGCGACTGCCGCGCTGGGCCGATCGGCTCATCACCATCGTTATCATCCTTATTGGCGTGGGCCTTATGACCTGGCCGTGGATCTTGGACCGGCTCGAGGCCTCGGGCGTGTTCAATCAGATCAGCACGGTGTCCAGCACCGTGGACGCGCTGTCTGCCGAAGAGCGCGAGCGCATTCTGCTTCAGGCGCGCTCCTTTAACGAGCAGCTGGCGGGCGAGGCCACCGAGCTTCCCGCCGACCAGATCGAGCCCTATGCCCAGCAGCTCATCTTTGACCGCGACCCCATGATGAGCTGGGTCGAGATCCCCTCCATCGACGTGAGCATGCCCATCTACCACGGCACGAGCGAGGAAGTCCTCATGGCGGGCGTCGGCCACCTGGAGGGCACGAGCCTGCCGGTTGGCGGCACCTCGACGCATTGCGTGCTCACCGCGCACTCGGGCATGCGCAACCTGAGCATGTTCGACGACATTCACTCGCTGGAGCCCGGCGACCTGGTGCTGCTGCACACCATGAACAAGACGCTCGCCTACAAGATGGTGGACTCCGAGGTGGTGCTGCCCGAGGAGATGGAGTCGCTGACCATCGAGCCCGGCGCCGACAAGGTGACGCTCGTCACCTGCACGCCCTACGGCGTGAACGACCATCGCCTGCTGGTGCATTGCGTGCGCACCAAGTACAACAAGAAGGACGTCGACAAGCAAAAGTCGCTGGCCGGCCGCCACTGGGGCAAGCGCGAGTTTGCCGTGCTTATTGTAGTCGTGGCCATTGTGCTGTTGCTGCTGGACATCGTGATCCACGCGGTCCGCAAGCGCCGCAAGGCCAAGGCCTCGGCATAAGACATTCTTCAGAACCACCACAAAGAGAACCACCACAAAGGGGACAGGCACCTTTGTGGTGGTCGGGACTTCTAAACCATCACAACATTCGATGAAAATCGCGATTTTGACGAAAAGCGTCGAATGTTGTGATGGTTTTCGTTGTGGGCGGGACGGTTTTCGTTGTGGGCGGGACGGTTTTCGCTGTGGGCGGTGCGGTTTCGCTGCAGAACCGCCAGCCCGCCGCCTGCCAGCCCGCCGCTCTCGTTACGTTTTCGCTGCATTTGGGTAAAGCGCCTGCTCCAAGCCGGCGCCGCCCTGTATACTAGAGCGGTTTATCTGTTATGCGGAAGGGAGCGCCTATGGCACTCAGCGAGAAAGACGTGCACGGCATCGCCGAGTACGCAAAGATCGCACTGACCGATGACGAGCTCGCCCAGATGACGTCCTACATGAACGACGCCGTCCAGATGCTCGAGCCCGTCCTGCAATATGACTTGCCCGACGTGGAGCCCACGTTCCATCCCATCGGAAGCCTGTCCAACGTGATGGGCGATGACCTGCGCGAGCCCGAGCGCGATCTGCCGCTCGACGTTGCGCTCGAAAACGCCGGCAGCGCGCGCGACCGCTACTTCCGCGTGCCGTCCATTTTGGGAGAGGGGGAGAGCGAGTAATGGCGCTAAGCTTCGATTCCCTTACCGCCGCCCAGATTGCCGTAGGCGTTGCCGCCGGCGACTTTACCGCTACCGAGGTGGCCCAGGCCTCCCTTGCCGCCATCGAGGCGCGCGAGGGCGGGGTCCAGGCATTCCTGCAGGTGGCGCCCGAGCTTGCGCTCGAGGCCGCTGCGCGCGTGGATGCCGACCGTGCCGCAGGCAAGCCGCTGCCCCCGCTCGCGGGCGTGCCGCTGGCTATCAAGGACAACATGAACCTCGTGGGCACGCGCACCACCTGTGCTTCCCGCATGCTCGAGAACTACCAGAGCGTCTACACCGCTACTTGCGTCCAGCGCATGCTCGATGCTGGCTGCCTGCCCATGGGCAAGGCCAACATGGACGAGTTTGCCTTTGGCAGCTCCACCGAGAGCTCGGCCTTCCATCGCACCAACAACCCCTGGGATACCGAGCGCGTGCCCGGCGGCTCCTCGGGTGGCTCCGCTGCTGCCGTCGCCGCGGGCGAGGTCGCGCTCTCGCTGGGCTCGGACACCGGCGGCTCCATTCGCCAGCCGGCGTCGCTGTGCGGCGTGGTGGGCTTTAAGCCCACGTATGGCGCCGTGAGCCGTTACGGCGTGGTTGCCTTTGGCTCGTCGCTCGACCAGGTGGGACCCTTTGGCCGCACGGTCGAGGATGTCGCGCTGGCCATGAATGCGCTTACCGGCGCGGGCCACGATCCGTACGACTGCACCAGCCAGGATTGCGCCGTCGATTTTACCGAGCATCTCAACGACAGCATCGAGGGCAAGCGCGTGGGCATTATCCCTGCGTTTATGGAGGCCGAGGGCCTGACGCCCGAGGTCAAGGCCGCTGTTCAGCGCGCCGCCCAGGAGTTGCAGAACCAGGGTGCCGAGTTGGTCGAGGTCGACCTGCCACACCTGGACGCCGCCATCGCCGCCTACTACGTCATCGGCCCGGCCGAGGCGTTCTCCAACCTGGCCCGCTTCGACGGCATTCGCTACGGCTATCAGGAGGAGGGCTGCGCCAACCTGTCCGACCAGAGCTCGCTTTCGCGCGCCCACGGCTTTGGCGCCGAGGCCAAGCGCCGTCAGATGCTCGGCGCCTACCTGCTGAGCTCGGGCGTGTACGACAAGTACTACTACGCTGCGCAAAAGGCCCGCACGCTCATCACGCAGGACTACGACGCCGCGTATGCCAAGGTGGACACCATCCTCATGCCCGCCTCGCCGCGCACGGCCTTTAAGTTTGGCGAGATCAGCGACCCCACGCAGATGTATCTCTCCGACCTGTACACCATCTCGCTCAACATCTGTGGCAACGGTGGCATCTCGGTGCCGCTGGGCCTGGGCGAGGATACTCAGTTGCCCGTTTCTGCCCAGCTGGTTGGTCCGGCCTTTAAGGACCGTCAGCTGCTCACGTTTGCCCGCGCCCTGGAGCGCGGCTTTGCCGATACCGCCACGGGTGCGCCCGCGCTTTCCGTCGCGCCCGATTTTGCCGGGAAGGGAGGCGAGCTGTAATGAAGGAGCTTTCCGAGGTCCTGCAGGATTGGGAGGCCGTGATCGGCCTGGAGATCCATACCGAGCTCACCGCGCTCGATACCAAGATGTTCTGCAACTGCAAGCTCAGCCACGATGACGAGCCCAACGCCAACGTGTGCCCGGTGTGCCTGGGCCTGCCCGGCGCCCTACCGGTGCCCAACAAGCGCGCCATCGAGAGCATCGTCAAGGCCGGTTTTGCCACCAACTGCGAGATCCAGCGCCATTCGATGTTCTACCGCAAGCACTACTTTTATCCCGATATGGCCAAGAACTTCCAGACCACGCAGGGTCCGGTCGCCTTTGCCATGTACGGCCACCTGGACCTGGACGTGACCGGTCGCGGTGCCGCCGAGCGCCCCGACTGCGCGTTTGGCGAGGCCGAGGCCCAGAGCCTGGCGAGCGCCTCGGCCAACGCCGAGGGCCTGTCCACGTCCATGACGTCGACCATGCGCGAGGGCAATCAGCGCGCCGGCCATCTGGCCAGCTACGACGCGTCCAACCTGCAGATGCCCGAGCGTCGCGAGGACGGTTCCTACACGGTGCCCATCCGCATTTTGCGCATCCACATGGAGGAGGACGCCGCCAAGATGGTCCACGTGGGCGGTGCCGAGGGCCGCATTACCGCCGCGGCTGAGTCGCTCGTCGACTACAACCGCTGCGGCACGCCTTTGATTGAGCTCGTGACTGAGCCCGACTTGCGCACGCCCGAGGAGGCTCGCCTGTTTATGGAAAAGCTCCGTCGCATCTTTGTGACGCTGGGCATTTCGGACTGCTCCATGGAGAAGGGCTCCATGCGCTGCGACGGCAACGTGTCGCTGCGCCGCCGCGGCGAGACCAAGCTGGGCACCAAGACCGAGCTCAAGAACCTCAACTCGTTTAAGAGCCTGCACGATGGCCTTGCCTACGAGATCTGCCGCCAGGCCGAGGTGCTCGAGGAGGGCGGCATCATCTATCAGGAGACCCGCCACTGGGAGCCCAGTCGCAAGCGCACCGTGGTCATGCGTGTGAAGGAAACGGCAGACGACTATCGTCTGTTCCCCGACCCCGATCTGGCGCCGTTCGATCTGGACGACGAGTTCATCGACCGCTGCCGTGGCGAGATCCCCGAGCTGCCCGATGCCAAGCGCGTCCGTTTTGAGGCCGACTTTGGCATTAAGGCGGCCGACGCCGAGCAGATTGCCGGCGACCCCGAGTTTGCCGAGTTTTTTGAGGCCGCCGCTGCCGGTATGGCTGGCAAGGAGGCCCAGACGGTTGCAAACTTGCTGGTGAACGAGATGATCGCCTATCTTAAGGGCGCGGGCGTGTCGCTGACCGAGTCCGGTATCGCGCCGGCTCAGGTTGCGGCGCTGGCTAAGCTGCTGGCGACCGATGCTATCAGCTCCAACCAGGCGCACGAGGTCTTTGAGGCCATGGCCCAGACCGGCGACGACCCCAACAAGATCGTCGACGAGCGTGGTATGCGTCAGGTGAGCGATGCCGGTGCGCTGCAGCCGATTGTGGACGAGGTGCTGGCAAACTGTGCCGAGCAGGCGCAGCAGTATCGTGACGGCAACCAGAAGGTCATCGGCTTTTTGGTGGGCCAGTGCATGAAGGCGAGCCGCGGCAAGGGCAACCCGAAGCTCTTCAACGAGTTGCTGAGAACGTCGCTCTCGTAAGCGGGAACCGAGGGGCCGGGCGCAGGGCCTTGCCTCTCAATTTCGGACAGTCCTGACTCACGACGGAGGCGCCACTGGCGCCTCCTGTTCGTGCGGAACTCATTGAGAGGCAAGGCCCTGCGCTCGGCCCCTCGGTTCCGTGACGACTCGGCCGTTCGGGTCAGGCGGGCTGATAGGAAAGATGGTGACGGAGGCGCAAAATGCGCCTCCGCCTTTTGAATGTGATGAAAGTGTGGCGAAATGAGCTTAAAACTTCCGTAAATGTGATAAATGTCACGTTTTACCTAGGGTAAAATGTGGGAAATATCACGTTTACGGAAGATTCTTTGCGGGAGGTTCGGCCATGCAGCGAGATATCATTGCCAAGCTTAACGCTTGGAAAGCGTCAGAATATCGTAAGCCGCTTATCCTTAAGGGGGCGCGCCAGGTTGGAAAGACGTGGGCGCTTAAGGAGTTCGGTCGAACCTCGTACCGCAATTTTGTGTATCTGACGCTCGAGGAGCCGTCACCTGGGGTACAGAGCGAGTACGCTCAGTTTTTCGAAGGTACGCGCGATCCTCGACGGATCATCTCAAATCTTTCCCTGGCACTTGGACAGCCTATCGAGCCCGGCGAAACGCTGCTTATTATTGATGAGATCCAGGATTGTCCTTCTGCAGTCGGCGCCCTTAAATACTTCTGTGACGAGGCCCCCGAGTATCACGTCGCATGCGCAGGGTCTTTGTTGGGCGTTCGCTTGTCCCGTGAGACCAGCGCTTTTCCGGTGGGAAAGGTCGAGTTCATGGAGATGCGCCCCATGAGCTTTTCCGAGTTTCTGAAAGCCGAGGGCGCTGCAAACTACGACGAATACCTTGGCGGCCTGGATCAGATCGAGACAGTGCCCGATTTCTTCCATGTCCGTCTCGTCGAGCATCTTCGTCGTTATTTTGCATGCGGCGGCATGCCAGAGGCTCTTGGCCGGTGGGTGGAGACGGGCGATATCGTTCAGGTCGATAAGGTGTTGTCTGATCTCTTGGATTCCTACGAGCGCGATTTTGCCAAGCATGGTGGCCGTGCGCAGTTCGCCAAGCTTTCGCAAATATGGAACTCGATTCCAGCTCAGTTGGCGCGCGAGAACAAAAAGTTCGTTTGGGGTGCGGTGCGCGAGGGGGCTCGTGCTCGAGAATACGAGGATGCTCTGGAATGGCTTGCCGATGCTGGGCTCATCACGGCGGTTCGCCTTAATGCTGCCGGTGGTGTGCCGCTCTCTGCGTACGATGACCTCAAGGCATTTAAAGTCTACTGTCTTGATGTCGGCTTGCTGCGCCGCATGGCAAGGCTGGATGCGTCCGCTTTTGCCATCTCGGATGCGCTATTTTCGGAGTTCAAAGGTTCGTTCGCCGAGAACTATGTGCTTCAGGCATTACTTTCACAGTTAGATGCTGCTCCGCGTTATTGGACAAACGAGAAGCCGAAGCACGAAGTCGATTTTTTGATTCAGGTCGGAAACGAAATCGTTCCCGTCGAGGTCAAATCGGGAGAGGTCGTTCATTCCAAGAGCCTTAAGTACTATGCCGACAAGCATGCGGAGACGACTCCATTGAGGGTCCGCTACTCACTTAAGAACCTAAAGCTCGACGACGGGGTGCTCAACATTCCGTTGTATTTGGTTGATCGATCTGTCCCTCTTATCAAAAAGGCGCTTGATTGTGCGCATCTTGACGTTTAGATCCCGGGTGAGCTGACGGGCGGCGGCTAATTAATCGCTCCGTTACGGCCAGGGAGCTTGGGCCTTAGCGATGCTTGCTTCGCCAAGCCGTGGGTGTCATGCCGGTGTATTGCTTGAAGGCTTGGGCGAAGGCGGCCTGCTGAGGGTAGCCTAGACGCTCTGCCACCTGCGCTATCGTGAGCGCGCTATCTGCCAAAAGGTCCTGCGCTCGCTCCATACGGCGTCTGCGAATGTAGGCGCCCAGGGACTCGCCGGTTTGGGCCTTAAAGGTGGCGCATAGTTTGGAGCGGCTTGTGTAGAGCCTCTCGGCCACCTCGTTGATACCCACATGTCTGCCTTTGTCGAGCGTGCGCTCAATCATTGCCGTTGCTTCTTCGGCCATGGTTATGCTGACGCGTGTGTCTGCCGCCTGCCGCGCCTGCTTGTGGGCCGCGCGCGAACAGGCGAGCTCCGCGACCATGGTCTCCACGATGCCCTGCATATAGACGTGTCCGCCTACGGTTTGGGCACGGTCCTCGTTAATCCGGCGCAGCGTGTGATAGATGGCAGACGTCGCTTCCTCGTGCCATGGCTCGGCAAACGCCTCAAAGATTCCCGCGAACTCGGTGGGATAGCGGTGCTCCAGTTCGTCAAAATATCCAGGCAAAAAGAGCACCGAGCGCGAGTGATAAAGTTCCCCCGCAAACAGCGGGCTTAATTCCTCGCCACAGCTATCTTGGATAAAGCTGCAAACGGCATTGTTTGGCCACGGTCCATGCGATGGTTTGAGGTTCGCGGGCGTTATGCCAGTCTCGGGCATGCATGTAAGTGTGGGCGCGCTGACTTCGCTCACGCAGGCGTACGGCTCGGGTGTGTATTCGGCCAGGTACATATCGTGCGTCGGGGTGATGAAATGCTCCATGACAATGCAGGCAGGGGAGAGAGGCATGATCCATGCGCGTCCGTGCGCCCGATCGTTTGCCACCTCGCCGGTAAAGACAGCGCCCTTGCCGGAAAGCTCCAGGCCAAACTGCTCAAACTGTGGTGCGTAGAGCTCAGTTATGTCGGTCGCAGCCCGATGCATTTTCAAAAGCGTCCCCTTCCTTTGCGAAAACGTCCACGCCTGGCTCGATTGTGTGCCTTGGCTAACATATCAATGATAAGTTGAGAACGGTTAACTCTCAAGCCGTTAGAAAGGAATCTCATGGCAAAGGGATCAAAAAGGGAAGGTGGAGGCATCGGCGAGTTGCTCGCGTATGCCGGTGACCGCAAATTCCTAACGTATTTGGGCATGGCGCTCTCGGCGCTCTCGCAGCTGCTGAGCTTTGGCCCGTACGTGTGCATTTGGCTTGTCGCGCGCGATCTGATCGCCGTGGCGCCTAACTGGAGCGAAGCCTGCGACATCGCGATGTATGGCTGGTGGGCCGTGGGTTTTGCCCTGGCAAGCATCGTAGCTTATTTCGTGGGGCTCATGTGCACGCATCTGTCCGCGTTTCGCTGTGCGTCCAATATCCGCAAGACTACGAGCGAGCACCTGCTTAAGCTGCCGCTTGGCTACTTTGACACGCACGCCACCGGTGAGCTGCGTCGTGTTGTAGACGGATGTGCCGCCTCCACCGAGACTTTGCTCGCACACATGCTGCCCGATATCGCAGGCGCCGCCGCCATGGTCGTGGGCCTGCTCGTATTGCTTTTCGCCCTCGATTGGCGCTTGGGCGCGGCATGCCTCATCTCGGTGGCCATTTCGTTTGGCGCCATGGCCACCATGATGAGCGGCAAAGGCGCCGAGTTCATGAAGGCCTACATGGGAGCGCTGGTCAAGATGAACAAGACCGGCACCGAATACGTACGCGGTATTCCCGTGGTCAAGGTGTTTCAGCAGACGGTCTACTCCTTTAAGGCTTTCCACGATGCGATCGCCGAATACGCCGACATGGCACAAAACTATGCGGGCACGTTCTGCCGAGGTCCGCAGGTACTCAACCTTACCGCGCTCAATGGTCTTGTGGCATTCCTGTTGCCCGTGGCGTTGCTGTTGGCGCCGGGCGAGACGGACTTCGCACATTTTATGGCCAACTTCACGTTTTACGCGATATTTTCGGCCGTGGTACCGACGGCCCTGACCAAGCTCATGTTTGTGGGCGAGGCCTCTCAGATGAGTGCCGATTCGCTGGCTCGTATTCGAAGTATCATGGATTCCAAGCAGCTCTCCGTGCCCGCCCAACTCAAGCACCCTGCCGGCGGCGAAGTGCGATTTGAGGACGTAAGCTTTACGTACGAGGGTGCCGAAGCACCTGCCGTTAGCCATGTAAGTTTCAGTGTTCCCGCTGGTAGCACCCTCGCCCTAGTGGGTCCTTCGGGCGGCGGCAAGTCAACCTGCGCAAGCCTGATTCCTCGTTTTTGGGATGTCTCTTCGGGCCGAGTGCTTGTAGGCGGTGTGGACGTTTGCGATATGGATCCGCACGAGCTTATGGACCAGGTCGCTTTCGTGTTCCAGACTAACCAGCTGTTCCGGCAAACACTTGCCGATAATGTGCGCGCCTCCAAGCCTACGGCCACTGACGACGAAGTGCGTGCGGCCCTCTCCGCAGCTCAGTGCGACGACATTGTGGCCAAGCTCCCGCAGGGCATCAATACCATGCTCGGTGCCGGCGGAGCATATCTTTCGGGCGGCGAGGTCCAGCGCGTGGCGCTCGCCCGCGCGATCCTTAAAGACGCGCCTATCGTGGTGCTCGATGAGGCCACGGCGTTTGCCGACCCCGAGAACGAGGCGCTCATCCAGCGCGCCTTTAGCAAGCTGGCGGCGGGTCGCACGGTCATTATGATTGCTCATCGACTCTCGACTGTAGTGGGCGCAGATCAAATCGTGGTGCTCAACCAGGGCAGGGTGCAGGAGTCGGGTACTCATGCCGAGTTGCTGTCCCAAGAGGGTTTGTATGCCAAGATGTGGGCCGAATACGAACAGGCCGCGAGCTGGAAAATCACTGCAGCGACCGCGGATGCCGCCGTCACGAAGGGAGGCGAGGCCTAAATGTTCGCCTCATTCCAAAAGAAGTATTTCCTATCCGATAAAGGCGTCGCCGGCGTAAAGCGCGGCATTTTCTGGACCACGCTCACCAATCTTATTACCATGGCCGGCATGGGCTTTTTATTCCTGGTCATGGCCGGTTTTGTCGAACATCTCGCCACTGGCGCTGACCTGCCGGATGCCCTGCCGATCGTGGGCGGCCTCCTGGTCTTTTTCGTGTTGCTCTTTGCCTCTAACTGGCAACAGTATTACTACACCTACTGCATCTTTTACGAGGAGTGCGGCAAGCAGCGTATGGAGATCGCCGAACGCTTGCGCAAACTGCCGCTGTCGTTTTTCGGTCGTCGTGATCTGGCCGATTTAACCGAGACCATCATGGGCGATGTCCAGACCATGGAACATGCCTACAGCCACGTGTTGGGAGAGCTTTGGGGCGCCATTATCGCAAGCGCTATTGTGTTCGCAGCATCGCTGTTCTTTTGCTGGCAGTTGGCGATCACGGCGTTCTGGAGCGTTCCCGTGGCCTTTGCCGTGCTGTATTTGACGCGCGGCCCCATGGTCCCGGTGTTCGACCGTGTTCGCGCCGAGAAGGTCAAAGTCACCGAGGCGATCCAGGAGACGCTCGATTGTGTGCGCGAGATCCGCGCTACCAACCAGGAGGCCTATTATCTTGAGGGACTCGGTGCCGTGATCGATGACGAGGAGCGCGAGACCACTAAGGGAGAACTCGTTAACGGGCTTTTGGTCAACTCTGCCTTTGTCATTTTGCGTCTGGGGGTCGCTTCCACGCTGGTAACGGGTGCCGCGATGGTTGCCTCGGGGCGGGTCGACTATTTGGTGATGTTTGCCTTCTTGCTTATGGTGAGCCGTATCTATGCGCCCTTTGACCAGGCGTTAATGTTAATGTCCGAGCTGTTTGCCGCCGAGTCGTCTGCCAAGCGCATGCGTTCCATCATGGAAGAGCCTGTGGCGCGGGGCAGCGAGAAATTTGAGCCCGCGGGTCACGATGTGGTGTTCGATCACGTGGCATTTGGCTATGGTGCGGGCGAGGACGGCCGCGCCGGCGAGAAAGTTCTTACCGATGTGAGCTTTACCGCCAAGGAAGGCGAAGTTACGGCGCTGGTCGGTCCTTCGGGTTCCGGTAAGTCTACGGTGAGCCGCCTGGCCGCGCGCTTTTGGGATGCCACTGCGGGCAAGGTTACCGTGGGCGGTGTGGATGTTGCGGGCGTCGATCCCGAGGTACTCCTGCGCGACTACGCTATCGTGTTCCAAGACGTGCTGCTCTTTGACGACACGGTGATGGGAAACATCCGCCTCGGGCGTCGTGATGCCACCGATGAGGAAGTGCTTGCGGCCGCGCGTGCCGCCAACTGCGACGAGTTTGTGTGCCGCATGCCGCAGGGCTACGACACCATGATCGGCGAGAACGGCTCCAAGCTGTCCGGTGGCGAGCGCCAGCGCATCTCCATCGCCCGCGCGCTGCTCAAAGACGCACCCATCGTGCTGTTGGACGAGGCGACGGCAAGCTTGGATGTGGAGAACGAGACCGTGGTACAGCAGGCACTCTCCCGTCTGCTTGCAGGTAAGACGGTTATCGTTATTGCCCACCGTATGCGTACGGTGGAAAATGCCGACAAAATCGTTGTGCTCAAGAATGGAGTGGTTGCCGAACAGGGCACCCCGGCGCAGCTCAAGGCGGCAGGTGGAGAATTCGCCCGCATGGTTGCGCTGCAAAAGGAGGCGGCGGACTGGCAGCTGTAGGAATATGACAAAGGGGCAGTCCCTTTGTCATATTGAGTTCACCCCCATAGTTTCCAAAAAGTTAACCATTGTTGAACTTAATAGTTAGATAAACTAAACTATTTTCCAAAAGTGTGCTCGAGCAAACTTGTTTACTCGGGTGCTGAGGCACCGTGCCGCGTCCAATGCGGCAAAAGGGAGAAACAACATGAAGAAGTCGACGTTCAATACCCTGCTTGTCGGTGGCGGTTTTCTGCTTGGCACGGCCGGCATCAAGCTGCTTACCAGCGCTCCGGTCAAGAATGCCTGCGTGCAGGGCATCGCGTGCGGTATGCGCGTCAAGAACTGCTACCAGGACATGGTCGAGCAGGCCAAGGCCAATGTCGATGACATGGTTGCCGAGGCTGCCTACATCACCCAGAGCGAGGCCGCTGCTGACGAGGCAGCCGAGTAACGCTCCCAGGCACAAGCTATGAGATTCTCGATTATTAGCGAGATCCCCGGCAGGACCCGCCTTCAGTTGGCGGGTCCTGTGCCAGAGAGTGATCTCGATGCGCTTCTTAAGCTCAGCGGCGACATCGACGGCGTGCACAAGGTGCGCGTTTACGGCCGTATTGGCCAGATGGCGCTCGAATATGATGAGCAGTGTCGTGCGGGCGTGCTCGACGCTTTGTGTGCGCTCGATGCCCAGGCCATTGCCGACGCAAAGACGGGTTATGTGATGCAGCTTGAGCCACGCAAGCACAAGCTCGTCATGGATCTTGCCACACTTATCGGCGCCCACTACGCGCGCCGCTGGTTCTTGCCGACGCCTCTGCGTGCGGTGTTTGTCGTGGCCGGTTACATGGCATTTTTGCGCGCTGCCCTTCATGAGCTGGCGCAGCCGCGCCTAACCGTTCCTGTGCTTGACGCTTCGGCCATCGGCATTTCGTTCGTCAAACGTGATGTCGACACCGCGGGCCAGACGATGTTCCTGCTCAACGTGGGTGAGCTGCTCGAGGACTACACCCGCGCCATGAGCGAAAACGAACTCATCAACTCGCTGCTCGATGTGCCCGACAAGGCGCAAAAGGTCGTCGGCGACACCGAGGTAAGCGTTGCCGCCACCGAGCTTGAACCCGGCGATTTGGTCGCCGTGCGCACCGGCATGTCTATCTGTATCGACGGCGTGGTCGAGCAGGGGAGCGCTATGGTCAACCAGGCGACCCTGACCGGCGAACCGCTGGCCGTCGAGCGCAGCGTGGGCGACGACGTGTTCGCCGGCACCGTTGTGGAAGATGGCAGCATCTTGGTGCGTGTGCGCGCCAACACGGCTCAGACCAAGCTCCGCTCGATCGTCTCGCTCGTGCAGACGGCCGACTCGCTCAAGTCCGAGGGTCAGTCGCACATGGAGGACCTCGCCAACAAGATCGTCCCATGGAACTTCCTGCTCGCGGGCCTGGTTGCGCTCACCACGCGCAGCCTCATCAAGACCTCAGCGGCGCTGATGGTCGACTACTCGTGCGCACTCAAACTCACGGGTTCCGTCGCCGTCATGACTGCCATGAGCGATGCTGCCAAGATGGGCGTCATGGTCAAGGGTGCGAAGTACTTTGAGTCGTTTGCCAAGGCCGACACCATTGTGTTTGATAAGACCGGTACGCTGACCGAGGCCCAGCCGCGTCTAGCTTGCGTGCTCACGACCGATGGCTGGAGCGAGGACGAGATCCTGCGCCTTTCCGCTTGCTTGGAGGAGCATTTCCCGCATCCGGTGGCGCGCGCCGTGGTCAATGCGGCACGCGAGCGCGGGCTCGAGCACCGCGAGCGTCACGCTGCGGTCGAGTACATCGTGGCGCACGGCATCGCTTCGTCCATCGAAGGGCGTCGCGCCATCATCGGTTCCGCGCACTTTGTATTTGAGGATGAGGGCGCGCAGCTCGAATCCGACATCAAGGAGCGCATCGAGTCCCAGATGCAGGGCCTGTCGCCGCTGTATCTGGCGGTCGACGGCACCGTTGTGGGCGTGCTCGGTATCGAGGACCCGCTTAAGCCCGGGGTCCGCGAGGCCATCGCCGACTTGCACGCGTTGGGCGTTAAGCACGTGGTCATGCTCACGGGCGACTCGGAGCGTACGGCCGAGCGCATTGCTCGCGAGGCAGGTGTCGACGAGTTTAAGGCCGAGCTGCTGCCCGAGGACAAGTACGCGTATGTGGAGCGCATTAAGAGCGAGGGGCGCCACGTTGCCATGGTGGGCGACGGCGTCAACGACTCACCGGCGCTGGGTCTGGCCGATGTGGGTCTGGCCATGGGCGGTGGAAGCGACATCGCCAAGGAGGTCGCCGATATCATCCTGACCGATACAGATCTGGCCGCAATCGTGCGCCTGCGCCGCATGAGTCAGGGGCTTATCGACCGTCTGTCGAGTTCGTATTCCAAGGTGATGCTCACCAACTCGGCGCTGTTGGCATTGGGTATTACCGGCATGATCACTCCGCAGGCGTCGTCACTGCTGCACAACGGCTCAACGATCGCCTACAGCCTGGGCAACGCAAAGGCGTACCTGCGTTAGCGTTTTCGATTGAGTATATGGCCTGCATTCGGGCGGCACCGCAGCCGTCAGGGTGCAGGCCTTCTTTTGTTTGACGATATGTTAGCTCGGATATATGCTCGTGCTAGCAATGCTAGTAAATGCTGAAGGTGAGGTTGAGATGGCTACCGTTGGCAGCATGGCACAGGTGAATGTTCGCGTAGATCGCTCGGTTAAAGAGCGCGCCGAGGAAGCGCTGCGGCTTTCGGGCGTCTCGCTGCCCGAGCTCATCAAAAAGGTCGTGGCCAAGGTCGCGCAGGGTGGCGGGCAGTGCGAGGAAGTGCTTGCGGCCGTCGACGACCGGCAGCAGACCGTCGCGCCCGATACTCCGTTCGCCGCGTCGTGGGCAGCGGCAGACCGGCTTTATGCAGATTTGGGCATCGCTACGTCGCCCGTATCCGACGATCGCGGTTGGGACACAATCTATTCCGAAGCCATGGACGAGCGCTATCGCCAAAAGGGGATGATCCTGTGAGCGGGGCTCCCCTCAAAATAATGGTGGACGCCAACGTATGGGTTGATTCGTTTTGCGTCGACCATGCCGAGTCGCTTGCCGCGCGTGCGTTTATTGGGCAGGCGGCGGAGACGGGGGCATTGCTGTTCTTTCCGGTGCATATCGCCAAGGACGTGCTGTACGTTGTCCAACACGAGCTGAAGCGTAGCGTTCTTGCCAGCGGGGGAGCGCTCGACGAGGCATCTGCCCGTGCAATTGGCGATGCGGCGTTGGCGTTTGTTCGGAACATGACCGAAAACGCTACGGCCGTGGGTGCAGACGCATCCGATCTGTGGCTAGCCGACAAATATCTGACGCTCCATCGCGATTACGAGGACAACTTGGTGCTCGCCGCGTGCAAGCGCGCACAGGTCGATTACTTAGTGACCAACGATCACAAGCTGCTCGAACATGCCGATCTTGCAGCGAAGACCCCGCGCCAAATGATGTCGATTCTTGCTTTGGCCGAACGCGGCGGCGCGGCTATCGGCTGACGCGAACTGTTTGCGGGCCTCTTGGACGACGATGCGCCAAGGGACTCGCGTCTGCTATTTACAAAAGCTCGGCCTTAATGGTGGGACTTTCTGCGAGCTGCTCGGCTGCCTTTTCGTCTGAGCTGTCGAGTGCTGCCAGACTGCGGTAGACCCACTCGTTGACCTGGGTGTTCTTGACGCCTGCAGTCTGCATAAGGGTACCTACCTCGCGGATTGCTGCGAGCAGATCGGCCTTGGGACCTGCGAGCTCTACCTCGATACCGTGGTAGGCGGCCACGCCGCGGTTCTCACTCACGTGGTCGATAAAGCCCTCGACGGTCTCAAGCTGCTGGGCGAGAGCTGCATCATCGTCGGCGTCCAGCGCGACGAGTGCGTTCGATACCGTGAGGGCGGGATGTCCGCAGGGGACAAAGCCTTCGATGACATCCATAGCTTCGGTAATGGTTGAGCCCAGGCCTGCGAGGGCATTGACGAGTTGCTGCTTGGTATCCATGGCGGTCCTTTCGACGGGTCAATTTTGCTTGGCGAAAATATACGTGACGCGATCGGTAGCAAAAGTGCGAAGTGCGGCGCACATTGGGGTCTTCACAGCTCGTGCATAGAACAGCTGTCCGCTTTCAGAACGTGGTAAGATAACACTCCACAAGCGGGGCTCGCCCCGCATGTTCCTTGAAAAGTCGACGGGTGTTGGGTGCTCGTGCCCAATGCCATCCAGACTTTCCCGACATTCGGGGGCGACTGGTTTCGACACGATAGCTCTGAGAGAGGAAGCAAGCCGAGGTCTCCTCGCCTCGTTAAACAGGGGTACCGTCAAATTGAATTGACAACAACTCTTCTTTTGAGCCTATGGCTCT
Source organism: uncultured Collinsella sp. (assembly GCA_958403385.1). GTDB lineage: Bacteria > Actinomycetota > Coriobacteriia > Coriobacteriales > Coriobacteriaceae > Collinsella. The sequence goes on from CATXXC010000010.1 coordinate 44,909, forward strand.
CGCTGCTTAGTTTATAGCGGCGCGTCAACCCGGTGATTTCCCCGACACCGGCGCGACGTCATGTTAGGGGAATGCTCCTGCGCACGTAATCGGTATGGCGCAGGCTAAGACCGAACCGGTTAGGACGCCGCGAGCGTGTCGCTGCGCGCAAAGCGTCCGAGACTAAACCAGCGACTGAGCTTGGAGATGCCAATCAGGGGGCTTTCGTGGACCGGAGTTCGATTCTCCGCGCCTCCACCATAAGCAACAGACAGGTAGATATTCGTATCTGCCTGTTTTTTTATTTCTAGTCCGTACCGCGGAGAATCGAACTCTGTGCAGGGCGCGGGCGTAAAGAAAACGCGTAAGCGTTTTTAGCCCGCGGGCGAGGACGCCGGTAGGCGGCCGAAGCCGGTGCGTATTTGCGAAGTAAATACGCGGATTCTCCGCGCAATGCCTCAGCCCAAAACAGATGCGATGTCGATCGGATGACAGCCGACAATGCCCCCGCGCCAACGTCATCTCTACCCGCGGAGAATCGAACTCTATGCAGGGCGCGAGCGTAAAGAAAACGCCTTGGCAACGCAGACCGGGACGCGCTTTCCCAATGGCGGCCCAGGCGGAAAGCGTGTCCCGGAATCCGCGCTCAGACTGGGACGTAGTTTCCGGATGGCGCCTCAAGCGGAAACTGCGACCCGGAATCCCGCCGTAGAGTGGGACATGCTTTCCCAATGGCAGCTCAAGCGGAAAGCGCATCCCGGAATCTAAGCTCGGAATGGGATTCATTTTCCTGATGGTGGGCTCAGCGGAAAATGAGACCCGGAATTTGCTCTGAGAACGGGACACACTTTCCGCTTCACCTGCCGCCTCGAAAAACCTGCGCTCTCACCATCCCAAAACTGGGTAGAAGAAAGCCAAAACGCAATCGCAGGAGGTCAACATGACTGCAGAAGATAAGGCAAAGAACGCCGGCAAGGTCGCGCTCGTCCTGGAGGGCGGTAGCTTTCGCGGGCAATTTACCGCAGGCGTGCTCGACGTCCTCATGGAGGCTGGTGTCGAAATCCCGGCGGTGTACGGCGTCTCGGCCGGCGCCCTCAACGGCGTGAACTATAAGTCGCACCAGATCGGCCGTGCCAACCGCATCAACCTGGCTTTCTGCAACGACAGTCGCTTCATGGGCGCCGCATCGTTTGCGTCCACGGGCTCTATTGTGGGTTACGACTTTATCTTCAACGATGTTCAGGACCGCCTGGATCCCTTTGACAACGAGACGTTCGACGCCAGTCCCATCGAGATGTACGCCGTCGCGACGGACATGCTCTTTGGAACCGCCACGTACCTCCCGGTTAAAAGCGCCGTGCTCGACCTCGACGCCGTGCGTGCCTCGACCTCGCTGCCGCTGGTGACGCCGCCAGTCGAGATTGACGGGCACAAATACGTCGACGGCGGCGTAGCCGATTCGATCCCCATCGAGCACGTGCTGGAGGAAGCGGGCTTCAATCGCGCGGTTGTCATTGTCACGCAGGACCGCTCGTACGAGAAAAAGCCCTACGAGTTTATGCCCGCCGCACGTGCTCGCTATGCCGACTACCCCTACCTGCTCGAGGCTATCGAGACGCGCCACGACCGCTATAACATCCAGCGCATGCACCTGTGGAAGTATGAGCGCGAGGGCCGTGCGTTGGTCGTTGCTCCGCAAAAGCCGGTCGAGGTCGGCCATGTCGAACACGATCCGGCAAAGCTGCTCGACCTGTATATTCAGGGTCGCCAGGAGGCAAAGCGCCTACTGAGCGATATCGAGGCATTTGTCGAGCGCTAGTGTCGCGACGTCATGACCCATGGATGACATGTGCAGAAACTCTGGTCGGAGCCAAAATACCTGTTGACTCGGGCGGCGAGCGGGGTAATATGGACGGGTTACTTGCAGAGCCCCGTGAATCTCTGTAACAACACGTACTGTACATGGAGGAGTCTAAGTGATTTCGAAATCGACTCACTACGCCAAGCAGGGCGAGGTCCAGCGCAACTGGGTTCTCGTCGACGCCGATGGTGCTGTCCTGGGCCGTCTTGCCACCCAGATCGCAATGATTCTGCGCGGTAAGAACAAGCCCCAGTTCACGCCCAACAGCGACTGCGGCGACTTCGTTGTCGTCATCAACGCCGATAAGGTCCAGCTTACCGGTAACAAGGCCGACACGAAGACCTATTATCGCCACAGCGGCTACAACGGCGGCCTCAAGGCTGAGAGCTTCCGCCAGGCTATGGAGAAGCACCCGGAGAAGGTCATCGAGCGCGCCGTTCGCGGCATGCTGCCCAAGACCACCCTCGGCCGTGCCCAGATGACCAAGCTTAAGGTCTACGCTGGTGCCGAGCATCCGCATGCTGCCCAGAACCCCACGAAGATTGAGCTGGAGGCTTAAAGATGGCTGAGAACACCGTTGTCTACCAGGGTACCGGCCGTCGTAAGAACGCCGTCGCCCGCGTCCGTCTCGTCCCCGGCACCGGCAAGGTGACCATCAACAAGCGTGACGCCGAGCAGTATTTCGGCCGTCATCAGCTCGTTGAGAACGCCCTTGCTCCCTTCAAGGTGACCGACACCGCCGGTCAGTTCGACGTTATCGCTCTGTGCGATGGCGGCGGCATCTCCGGTCAGTCCGGCGCTCTGCGCCTGGGCATCGCTCGCGCTCTTCTGAACGCTGGCGACTACCGTGCTGACCTCAAGAAGGCCGGTTTCCTTACGCGCGATGCTCGCGTGGTCGAGCGCAAGAAGTACGGCCTCAAGAAGGCCCGCCGCGCTCCCCAGTTCTCCAAGCGCTAAGGTTTTATCTCCTTTCGAGATACAATGTACAAGCGGGGCCTGCCGATTCCTCGGCGGGTCCCGCTTTTCTTTTTCGACTAGGGTGGGCGGTTGCATATCGCCTGCTAGGGAAGGAGCAATCCTATGCCCCAGAACATCTTCGGTACCGACGGCGTCCGTGGCGTCGCCAACGCCGATCTTTCGTGCGACCTCGCGTTTCGTCTGGGCCGCGCGGCGACCAAGTTTCTTGGTCCGGATATCTGCATCGGCCGCGATACGCGTCTTTCGGGCACCATGCTCGAGAGTGCTCTGACCGCCGGCATTATGGCCGAGGGCGGCCGTCCGCACTGCTGCGGCGTCATCCCCACGCCTGCCGTGGCGCTGCTCACCGTTCAAAACGAGCTCGATGGCGGCATCGTCATCTCTGCTTCGCATAATCCGCCGGAGTTTAATGGCATCAAGTTCTTTAGCCGCAAGGGCATGAAGCTTCCCGATGCTGTCGAGGAAGAGATCAGCGCCTGGGTCATGTCCGAGGAAGCCATGGCTGCCGACACGCTGCCGACCGGTGCCGGCGTGGGCCACATCATCAAGATGAAGGACGCTCGCAAGGCATACGTCGACCACGCCATCGATACGCTTGATGGCCTGAGGCTCGACGGCCTGGTCGTTGCCGTCGACTGCGGCCACGGTGCTTCTTGCCAGACCACGCCCGCCGCGCTGCAGCGCCTGGGTGCCACGGTCCATGCCATCAACACCGATTATTGCGGCACCGACATTAATGTTGAGTGCGGCTCTACGCACCTCGAGCCCCTTCGCGAGCTCGTGCTGCGCACCCATGCTGATATCGGCCTGGCCCACGACGGCGACGCCGACCGCGTACTGTTCGTGGACAGCGAGGGCAATGAGATCGACGGTGACTACATCCTGGCTATCTGCGGTTCTGACCTCGCCGCTCGCGGCAAGCTCGCCAACTCCGAGATCGTCTCGACCGTCATGTGCAACCTGGGCTTCTCCATCGCTATGAAGGAGCAGGGCTTCGAGATGGTCCAGACCGCCGTGGGCGACCGCTACGTTCTGGAGCGCATGCTCGCGGACGGCGCCGTCATCGGCGGCGAACAGTCCGGCCACATCATCTTCCTGGAGCACAACACCACCGGTGACGGCCTGGTGACGGCTCTGCAGCTGCTGGCCGTGCTCAAGCGCACCGGTCGCACCCTCACCGATCTTGCCGGTATCATGAAGAAGTACCCGCAGGTACTCGTCAACGTGCATTCCGACAACAAGGCTGGTCTGGACGATTGCCAGCCCATCTGGGATGCCGTCGCTGCCGCCGAGAAGGAGCTTGACGGCCGCGGCCGCATTCTGGTGCGCCCGAGCGGTACCGAGCCGCTGGTCCGCGTGATGGCCGAGGCCGAGACGCACGAGCTGACCCAGCGCGTTGTCGACGACATCGTCGAGGTTGTCAAGCGCGAACTTCCCTAATGGTCAAAAACGGGTGCCAAGTGGTAAACTGTTAAGGTTATTTTGGTTAATCGGTATGTCCGAGGGGGAGCATGTTCACTAAAGTCCTAAGGTCTTTTGGTATGCGTGGTCGAGTCCTTACGCTGGATGCTCCCATCTCGGGCGACGTCATTCCGCTCTCCGAGGTAAACGATCAGACGTTTGCCACCGGCCTTTTGGGCCAGGGCGTGGCGATTCAGCCCACCGGAACGCGTGTGATTGCACCGGCTGATGCCAAGGTCGAGGCCATTTTTCCCACGGGACACGCCGTTGCGCTTAACACGGTCGATGGCTTGGACGTGCTCATCCACGTTGGTTTGGACACTGTTCAGCTCGAGGGCAAGCACTTTACCGTACATGCGCAAGTGGGTGACATCGTCCATAAGGGCGATGTACTCATTGAGTTCGATCGCGAGGCAATTGCTGCCGAGGGCTACGATGTGACGGTTCCCATCTTGGTGTGCAACTCCGTTGAGTTCTCGAGCATCAAGGGTTCCGTTGGCGTGCATGTCGAAGAGATGGACCAGCTCATCGTTGCTCGCGAGCGCTAGCAAGTGCACGTGGCCATTAGCCTACAATTCAAACACGTTTACGGAGGGCGCTCTTGAAAGAGGACGCCCTCCGTGGCAAGATGGGATTTGTCCGAAGCTAAAAGGCTTTGGGTCACCGTGGACGGGCAGGGGCCTCGACGCGGTTAGACACGAGACACATACATTACGCGACCTCGCCCTGGTGGCCGCACACGTTGGTTGCGGCCGACGCGGGCCGCGGGCAAGTGCTTGTAAGGGAGCCTTGCCTCTCTTGTACGAGAAAGGACGCGTAATGAAGATCATTAAAGCTAAAGACTACGAGGATATGAGCCGCAAGGCCGCCAATATTATCTCGGCGCAGGTTATCCTCAAGCCCGACTGTGTGCTGGGCCTTGCCACCGGCTCCACCCCGATCGGTGCCTACAAGCAGCTCGCTGCTTGGTACAAGAAGGGCGACGTCGACTTTGCCGAGGTCAGCACCTACAACCTGGACGAGTATCGCGGCCTTTCGCACGACGATCCCCAGAGCTATCACTACTTCATGCGTGAGAACTTCTTCGATCACATCAACATCGACCTGAACAACACGCATGTGCCCGACGGTTCCAACCCAGACGCCGCCGCTGCCTGCTCTGAGTACGACAAGATCGTCGCCGCCGCCGGTTACCCGGATCTGCAGCTGCTCGGCATTGGCAACAACGGCCATATCGGTTTCAACGAGCCCGATGACCACTTCTCCAAGGGCACGCACTGCGTCGACCTCACCGAGAGCACCATTCAGGCCAACAGCCGCCTGTTCGACAGCATCGACGATGTTCCCCGTCAGGCCTACACCATGGGTACCCAGACCATCATGTATGCCCGCATGATCCTGGTCGTCGCCAACGGCGAGGCCAAGGCTCAGGCCGTGCATGACATGTGCTATGGCCCGGTTACGCCCGAGTGCCCGGCTTCGATCCTGCAGCTGCACACCAACTGCGTTGTCGTTGCCGACGAGGCCGCCCTTTCGCTCTGCGAGTAGCGCGAATCTTGCACCTCGACATAGCCTTGCCTAAGGCCTCCGCTTTGCGGGGGCCTTTTTGCTATCCTTTTCCGCCCACTTGACCAAAATCTTGGCGCAAGCTTGACGAATGCCGGATGCCCAACAGCTTGATTCATTCTATACCAGATTCTATGCAAAAATGCCACTAGAAGGTCGTAGACGGTAGCGCGTGCTAGGCGAGTTGAATGACATAGCTGAACCTTGTTCATCTGCGTTACACTGCCGCTTAGATGGGACAAGCTGACAAGGTCATTTACCTGCTTAAAGACCGATTAGTCGGGGGATTAATAACAATCGGCCCTCGCTGTACAAAAACTTGCCGCTTGCGTACCACAAGACAACCTAAAACACAAGGTCGCTCTATTCATAGCGCGGCTTGTATGGTCTTGCGGCTACAGTGTCCATACGGTCGAGTTGAGGAGCGGGCATGGTAAACGATTTGAGCGGTATAGACGACCTCGAGCTGATGCCGCTGGGCGGAGGCTATATGGTGCGACGCGAACGCTTGATGAATGAGCTTATCGCCAAGGGCCGAAAGGCCGGAATCGTGGTTCTTTATGCGCCCGACGGGTTTGGGAAGACCTCGGTGCTGCTGCAGTACACCCATGAGGTTAAATGCGACCCGACGCGAGGCCCCGTGCGGATTATCGAGGCCGATCGCGCCATTGGGCGCGAGGTGTTTATGCAGCTCGAGGTGGTTACCGAAGAACTCAAAGACAAACCGCACTCCCTTATCGCGATTGATAATGTGCCAAACCTCGATCAGCACGATACCGAAGACCTCATCGAAAGGATTCGCGGCCTGCGCGCTATGGGGGTAGGGGTCTTTATTTCCTGCCGTCCTTCAAATCGTCAGCTGATTCATGGGCTGGGCGATTCGGTTAAGATCAATGCGCAGATGCTCAAGGTGCATGCCTATGAGTATTCGGCGTGGGCATCGGCGTTTTCGATCAGCACATCGCTCGACTTTTATCAGCTCACGCAGGGCGTGCCCGAGCTCGTTTCGGCGTTGCAGACAGGTCTGTATGGCCAAGGCGACGTAGCCGGTCTGCTCGAAAACGAGATTGTCAACGTATATGGCGCGGCACTTGCCGATCTGGCTTCGCTCGACAATAATGCGCTGTTTTGCGTGGCATGTCTCATGGTTTTGATGGGCGAGGGCAATATCGCAGAACTCGAGGCTTGCGGGGTGAGGCTGTCGATGGTCGACCAGTCCTACTTTGTACGCGACTACCCGATCTTTGGCTTGGATCCCGCCGAGCGGAGTTTTACGTGTCTGGGCACGGAGGATAACGGACGCTTGCGTTTGCGTAAGTTGGTGGCCGAGGTTCGCCCCGAACTTGTTCCGAGGGCGGCCCGGATTTTGCTTAAGGCGGGCCGATGCGATGCGGCGATGGGCCTGGCGGACGCCTTTTTGGACCGTGAAGCGGTCCTTGAACTCGCTGGGCAGTATGGGGTCGATCTGGCTCTGACGGGGCACGGGGCCGATATCTGCCGAGCAGCGCTGGGCACGATCGATGCCGACGATCCGGCTCCAGAGCCAACGCCTGCCGAGGCGCTCGGCGTATATCTGGCAGCGGTCAGCGTGTCCAATACAAAGCTCGCTCGCTATATGGCATCGGTTATCGAGCGCGGGGGCGAACGGGCGGCCTGCGAAATAGACTCTGTTTCATGGAGGGTGGCCCAGACACTGACGGCTGTTTGCTATGGGGACAACGGGCTTGGGCTCCCTACGAACCTGGCCGTGCCAGAAATCGAGACATCCCATACCGCACTCGATATGTTGTCTGCGCATATCGAGGTCAAGCGATGCCTGACCGAACGAGGAGATGACGGCGACGTTCTACAGCAGCTCAAAACGAGCAAGGCCTACGACTGCGAGCTCGACATCGCGGGGATTGTTATACGGGCCGATAGTATGCTGGTGGAGCTCTTTGACGGGTCGTTTGCGGGAACCGACGAGCGCGACGACGAGATGACGGTGGTGCGGGAGGCGCTCGACGTACGTGGGCTTAAGGCGATGGCTATCTGGGTGCGCATGGTGTTGGCGGCACGGCGGCTCCTTTCCGGCTTGCCGGTAACCGACGACGCGGCGTTCAACGAGCTCGATCGTTTTGCCGTGCGCATGCGCGACAACCAGATTCAGCTGTTTGGCCTGTTGCTAGAAGGCTGGCAGTCGCTGGCAGAGGGACGGCCGGTTAATGCAAAGTTCCGTGCGGTCCAAGTGCTCAAACTTGCCGAGGAGTCGATTGCGTACATGCGCGATAACGCATTGCTGCTGGAGCGCGCGGCATATCTGCGTAACACCTCGATGGTTTCGGTGCGCGAGGAAGCGGAGCTACTCGATATAAGCCAGACGCAGGTTGGTGGCGCAGAAGCCTGGATGGTGGCGCTGCATTTGGCCTGTGCGGGCCGAGACAGCGATCTTGCGGCCTGGATGTCCATGAATCGTGCGGGGATTCTAGAGCCATCGTATCGGCTCTTTGCGCGCCTTGCCATGCATTGTCTGGGCGAGCCGGCGGGCAGGATACGCAAGAAGCTTCCCGTGCGCGAGCTGTCGCGGTACTCGCTGCGCGACGATTTGGAAGGGGAGGGTGAGCGCCTGTTCCAGGCCGGCGAGGTTGAAGCCGTTGATACCATCGACCATATCGAGATTCGCATGTTTGGTGCGTTTCGCGCCGAGCGCGACGGGTTTCCCATCACGGACAAAATGTGGCGCCGCAAGAAGGCGGCGACGCTTGCCGAGCGGCTTGCGCTGGGCATGGATGCGCTCGTCGATCGCGAGACGCTGGCCATGGAGCTGTGGCCCCATGCCGAGTTTAATAGCGCCCGCAACAACCTGTACTCGACGATATCGCGCTTGCGGTCGGCTCTGGGACCGACGCCGGATGGCAAGTCGTGTGTGCTCATCCAAAATGAATGCATCGGACTCAACGGCGACTACGTCAAGACCGATGTACGGCTGTTTGACCAGATAAGCCGCGAGGTTTTGGGAAATCGCACGGGTGCGCGCGGGCCCCATCTGGTCGAGTTGTGCCTTAAGATTGAGCAGCTTTATGCCGGACCGTTGTATGTTCCCAATGGCTGTAATCCCACCTACTTTTTGCGCATGCGGCGCATTATGCAGTCAAAGTACATCGATTGCATGATTAAGGGAGCAAATGCCGCTCTAGAAGAAAACGATCTGCAGTCGGCGATTTGGCTGGCGGAGTCGGGGCTTCGGCAGGAAACGGCGCGTGAGGATATGGTGCGCTGCGCCATGCGCGTCTACAGTGCGGCGGGGCGACGGCGCGATATCGTCGAGCTGTACAGCGGGCATATGCACCATCTGAGGGAGCAGGTCAATGGCGTGCCCGAGCCCGAGACGCGGCGTCTATACGAGCGCTTGGTGGAGGGGCGGCTCAATCGCGTGCTGGTCGAGCGATAAAAAACGGGCGCCCGAAGTACTTGGGCACCCGTAAGCTTGCTATGTGTTGGCTCGCCGATCACTGGCTCTTAGACGAGCTTGATCTTCTCGATGTCCTTGCGCGAGGACTCGCGATACAGCGAGAACTTGCGGCCGATAACCTGGACGACATCGGCGTGGCAACGCTCGGCGAGCTCCTCGGCGGCCTCGCGGGCGGAAAGGCTGGAGCCATCGAGCACGGAGCACTTAACGAGCTCGTGCTTCTCTAGGTAGGCGACCGTCTGCTCGACGGTGCCCTCGTTGACGTCGGACTTGCCGATGATGATGGCGGGGTTGAGGTGATGGGCCATGCTGCGAAGCTGCTTGACCTGTGCTCCTGTCAGTGCCATGGGTTCTCGCTTTCTATGTATGGGGCGCCCCGCGACGGGGCCTTAATCTACGTGAGCTGTCCCACGATAGCGCAGGAACGGCGTGGTGTGGAGCGCGTTTGCCCAGTTCAAAAAGAATGCGGATGCCGAGCGGGTGGGCGGTGCGGGCTGCGAACGGGCTATGAGCTGGGCGCAGAGACCGGCTCCCATGCAATAAACGCCCAACGAACCTTGCGGACATGATCGAGCATATAGCGCCCCTGCGGCACGCCCTTGGAGCCCGGCTCACCGGCATGGGGGTTCTCAATCATGTGTTGAGCGATGTAGTCGCGCAGGCGGTCAACCTTATCCTCGTTGCCATGCTCGAGCATACGGGAAAAATCCGCCACACCTGCCTCAAGGCTTTCGAAGGTATCGCGACGAGGCGATTCAAAGTATGTAACCTACGGCAGAGCGCCCATTTGAATGAGGATGTTGAAGGCGTATACAAAGCCATTACTGCAGGTAACCGAGGCGCCGATAGCGTTCATCAAGTGCAGATCATAGCGCGGGCTGGAGTTGGCGACCATCGTGGCAGCACAACGCCGACGAGCCGTACGATCAAGCTTGGCAAGTGCACCTTTTAGATTGGTCGTCGTAACCGACCGACTAGCAAAGGCAACATCCACCGCTTTCGCGACCGGTCCAACCAAATCCCAATCATCATCCCAAGCAAGCTCAAGCGGCGTAATAAGATCTTCGAGCTCGTAATACTCAATGCCGGCATCAAGCGTGCCCAGCATGGCGGGGGAGAAATCAGCCGCAATCACGGGATGTCCGTCTTGCGCAAGCGGAATGGCAATCGACCCAGCCCCACATCCCATATCCAGCACCGACTCGCCGGGCTCAAGCGCCAACAACTTTATAAAATCCCGGGCATACGGAGCAGTCTCAAGCGGTCGAAAATGCCGAGCCCGCTTATCCCACTCAAAAGAATCATCAGCCCGCCGCCGATCAGCTTGCAGACGCATCCACTCGCCATTCCAATCAACAGAAAGAAGCTCAGAGCGAGCATTCCCATCAACCACGGGCCAACCTCCTAGCAACAAAAAAGCGACTCCTCCCAAAAGAAGAGCCGCAACCAGCATATATCAGAAAAAGAACCGTTCCAACGCCAAACCGCCGCACCAGCCAAGTGGTGCAGGAGCGAAGCAACTGCAACCGGGATAGAACCCAACTGAGGTCCCGTTGTGCGGGAGCCCCGGGGAGGGCAAATATATAAGGTCGATCGCGAGTTCCGCACGAGCCGGAGAGCACTTAATGTGCTCTCCGTGCGAGTCAGGACTGTCCGAGCAGGCGACCTTATATATTTGCCCTCCCCGGGGCTCCTCGCCAGTCCCCCTCAGCTAGTTCTTCAGCGAGTTCAGCGGCGCCGGGAAGCGTCCACCGCGGTGGGCAAGCACGGTGCCGGCGTTGGGGTTCACCGGCATGATGGGCGCACGGCCGAACAGGCCGCCGTACTCGACGCAGTCGCCCACGCCCTTGCCGATGGCGGGGATCACGCGGACGGCCGTGGTCTTGTTGTTGATGACGCCGATGGCCATCTCGTCGGCGATGATGCCGGCGATGGTCTCGACCGGGGTGTCGCCGGGGATGGCGATCATGTCCAGGCCAACGGAGCACACGCAGGTCATGGCCTCGAGCTTCTCGAGCGAAAGCGCGCCGGCCTCGACGGCGGCGATCATGCCGGCGTCCTCGGACACGGGGATAAAGGCGCCGGAGAGACCGCCCACGCTGGAGCTGGCCATGACGCCGCCCTTCTTGACGGCATCGTTGAGCATGGCGAGCGCACAGGTCGTGCCCGGGCCACCGCAGGTGCCCACGCCGATAATCTCGAGGATGCGCGCGACGGAGTCGCCGATGGCGGGTGTGGGAGCCAGCGACAGGTCGACAATGCCTTTCTCGACACCCAGACGGCGGGCTGCCTCACGGCTCATGAGCTCGCCGGCACGGGTGATCTTAAAGGCGGTCTGCTTAATCTTCTCGGCGACCTCCATCATCGATGCGGAATCGGGCAGCGTCTCCAGGGCTGCGGCCATAACGCCGGGGCCCGAGACGCCTACGTTGATGACGGCGTCGGCCTCGCCACCGCCGTGGACGGCGCCCGCCATAAACGGGGAGTCCTCGACCATATTGGCAAAGCAGACAAACTTGGACGCGCCAACGGAATCCTGGTCGGCCGTGAGTTTAGCGGCATCGATGATGGTCTGGGCGGCCATGAGCACGGCATCCATGTTGATACCGGCGCGCAGGCTGGCGACGTTGACGCTGGAGCAGACGCGGCTCGTGGTGGCGAGCGCCTGGGGGATGGACTGGATGACGCGGCGGTCGGCGTCGCCGATGCCCTTCTGGACGAGTGCGGAGAAGCCGCCCAGGTAATCGATGCCGAGCGTCTCGGCCGCGCGGTCGAGGGCATACGCGATGGGGGTGAGGTCCTCATCCTTGCAGCACGCGGCGATCTGCGCCACCGGGGTGACGGAAACGCGCTTGTTGACGATGGGGATACCGTACTCGCGCTCGAGGTTCTCGGCGGTCTCGACCAGATGCTCAGCCGTGTGCGTCACGTGGTCGTAGATCTTCGTGCACATGCGGTCGAGGTTCTCGTCGCCGCAACCCATGAGCGAAACACCCATGGTGATGGTCCTGATGTCGAGGTTCTGCTCCTCAACCATGCCGCGGGTTTCCGCGATTTCTGCGGGCGTGATCGCCATCCTTGCGCTCCTATCTGCCAAAACGAGCATAGTCTTATCTATTCTAACGTGCCGCACGTGCCAAGTGGCGCATGCGGCACGTTTTGGTGCTCGGTTGTTTCCGTTGTGTTACTGCCCAAAGACCTCTTCGGCAATACGAGCGCTTTCGGCGGCGTCCTTGGCGTAGTAGTCCGCGCCGATCTGCTTGGCGTATTCGGGGGTGAGTACGGCGCCGCCTACGATGATCTTGACGCTCGGAACCTCGGCATGGAGCAACTTGATGGTCTCTTCCATGGCGACGACCGTGGTAGTCATAAGCGCCGAGAGGCCGACGAGTTTGATATCGCGCTCCTTGACGGTCTTGAGTACCTCCTGCGGATCGACGTCGCGGCCCAGGTCAAAGACGGTATAGCCGTAGTTGTCGAGCAGCATCTTGACGATGTTCTTGCCAATGTCGTGGATGTCGCCCTTGACGGTGGCCACGCAGATCTTGCCCTTGTCGGCGATCTCGCCGGCGGGCATCAGGCGCTTGATGGTGTCGAAGCCCACACGCGCTGCCTCGGCCGAGGCCATAAGCTGCGGCAAGAAGAACTTGCCCTGGTCAAAGAGAACGCCAACCTCGTCGAGGGCGGGGATAAAGTGATTGTTGATGAGGTCCATGGCGTCGTGGTCTGCCAGCAGACGCTCGGTCTCGGCAGCGATCTCGCCTTTGCGGCCCGAGACGACCATGCGACGAATCGGGTCGTCGTTGCCGTCGGTGCCGGCGGTGCCCGCGGCAGGCGCGGCATCACTCGATGCGGCCTGAGCTGCTGCCGGGTTTGCGGCGATCTTATACGGATCGGTCCAACCGGCGTAGCGCTCGATGTATCCGGTCGAGCCCTCGTCCTCAACGCTCAGGACGCGATAACTGTAGACGGTATCCATAAAGCGCTTGGAGCCCGGGTTCATGATGGGGGCGTCCAGACCCGCGCCAAAAGCGGCAGCCAAAAAGACCGAGCCCAGCAGCGGGCGGGCAGGCAGGCCAAAGCTGATGTTCGACACGCCGAGCGCGCATTTGACGCCCAGACGCTCCTTGCACAGGGACATGGCGCGTAGGATCTGCTCGGCCTGGCGTTGATTGGTCGAGGCGGTCATGACCAGGCAGTCGATGAGGATGCGGTCCGGTCCGATGCCGTAACGGGCGGCCTCGGCCACGATGTGCTCGGCGATGGCGAAGCGAGCCTCGGCGGAATCGGGGATGCCGCCTTCGTCGAGCGTAAGGCCGACAACGTTGGTGCCGTAGTGGGCGACCAGCGGGAAGATCTCGTCCATGATCTGCTGCTTGCCATTGACCGAGTTGATGATGGGCTTGCCGGCGTAGCGGCGCACGGCGGCCTCGACGGCTGCGGGGTCGGTGGAGTCGATCTGCAGCGGCAGCAGCGTGGACCCCTGGAGCTGTTCGGTCGCCTGTTGGATGATCTTGACCTCGTCGATCTCGGGCAGGCCCACGTTGACGTCCAGAATGTCGGCGCCCTGTTCCTGCTGGCTGATGCCCTGGCTCACAACGTAGTCCAGGTCGCCGTCGCGCAGGGCCTGCTGCAGGCGCTTTTTGCCGGTGGGGTTGATGCGCTCGCCGATGACGGCGATCTTGTGGCCGTCGCAGGGAAGGTCCACGACCGTTTGGGCGCTCGTGACCGACATACTGGGCTTGCGGTGGCGCGGGCTGGGCGTGTGGTTATCGATAAGCGTGCGCAAGGCCGCCATGTGCGCCGGCGTGGTGCCGCAGCAACCGCCCACGACGCTCACGCCGTCGGCGATCATGCCGGCGACGGCCTCGGCGTATTCGGGGGCTTGGATATCAAAGACGGTGTTGCCGTCGTCGTCCACATGGGGGAGTCCTGCATTGGCCTGCACCATAACAGGCTTGTCGGTAACGGTGAGCATACGTGCGGCGAGTCCCCGGAGCTCGGCCGGTCCTTGGCTGCAGTTGATGCCCAAAACGTCGGCGCCGATGGCGTCAAGCGTGATGGCGGCGACCTCGGGACTCGTTCCCAGGAAGGTGCGACCGTCTTCCTCGAAGGTCATGGTGGCAAAGACGGGCAGGTCGGAGTTCTCGCGGCAGGCGAGGACGGCCGCCTTGATCTCGGCAAGGTCGGTCATAGTCTCGATAATAAAGAGGTCTACGCCCGCATCGACGCCGGCGCGCACTTCCTCGGCAAAGAGGTCGTAGGCCTCGTCAAAGCTGAGGGTACCCAAGGGGCGAAGCAACGCGCCGATGGGGCCGATGTCGCCGGCGACGTAGCGGGCGCCGGCCTCGCGGGCACAGGCGGCAGCGGCGGCAAAGACGTCTGCCACGGTGGCGGCGCCGTCGAGCTTGTGGGCGTTGGCGCCAAAGGTGTTGGCGGTGATCACGTCACAGCCAGCCTCGACGTACTGACGCTGGATATCGGTGATGACCTGAGGCTCCTCAAAGTTGAGCAGCTCGGGCAGGGCGCCGGCCTTCATGCCGGCCGCCTGCAGCATGGTACCCATGCCGCCGTCGAACAGCAGGTGCCCCGTGCCCTCGATGGCGGCGCGCAGGCGATCGTCCTTAATGCGCAGATCGTCGATCGTGTGCGTCTTGTACGTGGCACCGTTGCGACGTGCAGCATCAACGGGTGCCGCCAATGCAGTGCCGTCAGAATCATGAGTGATAAGCGGAGTAAACATCGAGGGCTCCTAATGGCTGGAATAGCAGGTGGTGTGGGCGGCGCGGAAGCGGCAGTGCTCGCGCATGCGGCAGATATTGCAGGTGGGGCGGCTCTGGGCGTCGTGGACTTCGCCGTCGAATAGGCCGATCACCGCGGTCACGCTTTTGGTGGGCATGAGCAGGCTGGTGGGTGTGACGGTAAGCCCGATGAGCCGCGTGGCGTTGAGCGCATTGACGATCGAGCGCTGGGCCGAGAGCGGGCAGTCGCCGTAGCCGGGACTAAAGCGCCAGTTGCCGGCGAGCCCGTGTGCGGCGGCGTCCGTCTTGACCTGCTGGTCCATTTGCTCAACGGCGGCTTCTACGTAAGCGGAGCACGCGGCGTCGAGCACGGCGCCCTCCAGGGGATGTTGGGCTCCCGTGGTGCGCAGGCGACGCTCGGCGTCCATGCCGAGGGTGCATGCCATGAGCGCGGCAAAGCGGGCGTCCTTAAGATGACGATAGATATCGCGACCGCGCAGCTCAACGTTGGTGCCGACCAGGCGGATGCAAGGCTCGCCCTGTTCGTCGACGCCCGTGGCATCGATGGCAAATACGCGGCGCACGCCACGGGGCTCAATGTCCAGTTCCAGGCGCTCGACCACAAGCTCAATACGTCGTGACAGCTCGGGCTCGATCTGCTGGCCGCCGTAACCCAGATACCGCAGCATCTCGGCACGGTCGACACGGGGATGGTGCGCAGCATCGACACGGTAAAGCGCCGGCGACGCAAGGTCGGCCGGCACTTCGACAGCGGTTGTATCGATGTGCGGTTTTTCCATTACCCCAGGCGCTCCATAATGGTCGCGGCGATCGCAGGACGGTTCATAGTGTACAGGTGCAGGCCGTCGGCGCCGTGCTCCTTGAGGTCGCAAAGCTGGCGGGCTGCATAATCTACACCAGCTGCCTGCAGGCTCTCGGGGTCATTCTCGTACTTGGCGAGAATCTTGATGACGGGGGAGGGCAGCGACGCGCCGCACATAAAGACCATGCGGCTGATCTGTGACTTGCCCATAAACGGCATGATGCCCGCGGTAATGGGCACGGTGATGCCGACCTTGTCGGCAAGCTCGCGGAAGCGGTAGAAGCACTCGTTATCAAAGAAGAGCTGCGTCACAAAGAAGCTTGCGCCGGCGTCCTGTTTTTGCTTGAGGTGTTCGACCGAGAGGTTGAGATCCTCACAGGCAATGTGGCCCTCGGGGTAGGCTGCGGCGCCCACGCAAAAGCCGGCGTCGACGAGCTCGGGGATGAGGTCGCGGGCGTAGGCGTAGTCGGAGGCGGGCTTGTCGTCCTCGGTTGCGCCGGCAGGGAGATCGCCACGCAGGGCCAGGATGTTTTCCACGCCGGCGGTGCGATACTCGTCGATCTTGGCGGCGATATCGGCGTGCGAGCGGCCCACGCAGGTAAGGTGTGCCACCGAGGGTGTATCGAATTCGCTCGTAATCATATGCGCGATGGGGGCAGTGGCGGCACCGTTGCCCGAGCCGCCGGCCGAGCAGGTGACCGAGACAAAGCTCGGTGAAAGCTTGCACAGATTGCCTGCCACTTCGCGAGCCGTGTCGAGGGTCAGCTCGCCCTTGGGCGGGAACATCTCAAACGAAACGGGTGCGGTGCCCTGGGATGCTGCCTGCTTAAAAACCTCATCGACGCGCATATCGTGCTCCTCTAGATACGTAATAGTGTGATGTGTTGTAAGGATTCTACAGCACCACTGTGTCACGGTGGAGTTTCACTCGCTATTTGAGGATACCAATCAAAGATGCCTTGCTATCGGCATTTCCTATAACAGAGCGGCTAATCTAGGCACGGACTATAAAGACTGGTATCTGATGCAAAATACCAGTTAATAGAGCTCCATCCCAAATTGACTACCCTTAAACCATGGGGAGAGGTCTGCTATTTATACAGTTGATTGGCTGTTGAGGGTGGCAACGCCGCCTCGATAGGGTAACCTCATTGATTGGTTTCGCGACAGCAACATAACGGTAATGTCGCGGAAACACGGCGAGTCTAAGCTATGACTCGTTCGTTAGTAGTCAACACCGCTTCTCACGCGGTGCCGATACGAAGGGAGTTCCGTATGGCCGATCTTACTGACCGCTTCGGGACCATGGTGTTCTCTGAGGAAGTCATGAAGGACTACCTCCCCAAGGACATTTGGAAGCGCCTTGCTGCAACCCTCGAGGGCGGTGAGCCGCTCGACCTGGATGTGGCCAACGCCGTTGCCCATGCCATGAAGGTCTGGGCCATCTCCAAGGGCGCGACGCACTACGCGCACTGGTTCCAGCCGCTTTCGGGCATTACTTCCGAGAAGCACGACAGCTTCCTGGAGCCCAACCACGACGGCACCGCCATTACCAAGTTTACGGGCAAGAACCTCATCCAGGGCGAGCCCGATGCCTCGAGCTTCCCCAACGGCGGCCTGCGCGCCACCTTCGAGGCCCGTGGCTACACCGCTTGGGATCCCACTAGCCCCGCCTTTATCAAGGACGACGTCCTGTGCATCCCCACGGCTTTCTGCTCCTACACGGGCGAGGCCCTGGACAAGAAGACCCCGCTGCTGCGCTCCATGACCGCGCTCTCGCGTGAGTCTAAGCGCGTTTTGGCGCTGTTCGGTAAGACCCCCAAGAAGGTCGTTCCTTCCGTGGGCGACGAGCAGGAGTACTTCCTGATCAAGAAGGACGCCTACCGCAAGCGCAAGGACCTGGTCATTACCGGCCGCACCCTCTTTGGTGCTGCTCCATGCAAGGGTCAGGAGCTCGAGGAGCACTACTTTGGCGCTATCCGCCCCACCGTCTCGGCCTACATGAAGGACTTGGACGATGAGCTGTGGGCGCTCGGCATTCCCGCCAAGACCAAGCACAACGAGGTCGCTCCCTGCCAGCATGAGCTCGCACCGGTCTATGGCGAGGTCAACGAGGCCATCGACCAGAATCTGGTCATGATGGAGAAGATGAAGCTTATCGCCTCCCGCCACGACTTGGTCTGCCTACTGCACGAGAAGCCCTTCGAGGGCATCAACGGTTCGGGCAAGCACAACAACTGGTCGCTTGGCACCGAGTCCGAGAATCTGCTCGATCCGGGCGACACCCCGCTCGACAACCTGCAGTTCATCGTCTTCCTCACCGCGGTGATCGAGGCCGTCGATAACTATCAGGAGCTCCTGCGTGCCTCCGTTGCCTCGGCCGGCAACGACCATCGTCTTGGCGCCAACGAGGCTCCTCCGGCGATTATGTCCATCTTCCTGGGCGACCAGCTTACCGAGGTCGTCGAGAAGATCATCGATGGCAAGGCTTCCGTCCATGCCACGCGCGGCGTGCTCGACCTGGGCGCCGATACCCTGCCCAAGCTGATGCAGGACAACACCGACCGCAACCGCACCTCCCCGTTTGCCTTCACCGGCAATAAGTTCGAGTTCCGTGCCTGCGGCTCCGAGCAGAACGTCTCCGACTCCAACCTGGTGCTCGATGCCGCCGTGGCCAAGTCGCTCAAGTCTTTCGCCGACGCACTCGAGGGTACGCCCGAGGATAAGTTCCAGGACGCCGCGCTCGAGTACTGCAAGAAGGTGCTGACCGATCACCAGCGCATCCTGTTCTCCGGCGACGGTTACTCCGACGAGTGGCCCATCGAGGCCGAGAAGCGCGGCCTTGCCAACAACAAGACCACGGCCGACGCTCTTCCCGCCTTTGTTTCCGATAAGGCCATTGCGCTCTTTGAGGAGACGGGTGTCCTGACCAAGGCCGAGGCTCAGTGCCGCTATGACTGCAAGCTCGAGAAGTACAACAAGCTCATGAACATCGAGGCTACCACGATGGTTCGCGAGGCGCGTCGTACCTATCGCCCGGTCATTACCGCCTATGCCACCAAGGTCGCTAAGGGCCTTGAGACTATTCGTGCCGCCGGTGCTGAGGCCGCCATGCAGTGCGAGCAGAACACGCTCAACAAGCTCTGCAACGGTATCACCGCCATCAACGACTCCATCAAGGCGCTCGACGCCGTACATCAGAAGGCCGAGGCTCTCGATGGCCAGGAGCAGGCCAACGTATACGCGCACGAGGTCGTTCCCGCTATGGATACGCTGCGTGCCGCCGTGGACGCAATGGAGGAGATCGTGGCCGCCGACTACTGGCCGGTTCCGACCTACGACGACATTCTGTTCTACGTGTAGAACGTAACCGACATATCGTCACGGTATTGAGCCGGGGTCCGCATCGCGCGGGCCCCGGCTATTTGTTTGCGAAGAACGCTTTGGAGTCCGTTTTGCTACCGATTTGCCGGGATCCGCGCCCTGTCGGGTTCGAATCCCGGTATTTCGGTAACAAAAAGCCCGCTACCGCGAGGGTAACGGGCTCTTCAATTCAAATGGTGCCCCCAGCGGGATTCGAACCCGCGATATCCACCTTGAAAGGGTGGCGTCCTTGGCCGCTAGACGATGGGGACAGCGGGAAAGAGTATAGCAGACTTTTTTGCCGGCGCGTATATCGTTGGCAAACTGGAAAACCACCACAAAGGTACCTGTCCCCTTTGTGGTGGTTGGGGCGTTAGGGGAGGAGCTTCATGGCGGCGTCGTGGGCGGCGTGCTCGTAGGTGTCGTCGAGGGGTTTGAGCGGCAGCAGGGCGGCGGCCTGTGTGTCGCCACGGCGCTCGAGGGCGTGCGCGATGAGCCAGTCGGCGAGTTCGGGGTTCTTGGGCAGCGCCGGGCCATGCAGGTACGTGCCGATGACACCCTTGTAGATGAGACCCTCAAAGCCATCGTCGCCGTTGTTGCCGGTGCCCGTGACGACGGACGTTCCGAGCGGCGTGGCATCGGCGTCCAAAAGCGTGCGGCCACCGTGGTTCTCGAATCCCACAAAGGGCTCGGGTGCCAGGTCGGTCTTGACGGCGACGTTGCCGATCAGGCGGTCGGAGCCGCGTACGGTCTCGGCGGCAATGACCCCCAGACCCTCGATGCGATCCTCGCCCATATAGTACGAACGGCCGAGCAGCTGATAGCTGCCACAGATGGCAAGTAGTGTGCCGCCGTCCTCAACATAGGCCGCGACCTTGTCTTTTTGAGCGAGCAGCTCGTGTGCCACGGCCAACTGATCGCGGTCGGAGCCACCGCCCATCATGACGATGTCGGCGTCGGTGAGATCGAGCGACTCGCCCATACGGACTTCGTCCACGCGCACGGGAATGCCACGCCAGGCGCAGCGGCGCTCGAGGGCAATGACGTTGCCGCCGTCGCCATAGAGGTTGAGGGCATCGGGGTACAGGTAGACAATGCGCAGGGGGCGCGAAAGCTCGACCGGCACAATGTCGGTGGGGACAGCGCTCCCATCGGCGCGTGTTACGGCGCAGGAGGCAACCGAGCTCGCATCGGTACCCTTAAGCTCGTCGAGTTCCTTGACCAGCGGCGGGAAGGCCGTGTAGTTGGCGACGGCGTAGAAGGTGTCATCGGCGGCCTCGTCTGCCACGGCGCCAATTGCCTGCACGACGTCCGAGATAATCGCGGCATCGATGCCGGCATACTTGAGGCGCACCTGCATGTCGTGTGCGCGCGTGCCGCCGGCAAAGGCGACAAGACCCGGCGTGTCAGCGATGCGCTCAAAGTCGACGTCGTAGATCCACGATACATCGTGGCCGTCGGCATCGTTGTCGTTGAGGAAGAAAGCGCAGAGTCTGCCGTCTGCCGTCTTGATGGACTGGATTTGTCGATCGAAGCCTACGGGATTCTTGGCCAGGTTGGCCTCGACGGTGCGGCCGGCGATATCCCAGCGCCCCATACGACCACCGGCGGGCACATAGGCATCGAGCGTAGGCTGTAGAAGCGCCGTGTCCACGCCCAACTCGTGCGCGGCAAAGAATGCGGCGGCAACGTTGTAGACCATGTACAGGCCGTTGTAGCGCGTGGCGATGTGCGTGGCGGGCGCGTCGGCAGCAGGTCCAAAGACCAGGTCAAAGCCGTAGCCGTCGCAGCCGAGCTCAACGCCCGTCACGCGGCGGACCAGTGCGGGGCGGGCCCAGCCGCACGAGGGGCAATGGTAGGCGCCGAGCTGGCCGTATTGCACGTAGTCATACTCCAGCGGCGCGTTGCACTGTGAGCAAAAACGTGAGTCGCTAATACGGTCGGACTCGGTGTTGGTGGCGCCGTCGATGCCAAAGGCAATGCTCGCGTTGGGAACGCGCGCGGCAATCGAGGCACACAGCGGGTCGTCTGCGTTGTAGATGAGCGTTGTTGTCGGAGAGAGCTCCAACGCATGGGCGATGACGTCTTGGGTATGGTCGATTTCGCCGTAGCGGTCCAGCTGGTCGCGGAACAGGTTGAGCAGCACAAAGTACGTCGGCTTGAGCTTGGGCAGGACGCGTATGGTGTAGAGCTCATCGCACTCAAAAACGCCCACGCGCTTGCCGCTGTCAGTGTGCTTAAGGCCGCCGCGCGCCTCGAGCAACGCGCCCACCACGCCCGGCTCCATGTTGTTGCCGGCACGGTTGCACACCACGGTAGCACCGCTGGCAGCAACGGCGTCGGCGATGAGGTTGGAGGTGGTGGTCTTGCCATTAGTGCCGGTAATCACCACGCTGCGGTCGACCAGACTCGCGAGGTCGCTTAGCAGCTCGGGGTCGATCTTCATGGCGATGCGGCCAGGAAGCACGCCACCCTGGCGTTTGAGGACAGAGCGCAGCCCCCAGCGAGCGATATCGCTCGAGGTGCAGGCAAGAGATGAGCGGAGGTTCATGAAACCGTTCCTAACGTAAACGACATGGTCGGGTCGAGTGCGTCACTAGAAACCGTAGCGGCGCGCAAATTCCTGGGCAAGCTGCGACACGTCTTCGCAGGCATTGGCCCAGGGGGCAAAGTCGGGAGTGTCCGAGATAATACCGTCCGCTTCCCAAACGGCCTGGTGCGAAAGACCCCAGGGATCGTGTGGCTCGGGCCGGCAGGGAAGGTACGGTGTCTGGTACATGGGGTTCAGTAAGAAGAACGCACCGCCCTCGCAACGGTTGGCAAACTCACGCAGCGCGCGTGTCGCCGGGCGCATCTTGTTTGTTTTGAACAGCAAAATCGTGCGGGCGAGCAGATACCAAGGAGAGTTCTCGAGCGCGTCAGCCCCGATCTCTTCCTCGAGCTGGTGGGCCAGGGCAAAAAAGCCGTCCTGGTCTTCCAGGCGAGCGAGGGCGAGCAACACGGTGCCTGCGGCTCGGGTGGGGTAGCCTTCCGCCTTAAGGACGCGGCGGGCGTAGTTGGCGGCAGCGCGGTAGCGGGCGCTCGCCATGCACAGCTGCGAGATGGCCTCGAGCGTGTGAAGCCACCCGATAAGAGCCGGCTCGCTCACGGTAAGGTCTGCTGCGGTGACACCATCGGCCAAAACATTATTGGCCCAGTAGTGCGGGGCTTCCATGTCGAACCCGGGCACGCTTTGCTGCAGGTAATCGGCCGTGGTCGCCTCGAGCTTCATCAGATCGCCCAGGCAGGCGTCGACGGGCGTGTCCGCCAAAATGATGGCGAGCAGCTGGGCATCGAGGACATGCGCATCGATGCGGACGATCTTGAGCAGCTCATCACGCATATCGTCGAACAGGCGGTTGCGCGTCTGCTCAAACTCCTCGTCGCTGCCCATGTCCTCGATGCGATGGAGCTCGTCGAGCAGGTGGCGATGAACACCGGCATAGGACAGCAGCGCCTGGGCATGCTCGGACTGCGCATACTTTTGGGGATTCGCGCTAATGTCGTTATGGACAAGCTCGCGTGCTGCATCGGTGAGCTCGGGGTGCGACGCCAGATAGGTGCGCTCCAGGTAGGCGGGGATGTAGACGCTCGGATCCATTAGAGGTCTCCTCCCTTAAACGGCAAACCCTGCTCGGCTGCGCGCAGGATGCGCTCGTCGATCTGGGAACGCACGATGTCGTTGGTGGCGACCCAGGCGGCAAAGCTGGCGTTGTCGGGAGCGCCCAGGCCCTCCTGCAGCACCGGCGTCGCCTCGGACAGGGCAAGGACAAGCTCATCGGTGGAGCCCACGCCCACGTTGACGCGGGCATAGACGCCATCGGGAAACTCGGTTTGGAAGTAGAGTGCCTCGGCTGCGTGCGGACACGAGCGCGCAAGGATGCGCAAGTAGTGCTCGGCGCCCTCGTAGTTCAGCTCGCGCCAGGCAGCGCTCATCAGCACGATGAGCGTCCACGGGTCCAAGTCACGCTCCGCATCTTTGGGGCGGCGGCGCAGCGGGGTATTCGCGAGGTACGGCACGGAGTGAGCGGAGCGAAAGCGCTTGAGCTCCTCGGCGGGGTATTCGAGTTTTGCCATGGCGAGCATCGCGGTGTGGCGGACGCCGGCCGGATCGTTGGGGGCAAAGTCGAGGCTGCGGTTTGCGGCTTCGAGCGACATGCGATAGCGGCCGCTAATGAGCGCGCGCGATGCCAAGGCGGCAAGCCAGCGCAGGTAGGGGCGGCGGATAAGGTCGCCAGCGGCCTCGCGCTCGTAGGGGTCCTGCGCCGAGGCGATCTTGAGTGCCAGATCGTGCTCCACCTCGTCGCACTTGGACACCAGATACTGCACGTAGTCCTCGTTGGAGTCGGCGGTGAGTGCCGTCAGCATGCGCTGAGCGTCCCAGTTGGCCGGATCGAGCGCGGCTGCCTCGCGGAGCATGTTCTCGGCAGCTGCCTCTTCTTGCTCTGCCTGGGCGTCGTCGGGGATAAAGGGGATGCGGTAGTCGACAGCCTCGACGACCTTGGCGATCAGATGCCCAGCTCGGTCGCGGTCGTGCACGATGAGCGGCGCGGGGTTGCGGGTGAATTGCTCCATTAGACGCTCGACGGCGGGGCCGTCAGTGAGCGGGATATTGTCGCGGCGCAAGGCCTCAAGAACGAGGCGATGGCAATCCTCTTGAATGGGATCGAATGCCATGGGGCCTCCTTTGCTGCGGTTAGGGTTCAAATATCTTTATATAAGGTTCTAGTTTACCCGCATGTGGCACACCGGGGGTGCCGCACTTGGACTTGCACCTTTGCACCACGAAGACGGATGTCGCACAAATGTCGGCACCTTGGACGACCGAGTGGTATCACAGTGCCGTAAACGGTCGATTTTTGGCGGCGAACGGGGCACATTTTGGAGGGGCACAGCCCTGTCCGGGATATGTAGTCAACCCTGATAAAACGTTTGCCCAGCTTGGGAGTATGAATGTCCCACAAGGGTCTTCAGGGATAGAAAAAACGTTTCATCATTGTTGGCTTTAGGTGAATAACTGACCAACCAGAACGGTAAAATAGTGTTTGTCTGAGCGTTGAGACGTTCAGACATCGCGCATTGTCATCGCCGGCAACGCGCAAAACGGTCCTAACGGAGCCAATCGGGTGCTCCGTTATATACGCAAGTCTAAGAGGGGCTTGTTTAGGAGGCACAGTATGGGACGTTTTACCAATCCTCGCGATCTGTACTTTGGTGAGGGCGCTCGCCACGAGGTGAAGAACCTCAAGGGCAAGAAGGCCATCATCGTTTCTGGCGGCAGCTCTATGCGCCGCGGCGGGTTCCTGCAGGACGTTGAGGCCGACCTTAAGGAAGGCGGTTTCGAGGTCAAGCTGTTCGAGGGCGTCGAGTCCGATCCGTCCATCGAGACGGTCATGAAGGGCGCCGAGGCCATGCGCGAGTTCGAGCCCGACTGGATTATCGCCATCGGCGGCGGCTCGCCCATCGATGCCGCTAAGGCCATGTGGGTCTTCTACGAGTATCCCGAGGAGTCCTTCGATAACATCATCCAGCCGTTCAGCTTCCCCGAGCTGCGTCAGAAGGCTCACTTCTGCGCCATTTCCTCCACCTCCGGTACCGCTACCGAGGTTACTGCCTTCTCCGTCATTACCGACTACGCCAAGGGCATCAAGTACCCGCTGGCCGACTTCAACATCACCCCTGATGTCGCCATCGTCGACCCCGAGCTCACCTACACCATGCCCGCCAAGCTGTGCGCTCATACCGGCATGGACGCTCTGACCCACTGCATGGAGGCCTACGTTTCCACCTGCGCCTCTATGTTCACCGACGCCAACGCTCTGCACGGCATCCGCGAGATCGTCGAGTGGCTGCCCAAGTCCTATGCTGGCGACCATGAGGCCCGTCAGCACATGCACGAGGCTCAGTGCATCGCCGGTATCGCCTTCTCCTCGGGCCTGCTGGGCATCGTTCACTCCATGGCTCACAAGACCGGTGCAGCCTTTGAGAACGGTCACATCATCCACGGTGCTGCTAACGCCATGTACCTGGGCAAGGTCATCCAGTGGAACTCCAAGGACCCGCGTGCTGCCGAGCGTTATGCTTACGTGGCCAAGGAGATCCTGCACCTTCCCGGCGAGACCAACGAGGAGCTCATCGCTGCGCTCGTCCAGAAGATTCGCGACCTCAACGACCAGCTCAACATTCCGCAGTCCATCAAGGATTACGCGAATGGTGGCGTGAAGGTCGACGCCGAGAACCCGCAGATGGTCTCCGAGGAGGAGTTCCTCGCGAAGCTCCCCGAGATCGCCGCGAACGCCGAGCAGGACGCCTGCACGCCGGAGAACCCGCGTGAGACCAAGGCTGCCGACTTCGAGAAGATTCTCAAGGCCTGCTACTACGACACCGACATCGATTTCTAATCGGCTCTTGTTATCGTAACGAGGGGCTCCGCACGCATCTGTACGGAGCCCCTTTCTTTTTTAGAGAATGGGATAGTTATGGCTGCAATTTTCAATAGCCCCAGCAAGTACATCCAGGGCCCGGACGAGCTGGCCAAGCTCGGCTCCTATGTCGAGCCGCTCGGCGCTAAGGCCCTCGTCATCGTGACGCCTTCGGGCAAGAAGCGCGTCGGCACCAAGATCGAGGGCGGCTTTGCCGAGGCTAAGGCCGAGCTGCTGTTTGAGGACTTTAACGGTGAGTGCTCCAAGGGCGAGGTCGATCGCCTGGTTGCGCTCGCTCGCGACAACGGTTGCGACATCATCGTCGGCGTCGGTGGCGGCAAGATTCTCGACACCGCGAAGGCTGTCGCCTATTATCTGGAGTCCCCGGTTATCATTTGCCCCACCATTGCTTCGACCGATGCCCCGTGCTCGGCACTTTCGGTGCTTTACACCGATGACGGCCAGTTCGATAAGTACCTCTTCCTTAAGGCAAACCCCAATATCGTCCTGATGGATACGACGGTTATCGCGGCGAGCCCGGTGCGCCTGACGGTTTCCGGTATGGGCGATGCGCTCGCAACCTACTTCGAGGCCCAGGCGACGCACGATGCCGACGGCGGCACCTGCGCTGGCGGCAAGGGCAGCATGGCTGGTCTGGCGCTCGCCAAGCTCTGCTACGAGACGCTTATGGCCGATGGCGTCAAGGCCAAGGTTGCGCTGGAGAAGGGTGCGCTCACGCCTGCCGTCGAGCACATCATCGAGGCCAATACGCTGCTTTCGGGCATTGGCTTTGAGAGCTCGGGCCTTGCTGCTGCTCATGCCATTCACAATGGCCTGACGATGCTGCCCGAGTGCCACAGCATGTATCACGGCGAGAAGGTCGCCTTTGGCACCATCGTCCAGCTGGTACTCGAGGATGCTCCGACTGAGAAACTCGAGGAAGTCTTGGGCTTCTGCATTGAGCTGGGCCTACCGGTCACGATGAAGGAACTTGGCGTTGCCGAGCTTACGCGCGAGAAGGCCATGATTGTTGCCGAGGCCGCGTGCGCGCCCGAGGACACCATGTGCAACATGCCGTTTGAGGTGACGCCCGAGATGGTCGCAAACGCCATCCTGGGTGCCGACGCACTGGGCCACTACTACCTTATGGATGAGTAAACTAAGGTAAGGAAGGGGCAAAGCCGGCAGATGGCTTTGCTCCTTTTTTGCTATGGTGCAAAGGGGTCAGGTTAGTTGAACCAAAGAAGGCGGGGTAGGCCTGCGATGAGGTTTTTGCCCCGCCCTTGTTTGACTACAGCTCGCAAACGTTTTGCGCGCGACCCTCGACGTAGGCGACGACGTTGTCGAACTCAATCTTGGCGCGGTGCTGCATGGCCTCGTGCGTAAGGAAGCCTACATGTGGCGTGAAGGTGCAGTTCTTGGCGTTGATGAGTGCGTAGTCGGCGGGGATGGGCGGCTCCATATCAAAGACGTCGATGCCGGCACCGTCGAGCTTATCGTCGTTGAGTGCCTGGGCAAGGGCATCGTTATCCACGATGGCACCGCGGGCGCAGTTGATAAAGACGGCACCGTCCTTCATCTGGGCGAACTGCTCGGTGCCAAAGCTCTTGCGCGTGGTGTCATTGTTAGGCAGGTGCAGGCTTACGATATCGGACTCGGCGAGCAACTGCTCGAGCGAAACCTGCTCAATGCCGGCCTCGGCTGCCTCGGGATGCTCGTGGCGGGCATAGCCCAGCACGCGGGCGCCAAAGGCCTTAAAGAGACGACCCGTGGCGCAGCCGATCTTACCGCAGCCCACGATACCCACGGTCTTGTCGCGGATCTCGGTGCCCATTAGGCCGGCGCTCGTCTTGCCGCTGCGGACGGCGGCATCGGCGGCGCCCACCTTGCGCAACACGTCGATGGTCAGGCCAAGGGTGAGCTCGGCGACCGAAACGTCGGAGTAGCCGGCGCAGTTGCGAACCTCAACACCGCGCTCACGGCAGGCGGAAAGCCCCACGTGGTCGATGCCCGTAAAGGCAACGGCGATCATCTTGAGCGCATCGGAGCCGGCGACGACCTCGGCAGGGTAGGGGTTGTTGGCGATCATGACGACCTCGGCGCCCTCGCTGCGTCGAGCGAGCTCGACCGGATCGGTTGTTTTGGTATCGAAATAGACAAACTCGTGTCCGGCATCCTTAAGGGGTGCGGAGAGCTCGTCGATGGTCTGCTCGGGTACTCCCAACGGTTCGATCAGGGCAATCTTCATCTTGTGACTCCTCAATAAACCTAGGCGATTAGGCTGGCAATAGATTGTAGGTCTATTTGCCTCAAAGGTGCTCCGCGTGTAATTTACCCGAGGCGTGGGCCGATGGCGTATCATTATCTCTTGCTTGTTTGCACTGCTCAGGGAGGGGCCGCGCATGGCGCAGGAACACGATCTGTTTGATGACATTATCGAGATCAGCAAGGGTTTCGACTTTCTAAAAAACCCGCTTGGCGGTGTGACCGATGCGCTCGATCCGTCGGCGCCGCAGTGGAATCCTGCCGACTACAAGGAGCGTCCGCGTGGCAACACCATTCCGTGCCTGACCTGCAAAAACGAAAAGAGCAGCTGCACCGCGTGCATGGACGTTTGCCCGGTCGACGCTATCGAGGTCGAGGAAGACGCCATCGAGATCCTCGACTCCTGTCGCAAGTGCGGCCTGTGCGCCGCTGCCTGTCCGACCGAGGCAATCATCTCGCCGCGTCTGGCGCCCAAAAACCTGTATGACGATATCGTCTCTGCTGCTACGAGCTACGAGACCGCCTACGTTACCTGCACGCGCGCCCTTAAGCGCATGCCGCGCGAAAACGAGGTCGTCGTCGCCTGCGTGGGCGATATTACGGCCGAGACCTGGTTCTCGGTACTGGCCGACTATCCCAACGTGAGCGTCTACCTGCCACTGGGCGTGTGCGATAAGTGCCGCAACACCGGCGGTGAGGACATTCTGGGCGAGGCGATTGCGAAGGCCGAAGAGTGGTCTGGCACAGGTATGGGCCTAGAGGTCGACCCCAGGAGCCTCAAGTGCCATAAGCGCCGCGAGTACGAGCGCAAGGAGTACATGGAAAAGATTGCCCGCACCACGGGCCTGACGGTGACCAAGCTCAACCCGGCGACTGCGGCACTGGCCTCGGTGACGCAGAAGTTGAAGGCCCACCGTCACCAGATCACGCAGCTTGAGCGCACGCTCAACACCATGTGCGGTACCACGACGACCAAGCGCCGCCGTTCGCTCACGCACGGGCGCCAGCTGGTGCTCTCGACGCTGCAAAACCACCCCGAGCTTGCCCAGAACATGCAGGTGAGCACGCCGGAGTGCGATTTTGACAAGTGCACGTCGTGCGGCGAGTGCGTCAATGTATGCCCCACGTTCGCCTGCGATTTGGTGGGAAGCGGCCGCTTTGCGTTGGAGTCCACGTATTGCTTGGGCTGCGGTGCCTGCGTCAAGGTGTGCCCCGAGCACGCGCTCAAGTTGGTTGAGCATGACGCGTCCAATCTGGTTGTCGTCGATCCCGAAGCCGAGGAAAAGGCCGCCCAGAAGGCGAAGGCTCACGAAGAGGCTGAGAAGGTCAAGGCCGAGGCAAAGGCCAAGCTCGACAAGATGCTCGACCAGGTGGAAAAGCTCGCGGACTAGTCAGCGAGCTCTATCTCTGCTTCATTCGTGCCGCCGTGGTGTCCGGGTTCGCCCAGATGCTGCGGCGGCGCTATACTTATGCAGTTTGAAATGCTTGTACCAAAAGGAGCTGTCGTGTCCCTTTCCATCGGTATCGTGGGCCTGCCCAACGTGGGCAAGTCGACGCTGTTCACCGCGCTTACCAAAAAGACTGGCCTTGCCGCCAACTATCCGTTTGCCACGATTGATCCCAACGTGGGTATCGTCGACGTGCCCGATAGCCGCCTGCAAAAGCTTGCCGACATCGTCAACCCCGGTCGCATTGTGCCGGCGACGGTCGAGTTTGTCGACATTGCAGGTCTGGTGAAGGGCGCTAACGAGGGCGAGGGCCTGGGCAACCAGTTCTTGGCAAACATCCGCGAGACCGATGCCATCTGCGAGGTCGTGCGCTACTTTAAGGACCCCAACGTCATGCGTGAGGTGGGCCGCACGGGCGAGTTCGTCGATCCCGCCGGCGATGCCGACACCATCATGACCGAGCTCATCCTGGCCGACATGGGCACGCTCGAGAAGCAGCTGCCCAAGCTCGAGAAGGAGGCCAAGCGCGACAAGGAGCTCATGCCCAAGTTCGAGGTCGCTAAGCGCCTGCTTGCCTGGCTCAACGAGGGCAAGCGCGCCGCATCCATGGAGATGACCGATGAGGAGCGTGCCGCCGCCAAGGGCCTGTTCCTGCTCACCATGAAGCCCATCCTGTATGTGGCCAACGTGGACGAGGATATGCTCAACGACGATCTGGCGCCCATCGATGGTGTCAAGCCGCTGCCCATCTGCGCCAAGATCGAGGCCGAGCTTTCCGAGCTCGATCCCGAGGACGCCGCCGACTACCTGGAGAGCCTGGGCCTGGAGCAGCCCGGCCTGGACGTGCTCGCTCAGGCTGCCTACAAGCTGCTCGGCCTGCAGTCGTTCTTTACGGCCGGCGAGATGGAGGTCAAGGCCTGGACGGTGCGTCAGGGCGCGACCGCCCCGCAGGCTGCCGGCGTCATCCACACCGACTTTGAGCGCGGCTTTATTAAGGCCGAGGTCATTGGCTACGACGACTACATCGAGCTCGGCGGCGAGCAGGGCGCCAAGGCCGCCGGCAAGTTGCGTATTGAGGGCAAGGACTATGTCATGGCCGATGGCGACGTCGTGCACTTCCGCTTTAACGTGTAAGGACGACGCATATGTTCAAATATGGCAAAAAAGCCGGCTACATGGGCATCGCACTGCTGGTGCTTGCGGTGCTTCCGCTGGTGGTCGCAGCGTTTGTAATCCCCAACATTGGCCCCGAGGTGGCAACGAAGTTTAACGCAGCCGGCGAGGTGACGCGATGGGGCAAGAGCTACGAGCTGCTGGCGCTACCGGTGCTCAACCTGCTGCTGAGCGTGGCGACATACTTTACGGCGGGACGTCAAGCCAAAAACAATGATGACTCCGCCGCCATGGCGCGCATCGTGTGCGAACGCTACCTGCGCAACGGTTGCATCACGGGTGTGTTCCTCAACGTGATCAACGTTTACTTTATGTACTCGGCGATTACCGGAACGGGCTTTGGTTTTGGTTTCTAGCTTGTCCTTTTAGGCAACGAGCCTGCACGCATATTCAATGGCTGCTGCGAGGCCGCCGCTCGATCGTGGTTGAAAGACTACATCGGCGGCGGCCTCGTTTTCGTATCCGGCGCCGCGAAGGGCGAGTGCTATGCCGGCTTCTAAAAGGAGCGGCAGGCCGCGTTGGCTGGTTGCGATTACGGCAACCTGATTGAGCGAGCAGCCGTGCGTTTGGCATTGAATGGCAAGTTCACCTTGCGCCGGGCAAGGGACCAGAACGGCGACGACGCGACTTGATAGCAATGCAAATGCTGTGCGCTCATCGGGCGAAAGGCATTCTGCTTCAACGACGACGAGCTTGGGCGGTGCGCTGTTTGTGTGAAGCGTGGCTCGGTGCATGCGGACCGAAGAACCCGACATAGAAAACTCCTGTGTATTCGGGAAAACGTAAACTATAGTTTACGTTTATGTTCGGCTCCATTTCAAACTCGGCTGCATGGACGAACGTGCGAAACAGATTCTTGGCAGGCGGGTCGAAGAGACACGCAGGGACCTTGGTATCTCCAAGGTTGATTTTTGTGTGGCGACAGGAATCAGCCGACCCTACCTCGACCGAATCGAAGATGGAACGGCAAATTTCACGCTCAAGGTTCTATTTAAGATCGCGCCCGCACTCGGCATGACGGTGTCAGAGCTTCTCGAGGGTATTGAATAGGGCGTTCCTCCGCTGTATTTGACGCTCTTTGGACGGGTCCCCCTGGTTGCGATGTGCAAAATCGCGAGTATTCAGCACCTGTTCAGCCGTAGATGGTAGCTCGGACGGCTGGCTTTGCTTTTTTGGCAGTAGTTAATCCACACGCTAAATAAAAATGTGGAATAAATATTTACTAGACGGCTCCTTCGTACTAAAAGTTCGTCTAACAATCGGCTGATTCTATGCCTCCGGCGGAGAAACTGCAGAATACTCCGTTTTTTGCACGGCCCGAGGGGGACCACCTGTCGTTTGGGGCTGCGATAAGCGGAACTGCCTTAGGGATTACGCCATCGAGATACGGTCGTGGTTGACTTGGCTGTAGAACAGGCGCTGAATCTCGTCCGCATCACGTGACTGGCCGAGTGCCCACATGGTCTTGGCCACGAGCGTCTCGGTGGTCATGTCGTCGCCGCGCAAAATGCCCGGATGATCGGCGTAGGCACGGCCGACCTCATAAACACCCAGGTCAAGGCCCTCTTCGGGGACCTGCGTGGTCATAACGACAGTGCGACCCGAATCGACCCAGCGGAAAATTGCCTCTTGGAACGACTCGCCCGACTCACCAAACTCGGGGATACCGCCAATGCCAAAGGTCTCCAGAATCACAGCGTCGTAGCTATCGGCAAGAGCGTCCAGGATACCCGGGTTCACGCCGGGTGTCAGCTTAAGGACAAATACGCGCGGGTCGATGCTGTCGTAGAAGCGAACCGGGTTCTCGTCCTGGTGAGTGCCGTGGAGTCCGTTGCGAACGATGCGGTCGTTGCGGATATAGGCAATGGGCGGATAGTTGACGCTAATGAACGCGTTAAAGCTCATGGTGCGCTGCTTGCGGGCGCGCGTGCCGGCAATGGCTACGCCGCCAAAGACAATCGAGATGTCGTGCGAATGCTCGTCGAGCGCATAGAGCAGGCTCTGGTACAGGTTGAGCTTGGCGTCGGTAAAGGGATTGCCCATGGGCTTTTGCGAGCCGGTGAGTACGATGGGCTTGGGGCTGTCCTGAATCAGATAGGAAAGCGCCGCCGCGGTGTAGCTCATGGTGTCGGTGCCGTGCAGAATCACGAAGCCGTCGTGGTCGGCATAACCCTCGACGATGACGTCGCGGATACGCATCCAGTCGCTCGGACGCATATTGGTGCTGTCGATGTTCATGGGCTGCACGACGTCGAGCTCGCAGAGGCCCGAGATCTCGGGGACGCTCTGGGCGAGCTCCTCACCGGTCAGGGCGGGGGAGAGGCCGTTGCCGTCCTCGGTCGATGCGATGGTGCCGCCCGTGGCGATGAGAAGGATGCGCTTCATGCTGGTATTCCTATCGTATTTGCCGCCGCAGAGGCGGAGTCGTTCGGCAGTATTGTGGCACAGGGCGTCCAATGTTCAAACGTATTACATCATCTGTAACGTTTGGTAACACTTCAATTGCCGTCAAATAGGCCCCGGTCGTGCGTTTGCCGTGCGCTGATGGCTGCGAGGGACGAGAAACCCCATATAACGTGTACACTATGTAAGCTGTTTTCGTTTATTCGCGCGGGTGGGCACAGGCTCCCCGCCAACAAGAGGGGGAAACCATGGATCAAAAGGCTTCCGCAAAGGTCCTCGTACTCGACTTTGGTGCGCAGTACGGTCAGCTCATTGCCCGTCGCGTCCGCGACCTCAACGTGTATTCCGAGATCGTTCCCTGCGACATCTCGGCCGATGAGATTCGCGAAATGAACGCCTCTGCGCTCATCCTCTCTGGCGGCCCGGCTTCTGTGTATGCCGAGGACGCTCCGTCCATCGATCCCGCCATCTTTGACCTGGGCCTTCCCGTTCTGGGCTTTTGCTACGGCCATCAGATCACGGCCGTGACGCTCGGCGGCAAGGTCGGTCACTCCGAGGTGGGCGAATACGGCCGCGCCACCATCACGCGTACGGCCGGCGCCAAGCTCTTTAACTCCACGCCTATGGAGCAGACCGTGTGGATGAGCCACCGCGACGCCGTGTCCGAGGTGCCCGAGGGCTTTACCGTTACCGCCAGCACCGACGTGTGCCCGGTTGCCGCCATGGAGTGCGTCGAGCGCAAGATCTTCACCACGCAGTTCCACCCCGAGGTCAAGCACTCCGAGTACGGTCAGCAGCTGCTGAGCAACTTTCTGTTTGAGATCTGCGGCCTGGAGCCCAACTGGAGCATGGATAACCTGGTCGAGACCATGACAGCCGAGTTCCGCGAGAAGGTCGGCGACGACCGCGTGATTCTGGCCCTGTCCGGCGGCGTCGACTCCTCCGTCGTGGCTGCGCTGGGCGCTCGCGCCGTGGGCAAGCAGATGACCTGCGTGTTCATCAACCACGGCCTGCTGCGCAAGGGCGAGCCCGAGCAGGTGGAGGAGGTCTTCACCAAGCAGTTTGACGTCGACTTTATCCACGTCCACGCCGAGGACCGTTATGCCGAGCTTCTGGCCGGCGTGACCGAGCCCGAGGAGAAGCGCCGCATCATCGGTACGCAGTTCTGGAAAGAGTTCTTCGCCGTGGCGCAGCAGCTCGAGACCGATGGCAAGCCGGTCAAGTACTTGGCTCAGGGCACCATCTACCCCGACATCATTGAGTCCGGCGCTCGCAAGACGGGCGGCAAGACGGCTACCATCAAGAGCCATCACAATCTGATCCCGTTCCCCGAGGGCGTGCACTTCGACCTTATTGAGCCGCTCGACCACTTCTTTAAGGACGAGGTCCGCGCGCTTGGTCTGGCGCTCGGTCTGCCGGGTCATATCGTGTTCCGCCAGCCTTTCCCGGGCCCGGGTCTGGCCATCCGCATCATCGGTGCGGTCGACAAGGAGAAGCTCGAGATCCTCAAGAACGCCGACGCCATCGTGCGCGAGGAGCTCGACGCCTATAACCAGCGTCTGTTTGAGCAGACCGGCGAGCGCAACTCCGAGCATAGCTGCTGGCAGTATTTCGCCGTCCTGCCCGACATTAAGTCCGTCGGCGTTATGGGCGACGAGCGCACCTACCAGCGCCCAATTATCCTGCGTGCCGTCGAGTCCAGCGATGCCATGACCGCCGACTGGGCCAAGCTGCCCTACGACGTCCTGGCCCGCATCTCCGGCCGCATCGTGGCCGAGGTTCCCGGCGCCAACCGCGTGTGCTACGACATCACGTCCAAGCCGCCCGCGACGATTGAGTGGGAGTAGGACGACAGGGTTCTGACCTGCGATTTTGAGTGCCGCACTATGCCGCTGAGTTTCGTTTCGTACGAGAGTCATGACAAAGCCACCAGCGACGGAGATGAGTAAAAGCGATTAAAGAGCCTCCGTTCCCTGCGTTGGGACGGAGGCTCTTTCTTTGCCGTTTTACTCCCTTGTCTCCGTTCGGGGATTATTTCTTGCTCATTTAGGGCTATTCGCGCTGAAAGATTTTGACTAGCTTGGTGTCCTTTATTTCGTAGACAATGTCTGCGACGTTCTCGACCAGCCTCTTATCGTGGGAGACGAACACTATCGTTCCGGCATAGGCGCTCATCATCTGCTCGAGGGCTTCGGCGCTCTTGATGTCCAGGTAATTTCCAGGCTCGTCCATGAGCAAGATGTTGTATCTGCCCAGCAGCATCTTCGCGAGTAGCAGCTTGATGACTTCGCCTCCCGAGAGAACGCCAACGTCCTTTGTCAGGTCGCGCGGTCCGATTCCCATAGAGGCGAGGATGCCTCGAATTTCGGTCATGCTGTACTCGCAACCATCCTGCATGAACGAGATCGCAGACTGACGGGCGTCGAACTTGTAGCCTGTTTGCTCGAAGTAACCGATCTCTGCCTTGGGAGAGATGTTGATACCGTCGGCGCGTCGAGCGATTGCCTTCAGCAGGCTGGTCTTTCCTGTACCGTTGCCACCGGTGATGGCCACTTTGGCACCGAGCGGTATCTCGAATTTCGCGTGGTCATAGAGCATGCAGTTGCCGAAGCTCAAGCTGAAATCGTCTGCCGAGATGGGAAATTTACTATGCAGTTCCAGGGCCTTGCTCTGGCGGAACCGCACGGCGCGAATGCTATCTGGGGCCTCAATCCCTTCGAGCGCTTCGAGGCGCTTCTCCATGTCCTTAGCCGCCTGGTACATCCTCTTCTGTTTGGTGCCGGTTGCTTTCTGATGCCCCAATCGACCTGCATACTCGTTGCTTTTTTTCGCAGCCTTCCGCTTGGCGTCGACCTGCCGTGCTTTTTTCCGTTGTTTTTCGATGGCGGCTTCGAGGCGATCGCGCTCGCGCATCGCCTCTTCGTATCGAGTCGCCTGAGCTTTGCGCTCTTCTTCTTTCTGTCGCAGATAGTCGGAGTAGTCACCCCAGAATTCGGAAATACCGCCGTCTTTGAGCTCCCAGATCTTGTCTACCACCTGGTCGAGAAAATGACGGTCATGGCTCACGATGAGCAGAGCCCCATCAAATGCCTTGAGTTGTCCGACGAGAAGGCGGATGCCGTCTTGGTCGAGGTGGCTCGTAGGCTCGTCGGCGAAGATCGCGCTTGCATGCTGGGAGAGTGCAGAGGCAATCTTGGCGCGTGTTTCCTCCCCGCCGCTCATCGTCTCCTGCGCCACTCCGGCGACGTTGAGACGGGAGAGCATCTCACCACTGTCCTGAGCCGCATCAAGGTCGAGTTCATCGAGTTGGCCGATGAGGGCAATGCTGCCGAAGCGCCTGACGTCGGCGTCCGCAATGGTAAGATTGCCGCTCAGAATTTTAAGCAGGCTGGTTTTGCCTGCGCCATTGTCTCCCACCAAGCCGATGCGATCGTAGGAGTAGATTTCCAACTCTTCGATATCCAGGATATCGCGGCCGGCATATTCCAAAAAGATGTCTTTAGCTTTGACTATGAGTTCCATAGGTTGAACCGCCTTTTGTGTATTAGCCTTTTACTGGAAGCGCAGCCATGCCAAAAAAGATTGCTCACGTCGATTTTTCGCCTTTGCCCAATTGCCGGCGCGAGCGTTTTGACCTTGCGCAAGCCGGCAAATCCGAAAATGATAGTTGGCGACGAATAAGGAGCGCGATGTGGGATGTCGGCGCAATACCTCGTCGTCGCAAGGGCTTGAAGGCTGACGCGTGAACCGATGGCTGCCGCCTCTTTTTTTTCGAATACTTGGGCTATTGAATCCGCCCGGTATCTCTTTTCCCCACGTTTCGGACGCTCGGAGCAAGCAGCATAGCCATCGCAAGCAGTACCATGGTCGCTCCAGAGCCGACGAACCATAACGGAGCTCCAAGCAGATCCGCAAAAACGGAGGGGGCCGCGAGGCCCATGGGCATGGCCCACGCCATGATGGTTCCGTAGAGGCCGAAAACGCGGCCTAGGTACTCAGGAGGTATCTGCTCCTGCATAAG
The DNA here is from genome assembly GCA_958403385.1 of uncultured Collinsella sp. Taxonomy (GTDB): domain Bacteria; phylum Actinomycetota; class Coriobacteriia; order Coriobacteriales; family Coriobacteriaceae; genus Collinsella. Next base: position 81,903 of record CATXXC010000010.1, read on the forward strand.
GGCAGTCTGGGTTCCCGCGTACAACGGGGAGCATGCGCCCATAAGAAAGCTCGCCGGTAGGAAAACGGCGAACAGCGACGGGCCGAGCAATCCGGATGCGATTGCGACGACGCCGAAGCCGGCGATCGCGGCGACCATGGTGAGCGACCTATTGCGGAACCCTCCCGTGGCCGCCAAAATGCCGGACCCAGCCAGCATGCCTGCGGAGAAAAGGACCTCCACCAAAGCAGCATCCCCCGTGCTACCGCCAAAATGTCCCAAGGTCATTATTGGGAACAATGCCGCGAGTGGGGAGAACGCGAAAGCGAAGACGAACCCGCACCAAAGAAGGGCGAACAGCCCCCTGTATCCCCTGATCAGCTTGTAGCCGTCCGAAATCTCAGAGAAAAGTTCTCGAACTTTATTGGAAAAGGACGAGCTGCGGTCGGCTTCGTCGAGTCCTCCTGCGTCTATCTGAGCGGCGAGGACAGCTAGAGAAGCGAAAAGCGCCCCCAGCACGTCGAGGGCAATCATGGCGGTAATGCCCGCCACAGGATAAATCACTGCCGCGAGCGCGGCGCCAAGAATGTATCCGGCGGACTGAATCGCCTGCATCACTCCCGATAGGCGAACGAGATGCTCTGGCGGGGCGAGATGGGGCGTGAGGGATTGGGAGGCCGGCGTGTAGAACGAAGTGCCAGCTGCGCGGAGAAACAGGGCGATGAGTATTGACCACGCAGGTAAGCTGCCGGCCAACGAGGCAATCGCCAAGGCGGCGCCCACCGCGGCAACGAAGAGGTCGGCGCCGATGAGAACACGTTTCAAAGGCAGCCTGTCGACAACGGCGCCCGCAAGGACTCCGAACAAAGCAATCGGCAGAAAGCCTGCTAACGATGCCAGGGAGAGGAGGGAAGATGATTCTGTCGTGAGGGCGATATGCCAAATGAGACCCATTTGGAGAATCAAGCTCGTCAATGTCGACACGAGCTCCCCGCCCCATACGAAACAAATCTTAAATTGCCATGAATGGCACAGCGAAACAGACCTGCGCCGAGAGGTTTCAAATATCATGGTTATGTCCAATCGTGAAATGGCGTGCAGAAAAACAGCGCGACGCCACAACAGCGCCGCTTTCTAGGCGCTCATCCACGTGCGGAAAAGACCAACCACGACACCCCTCCTTTGTTAATTCGGTCTGGCAAACCATGTAATATTAACGAGGCTTGAGTTTGCCTGTCAAGAATCGACCATCGGAAAGGGCAATCCTCTCTGGCCATTCGATTCCTTTTGTATCTTTGGTTGCATAGGTGACCCGCCAGGGCTATTACGCGTGGAAGAGGCGCCTGCCGAGCTGGCCGATGAGGCGCTGAAGATGGCCCTGGTCAGGCGAAACGATCCCAAGGGATGCGTACATCATTCGGATAGTAAGAATGTTGCCAGCAGGTTTTGCGGCAACCGCAAAGGAGCCGTATCCTGCAGCTGGAATCACGTTGCAGCATCCTGACCCGCATTCCGATTGGCGGACGGCCCGCTTCGGCATCCTGACCAGCACAGCGATCGAGCCTTGTCATTCCTTGGATATGCCGGTTGCTCGGGGCGGTCCCGACGGAGGCCCTCGCCTCCCCGGTCCGTGACCCAAGAAGGGCAAGCATGCTGATCTGCATGGCTGGTTCCTCCTTTATGTAGACGACCATGCAAAGAAGGGACAACCGAGGAGGCAGGTTACTGATGCGGGCTCCCGCACGCCCATGACTACCCGACGGGCTGTTTTTCATCTCCGATGCCCGCATTGCAGCATGAACGAATGTGCCTCGACATCTCTGCTGGCATGGTACGACTGGGATCGCACCTCGACGCATCCTTGCGCATACTGCCTTCCAAGTTTCGAAACCGGGAAGGAAAGTGTATGTGAGCGACGATATCGGCGCCGATTCGACGCTCGAGAGGGAGATTGCGCCGATTCTATCCATCGGGGATGCATTCCCGAAGATTCTCATCACTCGCACGAGGCATGAGCCCCATACCCGGGAGGGCGTGCTCGTGCTGAATCTCGCGAGGTGGCTGCTTGGCGGGTAGGGTTCTGAACGTCGCATTGGGATATCGCGCGACAGGGCACGCAGGGCTGTTTGTGCCCGCACGGGAAACGCCGTCGCCATGCGGGCGGCCTGTCGTGTCCGATTAGCCTTTTGCTAAACAGGCTTACGCCAACTCATGGGCAAGCCACCTGAGACTATTCACTTTGCTTATCGTTGACAAAGACCTGTGGCCTGCGGTTTTGTGAACGGCTCGTAAGCCACCCGCGTCGACTCACTTACTGTTGAAGCTGGTGGTTTGCAGGCTCAAAGGCGGTTGAGTTTCAAAACGGGCGTTTTTCGGCGATATCGAGCCTCCAAAGGCGGCTCTCCGTGCCCCTTGGGACAAAAATAAAAACTCAATACTCTGAGTTTGAAAATGGTTTTTGAAGTTGTCCCAGCTTTTGTCCCCGAAGCCGATGAAACGCGACGTCGCGTCATTCAGCGGCACTCACTTCGAGATGCCGCCGAAAACTGGGTGCAACTGGAGTGACGAGACGGCAAAACTATAACCACCGAGTGGGAATAGAACAAACGTTCGATAAAATACTATAGTATCAGATAGCGGGCACGGTTTCAATTGAATCCGTGCCCGCTGCTGTATGCGTGTCCTTGCACGCCCAATATGCGCCGTAAAAGCCGTCTTCTTCGACGTCAAAGTGAATGCGCTTCGTTTTTGCCTCTCAAAATCTTATTTTCACGATTTGCATTTTCATCCCGTTGTCACCGACCCTTGCGAGAAACCGGAAAAAGCCGCTGACAGAAGGGTCTCTCAAATCGTTGTAGCCCAGCATATAGCCGCGACTTGTGACCTGCAGACGGCTGTCCCACGTGCCGATTTCCTTGGCGGCATCCGAAACCGCAAAATATGCCCCCACATCTTTGATTTTTGCAGTCTTAAGCCATGTTTTTGCGATCATCTTTACTGCCGTCCGATTGGCAGCATCAAAGACCAGCACGCCGCCGGGGAAAGCGTCCGCCATCCCCCGCACCAGTTCCCGGACCTGCTGGGTCAGAAAGTAATAGAACACCCCGGAGGCAAAGAACACCGCCCCGCCGGAGGCATCGATCTTGTCAAACCATGTGGTGTCTTTCAGGTCGCAGGGGATGTTCTGCTCTCGCTCCCCGGTGGGTAGCAGCTGCTCCCGCAAGGCAACCACATCCGGGAAGTCCAGATTGTAGATCTTGCATCTACCGTTGTCGCAGGTTCTGCCGGTGTTGTCCAGTCCGCAGCCCAGATTGACCACCGCCGCATTGGGGTGGCCTTTCAGGTAATCCTGCACCTCGAAAGCAAGATCACTCTGCCGTGTGGCCACCTCCAGCGCACCAAAGCGCTGCATCAGGCTGCGGGAGTTTTTCTCTGCCTCTGAAAAGTCGTAGTCGATCTGGTCGAGGAGACGAACCGCTGTTTCATCCCTGTAAAGGTTCGGGTACAACTCCGTACACAGCTTCCGGGAATACAGCGGGAGGATCAGCGTCTCCTGCACGGTGTTTTTCTCAATTTTACATTTCATAGGTTTCTTCCTCAGTGAATAAAAACTGTCATAATTGCCGCCAGCATAGCCGCTATGACCGTCATGCCTATCGCCATGTGCAGGATGGATGCAAAAATACCCGTGCTTGATGCCCCTACTTCCGCGCCGTGACGCAGAGCCACTTTTTCTTTTTGCGTATCTGCACCTCGTGAAAACCCGCCTGCTCCAGACATGCCTTTAATTCAATGTCCTTGTAGATGGTCATGCCGCCGATGATCTGCGTCCACCTCTCGTCCTTGTCCGTATCGCCATTGCTCTCGTTGCAGATGAGAATTGTCCCGCCTGGCTTCAGCGTCCGCCAGACCTCACGGAAGCATCGGGGCAAATCAGGCCAAAAATAGACGGTCTCAAAGGCCGTGGCGGCATCGAAGTAGCTATCCTCAAACACCATATCCGCCACACTGCCTTGCAGAACGGCGCAACGCCCCTCCTGAATTGCAGTCCGGTTGAGCTTTCTAGTCTTCTCCACGCTGACGGGCGAATAGTCGATGCCCTTGACGACGCCATGCGGGCATTTTTCCAGCAGCCGTTTTATGTTCGCCCCGCCGCCGCAGCCGCAATCCAGCACCTTGGCATTTGGCGCAAGTCGTAGAAATCGAAGTCCCCACCGCGCCACAGGGCTGTGGCCCAGGTTCATCATGGCAACCATAAGTTTTCCGCCGAGGCCCACGGGCTTGCGGGTGTTTTCAAAGAACGACATCTGGCCCCTCCGATTTCGTGCATTCCGCATAGGTCAACGGGAACGAGGCCTTCAGCGCCGCGCTTTTCCGCACCGCCCAGCCGTTTTGACGCAGGAAACGCAGGTATTCCTCGCTTGTCCACCTGCTGTGGAGGGGGAATCCCGCCATACTCATGAAAAAGGCTTTTGCCTTGCCGGAAACCGAGTTCCCCGCGTGGGTGAAGGTTGGCGCGATGAGCACGCCGTCGTCCTTCAGTACCCGCCTGATTTCTTGCAGTGCCTTTTCCGGATGCGGCACTATGTGAAGCGCGTTGGACGCGATCACCACTTCGAAGGACTTCTGTGCATAGGGCAGGCGGAACATATCTTGTACGGAAAAGTGCAGCTTTGCGGATTGATTGTCCCGCTTTGCTTCAAGGATCATCTGTGCAGAAGCGTCCGTAGCCTCGATGTGCACCGCCGCATCCACGATGCTCTTTGCGATAAGCCCCGTGCCGGTGGCAACCTCCAGTACGGTTTTTGCTTTCACCACCGGCCTGATCAGCTCATACATCTTCTCATACGCCGCCCGGTCCTTTCGCATGAAACGGTCGTACCGACCGGCATTCTTGTCCCAGAAGCCCTTGCGTTCGTGCATGGCTATCGCCCCCCAAACAGTTAGAGCAATCTAACTATAACACACGAATCATGCAGTAAGATAAGGCTAACCTTATTTCTTGGCCAAGACGCATCTCTTCGGTTTTGCTTATAACGGTGTGAGTCAGATACTAGGCTGGAGCTGAAGAAGGAGCTTGGCGGACAGGTAGGTCGAAACTGGTTCCCGGAACGGTGATCCAGCCAATTACACCAGGGCTCTAGTCATTGAGTGGGAATAGAAAATTCCTTAGTTATGGGGGTATAAATTTGATTTCCTTTAGGATACACCCCCATAACTACATGAATTGACCTGCTGACTCCAATGAAGATTGGAGGGCAACTGCCAGGGATGGCGGCCCGGTGAGTGTTATTTTGCGAGCTATACGCATTGAAGGCGACCTTTCGTGGTATAAACTGCTTGCCGGAAGCCGCGGCTTTCAGAGTACGGCTTACGTGTACGTTTAACCTCCATGGGCGACGGGGTGCCGCAAGGCGTAGAATATCGCCCACCTGTAGGGGCCTGCAGCGATGCGGGCCCCACTTCGTATGAAGAGGCGCAATCGGTGAGGGTCGTATCCATCTCCCAGGACTTCTTCGACCTCGCCGAGGGCGACCGCGAGCTCATGCTTAAGCACAATCTCCCCTGCACCGTGGTGGTGAGGCTGCGTTTCCGCGGGAAGCGCAGGGACTTCGCCGTGCCGCTGCATTCCAACATCGCCCCCAACGTGCCCAAAGACCAGTACCTTGCGTTGCCACCCCGCCCCACGACGCGCCCCGGCTGTCGCCACAGCATCCACTACATCAAGATGTTCCCCATAACCAAGTCCTACCAGCGCCGCTTCAGGACCGAGGGCTCGGCCTACCACGAGACGCTCCAGCGCATCATCGACGGCAACACCAAGCGCATTGTCTCCGAGTGCCAGGCGTACCTCGACCGCTACGAGTGCGAGGGAAGGCCTCGTTTCGCCGTCGACATCGACCGCATCGTGGTGCTGCTGGAGGGCGAGAAGTAGGGCACCTCGGCTCAGTCTCGAGCCATACAGAGTCGCTCCGCATTTTTGAACGCCGTGTGTGCGTCCCAAATACTTGAGAAACAAGCTGTGAAGTACGGCGGCGCGCCCGTGCCCGTGCATAGCCGTCACCATCAGCGTCTACGCGGCGTTGGCTTCAAGTGGAACTGACGCCGCTGCTGTATATGGTTTGCCTTGCTGCAAATGGCGATCAATGCCCGCGATGCTTCTGCTTGCGCTTCAGTTTTCGCTGCTCGAAGCGCGCCTCCGCCTCATCCGCGCGACGCTGACTTCTTGCTTGAGCCGACTCCCGCTTCATCGCCTCCCTCTGGGCCGCGAGCACCTGCTGCGCCTTGGTGCACATCGCGGGCAGTTTAAGTGCTTTCGCTGCCTCGCGAGCGCGCCGCTTGGGGTTCTTCGCGGGCTTGCTCGCCTCGGTCGAATCGTGACCGAAGAACGAGAGCTTCGCCCATTTGTTGACAACGAATCGCAGGATCTCCTCATCGGACGGCTCTGCGCCGAAGACGATGCGGGCGGCGCCGTATCTGCCGTCCTCGACATGCTCCGCCAGCCCGACCCAGAATTGGCCGTCGTGATATACGGTCAGGGTGGACGACACGCTGATCTGCATGGCTGGTTCCTCCTTTATGTAGATGACCATGCAGAGAAGGGACAACCAAGGAGGCAGGTTACTGATGCGGACTCCCGCACGCCCACGACTACCCGACGGGGACTGTGTTTTCATCTCTGATGGCCGCATTGTAGCACGCGCGGATTTACGATGTTGATTGCCGGCACCTAGACGGAGATGAAGGCGGTTCGATCTAGGTCAAGCCGGTCGCTCGTTCATGAAGCGGCCGATTCCCTGAAAATAAAAGGCGCCCACGAGGACACCTACAGGCTATCTTCGAACTACTTGGTTTGGGGCAGACGGAGGAAAAAAATAGGGCAGAATCGCTCTCACGATCCCGTCCCGCAAACCCGAGGGTTTCTAACTGGCTCCATTATTCCGGGCTTCTCAGTTCTGTCATTGACCCAGGTATCACCCGTCTCCTATAGCGAGTGAATATAAAAATAGGGCAGAGTCGCTTGCGCAAGTCCGCCCCTAAAACCGTGAAGGTTTTGCTATCTGCAGGCTATTCTACCAACCCGAGCGATTCTGTCAACCTGCGAAGGAACTCGAGCGCGGAGCGAGCTGCGGCGTCGGGCCCCTTGTCGGGCAGCGCCTCGGTTTCGCCGTCGGCCCTGGCGAACATCTCGGCGAGCTCGGATGCGGCGCGCGAGCGCGAGGAGCCCTCGGGTACCAAGCCGGAGTGCGCCACGAGCACGGTCGCGACCTCCTGCATGGCCGTGTTCCCCATCCACTTCCTTCTGGTCGCCTTGGGAATTCCCACGGCGGCGACCCTTCGGGAGACGCCGCTGGACGCCGAGCCCCGGGCGGCGCCCCTCTCGGCGAAGCAGTTGATCAGGCACGAGCCGTGCGCGGCGCAGTTGCGGACGGACTTCACGCGCTTGAGGTCGTAGTGGGAGGCCTCCAGGCGCCTGTCGCCCCATCGCCTGGCGCAGAAGCGCACGAAGTCGATGAGGGTGCCGAACGAGGTGAGCTCAAGGAAGGCCCAGGCAGGCATGTCGCCGGAGTACTTCGCGTAGAGGCTCGAGCTGTAGGGGCTGCGGCCGCTCATCTTGAGCTCGCGCAGGCGGTACTCCCTGTTTGCAGCGGTAAGCGATGCCATGTAGTCGGCCACGATGGCGTAGCCGTCCTCTCCGCGGTCCTCCATCTCGCGAAGCAGTGTCACCTTCTGGAAATGCTCGATGTCGAGCGTCATGCCGAGCAGGGCGTGGCGCAGCTCCTGGTCGAGCGCCGCGAGCAGGCGCAGCTGGCCGAAGTCGAGGTCTACGTAGCGGCCGTCGCGCGGGCCTCCCTCGTATTTCGAGAAGAGTTTGCGGTAGGATGCGAGCTTGAAGAAGTTGCACTTGTCGCGCAGGTAGTCCGCGGCCTCTTCCTCGGAACACAGCTCGAAGGCTACCCCCTTCTGCTTGAGGTGCTCTATCTGCTGCTCGATCGTGAGGATCGGCTTCCTATCGTGGGGTTCGGCCATGCTCGGTCTCCTGTCATAAAAAGTATTGCCTATTTTACCAGCATGTTCTCGACATTCGGTGGAGGCCTCACCGTCGACTCATGGGCAAGCCACCTGATACGACTCCCTTTCCCTGCCAGCAGCGCAGTCGCCTGACCTGCGGCTTTGGAATCGCGTTGGAAGCCGCCCGCGACCAATCATTTGCGATTGCAGCTGGCGGCTTGCAGGCTGAAGGGCGGTTGAGTTTCAGAAACGGGCGATTCCGCCCAATCGGGCACCAGAATCACGGTCGGAAGCTCCTTTGGGACAAAAACAAAAACTCAAAGCCCTGAGTTTGAAAAAAGTTTTTGAGGTTGTCCCGGCTTTTGTCCCCGAAGCCGACGAAACGCGACATCGCGTCATTCGGCGGCACGCGTTCCGTGTCGATGCCGAAAACTGGGTGTAACTGGAGTGACGGGACGGCAGAACCGACGCCATCGAGTGGGAGTAGGCTGACAGGGTTCTGACCTGCACTTTTGAGTGCCGCACTGTGCTCCTGAGTTTCGTTTCGTACGAGAGTTACGGCAAAGCCACCAGCGATAATGGTGAGTAAATACGATAATCTAGCCTCTGTTTCCGCGTCGGAACGGAGGCTTTTTCTTTGCCTTTTTACTCCCCCCCTTTTACCTGCGATTTCGCGATTTACTCCCCGTGTTTCAAGATGGAAGCGTTTGGTTGCGAGGCGCTCCGGTGTGAGGGCCTGAGTCGTCAGGCCCCGCACAGGGGGACCGCGATGGTGGCCACCGCGCCG
>CATXXC010000011.1 GCA_958403385.1 uncultured Collinsella sp.
AACGATATGGCACCGTGGGGACACATGTATGTCAATCCTGGTCTAACAGAGCCTTCAATTATCATTTGGCTGCCCGCTGGCTAAGTGAGTAGACTTTTTTGGAAATGCCGAGCACCCAACATATTTGCCTCAATAAAACCGCTGGTCACGGACTTGTGCTTTGTCGGTGTGGTCCGGGATTCGGTAAAAGTCTACTCACTTAGTTTTGCGTGTCCGCAACGAGACTCCAGCCGGGGTGATTCCACCGCAAATTAGCTTCTCCCATCGCCGCAATTAGGCGCCGTACGGATTCCGGTCCCTCTCTATGCGTTGGCGGATGTGGGCGTACTCGATAATCAACAGTACCAGCAGTAGGGCCATGATGGCTAGGTAGCTCACGACGGCGCCCATCAGGCCGAGCAGATTGATCAGAATCACCGGGAGCACCACGCTCACGGCAAAGCAGATCAGGTAGATCTTGGTGACATCTCCAGCGTGGCGCAGCACCGTGATGATGGCGTAGATAAAGTCGATGGCCGCGGTGACGCCGCCGGCGACGACCATCAGCAGCGCCAGCGTACGGTAGCGTTCAAAGCTGAGACCGTACATAAAGCTCATGAGGGGAATACCGGGACCTGCCATAAATGCGGCGCACACGCCGGTGATGACCACGATCAGCGCCATAACGGCAACAATAATCAGGTCAAAGCGGCGACGCTTGCGCGGATTCGCCCAAATGCTCGACAGACGCAGGAGCTGCGGTTTATAGATAAATCCAATGCTCAACAAAATTCCCTGCGCCGGAAAGAACAGGGCATTAAAGTACAGCTGATACTTGTAGGCCAGCGCGCCTTCCATCACGAACTTGGGCATGCTCTCGATAAGGTTAAACAGGAACAGTGCGCCAAAGAGCGGGGCGCACTGGATAAACAGGTGGCCAGCCTCGCGCAGGCTCATGCGGCGTGATTTTTCGGTCTCGAGCAGGGCGAGCGGGGCGGTGACCAGCACGAGCGAGGCAATCGCGGCGATGCCCATGGCCATGGCCGCGATGGGCATGCTGCGCGTGAGGAACAGTGCCACGCTAAAGACCGCGATGACGCCGGCGGAACGCAGCGTTTGGCTCATGCCGGCCAAATAGAGCTTGTCGGCCTGCTGCAGGCGGCCCTCGTACACGTCGGCGATGCCGTCGATCACCTTATAGAGGTAGACGCCCAGGCCGATCGTGGCCATCTGCGCATCGTAGCCGCGTGCGCTGCTGTACGTGAGGCCGCATCCTAGTGCGAGCGCTCCGCAAAGCCAACGGTTGAGCTGGTAGGAGGCGAAGGAGGTTTTTTCGTCGATGTCCGAGACCTGAAAGTTGCGCACGCCGTAGTTGCACGCGATCATGATGAGCGTGCCGGTAACAAAGGCGATGGAGAACTTGCCGGCCTCCTCGGCGCCCACGAGCTGCGTCGACACAATGGTGAGCAGCGGAAACGCCATGCCCCATACGGCGGTGCCCAGGGTGTTCCAAAGATAGTCGTGACTGGTGGCGTGCTCCTCGTATTCCGCTTCCTGCATGGAGAAGCCGCCGCCGTAGACGGCGCCGAGCAGACGGTTCCACCAAGCGTTGACCATGCGGCGGACGGGGCCGGGCTTGCGATCGCGTTCGCGCCGGCGACGTGTGGCTTGGCTGCTATCGGGCCCGCCGGCGTTGCGCTGACTCAGCTCTTGGATGCGTGCGAGTTCCTCGGCAGTGTGCGAGGCAGGGAAGAGGCCGTTCTCGATGCGGCCGCCCTGGGCCTTCGCGGCGCCGTCCTTCGATGCAGCGGGGTTGGAGGTGCCGTTGCGGCGGGCGATGGCGCGGCGAATGCTATCGAGGGGCGTGATACTCAAAGCGGAGTCCTTTCTATTGCTGCGCTTTAGTATAGACGCGACGGTGTTCGCTCGTGTTTTTGAACAGGTTGTTCAATAATTTCAGCAGGCGGCTGTAATTTGTCGGTAAACGTGCGGTATCCTGTTGAATTTTGTGACACCCCCGATGCCGCCCACGCGGCACCAAGGAGCTTCTACCTATGGACGTCGCCGCATTCTTACTGGCTCTTGTGCCGATTATTTGGCTGGTCGTGATGCTGCTGTGCTTTAAATGGCCAGCTTGGAAGGCCGCTATCGGATCGTTTGTCCTTTCGTGCTTGCTTGCCTTCGCATGGTGGCACCTGCCGGCAGCGCAGATCGCGACCGCCTCGCTCGAAGGCTTTTTGATGGCCCTGTGGCCCATCGTCCCGGTGATCATCGCCGCGGTATTCACGTATAACCTGTGCGTTCGCACGGGCGCCATGGATGTGATCGGCAGCATGATCACCTCCATCAGCAGCGACCGCCGTCTGCTGGCGCTGCTCGTGGCTTGGTGCTTCGGTGGCTTTATGGAGGGCATGGCCGGCTTCGGTACCGCTGTCGCCATTCCCGCCGGCATGCTCGCAGGCCTGGGCTTTGAGGCCGTGCCCGCCGTGCTTATCTGCCTGCTGGCCAACGGCGTGCCCACGCCCTACGGCTCCATCGGCATCCCCACGGTGTCCGTTGCCGACCTGGTGGGTCTGGATTCCCTTCACCTGGCGACCGTTCAGCTGGTGCAACTCGCACCGTTCTTTGTGGTGATGCCGCTATTTATTGTGCTGGTTGCGGGCCGTGTTGCCGATGACCAGGGCAATGCCGCGAGTGTGGGCGAGCGCCTGCACGGTGTTGCCGGCGTGGCGTTGCTCTCCGGCGTGTCGTTTGTCGGTGCAGCTCTGGTCGTTGCCATGTTTGTGGGCCCCGAGCTGGCCGTGGTCGTAGGATCCATCGTTTCGCTCGCACTGACAGCTGTGCTTGCCATGCGTGCCGAGAAGTCGGGACATCTGGACGCGCGCTTCCATATGAATATCGAGGCCAGCGAACAGCTCACCGTTAAGTCGGCGCTTTCGGCCTGGTCGTGCTTCATCCTGATCTTTGTGTTGCTGCTAGGCACGTCTAATCTGGTGCCCGCTGTACATGCCGCGCTCGCGCCGTTTGCGAGCCATGTGCAGGTGTATTGCGGTGAGAATCCCGGTACACTTACGTTTTCGTGGATCAACACGCCGGGCGTCTGGATTTTCCTGGCGGCGTTTGTCGGCGGCGCCATTCAGGGTGCTTCGCCGCGCATGATGGGCGAGGTGCTGGTCGCGACTGTGAGGCAGATGACGCCGACGGTGATCACGATGCTTTCGGTACTGGGCTGCGCCAAGGTGATGGGCTATGCTGGCATGATTTCGTCGATCAGTGCGTTTTGCATTGCGGTCGCTGGCGGTCTGTACCCGATTCTGGCTCCGTGGCTCGGCGCGGTCGGTGCGTTCGTGACCGGTTCGGGCACGTCTTCGGGCATGTTGTTTGGTCCCATTCAGAGCCAGGCTGCCACCGCGCTGGGTGTGAGCGACTACTGGATGGTCGCGTTGAACGCCCTGGGCGTCGCCGCCGGTAAGATGATCTCGCCGCAGACGCTCGCGATTGGCCTGGCTGCCGTCCACGTGCGCGGCAAGGATGCTGAGCTCCTGGGCGCCGTCCTGCCCTACGCCGCCGGCATGCTGGTCCTGATGAGCGCCATAGCCATGCTCGGCCAAAACCTGCCGCTGTAGTCGGCACTTAGGGACGTTCCTTATGTGCCGGCACTTTGGGAACGTTCCTAAGTGCCGGCATCCGGGGACACTCCTTGAATGTTGTCTGTTCAAGAGTGTCCCCAATGACTAGTCGTTTAAAAGCGTCCCTAACGACTAGGCCGCTTGCCTGCGATTTTTGACCGTTGGGCGGGCGCTTCGCCGTTGCCGCAAAAACGTTTTTGCATATCGGGTACAACGGGCTTTACGTGAGTAAAGTGCGCGCCGCGTCCACGTGTCGCGCTTTTAAAGGAGGCCCCATGCCTGGTGTTACCCCTGCAGAAGTTCTGTCCAACTTTGGTATTGCGCTGGTCGAAGATCCCGCCGAGAATCAGCCCCGTCTGCTGGTCGATCTATCCGCCGCGGAGCTCGTCGAGCACGCCATCCGCCGCGAAGAAGGCCGCATGGCATCCAACGGCGCGCTGGTGATCGAGACGGGGGAGCGCACTGGTCGTTCCCCCAATGACCGCTTTATCGTTGACACCCCCGATGTTCACGACAAGATTGCCTGGGGTGCCGTCAACCGCCCGCTTTCTGCCGAGAGCTACGAGGCCATCAAGGCCGGTATCGTCAACTACCTCAACGAGCGCGATGTGTTCGTCACTCGCGGTATGGCCGGTGCCGATCGCAACCATACGCGTCGCCTGCTTGTCGCCTGCGAGCGTGCCAGCCAAGCGCTCTTTATTAAGCAGATGCTCGCCCGCCCGCTTGCCCGTGAAATCGCACGCACCGGCGAGCCGGACTTCTGCGTGCTCGCCGCTCCCGGCTACCAGTGCGATCCCGCCATTAAGGGCCTCAACTCCAGCGCCGCCGTGGTCATCAACTTCCAGGAGCGCGTGATTTTGGTTGCCGGCACCGGTTACTCCGGCGAAATCAAAAAGTCCATCTTCAGCGTCATGAATTACCTGCTGCCCGTCGAGGACGACGTGCTACCCATGCACTGCTCGGCCAGCATGGATCCCGTCACGCACGAGACCGTCGTGTTCTTTGGCCTTTCGGGCACGGGCAAGACCACGCTTTCGGCCAACCCCACGCGGCTGCTGATCGGCGACGACGAGCACGGTTGGTCCGACATGGGCATCTTCAACATCGAAGGTGGCTGCTACGCCAAATGCGAGGGCCTGGACGCGTTCCACGAGCCCGAGATCTTCAACGCTGTCCGCTTTGGCGCGATCTGCGAAAACGTGGTGCTCGACGAGAACCGCAAGCCCAACTACGACGACATCTCGATCACGCACAACACGCGCGTGGCATACCCTGTGGAGCACATTCCCAACGCGTGGACCAAGGGCATGGGCACCACTCCAAGCGTCGTGCTCTTCCTGACCTGCGATGCCTTTGGCGTGCTGCCGCCCATCTCGCGCCTGACGGCCGACGCCGCCATGTATCACTTTGTGACGGGCTTTACGGCCAAGATCCCCGGCACCGAGGTCGGCGTCACCGAGCCCACGCCCACGTTCTCTTCGCTGTTTGGCGAGCCGTTTATGCCGCTCGACCCCATGGTCTATGCCAAGATGCTCGGTGAGCGCATCGCAGACGGCCGCACGCGTGTGTACCTGGTCAACACCGGCTGGATCGGCGGCGGCTACGGCGTGGGTCATCGCATCGAGCTTGCCTACACGCGCGCCCTGGTGGCCCGCGCCCTCGACGGTACCATCGAGGACAGCGAGTTCGTGCACGACGACATCTTTAACGTCGACATTCCCACCACGTGCCACGGCGTACCCGACGGCATCCTGGTGCCGCGCCAGTATTGGCAGAACACCGCTCGCTACGACGAGGCCGCGCACAACTTGGCCGTGATGTTCGAGGAGAACTTCGAGAAGAAGTACTCGCACCTGCCCGAGTCCGTGAAGGCCGCCGGTCCGCACGCTCAGGTGCACGCCGACGCCCGTCATCGCGGCCACGGCCTGCTGGGACTTCGCCACTAGCGTCGCCTCAGACCCAAAACCACCATAAAGGGGACAGGCACCTTTGTGGTGGTTTTACTCGCGCGGATGACTCGGGTTACAATACGCCTAACATATCGCTCCCTTCTCCGGATGGGGGCAGCGTAAGCGCTCTTGTGGCGGCACCGTAGGACTTTGAAGGTGGCCGTCGTAAGGGCGCTTTTTGTTTAGGCACCCGGGCTCGGGCGCATGCTATGAAGGGAGAGCACATGAAGAGTTTCGTTGCCGAGGATTCGTTTTGGGAGCTATTTCCGCAGGCGGCTGTCGGTGTTGTGGTCGTAAAGGGCATGAAGCCCGCGGCTCAGATTCCTCAAGAGGACGTGGACGCGATTGCGACGTTGCTCGACCGCGCCAATATCGACGCGGAGCGTCATCTGACCAGCGATACTATCAGCGAGAATGCGCCGGTTAAGGCATGGCGCGAGGCATATCGCCTATTCAAGACCAAGAAGGGCGCGCGTTGCTCAATTGAGAACCTGCTCAAGCGCGTGCTCAAAGGCAAGCCGGTGGGCCACATTACGCCCGCGGTGGACATCTACAACACGGTGTCGCTGTCCTACGCGCTGCCCGTGGGAGGCGAGGATCTGCATGCGATCGAGGGGGACCTTCGCCTGAAGGTGACCGACGGTGGCGATGCGTTCTTGCCGCTTGGCGAGGAGGCGGACGATCCGACGCTGCCCGGCGAGCTCGCCTACATCGACGATGCGGGCGCTGTGTGCCGCTGCTGGAACTGGCGCGACGGCGTTCGAACGGCGCTGTCCGATGATTCGGCCGATGCGTTCCTGGCGATTGAGTGCGTGGAGCCCGAGCGGATGGGGGATTGCCAGGCTGCGATCGATCGCTTAGCCGAGCTGCTTGAGCGCTATCTGGGAGCGACGGTTGTCATTAAGACGCTTGTGACCCGCGACAATCCTTGCGTGGAGCTGTAGCGGCGCCTGCGGATCATGTTCGCCGGCCCAAACCACCACAAAGGTGCCTGTCCTCTTTGTGGTGGTTTTTATGTTGATGGGTTAACAAATAGGGCGTGCAGGGCTGCCGGCCGTTAAGTACGGCTAAGATGTTTACCCGTTAGCATTATGCAAGCGAAAGGCGGTCGTCTCCCATGCAGCAGAGCGACGAGACACGTTTCGAGGACTTTGTCGGACTGATCAGCGGACTCTACAAGGAGATCCAGCGCATTAAGACGTCTGAGGGCGCAAGGCTGGGTCTCAAGGGCTCCGACGTTATGTGCCTGTACTATCTTGAGCGCAGCAAGGACGGCCTGACTGGCGCCGACCTGGCTCGCATGGCAGGCGTGACCCGCGCCGCCGTCTCGCGTACGCTCGCGCATCTGGAGGAGGGTGGCTACGTCGAGGTCGATGATTCGGGCGATGCCGCCGTTAAGTATCGTGCTCCGGTGCGCCTGACCGCTCTGGGCGGCGAGAGCATGAGCGAGGCGGACCGCATCATTCGCGAGGTGCTCGATACCACCGGTAAGGCTATGGGTGTGGAGCAGCGCGAGCAGATGTATGCGTCGCTGCGCACGATTCTCAACACCCTGCGCGAGATCTAAGGCCGCCAAGGCATTTGCTTCCAATTAACAACTGCATAGTCCCGTTTGAGCGCGTATGCCGTGCCGGGGCATTGCTGTCAAAAATCCCTGCGCGGGACCTGCGCAAGAAAGGATTCGCTATGTCCATTCGTATTATTACCGATTCCGCGAGCGATATGTCGCCGGCTGAGCACCCCGCTCTGCGTGTTCTGCCGCTGTCCGTCACCTTTGGCACCGATGTGTACATGGATGGCGTCGACATCGATCACCAGCGCTTTTACGAGATGCTCGTGGAGCGCGATGAGCTGCCCAAGACCGGCCAGGTCAACCCGTACGCGTTTTCGCAGGCGATTGCCGAGGCGCGTGAAGCCGGCGATGAGGCTGTGATTATTACCGTGGGCGCTAAGCTATCAGGCACCAATCAGAGTGCCCGTACCGCACTTGCCGAGGCGCCGGGCGGCGACGTGTACGTGGTAGACAGCAACAACGTCACCCTGGGTGAGCGCGTTCTGGTCGAGTATGCCCTGCGCCTGGTGGACGAGGGCCGTAGTGCGGCCCAGATCGCGGCGGCCGTCGAGGCCGTCCGTGGCCGCGTGGTCGTCATCGGCCTGCTCGAGACGCTGGAGTATCTGGTGCGCGGCGGTCGTCTGTCTGCTGCGGCCGGCGCTGTGGGCACGCTGCTCAATGTGAAGCCCGTGGTGGCTGTCGAGGACGGCCTTATCGTGCAGCTGGGCAAGGCGCGCGGTTCCAAGAACGGCCGCAACCTGCTGAACCAAAAGGTCGAAAAGTCAGGCGGCATCGACTTTTCCATGCCGCTGGCGCTGGGCTATACGGGCCTTTCGGATGCGGTGCTCAAGAAGTATGTCGAGGACAGCGCGGCACTGTGGGCTGGCCACACCGAGGGCGAACTGCCCGTTCACACCATTGGCGCCACCATCGGCACCCACGTAGGCCCCGGCGCCGTAGCCGTAGCCTTCTTCCAGCCCGCCAACTAACCGACCTGCCATAAACCACCACAAAGGTGCCTGTCCCCTTTGCGGTGGTTTATGCTTTTCAGGGTGGAAGGGAGCGAGCAATGGCGTCTGAGGGCTTTTTTGAGCGGGTGTACGAGGTAGTCGAGCAGATCCCTGAGGGGATGGTCGCCACGTATGGTCAGGTGGCGCTGCTTGCCGGTCGTCCACGAAGCGCGCGGTACGTGGGGTATGCGTTGCACAGCAATCCGCGCCCCGGCGAGATTCCCTGTCACCGCGTGGTGTTTGCCGACGGGCGCATATGCGAGGGTTTTGCTTTTGGCGGCCCCGGTGCTCAGCGTGAGCTCTTAATGGGGGAGGGCGTGACGTTTACCGATCCCATGCACGTCGATTTGGGCGCCTGTCGCTGGCCTGCCGGACTCTAACAGCTCCGCCATGGCCAAAACCACCACAAAGGTGCCTGTCCCCTTTGCGGTGGTTTTCCGTTGTAGGTTTACCGGGGTTAACTTATGGAGAAGCTATGGCGGCGCATATTGACGCTAGAAAGTAAACCATGGTGAACTATATTGGTTTCAGCAACGGAGCAGGCAATAGGCGATGAAAAAGCCTGCCCTGTTGAGTTTGATTCGCATTCCTCCCCTCTGTGCGATTCAACGGTGTACTTCGGGAACAGGCCCGCTGGCAACTATCTGCCAGCGGGCCTGTTCCTGTTTGTCGGGGGAGTGCGATGGACGGAGCCGAAGCGGTCCGGTTCCAAAAAAGGCGGACGCCGTAGCGCCCGCCCTATAGCAATCGAAAGCTCAAGCCAGCAGATCGGTCTAGTACACCATACCCATGGCGTCCTGAACCTCTGCCAGGGTCTGCTCGGCGATCTCGTTGGCGCGACGGTTGCCCTCGTGCAGCACGTCCTTCACGTAATCCAGATCGTTCTCGTAGCGCTGGCGACGCTCGCGGATAGGTGCGAAGTACTCGTTGACGGCCTCGGTCACGTACTTCTTGAGCTGGCCGGAGCCGCCCATGCCAATCTCCTCGGCAATTTCGACCTCGGAGCGACCGGTGCAGATGGCGGCCGTCGAAAGCAAACCGGACACGCCGGGGCGGTTCTCGGGATCGAACGTGATCATGCGCTCGGAGTCGGTCTGGCTCTTCTTGATGCGCTTGGCCGTCTCCTCAGCGGTCATCGAGATGTTGATGGCGTTGCCGTAGCTCTTGCTCATCTTGCGACCGTCAAGGCCGGGCAGTAGCGGGGTCTCGGACAGCAGTGCCTCGACCTCGGGGAACACCTTGCCGTAGCGGTTGTTAAAGCGGCGGGCGATGGTGCGGGTGAGCTCGATGTGCGGCAGCTGGTCACGACCGACGGGCACCACGTTGCCCTTGCAGAACAGGATGTCGCAGGCCTGATGCACCGGGTATGTGAGCAGAAGGCCGGTAAGCTCATGGCCCGAGGCCTCCATCTCGGCCTTGACGGTGGGGTTGCGCGCCAGCTCGGCCTCGGACACCAGCGACAGGAACGGCAGCATGAGCTGGTTGGCGGCGGGCACGGCGGAGTGCGCGTAGATCATGGTCTTGTCGGGATCGATACCGCAGGCAAGGTAGTCCATGACCATGTTGTACACGTTGTCCTGGATGTGCTCGGTCGTGTCGCGGTCAGTGATGACCTGGTAGTCGGCGATGAGCACGTTGGTCTTGGCGCCCATGTTCTGCAGCTCAACACGGCCCTTGAGGGTGCCGAAGTAGTGGCCCAGGTGCAAGCGTCCGGTGGGGCGGTCGCCGGTGAGCATGGTGAACTTCTCGGGCGTCTTGGCCAGGCCCTCGCGAATGGCGTTGCTCTTTTGCAGCGCGACTTCGTAGCTGTTCTCGTTTGGCATGATTGCTCCTTACGTATGTTCATGGGTCAAGATGATAACGCGTTTATTGGAGGGGTGGGGCGTAAGTAGGCGAGGGGCGGGAGAGGGGTGGCTTGTGCGATGGGCGCGGCGCGGGAGAGGGGTGGCTTGTGCGATGGGCGCGGCGCGGCCGCGCTTGGTCAACGGTGCCTTGGCACATCCTCGGCAGCTTGCCCTAGAGCTTGTGGTGGCGCTCTTCTTTGCGCTCCTCGGCTGCCTGCTCCTCCTGCTTAAAAGCGGGGTCGTCGGGGGTGACGAGCTCGTCCTCGTGCGTGCGCTTGTTGTAATGGTGGCGCAGCACGGGCTCAAACAGATGTAGATGCTTGGCAAAGGCCGCCGAGCCAATGGCGAGCACGGTAAAGATGAGCACGCGCATGGGCACCTCGACCTGGTTAATCGCGGCGGCGCCGGCCGAAAGCATGATGCACCAGGCATAGATGAGCAGCACGGCCTGTTTTTGGTTGTAGCCTTCCTGGATCAGGCGGTGGTGGATGTGGCCCTTGTCGGCCTGCCCGATGCTAATGTGGGCGCGCTTGCGGCGCACAATGGCGCTAAACGTGTCGATGATGGGCACGCCGGCAACGATGAGCGGGATGATAAGCGAGGTGAGTGCGGCGGTGCGGCTCACGTTGAGCAGCGAGATGGAGCCCAGCGCAAAGCCCAGAAGCAGCGACCCCGAGTCGCCCAAGAAGATGCTTGCGGGGTTGAAGTTGTAGCGCAAAAAGGCCAGACAGGCGCCAAAGAGCGCAATGGAGAGCGCGGCGGCGTCGATGCGGCCCGAGAGAACGGCCATCGAAAACATGGTGAACGACGCGATGCCGCAGATGCCCGTGGCCAAGCCGTCGAGGCCGTCGATGAGGTTAATGATGTTGGTGAATGCCACCAGATAGATTACGGTGATGGGGTAGGCGAGCCATCCGAGCATGATCTCGCCGGGGGCAAACGGGTTGACGATGACGCCGATCCGCAGGCCGCCCATGCAGGCGATAAGCGCGGCGAGGACTTGTCCGGCCAGCTTTTGCTTGGGCGTGAGCTGGAAGACGTCGTCGATAGCGCCGGTCGCAAAGATGACGGTAAAGGAGAGCGCCAGCATGGGGTAGCTGATGTGCAGACGGGGGTGGGGCACCAAAACGGGCGGCCAACCCAGGTACCAGGTGCCTAGGATTTGCACAGTGCAGGCGACGACCAGGCCCAAAAACACCGCCGTTCCGCCCAAACGCGGGATGGGCTTGGTGTTGATGCGGCGCTTAGAAGGATAGTCGACGGCATCGAGCTTAATTGCCAAGCGCTTGACCAGGGGCACCGCGAGGAAGGTCGTGATAAAGGCCGCCGCTGCCACGCATAGGTACGGTATGTAGCTCGGGGATGAAGCCATGAATCTAAAAACCGCCAAGCGTCGAAGGAAAAGGTCAGAAGAACGCCATGCGCAAAGGGCATAGCCGAACCATAATACTCGACCAAGGGGGGTACATGGAATTGCACGCAGCGATAATCACGCGCTTACCAGATATTGGGATGTTGTCGATGGCTTGTCGGGATGCCGGCGGGGATCCATATGGACTGTAATGGTGATTTTCGGCAAAAGAAAACCACCCCCCACGTTACGAAAATGAACCCACCTAAAACAGGTGGGTGCCCTCATCGACTGTTCCAGCGTCCTTAACAACGAAGGATACCTGTACTAGGTACGACTGTGTGGGCTCCCTAAATAAACGCGACGGTTCACCCAGTTGCTCCGCGGGGGGCGGAATACCTACATCATAAAGCGGCACTTTATCGATTCCAGTCTTGACATTACAAAAATCGTGTCGGACGATTACGGCGCCTTGGGCTCGAGCCGTCTGTGGGGTTGATCCCTTTACGTTTGAGCTGCTGAATCGTTGTTTTGGAGCATGGTTTTATGCCGACGTCGTTGACCGAACTTTTTTCGCCCGCCTGCCATTTGTGTCCGCGCCGTTGCGGTGCGGCGCGCGATGAGGGCGCGCACGGCGTCTGCGGTGCTAACGACACGCTCAAGGTGGCCCGCGCCGCGCTTCATATGTGGGAGGAGCCGCCTATCTCGGGCGAGGCCGGTTCGGGCACGATCTTCTTTAGCGGCTGCTCGCTCAAATGTATCTACTGCCAGAACCACGAGATCTCGACCGGCAATTTTGGCCTTGAGATTTCGCCTGAGCGCCTGGTCGAGATTATGCTGGAACTGCAGGACCAGGGTGCCAACAACATCAATTTGGTGACGGCGACGCACTATGCGCACCTGTTGCCTGCCGCGATTGCCGCGGCACGGGCGCGCGGACTGGTTATCCCAATCGTCTACAACACGAGTGGTTATGAGCGCGCGAGTGCCGTGGCGGCGCTGGGCGACCTGGTCGATGTGTGGCTCACCGACTTTAAATATGCCGATGCCGGGCTTGCGCAGTCGCTCTCCCATATAAAGGATTACCCGCGTGTGGCCGTGTCGGGTCTGGCCCAGATGGCGCGCGAGATCGAGCGCCGCGGGGGAGAGTTGGTGGACGAGGACGGGCTTATGAAGCGTGGCATGATCGTGCGTCACCTGGTGCTTCCGGGGCATGCAGACGATTCGTGTCGCGTGCTGGACCTGGTGTGGCAGACGGTGGGCGACGTGCCGATCTCGGTTATGAACCAGTACACGCCCAATGCGCTCATGCGCGAGCAGGGCGGCGACCTGGCACGCGCCGTGACGCGTGAGGAGTACGAGCAGGTGCTCGACCATGCCGACGACCTGGGTTTTACGACGATGTTCTGGCAAGAGGGCGGCGCGGTAGACGAGAGCTTCACCCCGGCCTTCGACACCACCGGTGTTCTTACCAGCGCAAAGTAGTGCGTTCGTCGATGATTTTTCTGGGACGGGGATAAAAAATCATCGAGAGCATCGCCTGTTCGAAAAGTTGCCAAAATAGCCGCGCCCCAAAAAGACTGGTTATTGGGCGTTGACAGTTGGCGAGCCGTAGGTAAAATATCGACTTGTCCTGGGGACGTAGCTCAGTTGGGAGAGCGCTGCCGTCGCATGGCAGAGGCCGAGGGTTCGACTCCCTTCGTCTCCACCCTTGGATTTGATAAGCCGCTGACATTGTGTCGGCGGCTTTTTTTAAAAGAAAGGGCTATACCATGGCCGAGCTTGAGTCCCAACCACTGTCTGCCGAGGAGCGCGCCGAGTTGGAGGAGCTCCGCGCCGAGAAGGCTCGTCGCGAGGCCCAGGAAGAGGCCCGTCGCGAGCGCGAGGAGCTGGCTGCCCTGCGTGCCGAGCGTACGAAGGCCGAGGAGGCCGCCGCGAACGCCGTATCCGCATCGGTGCCCGCGCCCGCACCCAAGCCCGCTGCTGCGAAGCCTGCACCTGCCGCGCCCAAACCTCAGCCTAAAAAGGCCGCTCGTCTCAAGTCCGTCGAGCCCAAGCCGAGCCGTGACGAGATGACGTTTGCCCAGCGCATGGTTACCTCCAAGGAGCCCGCGGCCGAGGGCGAGATTCCCGGTATGGCGCCGGCTCAAAAAATCATCATTGTCCTTGCCCTCATCGCGTTTGTCATCTTTATGGGCTACACGATCCTGACCAGCATGGGCCTGCTCTAACCGATTTGCATCGGGCGTCATGTCCGCATGCTCTGCTCTCGTCCAACCCTCAAATTCTGCACCACATATTCGAAAGGTCGCCCCATGGCTTTGACCGACATCTCGCATCCCACCGACATCGCAATGCTCACCGATCTGTACGAGCTCACTATGGCCCAGGGCCTGTGGGAGAGCGGCAAAGCCAATGAGCAAGGTTGTTTTACGGCGTTTTACCGTGACCATCCGTTTGGCAGCGCGTATGCCGTCATGTGCGGCACCGCCGAGCTTCCCGAGCTCGTCGAGAATCTGCGCTTTACGTCCGAGGACATCGAGTACCTCGCCTCGCTTCAGGCTCCCGCCGGCGGTGCGATGTTTAAACCCGCTTTCCTCGACTACCTGCGCAACTTCCGCGCGCACGTGAACATCGACGCCGTGCCCGAGGGCGAGCTCGTCTTTCCGCGCGAGCCCATGGTGCGCGTCACCGGCCCCGCGCTGGAGTGCCAGCTGCTCGAGACAGCGCTGCTCAACATCGTCGGGTTCCAGACGCTTGTCGCCACCAAGACGGCGCGCGTGGTGCTCGCCGCCGACGGTCGCCCTGTGGCGGAGTTTGGCCTGCGTCGCGCCCAGGGTCCCGATGGCGGCCTGGCCGTTGCGCGCGCGAGCTACGTTGCCGGCTGCTCCTCTACGTCCAATGTACTCGCCGGCCGCCGTTACGGTATTCCCGTCTTTGGCACGCATGCGCACAGCTGGGTGATGAGCTTCGATTCCGAGCTCGAGGCCTTCCGCGCCTTTGCCAAGTCAAGCCCCAAGAATTGTACGCTGCTCATCGACACCTATGACGTGCGCGAGGGCTGTGAACATGCCATTACGGTTGCCAAGGAGATGGAAGCGGTGGGCGAGCGCCTGTCGGCCATTCGCATCGACTCCGGCGACCTCGCCAAGCTCTCCAAGTATGTCCGCGGCCGTTTCGATGCCGAGGGCCTGCCCTATGTGGGGATCTCGGTTTCTAACGATCTGGATGAGTACACGATTCAGTCGCTACTCGACCAGGGCGCGCCCATCGACAGCTTTGGCGTGGGCACCAAGCTCGCGACCTGCTACGACCAGCCGGCGCTGGGCGGCGTGTACAAGCTTTCCGCCCGCCGTGCGAACGAGGGCGATCCATGGACGCCGGTGGTCAAGCTCTCCGAGCAGCCCTACAAGCGCACGATCCCGGGTGTGCAACGCGTGCGCCGTTATTACGACGGCTTTGGAGGCCCGGTCTGCGACATGATCTACGACGAGGACCATCTGGCGGGGGAGGGCGCCGCGCGCGGCAATACCCTCGTGGCCGTGAATGATGCCGCCCTGGTGACCGACGTGTCCGAACTTGAGTATCGCGAGCTGCTGGTGCCGATCGTGCGCGATGGCAGTGCGGTGGCTCCGCGTGAGAGCATCCAGGACGCGCGCGAGCGCTGTGCTTGGGCGCTCGATCATCTGGACGCAGCTTTCAAGCGCTTCCTGTACCCGCAGACCTATGTGGTGGGCATGGAGCAGGGCCTGGCTCAGGTGCGCGACGAGCTCGTGCGCAAGAACATGGCCGCGGCTTCTGCCTTTCCTTGGGCTCACTAATTCCTTGGGCGGTAGGGGCGAGTCACGCTCCCTTGGCCGCCAACTCGGCCGTTCGCTGAACAGTTGATTGGTTTGACGTATGACGACTTCTTATAAAACGATGGTGGTAAAGATCGGTTCGTCCACGGTGGTGGGTGCCGATGGCAAGGTCAACCGCGCCTTTATCGGCGGACTTGCCGATCAGGCCGCAGCGCTGCGCAAGCTCGGCTGGCGTCTGGTCGTGGTGAGCTCGGGCGCTATCGCCTGTGGCTATCCCGTGTTGGGCTTCGACCGCAAGCCGGTCGGCGACCTTCCGAGCCTGCAGGCTTGCGCCTCGGCTGGTCAGTGCATCATCTCGTCGGCCTACGACGAGGAGTTCCATGCGCGCGACCTGCTCACCTCGCTCGTGCTGCTCACGCGCCACGATACGGCCCGCCGCACGTCCTACCTGCACGCGCGCGACGCCCTGCTGCGCCTCGTGGAGCTTGGCGTGGTGCCGGTCGTCAACGAGAACGATACCGTTACCGTCGATGAGATCAAGTTCGGCGACAACGACACACTGGCGGCGCTTGTGAGCTGCCTGGTTTCTGCCGATCTGTGCGTGACGCTCTCGGACATCGATGGCCTCTATACTGCCAATCCGCATGAGGACCCCACGGCCGAGTTTGTTCCTGTCGTGCATAAGATCGATGCCAAGATTATTGCCTCGGCGGGCGATTCTTCCACATCGGTGGGCACGGGCGGCATGATTACCAAGATTCGCGCGAGCCGCATCCTGATGACGGCGGGCATTCAGAGCGTGATTTGCTCGGGCGAGGAGCCCGATGCGCTCGTGCGCCTAGCCCGCGGCGAGAGCGTGGGCACGCTGTTCGATCCGCCGGCGGAGCGTCTGGACATCGCACCCCGCAAGTTGTGGATCGCGCTGGGCGACAAGGCACATGGGTCGGTGACGGTTGATGATGGTGCTGCGAAGGCGCTGGTTAGCCGTGGCTCTTCCTTGCTTGCGGTGGGTATTCGCGAGGTCGATGGCCAGTTTGCCGAGGGCGATGTGCTCGATGTGTGCGATCCGAGCGGTATGGTCGTCGCCCGCGGTATCGCCGAGGCCGATTCGGACGTGCTGGAACTTGCTGCCGGTCGCCGCCAGGACCAGATCGCCAGCAACCGCCTGCTCGCTAACCTGGCCGAGAAGCCGGCGATACACAGGGATAACTTGATCGTATTTGCATAAAGAAAGACAGCACTGCGGATCGTTTCCCGCAGCGCTGTCTTTCTCGTGCCGGCACTTGGGGACGTTCCTTTTGTGCCGGCAGGTGGGGACACTCCTTTGTTAGAAGATCCGGCGCAGGTCTCCGCGGTTGAGTGCTTCGTCGAAGAGGTGCTTGAACACCACGCCGCCGTGCAGGCCGTCGTGCTCGAACTCGTTGGTCACCCAGGCATGCGAGTTGCCCACGCGGCTGAGCGTATCGAGCTGCAGGCCCGAATCCACGTACATGTCGTCGAAATACACCGCGGCCTGGAGCGGAACTTCGTTGCAGGCCAGGCGCTGCGGGTCGTAGATCTTGTCCCAGCTGGTGTCTTCCATCAGCAGGTCCATGGCGGGCTTAAACGGCTTAAGCTCGGGCATCTGCTCAAACATCCACGGGAACATGGCCTCGCCGGTAAACATGAGCGGGCGTGCGAGCGTGTCGAACTCGGCGCGGTGCGCCTTCTCTTCAGCCGCGGCCCAGCCAATGGGCATAGTGTCGCCGTCGGCGTATATGAACTCCTGCAGCGTCCAGTACAGCGGATTCGTGCGCGTGTTGGTGCGCTCGAAGGCGCGCATCAAAAAGCTGTCGGATACCGAGGAGCCGCAGGTCAGCGTGCCGTCGCCGTCAACAAAAGCGTGATCGATAATCCAATGCATGCGCTCAAAGCTCGGCTTCATGCCAAAGTCGCTGCCCATGAGCTGTAGACGCTCGACCGTCATCGGCGAGCCGTCGGGCAGCACGGGCTTCTGAGCCTCGAGCGCATCGGCCAGGGCTGCCACGCGCTCGACGTCAGCGGGATAGCGGTCATAATACTGCTGCATCTTGGCGGCCATGCGCGGGAAGGTGTGCGCGTAGACCTCGCTTGCGCTCGCCGGTACGTGGGGGATGCCGCCGCAGGTAAAGCTCGCCGCCACGCCCTCGGGGAAGAGCGACAGGTAGCTCAGCGTCAAAAAACCGCCGTAGCTTTGGCCGAGCGTGACCCACGGCTTGCCGCCAAAGCCCACTAGGCGCAGGTACTCAAAATCGCGCACGATGGAGCTGGCGAGGTGGCGCTTGAGGAAGTCCGCCTGCGAGCGTGCTGTATCGGCGCCGGCGGCCGTTGCGCGATCACCCAGTGCCTTGATCGTGCGTCCGTCCACGCAGCTACTGCGTCCGGTGCCGCGCTGGTCGGGAAGGACCACGCGGAAGTGCTTGACGGCCTCCTCGATCCAGCCGTCGCTTGTGGGCGACAGCGGACGTGGGCTCTCGCCGCCGGGGCCGCCCTGCAAAAACAGGAGCAGCGGCAGATCGTCGTTGATGCGGTCGGGCGCGCAAACCACGCGGTAGAAGAGCTTGATGCTCTCGGGCGCGCCGGCGATGGGTGCCGGCATAGCGCCGCGGCGCATGGTACTGCCGACGGCCAGGAGCATCGGCTCCAGGCCGCGCCAGTCAAGGGGGACGTCGATGCTGTGGTCCTCGACGTAAAGGCCGGGGACGTGGTACGAAGTGATAAGGGCCATGTGAGTCTTCCGTTCGTTGCGGTGTTTCGGGTTGACCAATTCTACCGCCGTGGGCGAGGCCATGCGCAAATCGGCTACCATGGTTGCAAACTTCTAGGAGAAAGGGCCGCCCATGTCGGTCGATATAGCCACGTATGTCCACGATCTTGCCGTTGCCGCCAAGGCAGCGTCGGCCTCGCTTGCCACGGCGAGCGATGAGCAGCGTCAGGAGGCCGTGCGCGCCATGGCCGCAGCACTGCGCAACGGTGTCGACTCCATCGTCGCCGCTAACGAGCTCGATATGTCCGCCGCGCGCGATGCGGGCACTTCGGCCGGACTGCTCGATCGCCTGCTGCTGACGCCCGAGCGCGTCGAGGGCATGGCCGCCGGCCTGGAAAAGCTCGCCGAGCTGCCCGATCCCGTGGGCCGCGTGCTCGACCACCGCGTGCTCGCAAGCGGCGTGGACCTGACCCGTGTGAGTGTGCCGCTGGGCCTGGTCGCCATGGTCTACGAGGCGCGCCCCAACGTGACGGCCGACGCCGCGGGCATCTGCATCCGCACCGGCAACGCCTGCTTTCTGCGCGGCGGCTCGCTGGCCTATCACTCGTGTGCCATGATTGCCGAGCTGCTGGCCGATGCGCTCGAGGCCAAGGGCTTCCCGCGCGAGGCTGTGTCGATGATTGAGTCCACCGACCGCGAGGCCACTGGCGAGCTCATGAAGCTCCGCGGCATTGTCGACGTACTCATTCCACGTGGCGGTGCAGGCCTGATCCAGCGCTGCGTGCGCGAGTCACTCGTGCCGGTGATCGAGACGGGTACGGGCAACTGCCACATCTACGTGCATGAATCCGCCGACTTTGATAAGGCGCTCAACATTATCGTTAATGCCAAGACCCAGCGCGTAGGCGTGTGCAATGCCGCCGAGTCGCTGCTGGTCGACCGTGCCGTGGCAGATTCGTTTTTGCCGGCGGTCGTTGCCGTGCTGCACGACCACGGCGTGCTCATTCACGGCGACGAGGCCACGTGCGCCGCATGCGCCGACGCTGGGCTTGCCGAGGGCGACAACTACGTCGCCGCGACTGAGGAGGACTGGGGTCGCGAGTACCTGGCGCTCGAGATGAGCGTGAAGGTCGTGGCAAACGAGGACGAGGCCATCGCACACATCAACCGCTACGGCACGATGCACTCCGAGGCCATCGTTGCCGAGGACACGGATGCTTGCGAGTGCTTCCTGGATGCGGTCGATGCCTCGGCCGTGTACGCCAACGCCAGCACGCGCTTCACCGACGGCGGCGAGTTTGGCCTGGGCGCCGAGATCGGCATCTCGACCCAAAAACTCCACGCCCGTGGCCCCTTTGCCGCCGAGGCCCTCACCACCTACAAATACAAGCTCCGCGGCACCGGCCAGGTCCGCCCCTAACGCCCGCGCAAACAAAAACCACCACAAAGGTGCCTGTTCCCTTTGTGGTGGATTTAGGTGGCGTTGACGGTTAGGCCTGGAAGGTATCTCGGTCGGGGGCGAAGGACTGCATGGCCGCGATCGTGCGGTCAAAGAGCTCGGGGAGCTCCCAGCCCAACATCTCGGCGCCCTGCGAAATCACGTCGCGCGAGCAGCCGGCGGCAAAGCGTTTGTCCTTGAACTTCTTCTTGAGCGACTTGGTCGTAAAGTCCATAACGCTCTTGCTCGGGCGCATGATGACTGCAGCGCCGATCAGACCGGTGAGCTCATCGCAGGCAAACAAGATCTTTTCCATCTGCAGCTCGGGCTTGGGCAGCGAGGTGTTGAAGTCGGACGTGTGCGTCTGGATGGCGCGAATGAGCTCGGGAGACGCACCTTCGCCCTCAAGAATCTCGGCAGCATAGATGGTGTGGTTCATGGGGTCGTCCTCATGCTCCTCCCAATCCAGGTCGTGCAGCAGACCGACGATGCCCCAAAACTCCTCGTTCTCGGGGTCGAACTCGCGCGCAAAGTAGCGCATAGTGCCCTCGACCGTCTCGCCATGGGTGATGTGGAACGGGTCCTTGTTGTGCTCGTTGAGCAGTTCGAACGCGCGGTCGCGGGTGATTCCGGCGGTAAGCGGCTCTGCCATAAGAGACTCCTTGTGCTCGTGGGTATCGATAAGAATGAATACTACTAGAACAAGAAAACCACCACAAAGGTGCCTGTCCCCTTTGTGGTGGTTTTTGGCGCGGATGGGTTAGTTGAGGGCGGCTTGGGCTAGGCGGGCTTCGGCGGCCTCCTCGGTGACGCCCAAGGCCACGGCGAACTCCTCGATGGAGCGGCGTTTGGCCTCCTTGAGTACGCGCATGTAGTAGGAGCTGGGTTTTTTATCAGCTTCCTCGGCCTGGCGAATGCGGTGCATCATGGTCTTTGCCACGCGGACCGTCTCGGGCGCGCCCAGCTTGAGCTGCTGCTTAAAGTGCGTCTCCTCAAGTGAACTGTTGCGCTCGGTAAAAGTGTCGCACTCCAGCTCGTCATAGTGGCTCAGCAGGTGCTCGGCATCTTGCTGCGAGATGGCGGCGTGCAAACGGTCGGCCTGCGCCACGGGGTACATGAGGATCGTCTGCGCATGTCCCTGCTTGGTCTCGAGCAGTAGCATGGGCTGCGGTGTGTCGTCCCTAAAACCGACGACGGTGCAGACTCCCTGACCCGGATGAATGACGTGTTGACCGATTGAGAACATGCTACCTCCAACTTATACGAATTTACGTATGTCTAGAATAACACGCTGACGTGCGCAAACCCTTACTTTATGCAGGAAAAGCACACAACTCCGATAGGTAAGAGTATTCGATAACAGGCGCAGCTCATTCACACCTTTATGCATTTTCAACGCCTGCATAATCTGCAGGCAGACTGGCATCTTTGAGTGACTCCATACAAGCTGTAGTCAATTTTGTGCATATGCAATATCGATTGGCTTTACCCTGCGACAGTGCCCGTCGCTTGTGATAGAGTGCTACAAACTCTGGCTTTTGCCCTACGAGTGACCAAGAGCTCGGGGGCTTTAACACAAGGAGGATCTATGCCCGAGAAGATTGAAGAGCTGGTACGCGCTGCGCTTGCTGCGGCCCAGGAGGCCGGCGACCTTTCCGCATTTGAACTTGACGATTGCGCTATCGAGCGACCGGCTGACACTTCTCATGGCGAGTGGACCTCTACCATGGCCCTGAAGTCCGCCAAGCTGGCCCATTGCGCCCCGCGCAAGATCGCCGAGGCCATCGTTGCCCATATGCCCGAGGACCCCGCGATCGAGAAGGTCGAGATCGCAGGCCCCGGCTTCATCAACTTCTACCTCTCCGTTGCCGTCAAGAATGCCATCTTTGGCGAGGCTCGCGAGAAGGGTATGGACTTCGCTAAGTCCAACGTCGGTGGCGGCCTGAAGACCCAGGTCGAGTTCGTCTCCGCCAACCCCGTCGGCCCCATGCACATCGGCCATGGCCGCTGGGCCGCTCTGGGCGACTCCCTTTGCCGTGTGATGGACCACGCCGGTTACGATATCCAGCGTGAGTTCTACATTAACGACCACGGCTCTCAGATGAACACCTTCGGCAACTCCATCAGCACGCGCTATATGCAGCTTGCCGACATCATCGCCAAGCAGGGCGTGGATATCGACGAGGCTCACAAGCTGCTGATCGCCGACCGCGACGCCTTTGTTGCCGATGAGAACGACGAGCATCCCGAGGCCCATCCGTATCAGGACAACTTTGCCGAGACTCTGGGCAAGGACTCCTACGGCGGCGACTACATCATCGACGAGGCCGCCGAGTTCTGGCGCACCGACGGCGATAAGTGGGTCAACGCCGATCCGCAGGAGCGCATGGAGAGCTTCCGCGAGCGCGGCTATGTAAAGATGGTCGACAACATGCGCGACCTTTGCCATGCCGTTAACTGCGACTTCGATCGTTGGTTCTCCGAGCGCTCGCTGTATGTGAAGGACACCGAGGGTGAGACCGCCGGCACCTCCGCCGTCGACCGCGCCTTTGAGAAGCTCGACAAGATGGGCTACCTCTACACCAAGGACGGCGCCCTGTGGTTCCGCTCCACCGACCTGGGCGACGACAAGGACCGCGTGCTGATCAAGTCCGACGGTGAGTACACCTACTTTGCCTCCGACGTCGCCTATCACTGGGATAAGTTCCAGCGCGTCGACCACGTCATCGACATCTGGGGCGCCGACCACCACGGCTACATCGAGCGCGTCCGCTGCGTCTGCGACGCCTTGGGTTACCCCGGCAAGTTCGAGGTTCTGCTGGGCCAGCTCGTCAACCTGCTGCGTAACGGCAAGCCCGTCCGTATGTCCAAGCGCAAGGGCACCATGGTGACCCTGCAGGAGCTCGTCGACGAGGTTGGCTCCGACGCCGCTCGTTACACGCTCATCTCCAAGAGCTCCAACCAGATGGTCGACTTCGATATCGAGGCCGTCAAGAAGCGCGATAACTCCAACCCGGTCTATTACGTGCAGTACGCTCACGCCCGCGTGTGCTCCATCCTGCGTCGTGCCGCTGACGTTACGCCCGAGCAGGCTGACGAGATGGGCATGAAGGCCGTCGCCGCCAAGGCCATCGGTGAGAACGTCGATTACTCGCTGCTGACCGACCCGACCGAGCTCGCCCTTTCGCGTAAGCTCAACGAGCTCACCGACCTCATCGCCAGCTGCGCTCGCGACCGCGCCCCGTTCCGTCTGACGCACTTTGCCGAGGAACTCGCCGGCGACTTCCACAGCTTCTACGCTGCCTGCCAGGTTCTGCCGAGCGAGGGCCGTCCCGTCGACCCCGAGCTTTCGCGCGCCCGTCTGGCCGCTTGCGACGCCGTCCGCGTGACGCTCGCCCTGGTGCTCACCCTTGTTGGTGTCTCCGCTCCCGAGCAGATGTAAGCTACGGGTCATTTGACCGCGCAGGTTCGGCTTTGCTGAGCCCTATAAGCCCGATCTCCATGCGGAGGTCGGGCTTTTTGCAAACGCCGACGTATTGACGAATTTGGAACTGCTGGAAATACGAAACTATGCCGGTTTACTACGATGAATATGAGAAATTCCAACCACGCCGGCTTTTCGCAAAAAAGTGCAGGGCATCTACCTGCGGTTTTAGTTCAACAAGTTTCGGAGTGGTCGCGGTTGAGCGATTCATCGTAGTAAACCGCCATAGTTTTGGCGGAGGCAGTCAGATTTGTGGGCGGTAAACCAAAGAGTGCCCCTTTTGACTAGTCGTTTAAGAGCGTTCCCAATGACTAAGTTGCAGGTGGTTGCGGTTGTGTTACACTAACGCTGCGTATATGACGCAATCATCTCGATACAGATCAATGATGTCCGTCGTTTTGAACGGAACTAGACTGTTTAGCCGCCCTGAAGGTTTATGCAGGGAGCATGTGATCACAGGGCTTGAAAAGAAAGTTGAGCAAACACTGTGTCTGATCAACAGCAAGAAAACGAAATAACGACGACGCAAGCCGCTCCCGCTGCACCGGTTGCGTCGGACCAGGTCGCGGCGCCCGCGCATGCCTCGGCTCCTGAGACGCCTAAGGCTGCTTCGACGCCTGCGCCTGCAACTGGTGAGGAGGCTGCTCCGGCAAAGCCCAAGCTCACGCGCCGCACGGCCAAGCCTGCCGCTGACGGCGAGGAGGTCACCAAGCCCAAGCGCCGTACCACGCGCACGACGCGCGCCAAGCGCACCGTTGCAGCTGACTCCTCGGCGCCGATTTCCGATGAGGTCGCGCAGGCACGTGCGTTGGCGCAGATTAGCGAGGCTCAGGTGGTGCGCGCCCGCCGTCGTGCTGCCGAGCGCGAGGCCGCGGCTCTGACCGAGCTTGCAGCTCCGTCTGTGCCCGAGACGCCTGACGCCACCGAGACCCCTGCCGCCGACCTGCCGACCGAGAAGCCGGCACCGCGCACACGCCGCCGCACGGCTGCTAAGGCCGAGCAGGTTGCGGAACAGGTAGCCCCCGAGCTCACTGAGGCTTCGGTCCGTTCCGCGGCAGGGGAGCGCACATCGCCTGTTGAGCCCGCTGCGCCTGTCGAGGCCAACGAAGCTCCCGTTGTCGATCCGGCTTTGCGCCCGCACCGTCGCGGTCGCAAGCCCAAGGCCTTTGTCGAGGCCGAGAAGGCCGCAGCCGCAGCCGCCGCCGCTCGGGATGCTGCGGCGACCGCCATGTCCTCAACTGCTGCCGATGCACCCGTCCAGGATGCTACGACTTCCGAGGCCGTTTCTGCCGATGTCGATTCCGCCGACGTCCGTCCCGGTCGCAGCCGTCGCACTGCTGCTAAGCGCACGTCCAAGGCTAAGGCTGCCAAGAAGGGTGCGTCCGAGGATTCCGCCGAGACGACCACCGATGCATCGACTGATGTCGCCGAGCCCCAGGACATCGAACAGCCTGCGCCCGAGAAGCCCAAGCGCGGTCGTAAGAAGTCCGCTAAGGTCAAGGCGTCCGAGCAACAGGCTGATGTCGAAGCACAGGTCGATTCCGGCGCCGAGGCCAATGACGCCGCTGCGGCCAATGTTGATACCGCTGCAACCGATGGTGCCGCCCCCGCCGAGGGCGAAGACGGCGCTCGCCCCAACCGTCACCAGCACAAGCGCAACGACGAGCGCAACGAGCGCAAGGACGACCGCAACAACGACCGTCGCAACCGCCAGCGCGATCGCAAACAGCGCAACAAGGAGCGTAATGCCGCCCCCACCGAGCCCACGCTTTCGCGCGAGGAACTCGCGGCCATGAAGGTCGCCGAGCTGCGCGAAAAGGCCAAGGAGTTCGAGATCGAGACGACCGGCAAGAAGAAGGCCGAGCTCGTCGAGGAAATCTACACCACCGCCGCGAAGGCCGAGGGCTTCCGCGATATCAAGGGCATCCTGCAGATTCGCCCGGACAGCTCCGGCATCATCCACGCCCATGGCTACATGAAGTCCAACGACGACGCCTTCGTGCCCGCTTACCTCATCCGCTCCGCGCGCCTGCGCACGGGCGACGTCATCGAGGGCTCGCTGCGTCCTTCGCGCGGCGGCGACAAGCGCGCCGGCCTCGCCAAAATCACGACCATCAACGGTCTTGACCCCGAGCAGATTCGCAACCGTCCCAAGTTCGGCGACCTCACCCCGGTCTATCCCAACGAGCCGCTGCGCATGGAGCACGGCAAGGACTCTATTACCGGTCGCGCCATCGACATCGTTTCGCCGATCGGCAAGGGCCAGCGCGGCCTGATCGTGTCGCCGCCCAAGGCCGGCAAGACCACGATCCTCAAGAAGATCTGCCAGTCCATCTCGATCAATAATCCCGAGGTGCACCTCATCTGCCTGCTCGTCGACGAGCGCCCCGAAGAGGTCACCGACATGCAGCGCTCCATTAAGGGCGAGGTCGTGGCCTCCACCTTCGATATGCCTGCCGACAACCACACCCGCGTGGCAGAGCTCGTCATCGAGCGCGCCAAGCGCATCGTGGAGCTTGGTGGCGACGTCGTGGTGGTGCTCGACTCCATCACGCGCCTTGCCCGCGCTTACAACCTTGCGGCGCCTGCCTCGGGCCGTATCCTTTCGGGTGGTGTCGATTCGGCGGCCCTGTATCCGCCCAAGCGCTTCCTGGGCGCTGCCCGCAATATCGAGAACGGCGGTTCGCTCACCATCCTGGCCTCTGCCCTCATCGACACCGGTTCCAAGATGGACGAGGTCATCTTTGAGGAGTTCAAGGGCACCGGCAACATGGAGCTCAAGCTCGACCGCGACCTGGCCGACCGTCGTATCTTCCCGGCCATCGACCCCGTCGCCTCCGGTACGCGCAACGAGGACCTGCTGGTCGACGAGCAGATGCGCCCGTTTGTCTTTGGTCTGCGCCGCATCCTTGCCGGCATGAACAATACCGAGCGCGCGGCCGCGTCGTTTATCAAGGGTCTCAAGGGCACCAACACCAACCAGGAGTTCTTGGTGCGTTCGGCCAAAAAGCACAGCGACTACGAGCAGACGTTCTAATTCGCCAATCGCACGCGGCGTTATTGCCAGCGCGATGAAGGGTCGGGGCTTGCGCCTCGGCCCTTTTTTATTTCGCCACTCGGCGCCAATTATCGACCATAAGACCGACGAGCAGCGGGTTTCCCGTTTCAATCCGACATCGTCGCTTGCAATCGGCAGGGCGGTTTCGCATAATAGCTTTTAAGCTTCGCGACGGAAAACGCAGATGAAACGAACCATATACCGTTGCTTTGGGGCATAGCCCCGCTTCATCTTCTCTCGCGCAGCCAACTGAATGATGCGATTTGGGTGCTGGAAGATGGGGAGAGCTCATGGCTTCTTCTGATGCAACACAACGAGCAGTCCTTGCCGGACTTTCGTGCGGGATCGGCCTTGCCGCTCCCGTGGTTATGTATGCCGCGACGCTGCCGTTTTCGTCGGTGAACGAGACGGTCGTGGCGGGTGCGGTTCCCTTCGCCGTGGGCGCGGTGGCGGGCGTGGGCATCTATGCCGCCTCGCTGGGTATCTCCGAGTATCGTGCGCAGCGTGAAGAGCGTCTGTTCCAGCCCGATGCCATGGGCGGTGCCGCCAATCTCAATCAGCATCAAAGCGAGTTCAAGACCGCCTCGATTCCAGCTCAGCAGCAGGATGCGACTCCTTACGCTGCGGCTTCTGCTTCTCAGGCTCAGGCGGAGCAGTCTACCTCGGCATTCCTTTCCGGCCTGACTGGTGCGTTCCAGCGCCGTCATGCCGATGATGGTGTCCCTACCATCGCTCGAGCCGCAGATGCTATGGACGAGGACGAGGCTTGGTCCATGATCGACAGTATGCTCGACGACGATTCGCCGGTGAGCTGCGACCCTGCACACTCGCGCGACGTCTATCAAGTCGCCATCGACGAGCTCACCAACGGCGGGCAGACCGACTCCTTCAATCGCGACGACATCGCCGCCGCGGCACGCGCCGTGTCTGGCTCCCAGGCCGCCCCTGCGGGCAGCACGGCGGCTTTCGTGGCGCTCGTCGCCAACGCGGCAGCCAATAACGCCTACAGCGCTACCTCGGCGGACGCGAACGCTTCTGCCGACAATTCGTACGTTGATGAAGCCATGGCCGCGGACGAGGAGGCCGTTGCCGCCCGCCGTGCCGCCGAAAGCTCGCTTTGGGGCGCTCCTGCCCAGCAGCAGGCGGCTGAGGCTGCGCCGTAC
Source organism: uncultured Collinsella sp. (assembly GCA_958403385.1). GTDB lineage: Bacteria > Actinomycetota > Coriobacteriia > Coriobacteriales > Coriobacteriaceae > Collinsella. Next base: position 26,983 of record CATXXC010000011.1, read on the forward strand.
AACGCAAACCTCGCCAGCATGCCTATCATCTCCGGTGCCGCGGACATCGATCTCGATGACCTCGATGAGCCTGCAGCCATCACCGCATCGATTGATGCCCAAGATCGCATCAACACCGGCGACCTTCCAGATGCCTCGCTCGAGGTTGATGTCCCCATGGCCGATTACTCGGGCCACGAGGACATGTGGGCCGCCGCCACCGCGATTCTGGATGAGATTGACGAGCCCGCTCCTGTTGCAGCCCCCGCTCCCGTCGCTGCCCCTCAGCCTGCTGCCCCCGCCTATGTCGGCCGTCACAGCGCTGTGTTCCCCGAGGATACCGCCCGTATCTCACGCGAGAGCATCGAGCGGGCCGAGGCTATTGCCGCCGGCATTATGGAAAACCGTCGTCACGAGCGCGTCAATCAGATCCTCGAGGAAGAGATCGAGCGCCTGCAGTCCTCTACCGCCAAGCGTACGGGCCGTGCCTATCTGAGCGTTATCGAGGGCGGTACCGCCAGCTTCGCGCCGCTCCGCGCGGAGGCATAACTTCTGCATGGTTAAGATCAATCGAAAATGGGCGGTTGTTACCTGCCTGATGGCGCTCTTGATCTGGGGCAATTCGCTGGTTCCCGGCTCGGGGTCGGGCTCGCTGAGCCTAACGGTCATGGAAGCTATCCGCGGTTTCCTGCACGGCGTGGGACTTCCATATGAATGGGTGACCAACTTTGTTGTTCGCAAGTGCGCGCATTTTACCGAGTATATGGTGCTCGGCATCCTGGCAACGCACGCCTTTGATTTTGAGGGCCGGCGCACCTTTGACGTGCTGCTGCCCACGGCGGTGTTCCTGCTGCTGATTCCCTCGATCGACGAGACGATTCAGCTCTTTGTGCCGGGACGCGCCGGCATGATCACCGATGTGATGATCGACTGCTGTGGAGCGGCAACGGGCGTTGTGCTTCGATATCTCTTACGGTGGCTGATGTGCGCCAAAAAAGCCGCCTAGGACGTATTGTTTGGTCCTAGGCGGCCTTTTTTATTTGAGGGGTTATATGAGGCGTGGTGGCGTCGTTCCGTAGGTTGGATTTGCCGAGCGCGCCACGCCCTGTGGGTGCGTCTGCTACTGAAGCGCCTGTGCGCCCAGGGCCAGGCAGCCCATGATGCCCTGCTTGCCCTCGAGGCTGTTGTTGACAATATAGGAATCGATGTCGTTGACCTCGGGCGTGACGATATAGCCGTTGAGCATCTCGGCGCACTTTTTGCGTGCGAGCGGCACGATGGGGGTGTGGTCGGCCACGCCGCCGCCGATGATGATCTTTTGCGGTGCGTAGCACAGCGTGTAGGTCATGAGCGCCTGTGCCAGATAGCCTGCGAGCAGGTCCATGGCCTCCGGGTCATCGGCCATGTCTCCGGCGCTCTTGCCATCCCAGCGCTTTTTAACGCCAGGGCCGGCGATGAGGCCCTCGAGGCAGTTGTCATGGAAGGGGCAGGCGCTATGCTCGCCGATGGTGTCGCGCGGGTCGCGCGTGACCAGGATGTGGCCGGCCTCGGGATGCATCATGCCGTGCACGAGCTTACCGCCCGAGAGCACGCCGGCGCCAACGCCGGTGCCGATGGTCAGGTAGACCACGTCGGTGAGGCCCTGGGCGCAACCAAAGGTGACCTCGCCCAAGCAGGCAACGTTGACGTCGGTGTCGTAGCCACAGGGAATATTGAGCTCGTTTTGGATGGTGCCCAGCAGATCAAAGTAGCGCCATGCCGTTTTGGGCGTCTCCAGGATCTTGCCGTATTGGGGCGACGCGGGGTTGACTGCGGTGGGGCCAAAGGCGCCGATGCCCAGCGCGGTGATGCCCTTGTCGGCAAACCATGCATTGACGGCCTCAACGGTCTCCTGCGGGGTCGTGGTCGCGATCTGCTCACGCTCCAGGACCGTACCGTCTGCATAGCCCGTGGCGCAGACCATCTTGGTGCCGCCGGCCTCGAGCGCTCCGATAAGCTGCTGATCTGCCATAGTATTCCTCTCTCTGGGACGAGTTGCTCCGTGACTAGAGTATAGGGCTCTAAACTATTTAAGAAAGCGTTATAAAAAGAAGCCTCGCAACGCGGCGGGCGGTGCGAGGCTTCTTTGGCTACTTTAGCTGCCGGGCCGTCCTTACCCGCGCGGCTTGATTTTATCACGTAGAGACTTGAGGTTCTCCAGTGCCGCGTTAAGCGTCTCGTCTCGCTTGGCAAAGTGGAAACGAATCAGATGGTTGACGGGCTCGCGGAAGAAGCTCGAGCCGGGCACTGCGCCCACGCCCACCTTTGAGGCCAGGTCCTCGCAGAACTCGAGGTCGCTGTCGTAGCCAAACTCAGAGATATCCATCATCACGTAGTAGGCGCCCTGCGGTACGTTGTGCTTAAGTCCGATACTATCGAGCCCTTGGCAGAACAGGTCGCGTTTGGCGGTGTAGAGGTCAAGGACCTCATCGTAATAGCTGCCGTCGAAATTGAGGGCGGTGACGACGGCTTCCTGCAGGGGAGCGGCGGCACCCACGGTGAGGAAGTCGTGGACCTTCTTGATGCGCTCGGTGATCTGGGCCGGGGCAATGGTGTAGCCAAGACGCCAGCCGGTGATGGAGTACGTCTTAGACAGCGAACTGCAGCTGATGGTTCGCTCGAACATGCCGGGCAGCGTGGCCATATAGACGTGCTCGTGGGGCGCGTAGACGATGTGCTCGTATACCTCGTCGGTAATGCAGTAGGCGTCGTACTTTTTGCAGAGGTCGGCGATAAAGGTGAGCTCCTCGCGCGTAAAGACCTTGCCGCAGGGGTTGGAAGGGTTGCACAGGACGATGGCCTTGGGGTCGTTGTCGCGGAAGGCCGCCTCGAGTGTCTCGCGGTCAAAGTCGAATGTGGGCGGGTTGAGCGGCACGTAGATGGGCTCGGCACCCGAAAGGATCGTGTCGGCGCCGTAGTTCTCGTAGAACGGCGAGAAGATGACGACCTTATCGCCGGGGTTCGTGACCGTCATCATGGCGGCCATCATGGCCTCGGTGGAGCCGCAGGTGACCACGATATTCTGGTTGGGGTCGATCGGCATGCCCATAAAGTGCTCCTGTTTGGCGGCGAGCGCCTCGCGCATGGCCTGGGAGCCCCAGGTAATGGAGTACTGGTGGTAGAGCGGCTTGGGGTCGGCGGCGATGGTGCTCAGGCTGTTGAGCAGCTGCGCCGGAGGATCGAAGTCGGGGAAGCCCTGCGAGAGATTGACGGCATCGTACTTATTGGAGATGCGTGTCATGCGGCGGATGACCGAATCGGTAAATGCTGCCGTGCGGTTGGAGAGTTCTTTCATGCCGGTCCTTTCGAGGATTTGCAGTGGGGCAAGTTTACTCCTATGGAACCGGTGGGAATTGCTCGAAACGCGCTCGAAAAACTCTTTTCAAAATTCTTGAAAATTGGGGCTTGCATCGCGTGGCGTTCCTTGCAATAATAGTCGAGCGCGAAGCGCACAGGACACGGTGGGTGTAGCTCAGTTGGCTAGAGCGACGGGTTGTGGTCCCGTAGGTCGAGGGTTCGAGTCCCTTTACCCACCCCAGTTCTTGCTTCGTGTTGATATCGGGTCGTTAGCTCAGTTGGTAGAGCAGGGGACTCTTAATCCCAAGGTCCAGGGTTCGAACCCCTGACGGCCCACCACACGATATCTCCTCTAAAGTCCGCCATAACGGACTTTAGCTTTGGGTCGTTAGCTCAGTTGGTAGAGCAGGGGACTCTTAATCCCAAGGTCCAGGGTTCGACCCCCTGACGGCCCACCCAAAGATCGTTTAAGCGACTGGCTTAGGCTGGTCGCTTTTTTGTTGACCTCGCACGGGGTCGAACCCGTCGGGGCGCGGAGCTGAGGAAATGCGTAAGCATTTGCCAGCGCAGCGCGCAAGGCGCGAAGCGCCGCAGTGACCGCCTGCGCAGCAGGCTGACCCCCTGACGGCCCACCCAAAGATTGTTAAAGCGACTGGCTCAGGCTGGTCGTTTTTTGTTGACCTCGCATGGGGTCGAACCCGAAAGGGCACAGCCGCTTTCACAGATCGAGCCTACCCTGGGGATCGGTAAAACCGTCAGTACCCTCCTTGAGTTTCTTCTCGTCTGTCTTCACGCGACGCTCGAGCTTTTTTGTATCCTCGGCAGGCGGTAGGTTCTCGGGGACAATTCCGCGGTCGATGAGGCTGCCACGCACGCTTGTGTTGTTCTCGACGTGCTCTTGCTTGATCTGGTCCAGGCCGTACAGGTCGTGTTCCTCGGCGTTGAAGGCCGTCATCGAGTTCGTAAGGTCCTTTGCTTTGATGAGGACATCGGCTAACCTGTCCGCCAATGCCGCTCTCTTGGGTACGCCGAGCTGCTGCTTCATTTCCGCCGTGCTTCTGCCGCCGAATAACGCCTCATCGCCCTTCGACTTGATGATCGCGAATCCTTTGGAGTCCACGCCGCGTTTGAACGCAATACCCGAGAGCTGTTTCTCTGAATCGGATAGCGAGTGACGCGCCTGCAAGCGCTGAATCTCTGCGAAGCGCTGCTCTATGAGCTCTTGGCGGCGCGTCTGCACGGCAAAGTATGCCTGGGCGAGCGCGATCTCTGGCTTGTTTGAATCTCCGTTCTGTGCGATTAAATAGCATGCATAGCGCGTAAGTTTGTAGTCTTTAACCGCGCGAGCGGCGACACCGGCAGTTACCATTTTCGTGGTGTCACGAAAATGGGAATCAACTGGAGTTTTGTTTGTTTCGCATGAGACTTTTGCCCTCTTAACAACTTCGGCGAAGTTCTCCCATCGAGTGTACCCCATGGGTTCCATTAAATCGCGTGCGAGCCAATACTCAACGCCGTCTTCCACATTGGCGTAGCTATCAAGTTCGACACGCCATTTCTCGATATCCCTGCTGTCCATATTTCTTCCTTTCTGTTCGTGTGTCTACGTGGACTATGTCGACTCCGTATTCAGAATGAGTATATTTGCCTGCGCGGACACGAATGGGCCCCGTGTTGCTTTGAGCTCACGGGACCCATTAATATCGAGAGGTTGTGTTCTGCTCTAGAGGGGTGCTCAGCTTAGTCCGCTCGAAAGTGCGAACCCAGGCTTTCAGTTCGCTTGCGCATGGCTTTGACCATTTCCTGCGCTAGTCGAATCTGCGACTGTAGGCGGGCGAGGGCTGCGATCTCGCTGTCATCGGTATGCGGCTTGCTCAGCGCCATGGCCTTGTCTTGCAGGCTTTCAAGCTGTTGCAGGGCCTCGGATAGGCCTGTTTCGGTCCTGTTGATCATGCAAAAGGTGCTCATCGTGTGCCTAAGGCTGTGTGTCAGGCGTTCGGCATCTGTTGTGGCAATGCCGTACTGGGGGAGGGTGATATCCGCCTTCAGGGCCGCCTCAGGCTCTTTCTGCGCTGTGAGGGCTGCCGATGCGCCCGCGATACGTCCGAATACGATGCCGTTGGCGCTTGACAAGCCACCAATGCGGTCGGCGCCGTGCATGCCGCCTGTCGCCTCGCCGCAAGCGTAGAGGCCCTCAACGCCCGTGTGCGCGGTCTTATCGATCTTGATGCCGCCGTTAGCGGCGTGGGCATACATCGCAACGCGCATCTCGTCAGTCGGGGCGATGCCGTGCTCGTCTTGCAGCCAGGTGGTAAAGGTCTGCACAAACTCTGGGACATCCTCGCGGGGGAAGTCGTAGTGGAGTGCCAGGCCTTCGACACCTGCCTGATCGATGACGAGATCGATGGCGCGGGAGGCCAAGCGTGACGTGAAGGGACCATATCCAGAGCGCTGCTCGAGCAGGTCGTCCAGCTTGTCGTCGGCAATATCTACCGGCTGGTCTACATGTACGTAGCGCCAGGTTTTCTCGTTGAAGACCAGGTTGCGCTTGGGCTCGATGAAGCCAGGCATCATCTGCATGAACTCTATATTAGTAAGCGATGCGCCGTGCGCCAGTGCGATGGCCTGCGAGGAGCTGAGCACATCAGCCGACGTAAGGCTGCGCTCGAACAGGCCGCCTGTGCCACCGGCTGCGATGATCGTGGCTTTGGTAGCAAAGGGCACGATTCGATCTTCGGTGAGGTTGTAGAGCACGGTTCCGGTGATTCTGCCGTTCGTGTCCTCAACAAGGTCGATAAGCTCATGGCGGGGGAGCAGGCGAATGCCGAGCGACTCGATCCGGGCTGTCAGAGCGTCCTCAAGGGGCTTGCGGGTGAGGCCGCGCCACATGCGCGTTTTGTGGTCAAAGCAGGGGATAAACTGCTTTTGCTGAGCGCTCTCAGCGTTTTGCGGACGCTTAAGCTCAACGCCCAGGTCTTGCTCGAGCCATTCAATTGCCTGGGGAATGCCGTGGACAAACGTCTGGACAAGCTCGGGGTCGGCAACACCGCCGCCGACGGTCTGGATGGTGTCGATGAGGTCTTGTTCGTCGTCTTCGTTAACGGGTCCGATAAGCCCTAGGCCCCAGGTTCCAGGGAAGAAGCTCGATCCACTCATGGTCTTGCCGGCGCTTGCCACAGCGACGGTTGCGCCCGTGCGTGCCGCTTCGATGGCGGCACAAAGGCCCGCAATGCCAGATCCAATTACCAGTACATCAGTCGATTCCATCGGATTCCTTTCTCGTCCGGCGCATTGTCGCACGGGTGATCGGCAATGGGGCCGCAAAGACTCGGCAAATCGGTAAAGGGCAAATATGGCAGGTGGGCGTCAGGTGGACTCGGCCACTTCGGTCGGCCCATTTGATAAGTTGCGGTGGAATACGGACTGTTTTGGCCTGTATGGATGCAATTCAGTCCGTATTTCACCGCAACTGATACATCGGACCCTTTAATAAGAGTAACCAATTTGAGACGGGGCAAACAAAAAGAGCCGCTACCTCGAAAGGTAGCGGCTCCAAAGCTCAACTATATGAGCATCGCGCGGGTGCGATTAGGCCTTGAGGGCCTCCTCGACGGCGACAGCGCAGGCGACGGTGGCACCGACCATGGGGTTGTTGCCCATGCCGATGAGACCCATCATGTCGACGTGCGCAGGCACGGAGGAAGAACCGGCGAACTGGGCGTCGGAGTGCATACGGCCCATGGTGTCGGTCATGCCGTAAGAGGCAGGGCCGGCGCCCATGTTGTCCGGGTGCAGGGTACGGCCAGTGCCGCCACCAGAAGCGACGGAGAAGTACTTCTTGCCAGCCTCGAGGCGCTCCTTCTTGTAGGTGCCAGCGACGGGGTGCTGGAAGCGCGTGGGGTTGGTGGAGTTACCGGTAATCGAGATGTCGACGTTCTCGTGCCACATGATGGCAACGCCCTCGCGGACGTCGTCGGCGCCGTAGCAGTTGACGGCGGCACGGGGACCATCGGAGTAGGGGATGGTCTCGACGACCTTGAGCTCGCCCGTGAAGTAGTCGAACTGGGTCTTCACGTAGGTGAAGCCGTTGATGCGGGCGATGATCTGAGCGGCGTCCTTGCCCAGACCGTTGAGAATAACGCGCAGCGGCTTCTTGCGAGCCTTGTTGGCGTTCAGAGCCAGGCCGATAGCACCCTCAGCGGCAGCGAAGGACTCGTGACCGGCCAGGAAGGCGAAGCACTCGGTGTCGTCGGAGAGCAGCATAGCGCCCAGGTTGCCGTGGCCCAGACCGACCTTGCGGTCCTCGGCGACGGAGCCGGGAACGGTGAAGGCCTGGATGCCCTCGCCGATGATGGCGGCAGCCTCAGAAGCAGACTTGGCGCCACGCTTGACAGCGAGAGCGCAACCGAGGGTGTAGGCCCACTCGGCGTTCTGGAAGGCGATGGACTGGGTGTTGTTGACGATCTCACGCGGGTTGAAGCCCTTGTCGGTGCAGATCTGCAGAGCTTCCTCGAGGGAGGCGATGCCGTTGTCGGCGAGGCACTTGTTGATCTTGTCAGCGCGGCGCTCGTAACCTTCGAACGTAACAGTCATAGTTATTTCCCTCCCTTTCTACTCGTGAACCGGGAACACGCTGGCGACGGAGTGAGTCTCCTCGTCGGTGCGCGGGTCGATGTACTTGGCAGCGTTCTCCCACTGACCATAGTGGCCCATAGCGCCAGCGATGGCCTCCTCGGGGGTCTTGCCGGCCTTGACGGCGTCGGTGAACTTGCCGAGGTTCAGGAACTCGAACGCGATGATCTCGTTCTTGTCGTTGAGAGCCATGCGGGTGACGTAGCCCTGAGCGAGCTCGAGGTAACGAGCGCCCTTGGCCTTGGTGCCGAACATGGTGCCGACCTGAGAGCGAAGGCCCTTGCCGAGGTCGTCGAGGGAGGCGCCCACGGGCAGGCCGCCCTCGGAGAACGCGGTCTGGCTGCGGCCGTAAACGATCTGCAGGAAGATCTCGCGCATAGCAACGTTGATGGCGTCGCAGACGAGGTCGGTGTTGAGGGCCTCGAGGATGGTCTTACCGGGAAGGATCTCGGAAGCCATGGCGGCAGAGTGGGTCATGCCCGAGCAGCCGATGGTCTCAACGAGGGCCTCCTCGATGATGCCGTCCTTGACGTTCAGCGTGAGCTTGCAGGCGCCCTGCTGAGGTGCGCACCAACCCACACCGTGCGTAAGACCGGAGATGTCGGAAATCTCCTTAGCCTGGACCCACTTGCCCTCCTCGGGGATGGGTGCGGGGCCGTGGTATGCACCCTTGGCAACGGGGCACATGTTCTCCACTTCCTGTGAGTACTGCATGCCTCTCCTCTCTATCGTGTTGGCGTCCCGTCTGGGGGTCGTGGCTGGCGATTGCCGGGCGACCCTTCGAAAGGGACATGACATGCAGCCCCTATAATACCGCGAAATGCACGGAATATTCGGCGAACGGCTCAGTTTTCGTAGCGAGAAGTCCGGAAGTTTTAATTGAAACGGTTTAACTCTATGTTCTGTGGTCGTGAACTTCCGTAGAGGGGGTCCGTCTTGGGCAAGCTATTGGTCAGCTCTTGTAAGCATTGCGGGGGTTGACCTGTTGCAACGATGCCGTTCGCCGCCTGATTACTGCCTTTGGCCGCGCGAGTGTATTGTTTTGCGTGAATGTTTTGATGGCACGCTTCAATCGTGCTGTATTGGATGGCAAGCAGATCCCGGCGAAGGGAGCGCCATGCAGCGCGTTTGGAGAACGGTTACCGGCTTTTACCATGTCTGTGCCCGCGGTACGGGCAAGCAGCTCATCTTTGAGGGCGATGAGGACCGGTGGGAGTTTTTGGAGCTGATGCGCGAGTGCTGCCGCGAGGAGGGTGTGACGGTTATCGCTTGGTGCCTTATGGGCAATCACGTGCATTTGGTGCTTGCAGATTACGAGGACAGGATGAGCGCGGCGATGCACCGGCTGCTTTTGACGTACGCGCGGCGGTTCAATAAACGCACGAGGCGCACAGGCCATCTGTTCCAGAACCGTTTTGACCGGCGCTCGCTCGATACCGACTGGCAGGTGATGGAGGCTATTCGCTCCGTACACGCCGATCCGCAGGAGGCGGGCGTTAGCCTAATCGAGCGTTATCCCTGGAGTAGCTTTGCGGAGCATTTGTGCGCTTACGACGGTGACGCGGCTGATGTCGCGAGGGGATTTTCTGATCCTTCTTGCGTGCTTGAGCTTTTTGGTTCTGCCGAGGGCTTTATTGCCTATTCGCTTTCGACGCCCGACGGCAGCAAGCCAGCGCTGTGCGATATGAAAGAGACAGAGTGGGAACGCAATGCCTTTGCCGGCAAGTTGGCGAAGAGTCTCGGGGTTCCGCTCAACGGGGTTAAAACTGCACCGCCGGCGCAGCGCGATACTGTTATTGTTGGATTGAACAATGCCGGCTTTACGGTGCGCCAGATTGAGCGGTATACCGGGATTGGCAAAAGTACCGTCTCTCGTATCGTGCGCGCCCGCGCGCGAACGGCGATGCGGGCTGGCGGAAACGTGATGTAAGGTCGCCTTTTCACCGCAGCTGGGGTCGTCCATACGCCGCAACCAGCGTTCAAAAGCTTGGTGAGGTAACTGCACTTCTTAATATGCATAGAACAATCGCCATCTTGCATAAAATAACGGCTCAGTCCGGGTTTGCCCGTGCCTACCCCCGTCTGCGCCGTGCAAAAAACGGAGTTTTCAGCATCGTGGTGCTGTCGGCACCGACGCAATCTTGCAACATGCGGACCCCGAAGCTATTGATCCCTGCCGTTGCGCCCCCGAAGCACGTGTCTGCGTCCCGTCAGACCGCGATGCTTGTTCTAAACACAATATATATGCGCCTGAAGATGTTGATTAACGCTTTCGATGCGTATACACACAGCTTGGCGTGCTGAATACTCGCAAAAATGCACGCCGCTCCCTATGGGACCCGTCTGCGGCAGGCGCGAAGCGAGTCGGAGCTTCGCAGAACGGGGCTTGGCGCATTGCTTGGCGGGCCCGGGGCCCTGCCGCAGGCCTTTGGTGCTGTGGAAAACGCCCGTGTTCGCGTCTGGCTGTGTGGCAAATGTCAGACGGGGCGCCGGACGCGCGGACTTTGTGCCACCGCGCTCATTAGGTAAAAACAGAGCCGCCCGTATCGGGCGGCTCGGCAATTAAAACCCTTGGATTCGGGGCATAAGCTACTGGTTTGTTTGCCCCTCGAGCATGCCGTCGAGGGTGCGCCAGGCGAGCTCGGCGCATTTGACGCGGGCGGGCATGTGCGAGATGTCCTGGAGCTGGGCGGCTTCGTCCAGGTCTTCCAGGTCGTCCTCGGAGAGCTTCTCGCCGCGGATCATGGCGAGGAAGAGTCCCGCCAAGCGACGCGCCTCCTCGACGGTCTCGCCGGTGATGAGGTCGGCCATGATGTCGGCGCTGGCCTGGCTTATGGCGCAGCCGTGCCCGGTAAACGAGGCTTCCTCGATTACATCGTTCTCGACACGCAGCTGCAAGGTGAGCTCGTCTCCGCAGCTGGGGTTGATACCGTCGTGCTCGTGCGTGGGAGCATCCATCTCGTACTTATAGTCGGGGTGCGAGTTGTGCTCCATAAACGTGGTGGAGGTGTACAGATTACCCATTGAACGTGCTCCAAACGTGATGCAGGCCGGCGACGAACTTGTCGATGTCGGCCTTGTCGTTGTAGAAGGCCACGCTGGCGCGGCAGCAGGCAAGGTTCTCGACGCCCAGCCAGGTGAGCAGCGGCTGCGCGCAGTGGTGGCCGGCGCGGATGCAGACGCCGTCCATGTCCATGATGCTCGCGACGTCGTGCGGGTGAATTCCCTTGACGTTAAAGCTCACAACGCCGTGGTGGTTGTCCCAGTAGATGGAACCGATGATTTGGACAAAGTCGAGCTGCATGAGCTCGCCCATCAGATAGTGGACGAGTGCCTGCTCGCGGGCCTGGATGCTCTCGTAACCCACGGTGTTGACCAGGTAGTCGAGTGCCGCACCCGTGGCGAAGATGCCGGCGGCGTCCTGCGTGCCGGCCTCGAATTTCTCGGGAACGGGCGCCCAGACGGCGTCCTGCTCGGTGACCGAATCGATCATCTCACCGCCGGTAAGCACTGGCGGCATGGCGTTGAGCAGGTCCATCTTGCCCCACAGCACGCCGATGCCCATGGGGCCCATGGCCTTGTGCGCGCTAAAGGCAAAGAAGTCGGCGCCCAGGTCGGCCACATCGACCGGCATGTGCGGCAGCGACTGCGCACCGTCGACGACCAGGTAGCCGCCGTACTTGTGCACGAGCTTGCCGAGGTTCTTGACTGGGTTCTCGACGCCCAACACGTTGGAGACCTGTCCCACGGCCAGGATCTTGGTCTTGGGACCAACCTTGGCAAGAACCTCCTCGGTGGTGAGCTGGCCGGTCTTGGTGGGGTAGAGGTAGACGAGCTTGGCGCCGGTCTTGCGGCAGACCTGCTGCCACGGGATTAGGTTGGAGTGGTGCTCCATGATGGTGATGACGACCTCGTCACCGGGCTCGAGCACCGTGGGTGCAAAGCTCTTGGCGACCAGGTTGAGCGACTCGCTCGTGTTGCGAGTGAAGACGACCTCGTTGGCCTGGGGAGCGCCGATGAGGTCGGCGATCTGCTGGCGGACCTTCGCGATGGCCTCAGTGGCCTCGACGGACAGCGAGTACAGGCCACGCAGGGGGTTGGCGTTCATGCGCTGATAGAAGTCGCGCTCGGCGTCGAGCACGCAGGCAGGGCGCTGCGCGGTGGCGGCACTATCGAGGAAGGCGATCTCGGGGTGCTGCTGGAACAGCGGGAACTGTGCCTTGTAGGGATTGGTCTCGATGTCGACGGTAGGCCAGCCGCGCGAGGCCTCGTCGCTGGCGTCGAGCTCCATAGGCTCCGGTGCGGTACAGGTATCGCATTTAACGTGCTCGGTGTCGATCATGCGAGCTCCTCTTCAAAGTTGTCGATCAGGTTGTTGCCCAGGCGGACGACGGCGGCGCGGGTGCGCTCGTCGGTGGCGGAAAGCGCGGCGTCCTCCAGCTTGGCGCGGATGAACAGGTCCTCGGCGGCATTTTGGTCAAGGCCGCGGCAGGCGAGGTAGAACAGCTGCTCGTCGCGGACGTGACCGATGGTGGCGCCGTGGTTGCCGGCGACGTCGTCCTCGTCGCAGAGGATGACGGGGACGGTTTTGTTGTCGACGCCCTTGTTGGCGAGCAGCACGGTCTCGCGCTCGGTGCCGGTTGCGCCCTTGCAGCCGTGCACGAGGTCGATGGTGCCGCGGTAGACCTTCTTGGACGTGCCAGTCAGCACGCCGTTGGCGTCGATCTCGCACTCGGTCTTACGACCGCGGTGGCGCAGCTCGTAGTTAAAGTCGTGCACCTGTTCGCGGGCGCCCAGGTAATCGGTATCGATGGTCACCTTGGCGGTGTCGCCCAGCAGGTCGCCGGCGAGGCCGGTGGCGCTGGCACCGGCACCCAGGACGGTGTGCTGCACGTTGACGCGCGCGCCCTCGTCTAGGAATAGACCGGTGTCATCGAGTGCGATCCAGCTGTCATCGAGCGTCTGCGTGCAGGTTACGTTGGCGGTGGCGTACTCGTAAGCGCACACGCGTAGCACAGAGCCCACGACGCCCTGGCCGTTGACGGGGGAGTCCAGGGCTATGCGCAGATCGAGTGTTGCCTGCGGACGGGCGACGACGTCGATGGCGGCGATGGCCGCGGCTGCATCGACACCGCTCACGCGCACGGTAACCGTGGCGTGCTTGTATGCGGGCACATCGATGACGATGCGCTTGGTAGCGTGCTCGGCCAAGTAGGCGTAGGCAGCCTCACCCATGCCGGTTTCGAAGGCCTCAGCAGGGGAGAGCTCTTCCTCGAGCTTAATGGCGCCGGCCTGGTAGACGGAGGTTGCGGGCACGTCGAGCTCGGTCTCGGGCGTGATGCGGGCGCGGTCGGCGGCATCACCGGGGGCGGAGGCACGACGCTCGGGGAAGCGCTCGGCCATGGCGTCCATGGCGGCGTCGAACGCGTCTGCCACGCCGGTAAACTGCTCGTCCAAGCCCTCGACCTCAATGGTCTCGGTGGGAGCGGCGGCAAGCTCGTTAGAGAGCTCGAGCTTGGTCTGATTCATCTTCAGCCAGCCCCAAGTGGCAGCCGGCATCGCGTTGACCTGCTCGAGCGTGGTAGCAGCGGTGTTGGTTTCCTGTTTCATTATCCGATCGCTCCTTCCATCTCGAGCTTGATCAGGTTGTTCATCTCGACGGCGTACTCCAGCGGCAGCTCCTTGGAGACCGGGTTGGCAAAGCCGTTGACGATCATGGTACGGGCTTCTTCCTCCGAGATACCGCGGCTCATCAGGTAGAACACCTTATCGTCGCCGATGCGGCCGATGGTGGCCTCGTGGCCGATGTCGACGTTCTTGGCGCGGATGTCCATGGCCGGAATAGTGTCGGAGCGGCTTTGGTCGTCGAGCATCAGCGACTGACAGCTCACGGTTGCCTTGGAGCCCTCGGCCTTGGGCGTGGCAACGATAGAGCTGCGGAAGGTCTGGATACCGCCGCTCTTAGAGATGCCCTTGGTCTCGACGGTTGCCGAGGTATCGGGTGCGTTGAGTACGACCTTGCAGCCGGTATCGAGGTTCTGACCGGCGCCGGCAAAGGTGATGCCGGTAAAGCTCGACCGGGCGCGGCGGCCGTTGAGCACGCTCATGGGGTAGAGGTAGCCCACGTGGCTGCCGAAGGAGCCACTGATCCACTCGATGTCGCCGTCCTCGTCCACGCGCGCACGCTTGGTGTTGAGGTTGTACATGTTCTTGGACCAGTTCTCGATGGTCGAGTAGCGCAGGTGTGCGCGTTTGCCCACAAAAAGCTCCACAGCGCCGGCGTGGAGGTTGGCCACGTTGTACTTGGGCGCGGAGCAACCCTCGATAAAGTGCAGGTCGGCATCGTCCTCGACGATGATGAGCGTGTGCTCAAACTGACCGGCGCCCTTGGCGTTGAGGCGGAAGTAGCTCTGCAGCGGGAAATCGAGCTTGGTGCCCTTGGGCACGTAGACAAACGAGCCGCCGGACCATACGGCGCCGTGCAGGGCCGCAAACTTGTGGTCGGTGGGCGGGATGAGTGTCATAAACTTCTCGTGGATGAGCGGTTCCCACTGCGGATCGTGCAGGGCTTCCTCAATACCGGAGTAGACGATGCCCATCTTGGACGCGGTGTCCTGCATGTTGTGGTAGACGAGCTCGGAGTCGTACTGCGCGCCGACACCCGCCAGGTAGCTACGCTCGGCCTCGGGGATGCCTAGGCGCTCAAAGGTGTTCTTGATGTCGTCGGGCACCGACTGCCAGTCGTGCTTTTGGTCGGTGTTGGGCTTGACGTAGGTGACGATGTTGTCCATGTCCAGGCCCTCGATGGAGGGGCCCCACGTCGGATCCGGGAAGCGGTTGAAGATTTCGAGGGACTTTAAGCGCAGGTCGAGCATCCACTGCGGCTCGTCCTTTTTGGCGCTGATCTCGCGCACGATGTCGGGCGTGATGCCGGCGTCGAGGCGCTCGAATCCCTCCTCGCCATAGGTGAAGTCGTAGAGGCTGCGGTCGATGTCCGCGACCTCGGTGCGGTTCTTGGTCATTGCGTCGCCCCTTTACGCCTGCTGCTCGGCAGCGGCGGCCTCGGCCTGGGCGCGCTGCTCGGCGGCCTCGCGCTCGAAGGTCTCAAAACCGTTCTTGTCGATCCAGGGGATGAGCGAGGCGTCGTCCTCGCGCACGATGTGGCCCTTGACCATAACGTGGACGCGGTCGACATCCAGGTGCTCCAAGATGCGCGTGTTGTGTGTGATGATGAGCATGGAGCCGTCGCAGCTCTTGCGGTAGGCGTCCATGCCGTGGCTGACGGTGGACAGGGCGTCGACGTCTAGGCCCGAGTCGGTCTCGTCGAGGATGGCGAGCTTGGGCTGCAGCAACAGGAGCTGGAGCATCTCGACCTTCTTCTTCTCGCCGCCCGAGAAGCCCACGCCCAGCTCGCGGTTGAGGTACGCGGTATCCATGTTGAGCTCTGCCGCGAGCTCCTTGACGCGACGGCGGAACTCCTTGCCCTTCATCTCCAGGCCGGGGCGGCCGGCGATGCTGGCGCGCAAAAAGCTCGACAGCGGCACGCCCGGAATCTCGACCGGGGCCTGGAAGCTCAGGAACAGGCCGGCGCGCGAGCGCTTGTCGGTGGTGAGTTCAGTGATGTCCTGGCCGTCAAAGACGATGCGGCCGTCGTTGACCGTGTAAACGGGGTCGCCCATGACCAGGTGGCCGAGGGTGGACTTGCCGGCACCGTTGGGTCCCATCAGAACGTGGGTCTCGCCGGCGGCGACGTTGAGGTTGACGTTGTGGAGGATGGTCTTCTCGTCCACGGAGGCGGTCAGACCTTCGATGGAAAGCAGCGGATTTGCGCTCATGCTGTCCCTCTCTGTATATGGTGTACTCATAGGTGTACTAAACCCTAGGAATCTTCTCGGAATAAAGTTACTATGGGTTCGGCGTTAGTCAAGGGAAAACCCGACTAATCCACTCGACTTTTCAAATTCTGGGACAAAATAACCTGTTGTGTTTGTCCCACTTACTTTAAATTTGGGACAAACAAACCTGGTTATGTTGTCCCAGATGCGATGGGAGGGTAGGTATGCTCATTTCTTCCAAGGGCCGCTATGCCCTCCGACTGATGATCTATATCGCGGCGCTGGGCGACGCCGAGGGCAAGATTGCCTTGCGCGAGGTTGCCGACCGCGAGCGCATTTCGCAGAAGTATCTGGAGCAGCTGGTGCGTCCGCTTATGAAGGCGGACCTGCTTAAGAGCGTGCGTGGCAAGGGCGGCGGCTACATGATGGCCAAGGACCCGGCCGAGGTGCGTGCCGGCGACATCTTGCGTGCCGTTGAGGGCAGCACGGCTCCGGTGGCGTGCGATGGCATCGA
The DNA here is from genome assembly GCA_958403385.1 of uncultured Collinsella sp. GTDB lineage: Bacteria > Actinomycetota > Coriobacteriia > Coriobacteriales > Coriobacteriaceae > Collinsella. Next base: position 43,279 of record CATXXC010000011.1, read on the forward strand.
CAACAGCTGCGCCCGCAGTGACTTGTGTTCCACCGTCAAGTTCTGGCGTGGTCTGGATGACGTGATCGAAAAGTACGTCGACGGCGTGACGTTGGCCGACCTGGCCGCCGTCCCCGAGATCAACTTTGACATTAAGCTGTAGGGCTGCAAATGGCATCTCTCGACAAGGTGTATAAGCAAATCGAAGTTTTTGCTCGGGAATGCGATGCCGAAAGGGTTGTGCTCTTTGGGTCTCGCGCTCGAGGCGACAACTTGCCTAAGAGCGATATTGATATTGCTGTAGCAGGCTGTCGGGATTTCGGTCGTTTCTCATTTCTGATTGAGGAACACCTTGATACTCTTTTAGATGTGGACGTCGTCAATCTTGATGAGTCTTTATCGCAGCAATTGCTCGATGAAATTGCCAGGGATGGTGTGATTCTGTATGAAAAAATATGAGAACTTTGCCAGTGCCTTGGCGAACCTTGAGGATGCGCCCAATCAGGATCTCAACAACGATTTTGTTCAAAGCGGACTGATTAATAAGTTCAATCTCCAGTTTGAGTTGAGCTGGAAGCTCCTTAAGCGTCTGCTTGAGTATGAGGGCGCTACGCTTGCTGCGTCGGGATCGCCTCGAGCTATTCTGAAGGAAGCCTATCGGTTCTACGACTTTATTGATGAGGCCGCTTGGCTGGACATGCTCAGAGACCGCAATACGAACGTTCATATCTATGACAACAAGTTGGCACAGGATTTGATCAAACGCATTCTGAACGTCTATATTCCCGCCTTTTGTCAGCTGAGAGACGGCCTTTTGGCGCACTATGGCGATCTACTTCTGGCTCCTGACGACCAGTTTATCTAAATTCCTTAAGATTTCGCGGAGGGTTGCTGCCGTTTACCGAGGGGTTGTTGTGCAACAATGGGCGAGCTGCAATACTTACTCTTATCTTTGCAAACTGCACTTTAACTACACCAATGCAGGGAGGATTTTATGCAGCCCAAGCATTCCGCTATTGTGGCGGGCCTGACGCTGGCGCTTTCGTTTGGCGCCGTCGCCGCGCCGGCACCCGCCGCTGCCGAGGAGCCCATGCCGGGCGTTGCCTCGGATGCCACCAATATCGATAAGGGCCTTTACACCCAGCAGTCTTTTTCGGGTGTGCTGAGGTCGGTCCAGGGCGTTTCGTTTGTCCACGTGACCCCCGAGATGAAGTACTTTACCAAGTACGAGAGCCATGGCAACTACAACCAGGGCTTTTCGTATGGTGATGGCTATAACGCGCTGGGCTATTACCAGTTCGATCGCCGTTGGTCGCTCATCCCGTTTATGAAGCAGGCCTACAACTACAACCCCGAAAAATACAGCATGCTCAAAGATGCGATTGATCGCGGCAGCGAGATTTCCAACACGAGCAATGCCATGTACGAGAACGGCCAGCTCACCGAGTTGGGCCGTATTGCGCAGGAGGCTTTCCAAGGTGCTTAAAACACCGACCCTGTTGAGTTCTCGGCTCTGCAGGATGCGTATGCGTACAACTCGTACTATGCGGTGACCGAGTCATGGCTCAAGAGCGCGCTGGGTATTGACATCACCGGCCGCGCCGACTGCGTCAAGGGCATGGTGTGGAGCATCACCAACATGTGCGGCACCGGTGGTTGCAGGGACTTCTTCCGCTGGGCGAATCTTTCCAACGATATGTCCGACCGCGAGTTTGTGACGGCGCTCTCCAATAGTGTGGTCAACAATGTCGCCACTAAGTTTTCGAGTCAGCCCCAGTATCATGAGGGCTGGAAGAATCGTTATAAGAATGAGCTAAAGGACTGCTTGGCTTATATCGCCGAGGACGAGGCAGCCGCTGCGACGCCCGTGCAGCCCGAGCCTACGCCGGCGCCCTCGCCGACGCCTGATTCTAATGACGACTCGAGTGATGATGTCAGCGATGACAGGATGGATGCGCCCTCGACCGATGCTGACGGCGATGGCTCTGCTGGTGGCACTACCAACGACGGCTCTACTTCGAACGGCTCTGCTGCGGGCGATTCGTCTTCAAGCTCTGCCGGCAATACGGACAGCGACGCTTCTGGTTCGACCGACGCTGGCACTTCTAACTCGTCCACCGGCTCGAGCGATTCGTCCGTTGACACCGGCTCTAACAACGGCTCCGGCTCTGACGCAACCCCTGATTCCGATGCTTCCAAGGACGACTCGAATAAGGCGCCGGACGCTCCCGTTGCTTCCCCGGACAAGAAGCCTTCTTTCTCCGTGCAGCTTGGTTCTACGCTGGGCTCTTCGCTGATGGCTGGCGTCAATAATGGCTCGACCCAGAACAAGGACAACTCTGATCAGGTTTCCACGGAAAAGACCGAGGCCGCAAAGGGCGACTCCAAGGACAAGGCTTCCGAGAAGACCGAATCTGATAAGGGTTCTAGCTCTGAGGAGAAGGACGACAAATCCGCTCAGAAGAAGGACGAGGATAAGAAGTCTGAATCTGAGAAGAAGGACGAGAGCAAGGACAAGACCGAGGACGGAAAGCAGCAGGGCGAGGACGGCGGTAAGGGCAACACCGACAACAAGAGTCAAGAGCAAAATGACTCCAAGGCGGTGACCACTACAACCACGACGACTACAACTACCAAGTCATCTGGCGGCAATATGCCCAAGACGGGCGATCTGATTGTGATGGCGAGCCTTGCCAGTGCAAGCTTGGCCACACTGGGCGCTACGTCTATCGTAAGTGGTAAGCATAAGCTCGATCAGCAGAAGAAAGCTTCTGGGGAGGACGGCTCGGAGGAGTAGCCTCTCGGTTGCTAGATAACTAAAGAGTTGGGACGGGGTCCGGTGCGAATGCATCGGGTCCCGTTTTGTTGTGCAACGATTAGTTGTGCCCCCTCACACGTCTTGTTGCTACCGTTGCCCGATATGTTTGCGCGGCGACATCGGTACGCGCGAGGCGGTCATTACAATTGGCACCGTGTTGCGATTTAGGGGGAACGTTTTGGTGTCTGAACAGGCAAATAATGGTTGTGCTGCCGGCTTTGGCGTGCGTTTGATCGGCTGTGCCGACGATGCGGCTTTGCCCATTGGCATGCACGACTATGCGGAGGCCCTTGGTTGCTGCATGCTGGTTGACAAGACCATGTTTATTGCCGATGTGTTGGACTGCGACGCGTCCGTTGTGGTGTGCTGTCGACCCGAGGGTTTTGGCAAGAGCATGAACCTGTCGATGCTCAGGGCTTTTCTGGAGCGTCCAGCGGTCGGTCGCGCTGGTCAGCGTTTGTTTGCTGATGCTCAGATTTGGGATGCAGACGGCGGGCGCTATCGGGATGAGTATGCTTGCTATCCGGTGATATCGCTGGACTTTTCTGGCGCTGCGAGGCGTGGCACCGATGTTGCCGACGTCGTGCGCGATGCTCTTTCGGACGAGTGCGCTCGCCTGCTGGCGCTTTTGGAGGCTCCGGATTTAGCTCGAGACAAGGTACGTCACATCGAACTCGTTGCGCGTGGCGCGGCGAGCGAGGATGAGGTCGCCTCGGTGCTTGGCGTGCTCATTGAGCTGCTGGAGATGGCCTGCGATGAGCAGGTTGTATTGCTCGTTGATGGGTACGATGCGGCATGGTTGGGCCGTGCAAGCGCGAGGGGCGCTTCCGGTGCTGATCCGGCAGGGCTATTCGATCGCGTGCTTTTCGACGCCATTGCCGCTGCGCGCGATTCGTTGCGGCTGACGTGTCTGATGGGGGAGTATCCCGGCCCTGCCGAAGCGGCGCTTTCTTTGCATGGCTGCTCGTATTGTCTGACGACGCCGCTGTCGGCGTGGTGTGACCGATGTTTCGGTTTTTCGGATGCCGAGGTCGAGGCTCTATTGAATCATGCTGGGCGCGAGGAATACCTGGATGATGCGCGTGAATGGCTCGAGGGGTATCGGTTTGGCAGGGCCTATTGCTCGAGTCCAGAGCGTGTGATCGGTTTTCTGGGCCGAGGCTGCACGGCTCCTGTGCGTGCCGATCTGTATGGATATGCCGATTGCCTGAGTAGGGTAGTTGCCGGGTGGAATCTCGACCGCCTTTCGGTCTTGTTTGATTTGCTCGAGGCCCATGGGTGCGCTGAGGTCCCGCTTTGTTTGGGCACTGCAGAGCCAGATGTCTCGCCTGACGATGGCATGTGGACAGCGCTGTATCTGTCCGGTTTTCTCACGACGGATATGACTGAGGAGCCAGAGCATGGCGATCGCCTCCGTGCTTTGCGATTGCCCAATAACGAGCTTCGTCAGGCCTTGCGTCTAGTGATTATTGAGTGGTTTGAGTGTGCCGCAGAAGACATTCGAGACGTCGATGCGTTTCGCGACGGGTTGTGCTGTGGGGACGAGGATACCGTGAGGCGGGCGCTAAGCCGCATCTTGGGAGATGCGGGAATCGGTGCGACCGACCCAGATACGCCGCTGCCATATCATCTACTCTTGCAAGGACTCTGCTTTGGATTGCCGGGCTATGCCAATCCTGCCTCGAGACGAAAGTGTGGCGCGGATCGCTGGGACATCCAGGTTTTTCCTACGGGCGCCGTGTTGGACGTGGCAGATACGATTGGCATGCTGGGTGAGCGCCCGCTGATAACGATTAACTTGATGTATGACCCCGATGTGGATGCGCTGGGCCTGGAATTGCTGGCCGTGCAGTCGCTACTCGACATAGAGCGCGACGGCATCGACGAAATCCGTGTACCGCGCCCCGGCGTGGGTCGCATGCGCTGGGGGTTCGGTTTTGATGGGCAGCATGTGGCTACGGTGTGCCAGCGGCTTTAAGCGCCGAGGTGTTTCCGGCTTCCGTTACTCGGTGTCCTTCATGGGCGGCATGGGCTTCCAGTCGGGGTCCTTGATGATCTTGCGGGCGTCCTTCATGCCACGGCGCAGCGCCGGAATACCGGTCTTAAAGCACTTGTCGACCGCGGCCAGGCGAATGAACTCCTTGCAGAAGGTCGCGACGTTGCCCAGACGGAACAGCATGGGGTGATAGTCGCCGTAAATCTGCATGTAGCGGGCCAGATAGCCGCGGTTGCGCATGATGTAGTAACGGTTGGTGTCGCTCGTGGAGTTGAGCTGGCGCTTGCCGGCGATATCCCAGTTAGAGACGGCGCGGGCGCGCTTGAGCACCAGGTCGTCCACAACGGCGGCGGGGAAGTGCTGGCTGGCCACGTAACCATAGCAGGCATCGTCGCCGTAGATGAAGAATCGCGCATCGGGCAGGCCGATCTTGTCGACCACGCGGCGCGAGAACATGCCGCCCTCAAAGCATAGCTGGTTCATGGCGCGGTAGCCCTCGGGTCCCAGGTCCCACTTGGCGACAGGGTTGGGAATGCCGAGTGAAAGGATGAGTTGGTATTGCCAAAAGAAGGCGCCGCCGTCAAAGTCCAGGCGCGAACCCTGGATGACATCGTAGCGGTCGGTCCACTTGGCAAGACGCTCGATGCCTTCGGGGATGACGAGCACGTCGTCGTCCATGACCCAGAACCACTGGGCGCCCAGGTCGTAGGCGCACTTGGTGCCGGCGGAGAAGCCACCCGCACCGCCGCCGTTTTCGAGCTGCGGGGCGTAGATGACACGGTCGGTGCCGCCCTGCGCGTCGGGCTGCTCGGTGTCGATGCCCCACAGGGCGGCAAGGCGCTCGTTGAATGCGGCGCACATGGCCTCGGTCTCGCGCGAATTCTCGTTATCGACAATCACGATGCGCCAGGGCGTTGCCGTGAGCTCGGTCATAGAGTCGAACAAGTTGGCCAGGAGTTCCTGACGCTTGTACGTAACGACGACGATGGCGAGCTTATCGATGGGAGCGGGAAGGGTTGAAGGCATGGGGCAATATATCCTTTCACGCGCGGCGCGCATGCGCTGCACGGAAGCTATCGAATACGTCCTTGGGACTGTCCTATTGTAAAGGCTCGGCGCGCCTTGACGGCAAGCTTTGAATAAAACGCAGGAACCTGCCACGGCTGTAGCGGCTTTAGCGTCTGACGGCAGCGTGTCTATTGCCGCTTGGGCTTGCGAGCGATAAAGCTTCTAGCTGCGTCGATGGTGAGAAGCGTCAGGGCAAAGACGATGCTAATGACGGTACCCGTGACGATACATATAACTGCCAGGCTGTTTTGGCTGACCATTATGTTTGCGAGCAACGTATTGAAGACGGGACGCCACAGGCTACTGGTGAGCGACTGCATCACATAGAAACCGAGCGTGGCGGTCGATAAGGTGACGATGACACCTGCGACTCGCGGATTGTCCGGGGTGCTGCGTCGGGTTGCTGCAAAGAGCAGGGAAGCGGCAGCAAGGGCAAACGAGATCAACGAGGTCGATTTGTAGGAGAGGGTTGCCATTGCCGTGAGGTTGCCGGTGAAGGAAAGTGCGCCCTCTAGGATGATGGCAATTGCCAAAACCGCTATGAGTGCCTGCTTGCCCAGGAAGCGCGCCCTGCTCGAATCCATGCTGTCGGTAGCGTCGCGGAGCAGCCCGCCCGCCAAAAACGCGGTGACGTACGTTGCGGCGCTCATAATCTTTTGGAGCCAAGAAAACTCGCCGCCGTTTGTTGAGCTCATAGCGGCCAAATACCCGTTGGCAACAAATACGAGGATGCCGATGATAATGACCGCTGCCGTGTAGCTCTTGTGGGGGAGCCGGCTCATGGCCAGCCCAAACAGCGGCGCCATGCAGACCGTGGCAGCGTAGACCCAGATAAACTCGAGTCCCAGGGTGTACCAATAGTGCGTGTCGAGGGTTACATCGGGAATGGGGGAGACGACCGTGGACCATGCGAGCGCTGCCAAGCAATAGAGCGCTGTAGGCAAGACAACCTTGCCCAGACGCTGCACCGTCCGCTGCATCTGCGACGCCCAGGTCGCCCCTTCATTCCAAGCCCGCGTGGCCGAGGCGATGAGAAAATACCCCGAGATCATAAAGAAGACTTCGTTGGCCCAGCAGCCCAGCAAACTAATAAAACCGAGGACGCCGGAATAGGGGAAGGCGGCAAGTGGTGCGTATTCCACGACCCCGGCGCAGACTGCCTGGAAGGTCCACTGAAACGTGTGGAACACTGCGATACCAGCGACCGCGACGAGGCGCAGCGCTTCGATGGGTATATTGCGTGCGGCTTTGGGCTGCATGTCTTCCTTTCGTCTCTGGGCGCTCCATAGGCTCCAAAGATTATATAAACGCCCGTCGGCGCGCCGACCCTTTGATACCATGAAACGACAGGTATTTCCTAAGGAGCACATTTGTCTACTAACGCCTCTGGCAGCCCTGTTCTGTCGCTGCTTATCCCCATCTATAACGTTCAGCGCTACCTGCACGAGTGCCTCGATTCCGCCGTGGCGCAGACGCTCAAGGACATCGAGATCATCTGCATCAACGATGGCTCGACCGATAACTCGCCGGATATCATCCGCGAGTACATGGAGCGCGATGAGCGTGTGAAGATGATCGACAAGGCCAACAGCGGCTACGGCGACTCGATGAACCGCGGCCTGAAGATGGCCCGCGGCGAGTACGTGGGCATCCTGGAGTCCGATGACTTTATGGCGCTCGATGCGCTGGAGAAGCTTGTGTCGGCGGCCGAGGGCTGCAACGCCGATTTTGCGAAGGCCAACTTTGACTTCTACTGGTCCAAGCCCGAGGAGCGCCGCTCGCTGCACGAGATGTTTAAGCCCAAGGACTGCGGCAAGCCGGTGCACCCGAGCGACACGACGCAGTTCTTTAAACAAAAGCCGTCGATTTGGTCGGCCGTGTACCGTCGCGATTTTCTTGAGCGCAACGGCATTAAGTTCCTGCCGACTCCGGGGGCATCCTTTCAGGACACGTCATTTGCCTTTAAGGTGATTGCGTGCGCCGATAAGGCTGTTTACCTGCATGATGCCGTGTTGTCGTATCGCCAGGACAACGAGAATTCCTCGGTCAATTCTTCGGCTAAGGTCTTTTGCGTCAATACCGAGTATGCCGAGATTGAGCGTTGGATTCGTGAGGATTATGCCCGCGACCACGTAAGCGTCGATGTCGCGCGCATGCTCAAGTTCAATCAGCTCATTAAGTACGATTCGTACATGTGGAACTACGTGCGCCTGGCGCCTAAGTTCTATAAGGAGTTCCTGGTTCAGATGGCCAAGGAGTTCCAAGCGGCCTTGGACGCCGGGGACTTTTCGCTTGACGACCTCAAGCCGTGGAAGCGCGCAAATCTCGCTGCCATCCTCAAAGATCCTGAGGGCTGGGTTGACGAGCATCCGAGTTTTGCGACGGATGGTGCCTTGGGGCGTGCTAAGTATTACGCCTCGGTTGGAGGCCCAGGCGTGGTTGCTGCCTTCCTCATCGAATCGCTGAGGGGGTAGGTCGACATGGGAGAGACTTTGACCCCCAAAGCGACCATTGTCGTTCCCGTCTACAATTCGTCGCGCTCCATTCAGCGATGCCTCGATTCGCTGTTGGCCCAGTCTGAGCGTTCGATTCAGGTTGTCTGCGTCAACGACGGTTCGACTGATGATTCGTTGAACGTGTTGCGCCAGATCGCGCAGGCCGACGATCGCGTACTGGTGATTGACCAGGAAAACGCGGGCGTCTCGTGCGCTAGAAATGCCGGAATCGATGCCGCCGAGGGCGAGACCGTCTTTTTTGTGGACGCTGACGATTACATCGATGCCCAGACGGTCGAGCGCGTGCTTCATGCCATGGAGTCTGCAGATGCCGAGGCCGCCGTCTTTGGCGGCATCTGTGAACCTGCCGACGCTGCCCCCAAACGCGTCCAGCAACTCATGAGCCCCAAAGCCGGTACCTTCGGCGCCCGTGATCCCCAACTGCTGTTCCATTCGAATGCGCAGCCCTATGCTTGCCGTGCGGCCTTTTCGCGCGAGCTGCTCAATCGCGAAGGCATACGCTTCGCCCCCGGTTTGGCTTTGGGCGAGGATGTCGTCTTCCAATTTGCGGCTTATGCGCTTGCCCGCAGGACCGTCGTCATGCCTGACAAGTTCTACCACTACGTGATGGAGAGCGAATCGGCGACGCACGAGTTCAACAGTGCCGAGGCGCGCGCCAAAAAGCTTGACGCCCACATGAGGATGCTCGAGGAGGTCTTGGAGGACTGGGCGGCCTACGATTTTTTGGACCTGTGTCCCGGCGAGCTGATAACTTGGTTTTTGGACCTTATTGTGTTCGACCTGGCGCGCTTGGATGCCGATGGTTTCCGCCGCGTTGCCAGTCGCGTCAACAGGGCTTTCACGACGTTATTGGGAACGGAGTGGGCGGATATGCCTGCTAAGGGCGCCGTTCGCCGTGTTGCCCACAAGCTCGTTGCGGCGACCTCGGGCGTTTCGATGGCAGACGCCACGCTGTTCTATCTTTCGACTCGCGGTCTCAAAGCCTGCCTGGAGCGCTTTATCTAATTCCAAGCGCTGCCGCCCGCCGTAACGCGGCTGCTAAAATAACCCTGTTACACGCTATTCAACAGGAGGTTCTCTTGCAGAACTCTGATACCCCTAAAGTTTCGCTGCTTGTCCCCATTTGCAATGTCGAACGCTACCTGTGCGAGTGCCTCGATTCCGCCGTGGCGCAGACGCTTAAGGACATCGAGATTATCTGTATCAACGACGGCTCCACCGATAGCTCGCCAGATATCATCTGCGAGTACATGGAGCGCGACCCCCGTGTAAAGATGATCGACAAAGCCAACAGCGGCTACGGCGACTCGATGAACCGCGGCCTGGAGATGGCGCGCGGTGAGTACGTGGGCATCCTTGAATCCGATGACTTTATGTTTGAGGATTCGCTCCAAAAGCTGGTCGCCAAGGCCGATGCCGAGCATGCCGATGTGGTGAAGGGCGACTTTTACCTGTATTGGTCTACGCCCAGCGAGCGCCGTGAGCTGTTTGGGATCATCGGCGAGTATATGACGGGCGCCGCGTATCGCCCCGTCGATCGCCCGGGCATCTTCTACCGCAAACCTTCCATTTGGTCGGCCATCTATCGGCGCGAGTTCCTCAACGACAATCAGATTCGGTTCCTTCCCACGCCGGGCGCCTCGTATCAGGACGCAGGCTTTAACTTTAAGGTTTGGGCATGCGCCGAGCGTGCAGCGTTTATCGCGGACCCCATTTTGTGCTATCGCCAAGACAACGAGAAGAGCTCAGTTAATTCGCCCAACAAGGTATTTTGCGTGTGCGACGAATACGCCGAGATGCAGCGCTTTTTGGATGAACGTCCCGAGCTCAAGGTTCAGCTCCAGGGCATTTTAATGCGCATGAAGGTCGATACGTATCGCTGGAATGACGAGCGTCTGGTCGATGAGCTGCGCGAGCAGTTTTGGGAGAAGGCTTCGCCCGAGCTCAAGGCCGATTGGGATGCCGGTCGCTTTGATCTGTCGCTGTTCGATCCGCGCGGCGAGACCGACTTGCGCCTGATGGTCAAGTCGCCCCGTGCTTATATCGATTCGCGCTTTGACTTTAAGAAGCCCGGCAAGCTCAATACGTTTAAGCACTACTTTAAGATTGGCGGCCTGCCGCTGGTCTGGCGCGTGCTGACGTATCAGCGCACCTACGGCGATAATCCGCATCCCGATGACGTGCCGGCCGCACAGTAGGAGCACTTGGCTATGACTACCCCCAAGATTTCCGTTGTCGTTCCCATCTATAAGGTGGAGGAGTGCCTGGCCTGGTGCTTGGACTCCCTGCTTGCGCAGGACATGCCCGATTGGGAAGGCGTGCTGGTCAACGATGGCTCGCCGGACGGTTCGCGCGATATTGCGGCTGCCTATTGCGAAAAGGACGCGCGCTTTACGTTGGTCGATAAAGAGAACGGGGGCCTGTCGAGCGCGCGCAATGCAGGCATCGCCGCGTCCACGGCGCCTATTGTCGCGTTCTTGGATTCCGACGACCGCTTTACGCCCGATGCATGCCGCGTGATCGTCGATGCCTTTGAGCGCGAGGACTGCGACGTGTTGACCTTTGGCGCGAACCCGTATCCGCTGGAGGCGGGGTATCCGTGGCTTAACTATGTGCTTAGCCCGCGCGATGTGTCGTTTGAGGGCTATAGCTCCGACCTGCTGTTTAAGGAAGCGTCTCGTCCCTTTGCATGGCGCACCGCCTGCAAGCGCGACTTCTTGCTGGGCAACGGGATCGTGTTCGACGAAACCGTTAAGTATGGCGAGGACCAGGTCTTCGACTTTGCCGTGTACGGTCGTTCGCACAAGACCGCGCTTATCTCGAACAAGTTGTACGACTATCGCGTGGCTCGCAAGGGTTCGCTCATGGACACCATGCGCTACGACGACGAGACACGTCTGCTGGAGCACGTGAAGATTTACTCCGCTATGCTGGCTGACTGGCAGCGCGACGGTCTCGACGCACAGCATGCTGATGACCTGGCGTACTTCCTGTGTGATCTGGTGCTGTACGATGCGCTGAGGTTGCTGGGTTCGGACTGCGGCAAAGTGTTTGCTGCCGTTGCCGCGGCGCTTAACGGTTCTGCCGTGGACAACGATGCTGCGCTCGCACAATGTGCTCCTTCGGTTGCCGCCATGGTGCGCGCGGCACTTATCGGTAAGGCCCCTGCTGCTCGTTTGTGCAAAAAGCTCATGTTCGATTACGACGTCTTGAGGTTTGGGCGCCTGGGTGCCTGCAAACGCATGGCAGCGAACGCCCTGGGAAAGCGAGAAGTGTAGATGAGTATCAAACGTTTGGCACTTTGCCGCAGCCAGGGCCGTCTGTTTGTGCTGCTTCGTTTTGCCGGTCAGGATGTCGCCGCGCTTATTGAGCGGGAGGGTTCTCAAGCGTTTGTCCATGCGACGACGAGCGGTTCTCGTGTGCCGTCGCTGGTGCTCCCGGTCGATCATGGCCGTGTGCTGGCGCTTTGCCCTTCCGTTTCCGGTTACGAGCGCGAGCTCGCCGTCATGGTACTTCCGTTTTTGGATGGCTCGTCGATGGATGTCGTTTTTGCATCCGGTGGTCAAAGGTTGGGCTCTATTCGCCTCGATAGCCGCGTGGCCAAGCTGGAATCCAAGATTAACTACAAAGCAAAGCCTGCGCTGTGCGCGCTTATCCGCGATGCGCAGCGTGGCGAATGCTGCGGTCGCTACGAGATCGATGCCATTCGCTATTTGCCGGCAGACTCCGGCGCGGTGTGGCGCTATGAGGTTACCTGGGCGGGAGACCCCCAGTGCGCACCCGAGTTCCAGATCTCCGATACGCATATGAATGCCATCGATGTCACCGTGCATGTGTTTGAGTCGCAGGTCGATGTGCCGCAGCAGGACGGATGCCGCGTCAATAAAACGTTTCTGAGCGTTGAGATGCCTCAGGATATACGAGATTTTGTCGCGATCGTGAGCGATCCCACAGAGCGGATCCAAAGCGGGTTTTGCGCCATGGATGGTCGCCTGTACAACGGCATGGTCGACGACAGCTGGAACCGTATGAAGGACGCGCGTGCAGACGACGCAGCTTATCGACGTTGGTTTGAGCAGCATCGCGCAAAGCCGGGCGATTTGGCGTGCCAGCGTGTCGCTTCGGCGGCCTTTGCCTATAGACCGCTCGTGAGCATTGTGGTGCCGTGCTACAAGACTGATCGGGTCTACCTGCGCGAGCTGCTGGAATCGGTGCAAGCCCAGAGCTATGACAACTGGGAATTGCTGCTTATGGACGCCTCGCCCGAATGGGACGCGGTGGCCACCCTTGCGGCAGGTGCCAACGACGAGCGCATCCGTCGCATCGAGCTTCCCGGCAACGGCGGCATTGTGGTCAACACCAACGCAGGTATCGAGCAAGCGACAGGCGACTACATCGCTTTCTTGGACCACGATGACATTCTGGAACCGGACGCGTTATTCCAGTATGTTTCCGCGCTGAACAAGGCGGCCGAGGGCGAGCGTCCCCAGGTCCTGTTCTGTGATGAGGACATGTTCCAGAAAACGGGGGAGTGGGGCCAGCCGGTCTTTAAGACCGTACTCAACGTCGACCTGCTCTATAGCCATAACTGCGTGACGCATTTCCTGATGGTGGAGAAGGCGCTCATCGATCACATTGGTATGTCCCCAGAAGACGTTGCGGGCGCCCAGGACTACGACTTGACGCTTCGCTGCCTTGCAGCCGGCGCGCGCTTTGAGCACGTTGCGCATGTGCTGTATCACTGGCGCGTGCATCCGGGATCGACCGCCGATGGCTCTGCCGATAGCAAGCCGTATGCCATTGAAGCGGGTCGTCTTGCGCTGCAGCGCCACTTTAACGCGCTGGGCGTTCACGGAACGGTCGAGGAGACCGAGACGCCGTTTGTCTACCGCATGCGCCATGCGCTGCCGGAGCCTGCGCCGCTGGTGAGCATTGTGATCCCCACCAAGGATCACATTGAGACGCTCGATGCCTGTGTGATGTCGATCGCCCAGAAGGCCACGTATACCAATTACGAGATCGTCTTGGTGGAGAACAACAGTGAAGCCCCGGAGACGTTTGCGTATTACGAAACCCTGCCAGAGCGCGTGGCTGCAGCATCCGAAGGCAAGGGCATCGCGCGCGTTGTGTACTGGCCGGGCGAGTTCAATTACTCTCAGATCATCAATTTTGGTGTGAAGCACGCCAAGGGTGACTACCTGCTGCTGCTGAACAACGATACCGAGGTCATAAGCCCGGACTTTATCGAAGAGATGATGGGCTATCTGCAGCGTCCCGATGCGGGCGTGGTGGGCGCCAAACTCTACTTTGCCGATCATCTGGTGCAGCATGCCGGCATTTTGATTGGCGTGCGTGGCGCACTTGCCCATGCCAACCAGGACTTCTCGGCAAAGCGCGAGGGCTATCTTGCCCGTGCCGTGCGCCCGGGCAACTTTAGCGCCGTGACGGGTGCCTGCCAGATGGTGCGACGCGACGTATTTGAGCGCGTCGGCGGCTACAACGAGGAATTCGCCGTCGGTTTTAACGACGCAGACTTTTGCCTGCGCGTGTGGGAGGCGGGTTACCGCACCATCTTTACGCCCTATGCCGAGCTGTACCACTACGAGTTCACCTCGCGCGGCAGGGAAGAGGCCAACGAGGAAAAGCTGCGCCGCTGGAAGCGTGAGCAGGCGCTGTTCATGCAGCACTGGCCTGAGTTCTTCCTCGATGGCGACCCGTGGCTCGGACCAAACCTATCCTCCGACAGTGAGTACTTCTCGTTTTAGTGCGAAGTAATGCCAAGGTCCGGCAAAGTATCCTCCAGAGCTGCAAGAGCGGTGGGGTTCAGGTACTCCTCGTTCAAGCAGCTCTTGTCATATCGAAAACGTGTGTCTCGTGAGCATTCGATGAGTTCTGCAGTAAAGAACTTCTCCCAGCTAAAGAACTTTGAGCTTTCGATATGTTCAGCGGGGTTAAGCAGCATGTCCTTAATGTGTTTGCTGTTGAATAATCCCGACTTCAACACGAGCCATTCAAACGATTCCGGTAGGAATAGCTTGATGTTCTTTCGGCGCAATAGAGCAGCTGCTTCCGCAATTTCTGGTCCAAAGGCGGCACCGTCGGCAATCACGAGGATGTCGTTTTCCGGTGCGTCCATAATGCAGTTGCAAATATTTGATTTGCCTCCCGCGCTGATGCATTTAATGCTGCTCTTTTTGCATAGCAAACTGAAGAATTCGTAGCCCGAATTTGTGTCCTCGACAATGACAAGCTCGGGCCTCTCGCCTCTAAAATCAGTATCACCGTAAATACGATATGTAGAGGTGTAGACACGAGAGTAAACGGGATACTTCGTTGTGGTTCGGTTGGTGTTCTTAAGACCGTAGATTTCATCAACGCTATAGGGCAGTTGGCGCAGTGACTCTCTGGCGACAATTACGTAGTAGTTTGAGCTACGCTTTGCTTCATGGGCAAATTCTCTTGATCGAACAAAAGTATTGCCCTCATCAATAAAAACAATACTGCTGGAAATCTCTTGGAGATCTCTACGCCAATATTTTCCAGATATTGTTTTACAGGGCACTTTGCAACTTACTGTTACGCCGCTTTGTGCCCCAAGCTCTTCGTGAGCTGCCACCATATCAAGCAGAGTTGTCTTGCCTGTAGCACTGTTACCTTGGATGATGGTCAGATTTCTATTGATGGTCAGTTTAAACTGAACCCGGTTATTTTGAATAATTACCTTGTATGATCCGCGCATCAGGAGTTCTCCCTTAGGCATTTTCCAGCTATGGGGACAAGGTCAAACATTGTGTGGACTATATCGCCCGTATTTGCAATGGTTACCGTGAATTTGCCGTTTCCAAAATCCATTATGTGGTAGAGATTGATTGTTAGATCCTTTTGCGCGGCGATCCTCAGAATCCAGTAGGCGCAATTATCACCGCAATTTGAGGCGTTATATATATTCTGCGGCATAAAGTACATAAGCAGTAGCGTTTTGGTGCCGCTGGATAGTTTCTCGGGAGGAATGATGCCTAGAATCTTGGTATCGATTGCATTGGGGCCTACCACGGTGCCTTTGTCGATGGATTTTATGACCCTTTGGGCAAAGGAGTCTTGAAACCACTGGGGCGAATATACGTTATCGAAGTAAACGGACGTGTTGTAGATAACGTTTTCCATATCACCATAGTGAATTGTTAGCACGTCAGCTCCTTCGGCTTGCTGATTTGGCATCTAGTGAGATTGATTATATCGCAGCACATGAGGCGGGCGTTATCGGCCCGCGGTAGATGTGATTGATGACCAAGGTTTGTATTTTGTTGCTTTATTATTCAGTTCACTCGTTTAATCAGTTCGCTCATGCGCTAAGTTTGCCTTAGAAGCTATTTAGCGTAACGGTTGAGGTGTGGCGACTCATATTTAAATTGCAGTCACAAAGACACCTTTTATCGATTTCCCGTTGAAATACTGAATTGATAGTTTAAAAATAACTTAAGAGAGCCTTAAATCTCGGAAAAAGGATGTCGTATGAAAAACCTTCGAGAAAGATGGCACGGACTAACAGTGCTGGGAGTTGTTGCATTTGCTGCTGCCTGCATGACGGTTGCCCCGGCGCCCTCATTTGCTTATATTGCTGGCGGTGGCGGAGGCGGTGGACCGATTACGGAATGGTGTTCCGACGGTCGTCCGAAGACTGGACTCGTTCGGTGCGAGGACGGCAACCTTCGCTATTTCGATCCCGAAACTGGCGCCATGGTCACGAACCAGTGGCATAACGAATACGAAGCTGTCTGGTACTATTTTGGCGCTGACGGGACCGCGGTGTCGGGCTGGCAGTCTATCGGTGGGGACAAGTATTACTTCTATCCCGAAAACCATGATATGGCATACGGCCGAGTTCAGATTGACGGCAAGAACTACTTCCTGAACACCCCTGGTGCCAACGCCGATGGCCGCATGCAGCATAGTGGCTGGTTCTACGACTCCATCTACGGAAAGTGGTCCTATGCGACCTCCGACGGTGAGCTATTGACCGGTTGGCATAATCTCGGCGGGGCTTGGTACTATTTCAACGAATCTGGGGTCATGCTGACTGGCTGGATCAACGATTCGGGTACCTGGTACTACACTAATGCCTCCGGTGCGATGGTCACTGGCTGGCTCAACATCGGCGGTACGTGGTTCTACCTCGACGGCTCGGGCGCCATGGTCGCTAACAGCTGGCGCAGCCTCGGCGGCTCCTGGTACTGGTTCGGCGACTCCGGTGCAATGGCCACTGGCTGGTTCTTGGCAGGCGGCTCTTGGTACTATGCGAGCGGTTCGGGCGCCATGGCAACCGGCTGGCTCAGCAATGGCGGCACGTGGTATTGGCTCGGAGGTTCGGGCGCTATGGCCTCTAACTCTTGGGCTAACGTTGGTGGAGTTTGGTACTGGTTCGACGATTCCGGCGCGATGGCCACCGGCTGGCGTCAGGTCGGCGGCGCCTGGTACTACTTTAGCGGTTCCGGCGCTATGGCTCACGACGCCTGGGTCGGCGACTACTACCTCCAGTCTTCCGGTGCCATGGCTACGAATGCCTGGGTTGGCTCCTACTATGTCGGCGAGGACGGCAAGTGGATTCCGGGCTACGGTTTAGTTTGGTATAAGAACGGTAGCGATGTTTACCATACGCATAAGTGCCGTACCGTTGGTAAGGACGCAAAGGGCTATTCGCAGATCTCTATTCAGGAGGCCCAGAGGCGTGGCGCTTCACGAGAGTGCAAAAACTGCCAGCAAATTGGCTAGCACATTACTGAGCTAGTTTTGATTGAGGCCCCGTTGCCCTGAAGCGACGGGGCCGCTGCGTGATTGGATACCGTGCTGTTATGAAGAAATGGTCATTCGGAGTGCTGGCTTTTTCGGGCCTCATTTCTTTTGGGCTCCTTTTGGGTTCGCCCTCGATGTTATACGCCCTTGATTCGAATAACACTGACGAAGGTCCCGCATCTAACGTTGCTATTGCTTCTGTCGAGTCAGGCGTTGATGCTCAGCGCGAATCGACCTTCGCTGTCGAGCAGAACTCTCAGGTGGATAATGAGACCCCTTCCGAGGTTTCGAATCAAATTATTTGGCATCAGGGGTGGATATCACCCGAAGAAGGGGCTGGTTTTTGGCGTTGGGGCTTGTCCGACGGAACAATCGCTGTTTCTTCTTGGAGACATATAGACGGTAGCTGGTACTGGTTCGACGACGAAGGTCGAATGGCTCAGGATGGGTTGGTTCAAGTCGGGGGTGCGACGTATGCCTTCTCCTCTTCGGGCGCAATGCGTGTCGGCTGGTACCTAGATTCTACGGGCTCCACTTCTGCTTGGCGTTATTTCTCCGGTTCTGGCGCCATGGTAAAAGGCTGGCTTTCAGACGGCAGCAACTGGTATTGGCTGGATGATGAGGGCAAGATGGTCCACGATGCGATGCTGCAGATTGGGGGAGCCACGTATGGATTCTCTTCTTCTGGTGCAATGCTTATCGGATGGCATCTTGATGCTTCTGTCTGGCATTATTTTTCCGGCTCTGGCGCTCTGGTAAAGGGCTGGCTCTCGGATGGGGGTCGTTGGTACTGGCTTGATCCTGCAGACGGTTCTATGGCCACCGGGCTGAATGAATGCAATGGCACCTCTTATATCTTTAACAGTTCAGGGGCCATGCTATCCTCCCAGTGGGCACTTATTGACAACAACTGGTATTACGCTGACTCCAACGGCTTACTGCATGGAGGTTGGTTACTTCTAGGGAATTCTTGGTATTACCTGGATCCAGGAAGCCATATTATGCTCACGGGCTTTGTGCAAGTGGGCTCGTCCACCTATTTCCTTACGAGCTCAGGTGCCATGGCAACAGGCTGGGCACTTGCTGATGGTACTTGGTATTACGCCGCATCAAACGGAGCTATTCAACGAGGGCGATGGATAAAGTCCGGAAGCGCCTGGTATTACCTTGATGATGTATCCGGCGCAATGCGTACTGGTGAATTTGCGGTAGGAAGCAAGCGCTATTTTTCTTATGATTCCGGTGCAATGGCATCTTCGTGCTGGATCAACTTGAACGATGGTATGGTATGGGCGAATTCGTCTGGAGCACTGAGCGAGCCGTTGCCTACTTCATCTGATGGATCTCCTGTAGTCGCTGATCGTACTGACTCGTCTTCATTGCCAGGTGTGATTCATATTGGAGATGCGGTTTTCTATGCGGATGCGAATGGTGTCGTTAACGTGGCGTCTGGTTGGATTATGTCGAAAGACGCTTCTGACGAAAGTGGCAATACTTGGTACTACGCATCTTCCAATGGTGTCCTTAAGTCTGGTTGGCAATATGTCAACGGTGCGTGGTATTGGATGGACCCTTCCACATTCAAGATGAAAACTGGATGGCTTAATGACGGCGGTACGTGGTACTGGCTCCAGCCTTCGGGTGCCATGTTTGCTAACGGGTGGCTGAAAATCGATGGCGTTGACTATTACTTCAATGCAAGTGGTGCATGGTTGAATACGTCTGGTTCTGTTTTGGGGGTCAATAGGTCCAGCTTGGTCAATTGGCTTATGAGCCACGAAAACGACGGCTATTACCGTGGAACACGCTACGACACGCATCTCAGCCAGGAAACGTGCATGTACCCAAAGGGTGATCCGCGTTGGGACGGTTATACGGGCATGAATTGTGGTGGATTTGTATCGCATGCATATATGAAGGCGGGCGGGAATTTAGCTCCCATTGCCGCCGAGCAGAGTCATTCCCCTTGGAGTGGAGGTCCCGGAAGGGGCGGCTGCGTAAACGCTTATCGTTGGTACGGCTACGCTATCGATACGTGTGCGAACGTGACTTATTTCAACTCTATTGATGAGTTGTTACGTAGTGGTTTGGCTCGTAAGGGGGACATTGTGTTCTTCAATCCTTACAACCCATATGCGGACGATAGCCACATTGGCTTTTTCTGGGGCAATTCGCCGAGCGAAAATTTGTTCTGGCATAGTGATGGTTATGGAAATCGCATCTCCGGTTTGACCGCTTTGGGCCCATCGAAAGTAATACTGATTCGTTAGAATTCCGAGTTGTAGGGGACTCTCTGGGCCCCCTACCTTTTTGACATCTGGTTTGAAAGTTTATTTGAAGTCGGTATTCTTGGGGGCAAGAGGAGGGGGCAATGAGCCTGCGGGTTCAACCCTGCCGGTAAGTTCTTCTTTTCTTTGCAGCATTGCGCCCAACTATTTATTGTCCTAGATGGCATCTTGTCCTGTTAGATGTTCGGGAATCTTTCATAGCTATGCTGTAAGCTAGACGCAATCAAGAGCGAATGACGAGGTTTACATGAACAAACATCTTAAGTTGTTTTCGGCATTGTTGGTGCTGATGCTCTTTGCGCCCGTTTCTATGTTTGTATGCCCTGCGGATGCAGAGGCTGCTCAGACTCTGGTTGAGAATTCTTGGCGTTATGAGGGTGGACAATTAGTTTCAGATGATGCTTCTTCCGAAGAAGACGGAATAGCTTTATTGTCTATGGACGCTCTTCCCGATGGGGTTACAGCTCAGGGCATTGACGTCAGCGAGCACCAAGGGCGTATTGATTGGGACGCAGTTAAAGCTTCTGGCATCGATTTCGCTATTCTGCGCGTTGGGTTTGGCGCTCCGTCTTTCGGCGGTCGAGTTGACTATCAATTTAATCGAAATATTTCTGAGTGCGAGCGACTCGGAATTCCCTACGGTGTCTATGTCTATTCATATGCTTTTGATAATCAACAGGCAGCCGATGAGGCGTCCATGGTGATTGACTGCCTATCGGGGCACAATCCTAGGCTACCGGTGTATTACGATCTTGAGGACAAGACAATTATTGCAGATGGTCGTCAATCCGGAATTGCATCTAGAGCTCAGACATTCTGTAATAAGATTTCTAGTGCTGGATATAAGCCAGGCATTTATGCAAACCTAAATTGGTTTAACAATATATTGACCGACCCTGTATTTAAAAGCGGTTCTTGGGATCATTGGATTGCTCAATACAACTCCCAATGTCACTATACCGCCAGTTACAGCTTTTGGCAGTATACAAGCCGCGGAAAAGTTTCTGGTATTAGCGGAAATGTTGATATGAATTACGCGTATGTTGATGTCTCTCTTTATTACTGGCAGTTAAAAGAGGGCACTTGGTATTACGCAACCTCTGACGGCAAAGCGTATACCGGATGGTTGCGCCAGGGCGGAGCCTGGTATTGGCTCGACCCCGACGCGGGCGGTGTAATGGCCACCGGGCTCTACGAGTGCAACGGCTCCATGTACTGGTTCAACGCCTCCGGCGCGATGGCGACCGGATGGGTCCTCGACGGCGGCACCTGGTACTACGCGACTGGCTCCGGCGCGCTGGCGCGCGGCCCCGTTTCCGTCGGCGGCGTGCCCTACTGCTTCGACGCCCGGACGGGGGCCATGCTGACGGGTTACCAGACTGATGCGCAGGGCGTCCGCCGCTACTTCGGCAGCTGCGGTCCCCTTAACGGCTGGGGCCTCGTCGACGGCTCCTGGTATTGGTTCGCTGACGGTATCGCCTCGACCGGCTGGCTTTACACCGGCGGCTCCTGGTACTGGCTCGACCCCGACGCGGGCGGCGCCATGGCGACGGGCCTCCATTCGTGCAACGGTTCCGCATACTGGTTCAACAGCTCCGGCGCAATGGCGACCGGATGGGTCCTCGACGGCGGGACCTGGTACTACGCGACTGGCTCCGGCGCCCTCGCCTCCGGCTGGCTCAACCTAAACGGTGCGTGGTACTGGCTCGATCCCTCGACGCACGCCATGGCCACTGGGCTCCACGAGTGCAACGGCTCCGCGTACTGGTTCAACGCCTCCGGCGCGATGGCGACCGGTTGGGTCCTCGACGGCGGCACCTGGTACTACGCGACGGGATCAGGCGTGCTGGCCTCCGGCTGGGCATACGTCGGCGGCGCCTGGTACTGGCTTGACCCCACGACGCACGCAATGACTACGGGTGTTCAAGAAATCGATGGGGTGCAATACTCTTTTGCTAGCAATGGTGTATGGCTTGGCTAGCAGCTCTTCTTTAATTGCTTTTTTCTAATTACATATTGCTCTTAGCCATCCATTTGTAGACTATGTTTATGTAATAATTGGTTACTACTGGGGGCTGCACATGGCAAGGAAAAAGCGAATAATATTAATCCGAATCATTCTTTCAACCCTACTGCTCGCTGGGCCCGGTGTGGTTGATATCGCGAACGCAGAACCCATAAGCTCCTCTATCCCTACTGATATTGAGAGGCAATCCGTCCCCTCGACTCTTTCTCCTTCCGATTCAATCGATGATGGTCCTGCTCAAGAATCCGTTAAATGGAATCTGGGTTGGAATTCGTTTGACGGCAACTGGTTCTATGTGGATTCAGTCAATCCGGTCTCGTTGCATTCTGGCTGGCTCTATACCAATGGGGCCTGGTACTGGCTCGATCCCTCGACGCACGCCATGGCCATCGGGCTCCATGAGTGCAATGGCTCCGCATACTGGTTCAATGGCTCCGGCGCGATGGCGACCGGATGGGTGCTCGACGGCGGGACCTGGTACTACGCGACGGGCTCAGGCGCGCTGGCCTCCGGCTGGCTCAACCTAAACGGTGCGTGGTGCTGGCTCGATCCCTCGACGCACGCCATGGCGACGGGCTTTCACGAGTGCAACGGCTCCCTGTACTGGTTTAATTCGTCCGGCGCGATGGCGACCGGTTGGGTGCTCGACGGCGGGACCTGGTACTACGCGACGGGCTCCGGCGCGCTGGCGCGCGGCCCCGTATCCGTCGGCGGCGTGCCCTACTGCTTCGACGCCCGGACGGGGGCCATGCTGACGGGTTACCAGACTGATGCGCAGGGCGTCCGCCGCTACTTCGGCAGCTGCGGTCCCCTTAACGGCTGGGGCCTCGTCGACGGCTCCTGGTATTGGTTCGCTGACGGTATCGCCTCGACCGGCTGGCTTTACACCGGCGGCTCCTGGTACTGGCTCGACCCCGACGCGGGCGGCGCCATGGCGACGGGCCTCCATTCGTGCAACGGTTCCGCATACTGGTTCAACAGCTCCGGCGCAATGGCGACCGGATGGGTCCTCGACGGCGGGACCTGGTACTACGCGACTGGCTCCGGCGCCCTCGCCTCCGGCTGGCTCAACCTAAACGGTGCGTGGTACTGGCTCGATCCCTCGACGCACGCCATGGCCACGGGCGTTCAAACTATCGGATCATGTGAATACATATTTAATAGTACCGGCAAGATGATGGCTAATTGCTGGTCAAACGGTGATGGGTCTTGGATGTATCATTCGTCATCCAGCGGCGCAATTGACCTTAAAGGCATCATGACCGATTCGGGAATCCAGCTGATTGACGACGACGGTAATGCCAGAACTGGTTGGATTGAGAGTCAGGGTGCTCGATATTATTGTTCTGCTAGTGGAGTAATTCTGACTGGGTGGCAGCAAATTGCTGGGTCTTGGTATTACTTTAACCCGGATGGTCGAATGGCGACCGGCTGGCTTAACGATGGCAGCAACTGGTACTGGCTGGATTCCGCTTCTGGCGCGATGAAAACGGGATGGCTTTCCCTTGGGGGCACATGGTATTACCTTGATGCCGCACGTGGGGGAGTAATGTTGAGCAACGGTTGGTATTGGATCGGCTCTACTGACTACAAGTTCAGTTCATCCGGCGCAATGGTTGGCGCTTGGGTCGATGTCCCGTGCTATTCGCAGTACCCGGAACTTCCTACTGGCTGTGAGTCGGTTGCCCTTACAAACTTGCTTAACTACTATGGTTTCGGTTTAGGTAAGACGATTATTGCGGATTATTACTTGCCCAAGGGAAGCAACGGCAACTTTGTTACCGCCTTTGATGGCAACCCAAGGCGTAGCAGCGGGGGTCTCATGGGATGCGTCGCACCTGCGATTACTATTGCTGGTAATAACTTTCTGCGTGCTGCTGGAAGTGGCAAGCAGGCAAAAGACGTCTCTTTCTCGTCAATTTCTTCCATTAAGAACAGGCTGACCTGTGGTCAACCTGTTGAGATGTGGAATACCGAATGGGGAAGTTGGCCAGGAGGCCGTTATGCTGCGCGTTGGTATAACGGGCATTCCTATGGTCTGTGGGGCGGTAATCATGCCGTAGTCCTTAAAGGCTATGATGACGAGCAGGGAATTGTCTATCTTTCGGATTCGATTAACGGCAATGTTACGCGAAATGCCCAAGTGTTCTTCGGCACGTGGCAACAGATGGATAGCCAGGCCGTGGTAATTGAATAGCCATGATGCTAAAAGGGGAGAGCTCGACGAGCTCTCCCCTTTTGCTACATTGTTAATCTAGCTACGCCGTCTTCTTACGTCCAAATAGTTCGTCCCAGTTACTGGCTGCCAAAACTGTTCCGCATACAATTACAACGCAGCAGATTACGGATGCCATGTCGGGAATTGTTCCAAGCAAGATCAGGCCAAAGACCACTGACCATGCCGAATAGGAGATATTCAGAGCCATCGCACGCGCTGCTCCGATTGCCGCAATGCCCTTGTAATAGAACAGATAGGATGCAGTTCCTGCGAGTCCGGCGAGTGCAATAATCAATGTGGGCATGCTTGGGATAGCGCCCAACGTGAAATGCCATGCTCCGAAGAGGGGGAGTACGAGCGCTCCATAAACAAGCGCACTTGTAGTTTCGCGGATTTGCAAAGCTGTTTCGTCATCAACGGCATCATCTTTCATTCCCCATGCGCACAGCACCGCTTCGGATCCCCATCCAATAACGGCAAGCACTGCGCCGAGTAAGCCGAGGGGGGCATTTGCAATCTCGCTCGATCCGGCCGATAGATAGCCCATCGTCATTACACCGCAAAGAGCAACGAGAAGGGAAAGAATCTGGCCTTTGCCCATTTTCTCCTTCAGCAGTACGAAGGAAAGGAATGCTCCGACTGCGGGATAGAAGGCGGAGATGATTGCCGTGTAGGCAGCTCCGATGTTATTAATTGCCAATACGTAGCCGGTCATTCCGATAGGTCCACCGAGTAGGGCGCCGGCGATGACGACCTTGCCCGAACGAGTTTTAAGTGCAGCGAGCGTGTCTTTTAGTCTGCCTCGGACTCCCATGTAGCCAAAGAGCCAAATTGCACAGAAGGCATCATGGAGAAAGGATCCCGCAATGGAGGCGCATGCAAGCGCTTCCGCCGATCCAATATAGGGCGCAAGCGCCAAGCCGATTCCAAGAATTACTGTATCAAGGCCCCAAAGAAGACCGCTAAAAAAGCCGAATTGCATCGTTACTCACCTTTCCGATAGATCTCCAGTGCCTTTTTGAGGTATTTGGCACCGTAATTGAAGTAGATATAGAGCCATTCGCCCACGAAGTCGCCTTCGGCTTCTTTCAGAAGAGACCAGAGGTACCAGCACCATCCTGCAAGGGCAATGTGCGCATAGTTATGCGCAATTTCGTTGTTTGTTGCCTTGCGCCCAAAATATGCATCAAGCGCGCGGTCGACTTCATCTTCGGAAAGCTCGCAGCAGACACTGCATGTTCCAAAATCGTTTGCGTAATCGCTCATGCCAGCATATTCCCAGTCAATGAGATAGTACTTGTCGTTCTCATCGATAAGGAAATTGAGGTAAAAGAAGTCATTGTGGCAAAGGCATTTTGGTGCATTATCGGCCTGTACAAAGTGCTCCAATTCATCGATTTCGGCGGACATTTCCCTGTAGCCTGGAATGTCGATGGGACCTTTTTCCAGAAGAAGTGATTCGTAGCGCTTCGCTTCGAGGTAGAAGTCAAATTCGGTTTCAACATTTGAACCACTCTCGTGAAGCGAACGACACATCTGCATCATTCGATTCATTTGGGCAGGATCATGCGGGTCAGGCTGCTTTGCGTTGGGTACAAACTTCGAAATTTTCCAACCACGCTTTGGGTCCTCATGAATGAACGTGTCGTCAAGGCCGAGCTCCTTGGCCTTTTTAAGTGCGGCTACTTCTCCATTTCTGTTAATAAGCAGTTCGGTCCCGACTCCCGGATGGCGGTAAACGTACTCTCCGTCATTGGTTCTAAAGTGGCACGATAGATTCGTAAGACCTTGTTTAAGGGGATAAACGTCGTGAATCTCTGATTTGGAGCAGCCGAGCACTTGCTCGATGTTATCGAAAATATCGGAGTCAACGTTTTCGATAAAATGCGGATCAAAGGCACGCAGCTCATCAAGAGAATCGAATTCGTTGATCTCGCCCTCAGGATACTTCTTGATAACCATATCGAGCTCCTTGATGTGCTCGATATATAGATCTTCCCAAAGCTTGTCCGTTGTTTCGGGCTTGTTATATTCCGTTTCGAGAATCTGCTTAAATGCAAGCGAGAAGGCTTTATCAAAGTAGACATGTCCGAGCATATACCAAGCATCGGAACCGCCAATCGTAACATTGGTAATTCTGTCCATTGCTCCGGTTTGAATGCACCATTCTTTGGTGGCGCCTTCAGCATATTGAGCAGAATAAAATGCTTTCCAAACGTATGCTTCGAACGGATTGTTTAGAAGGTAATCATCGCTTGAGCAAATATAGGTGTTGCCAAGCCGCTCTTTTACGCACATAAGCGATGCGTGGTTATTTTTGGATGCATATTCGTTGTTGACGACAATCGAGACGCCGAACTTGCTTTCGAGATAGAAGAAATATTCTTTTTTATAGCCGACAACGACGGTGATATTGCTGATACCTGCGTCTTGCAGCTGCCTAATCTGTCGCTCAATGAGGATCTCACCACGTACTTTTAAAAGGCCTTTGGGCTTTTCATACGAAATGGGAGCAAAGCGGCTCGAAAGCCCCGCAGCCAATATCACTGCGTTTTCAACCTTATAGGGATGAAGCGCTTCGTAACCGCCGTCGGTTAGGCTGTCCGATTCGAGAAGCCCCTCATTCGTGAGCTCTTTATTCGCTGCGTTTACTGATCCAAGTGAAAGGCCGGTGCGCTCGGCAACTTCTCGCTGGCTGGCATATGGGTTCTTTAGGTATTCGTACAGAACTGTAAAGTTACGCTTGGTCAGTTCCACTGCAGGCCTCCAATTAAGATGTTCATTGCTTAGGAAAAGAATAGAATGATTGAACGATATGTTCAATCAATTGTATTTAGCTACATAGACTGAACAAAAAGTAGCGAAAATCAATCTCGAAAGGTGGATTAAAATAACTAAATAGGATATCTGGGAGGGTCGCTTATGTATCGATTCGAAAAGAAGGCCACGCTTGTTTGTGCTGCTGCGTCATTAATCACTGCTTGCTGCTTGCCCCTGAGTGCGAATGTCGCGTTTGCACAGGATTCCGTTGAGGCTCAGAGTATTGAGTCAAAAGCGGATTTTTCTTCTGTGGTTTCCGATGATTTGCAACCTGATAATTCTTCCGTCATAAAAGATGGCTGGCAACGAGACGAGTCGTCTGGAGTTTGGTATTACGGAAAAAACGGTAAACACCAAACTGGCTGGCTGCAAAGCGGGGGCTATTGGTATTGGCTTGATCCGGCCAATGATGGTGCAATGCGGACAGGTTATTTCAATGTGACCGATGCTGGCGGATCGACTGCTTCGTTTTATGCGAATGACGGCAATGCCGCAACGCCTTTTGGCGCGCTATATCAGAACTGCTGGCTACGTAACTCAGATGGAAATTGGTTTTATGCCAATGCTGGAGTCGATTTAGCTGCTGATTGGTTTTATCAAGACGGCACATGGTATTACCTGGATCCTGCCACCCATATAATGCAGGTTGGTTTTGTCAACCTCGGGAGCGGGAAATACTATTTAGATGCTTCTGGCGCTATGAAAACCGGCTGGATTCTCCAGGACGGGAATTGGTACTGGGCATATCCATCGGGCGCACTTGCTTCGTCATGGCAGACGATAGGTGGGACTCGCTATTATTTTGAGTCTCAGACGCTGGCTATGTTCAAAGGTCGTCACGAGATCGATGGAAGTACCTACATTTTTGGCGACTATGGCCTCGTAAATGGATGGTTCAAAGATGGAGTAGATTGGTATTACTGCTCTAATGGTATTGCGGTCACTGGCTGGCAACTCGTTAACGGAACCTGGTATTATCTCGATCCGGCTTCCGACGGCAAAATGTCTGTTGGGTATTTAGACCTTGGCAATGCAGCATATTATTTGAATTCGAATGGGGCTATGGCTATTGGTTGGGCTCAGTCCGAGGACGGCTGGTATTTCGCCTCTGAATCTGGCGCGCTTATTTCTGGCTGGTATAAAGAGGGCGTGAGTTGGTATTACCTGGACCCTGCTAGCCATCTCATGAAAACGGGCTTATTTGAGGTGGGCGGCAACGATTGTTTCGCAAACCTGAGCGGTAGACTTGTGGTGTCAAGCTGGATTACCGTTAAAGACGGCGTAGAAAGATATGCCGATGGCAATGGATATCTTTGCAAAGATGTGATCCGCGAAAACGCTACTATCCTAAAAACAGCTGGAGCTGATGGCTGGCAGGTTGCGTCCGGTTGGGTTAATGTTGCAAATCAAAGGTTTTATGCTGAGCCCGGAACGGGCGTCATTCATCGTGGATGGCTGCAGATTGATGGCGATTGGTATTGGCTTGATGCCGATTCTGGTGTGATGAAAACTGGATGGGTTTTTACTGACGGTGCTTGGTATTACCTAAACGCCGACGGAAAAATGGCAACTGGTTGGAAATGCCTCAATGGAACATGGTATTACCTTGACTCCAACGGCAGCATGCATGTTGGCTGGCTTAAAGATTCGGGTAAGTGGTATTGGCTAGACGGCAGCGGGGCTATGGCAACAGGCGCAAGAACCATCGATGGCGTGCGTCGAATTTTCTGGAGCGATGGCCAGTGCGACAAGGTTGGCTGGCAAAATCCTCCGCAGTATCCCCAGGTCAGCTCTTGGACTGTTCAGTTGCCTAGCTACTGCACTGGCTACTTTACCTATGTGACTCCTTCTCGCATTTCTGTCGAAGCGACGCGGGAAGATTGCGTGAATGCCTTTATTCAGCGTGCTTACGAATATATCGGTACGCAATATATTGAGCCTTGGTCTACCGCTCCCGGCGGGGCTGTTGATTGCTCTGGTTTTGTCTTGCAATGTCTTTATGCTACTGGCATGGATATGGGTGTTTACAACCCTTATAACCATCGCTGGGATCCAAGCCAAACCTACAATTCGATGAATTGGTATCGAAGCAACATCTTTATGCCCGTGAGCACCAGCTCGATTCAGCGTGGCGATGTGATTTATTATCGCGGGCATATCGCAATCGCACTTGGCGGCGGTATGATGATTGACTCCTGGCCTCATCAGGGTGTCGGTATTCATCCCGTCAGCGCTAGGGGAAATGTGATCGGCGCAGCCCGTCCGTTTATCTAATTGATTCTTTGTAAGACAGTCGGTACCGGTTGGGAGCCTGAAATGAATGCTCGGATTGATCATCGAATTTGCTGGCGAGCAATCGGCTTGGTGCTACTATCCGCCTCGCTCTCGGTTTTCGCCCCCGCGTTTTCTTGCACTGCTTATGCCGTGGAAGTGGGGGCGGATAACGATATCGTAGAGCGCGATTCGACGGAAGGGTCGGGTGCTTTTGTCGGCGGCGGTCTCGCTCAAGATTCCAACGATTATGCTGGCAAAACAGCGGAAGATTCGAATCCACAGGTTGTCGAAAGCCAAGACTCGTCGACGACGGAAAAACTATCTGGATGGCAATGGGACGGTTTGTCCTGGTATTACTATCTTGACGGCTGCCGTTTGACCGGAATGCAGAATGTTGACGGCTCGTTGTTTTATTTGGACCCCGCTCGTGACGGCGCGATGAGTTGCGGCTGGATTTTTACTGACAATAAGTGGTATTACGCGAGTCCATCAGGCGCTTTGGCAAATGGTTGGCAGCTTATCGGAGGCCAATGGTACTGGTTTGACTCCCTTGACGGCTGTTCCATGGTTACTGGGCGACGTGTTATCGATGGGCATCCTTTTCTTCTTGGAACCTATGGACTGATTAATGGATGGTGTCTTGATAACGGTTTATGGTATTGGGGAAGCAATGGTGAAGTCTTAACCGGTTGGCTTCAAACTGGCAATAACTGGTATTGGCTTGATCCCGCCAATGATGGTGCTATGTCTAGGGGAATCGTTTCCGTTGGCTCATCACGTTATTATTTATCGGATTCCGGTGCAATGGCTGTTGGTTGGGCGTTTGATGGTACGGACTGGTATTACGCAGACAGTTCCGGCGCACTTGCGTCGGGCTGGCGTTCGGTGAACGGCGCTTGGTATTGGCTCGATATCGCAAATGACAATAGAATGGTTACCGGCTTTTTTCCCATCGGATCGAATCGGTATCATTTTTCTTCAACGGGAGCGCTGTCACTCGGCTGGTTTATGAGCGATGGAGACTGGTATTACGCTGAGCCATCTTATGCATCGGGTATTGTAAAGACGGGTTGGCTGAAGGACGGTAGCCAATACTATTATCTTGATCCTGCCGTCGACGGCAAAATGCTGCTTGGTCATTTTTCTGTATATGGGGAAAGCTATTATGCGAAAGCCTCTGGCGCTGTTGCTTGTCGTGAATGGGTAGATGCTCAGGACTCGGTTACGGGGGAGTCCTCTAAGGCCTTTGCGGGTTCTGACTGCTCGTTGTGCGGAACATTGCGCAATGGGAAGTTATTTACTTCAAACGGCGATGGCGAATTGGTCGAAGCGCGCGGTTTCGTGACGCTTGGTGGCTGCATTTTCTATGCTGATCCGACTAATGGCTCCTTGAGCGTCGGCTGGCAGAACGTTAACGGAAAATGGTACTTCTTTGATGAGACCGCTGGCTATGCACGATCTGGCTGGCTGAGCAAGGATGGCTCCTGGTTCTATTTAGATCCATCCACTTACGTTATGAAAACCGGTTGGGTTGCCGTTAACGGATATTGGTATTACTTGAATTCGTCTGGTTATATGCAGACAGGATGGCTCAATTTGGGCGGCACCTGGTATTGGCTTGATGCTAGTGGGGCTATGGCTACTGGCTGGCGCGTTGTGGACGGATCCTGGAATTACTTCATGGCTAACGGCGCGTGGGTGTCAGACTATATGGACGCTAAAGCTCAAAGTTATTCAAGCAATACAAATTGGCTGATACTTGTCGATACGTCGCGTTGTATCACGAGCATCTACACTGGGTCATGGAATAATTGGTCCTTAAACCGTCGATATGTATGTTCGACGGGAAAAGCCAGTACGCCAACTGTGATAGGGGAGTACCAAGTCTACGGAAAGGGATACTCCTTTGGGCATGGATATACTTGCTATTACTACACACAGTTCTACGGTGATTACCTATTCCATTCCTCGCCCTATTACGTTAACAGTAATCGCGTGATGGATCCCACGATGGGTGTTCCGTCCTCTGCTGGATGTGTGCGTCTTGAGATCCAGAACGCAAAATGGATTTACGATAATATTCCTTATGGAACAAAGGTTGTTACCTATTGATATTGGACAAGTGTCTTTAAAGGTGGGAGAAAGACACTGATTCTTAAGGGACTCTTTTCCAATTGAGGTGCTTTGATTTGGCAAGCGGTTTCATGAGAAGGCAGTCATAAACTGTATGCACTTCCGGTGCGCAGGATTTTAATTCTCTACGAGCTTCCTTTTCAGATTATTTTGAAAAGCCAACCATCTCGCTCCCTCTAGGGGGGCGAGGTGTCGGTGTTGGTGTTAAAAATTACGGGAGCACCATTCAATTTGCCGCCATGTATTATCTAAAGGCCGAGCCTTCTCCTGTCTTTTTTGAGCGTAATAAACAACACCTTAAATCTCTAATGATTGCTTTGCTAATCTTGAAAACATGACTTTGGGAGGATTTTTGGAAATAGAAAAGGGAAATGGTACAGGCGTATGCGTACTTCTTTCAGCATATAAACCTAATCTTAAGTTTTTCGCCGCTCAACTTGATTCGATTGATGAACAAACGTTTCCGGTTACGCTTTTGGTCAGAAATGACTGCCCCGAATCGGCCTCTTTAGAGGGGTTTATCCAAGAGCATATAAAGAAAAACGCCTATCGTTATTATCATGGCGATAAAAATCTCGGTTATGTCAAATCGTTCGAGGCACTACTCTCTTTGGCAGAAGGGGATTACGTAGTATTTTGCGATCAAGATGATATTTGGGAGCCTAACAGAGTTCAAGTTTCGCTCAACCATATGCTAGAAGAAGGCTCAATTCTTGATGTTTGCGATAGATCGGTAATCGACGAAAACGGAAACATGCTGGTAGAGAGCTACAGAAAAGCTCATCCAAATTCGCCTGAAGTAAATTGGTGCTCCGGAGAGGATATTACTATTCAGGCTGCAAGTGTATGCTACGGCATTGGTATGGCTCTCATGCTAGATGCGAGTGCTGCTAAGTCGATGATTCCCTTTCCGGAATCCACTGCGCATGATTTGTGGTTGACATTGGGCTGCAGCGAACTGGGGAAGTGCAGTTTTACAACGACTCCCTTGGTTAAGTATCGTCGACATGGCGGGAATGAAACTGGATTCCTTGCGGGTGTTGCTTCAAAAGATGATTGGTATTCAACAAGAGTTAAAAACAGGGTTGATACAGCTAAGCAATTTGCCGAAAGATTTCCTGATTCACCGCACCTAAAGGAAATAATGGGGTTCGCCGATGCAAGAGAGCGACGCTCCATAATTGGCTTGCTTAAATATCGACGAGCTTGCCCGTCCATTGCTAAAGCTGAAATCATTATGCGACTTGTGCCGAATTGGCTGTTTCTTTTGATTTTAAACATGATTAAAGAAGCAAAATAGCTTCGTATCCGATTCGCGACTTGTTCAGAAGGGCGCTTATATTTGTGGAAGCCACAGAGAAGACTCTTTCGATTAAACACAATATGTTCTGGAATACCGTTGGCTCGTTGACGAATTTAGGCTGTCAATGGCTAATCACTATATTGGTCGTTCGACTGTCTGATGGATATAGTGCTGCTGGAATTTATTCCCTTGCTATGTCTATTTTCAACATGTTTTCTCAATTGGCCCAATACAGGATGTACACGGTACAAATTGCAGATGTTGAAAGGAAAAACTCTGCTGGTGAATACCTGACTTTTCGTTTCTTTACTACGTTTATGGCGTTTGCAATGTTGGCCGTCTATTCCATTGCGACGTGTCGTATTGATACGGTGCCTGCTGTTCTTTTGTATGCTCTCTATAAAACCGCCGGCTTAGTTATTGATGTCATGCATGCCAATGATCAGGTTGGCCATAGGATGGACTATATTGGGAAATCCCTCATAATGCAGGGCATTGGTTCTCTCCTTTCGTTCATTGTTGTCTTTGGGCTGTTAAATAGCCTCGAAGGTGCATTGTTGCTAATGACGGTAGTGACTATAGGTATCGGTGTTATTTCCGATTATCCGAGATCAAATCGAATCTCTGCAATCAAGCTTGGAATTACCCAAGCGAAGGTCAGAGCTTTCCTATGTGGCTGTTTGCCCATCGTTCTGGGCGGCATTGCTGCTTCTGCGGCGCCGAATATTCCAAGGCAGTATTTATCTTATACATTCGGAGATTCTGCTCTAGGCATTTATGCATCAGTTGCTGCTCCCGTGGCAATTATCCAAATGGGTGCGACGTATATCTATAATCCTTTATTAGGTTATTTAGTAGAGCGTTACTATTCTAAGGAAAAGTCCTTTTTTACGCTTATAGGTAAAATACTTGCCGGTATTTTATTTGTCGGCGTCATATCAGCAGTTGCCCTTTTCTTTTTCGGCAAATTATTGCTGTCTTTGTTTTATGGCGCTGGAATAGCCAAACATTCTGATCTCCTTCAGCCTATGTTGGCTTGTGCCTTTTTGACTGGCATTGCTTGGTTTGTCAACGATTTGCTGGTTTCTCTTGATAATTACCGAGGGGTATTTGTTGGCAGCATATTGTCCTTAATCAGTGCTGTTGCTGTCATGGCTCCCGCGCAAGTGTTGTTTGGCTTAAATGGCCCTACTGTAACGGCGCTTATATCCAATGCTATTTGCCTTATTTATCAGTCTTTTGTTTTGGGGAAACAGACGCAAGAATGGTTTGGGGAAAAGAGATAGGCCGATGATGTCTAAAGCTCACGCGCTATTAAAGCTTCAAAACACTGAATTGGATATCCTTCAGGTTGTCGCTGCATTCTGCTCTAAGCACGGCATCAGGTGGTGGCTTGATGGCGGAACATGTTTAGGAGCAATGCGTCATAGGGGGTTTATCCCTTGGGATGATGATATAGATATCGGAATGATGCGTTCAGACTATGACCGCTTTTGCTCTTTAGCCGAGGATGGTTTACCGGAAGGATATTCGCTCCATACATCGCGGAATACTATTGGCTATGCTGCGATGTTTGCTAAGGTGTATCGCGATGGAACTCGCTTCGAGAATCAGGAGGCTCGAGAGGCTTCCAGTTCGATGGGCATTTTTGTCGACATCTTTCCATATGACCAGCTCTATACAGATAAACGCCTTCGTGCAAAACAAGTCCGAACTGCATCAATTGCACAGAAAAGAGCTTATTTATATCACTCTTCTTCCATTGTTGTCCCTCATAAAGGGTTCCTTGGACAACTCGAGCAAATTGGTTGTTCTGCTATACACGTAGTGGAACGACTGGTTTCTCGAGGCGCATGCTCTTACCAGGATTTGTTCGACTCCTGTATTGCCGACTCAAATACGGGTGAGGTCTCTGATTATTGTCTGACGTTAAGCTGGCCGAATATGGCGCCAGTGCCTATTTCAGAGATTTTCCCTCTGAGCAGTGCGGTTTTCGAAGGCAGTGAATTCCCCGTTCCTCGTATGACGGATAAATATCTTACAACGATGTATGGCGAATGGAAGAAAATTCCGGAGCCGGAAAATCGACATACCCATCTTCCTCTTCTGCTTGACTTTGGGGATGGTGAAGTCTGGACTGCGCAGAATTAAGGATATGAAATCTTTACCAGATGAGGTTATGTAATGAGTTCTTCTATTTGTATTTTCACCCACCATTATCACCCGCAACTTAGCGGAATTGGTAATTTTGTCGATGGTCTCGCTCATGCCCTAGCTGCCCGCGGCGACAGGGTGGTTATCGTTACTAATGATTCAATGCGCGTAGGAGCTGGTCATTCAGTCGAAAACGGTCTCGAGATAATTCGGCTTCCATGTATTTCATTGCTTGATGGAAGGCTTCCTCTTCCCAAAAAAACCAGCGATTATTACCGGCTCCTGCAAAGTCTTGATGATTATGAGTGGGACGGCGTACTTATAAACACGAGACTTTTTCCTCTCTCAATCGAAGGGCTGAAGTTTGCCGCGAATCATAACATCAAGGCCGTCGTTCTCGACCACGGTTCAGCGTATCTTTCTTTCAATCAGCCGTTCCTTGATTTTTTTGTGCGCCGATATGAGGATTGGATTACGGATCGTGTAAAGTCGTTTAAACCTGATTTCTATGGGATTTCATCTAAAAGCGTTGAATGGCTCCAACACTTTAATGTCGCTGCAAAGGGCGTAATATCAAACTCAATCAATGCCTCATTCTATAGGAGTATTTCTTCGGGGAGAGATTTTCGATCTGAATTAGGTATCCCTCAGTCATCCTTGGTTGTAGCTTTTGTCGGGCGGCTTATTCCTGAAAAGGGAATTAATTCAATTATTGAGGCGGCTCGCGCAAAAGATATTACCAAGCGTGATATTTGCTTTGTTCTCGCAGGGGATGGTCCGCTTGCTAATGAGGTCAAGGAAGCCTGTTCGTCTGACCTGTTTTGGCTTGGGAGATGTAACACAGAGGACATTTCCTCCTTACTTCAGCAAGCAGATGTGCTTTGTCTTCCAACTCGTTCCGAAGGCTTTTCAACGGTACTTCTTGAGGCTTCAGCCTGCGGAACGCCTGCTGTTGTAACAGATGTGGGAGGCGCGCGCGAGCTTATTCCAGATGATAGCTACGGCACGATAATTCAGTCCATGTCATCTGATGAGGTGGTTTTAGCATTATGCAGGCTATTTGATGATCGAAGGCTTCTTTCCCTTCAGTCTCGAAACTCTAGGGCTCTTGTTGAAAATCGATATAGCTGGGACGCCACTGCTATAGATGTCGAGAAGGCGTTTTGTATTCGCTAAGTGATACTTGGCTGGCTTTTACTTAGCTTTTGAGTGAAGTTGGATCTAAGACCCGAATTTGTTATTGTCGTCTTACCCTATTCGATTTTGTCTTTAGTTGGAGATGCACGTTTTGAATAATCCTGCAATTAAGAAAAGCGAGTACGCGCTTGCCATCTTTGGGCTGGGACTTCTTTTGTTAGCTGTCGCGACATCGTTGCACTATAAGAATTTAAATCTTTTCATTCTTGAACTCTTTTGCGATGTCGTTGCTGTTGCGTGCTTATATTTGCAACCGAAATCACAGTCGAGCGGTGGCGCTATTCGTCAGATAACCGTCCTCGTCGCGTCCAGCATCCTCAGCAGCTTTCTGCTAGTTTTCATCATATTGGCTGGCGCGAAGACGTTTGGCCCCTTCGATCTTGGTGCATGGAATATCGCAGGTCTTGTTATATGCTTTCATTTAGTTTTAGCGTTCCAGGGCATTGAGCTTTGCTATGGCCTGGTGAAGAGCTTCGTAACCTCGGTTAAGAAAACTGATGCTAAGAAGTGTTTCTTTTTTTTGGCGGTTTTTGTTGGCTTTGCTGTTTTAATCGCTTTTATTGGCATTCCGCTCGAAAAGTCAAAGACGGTGTTGTTCGCGTCTGCTTTGCCCATTACGGTTTTGATCGGGTTGATTGCTATTAATGGGGGCATTTCTTATCTGAAGCCCGAACTGTTCGCTTTCGCATGCATTGTCTCAATTGGTCTATCCGTAATTATTTGCTTCCCTGTTACAAATTTTCTGACATGGGATGATGAGGTCCACTATGGAAATGCAAACAGTTTTTCCTACCTCACAAATGCTGAAATAACAAATTCTGACCGAATGATAGTCGAGCAGTTTTATATGGGGGATGGCTTTAGTTTGGATGCATCTTTGGGTAAGTATCCAATAGATGAAACAAGAGAGTTTAACCGTGGCTCTGTTGAACAATTAGTCAGAGAGACTGATAAAAATGATATAGCTGAAGGTATCGATCGTTTTAATTCTTTTGATAGTGTGGCTCTTTCTAAAATCGCTTACATTCCTTCATCTATCGGCCTTTGTTTGGGTCGCTTGCTTCATCTCCCATTTTCTATCAAATTTGCATTGGGAAAAATATTCAATTTACTTGCGTATGCAGTTATCTGTGGAATCGCAATTCGTATAGCCCCTTGCAGAAAATGTCTTTTCACTTGTATTGCGTTGTTCCCGTCTGCTGTGTTAATGGCAGCCAGTTACTCGTATGATCCCTGTGTGATATCGTTCAGTTTGCTAGGAACAGCTCTTTTGTTGAAGATGCTTGTTTCTGAAGAGGATATTTCTGCAAAAACGTTCTTCGGATTTCTACTATCTTTTGCAGTCGGATTTGCAGCTAAAGCGATTTATTTTCCATTATTCGGACTTGCGCTTTTAATTCCTGCAAATAAATATACTTCGAGCAAGCAAAGACGTATCTTGATTGGAACCGCGATATTCGTTTGCGCCATAATGATTTTATCTTTCTTGACGCCATACTTCTCTTCTGTCGTAAATAACATTTCTGATGCGCGTGGTGGCACCGAAGTCTCTACGGCTGGTCAAACGACGGGAGTGCTTGCAAATCCGGTTGGAACTATAGCTGTAATCTCGAATTTCGTTTTTGGATCGATGCTGACCCCGGCGTTTCTCAATTCAATATCAACGAATATGGCCTATCTTGGGGACGTCTCCAATCTGTTCCCATGGCTTTCATATCTCCCCATCATGTTGTTTGAAGCTATTTGCATTATTGATAATGAAAAAGTTACTAAAATTAAGCTTAGCCGTTGCGGAATTGTTTGGTCTCTATTCTTGGTTCTTGCTACTTGCTACCTAGTTGCTTTGGCTCTATACATCGCTTTTACAGGAGTCGGAAGCCAGACAGTTGCGGGTGTTCAGGCGCGATATCTCATACCTTTGATAATACCTTTTGCCTGTCTATTGCTCAGGTTCCCTATTTACTGCGATGAGGAGGTGAAGGCTAAATTTACAGCCTTTATGCTCGGGGCTCCATTTGCGCTGCTGTATTTTGTGATGTTCGAGCTTCTGTATATCCGTTTTTTCTAAATTAGCGATATAGGTCATGGTTATAGTAAGAGTGGGCAATTAGTTGGATTCGATTGGATCGAATGGGACGGCGTTGAGGGTTCGCTCAGGACATGCGCCCCGTATTTGAGGCAGAACTGCAAGGGGTCCTTTTCCTGCGGTGATGGATGGGGACTCCATATGTGCCCTAGTTGAGCAAGCTAAATATCTAAGCTTGAGATGTAACTTCCTAATGGTTAGACAGGATACAGTAAACTTAAGTCTGAGTTAAGCTATGCGTTGGACTGTAAGAGTCGCAAATTCTTTGGGCGTCGCTAAAAGCCAACTGTTTTTGGAATGGATGAATCTCGATTGTCTTTTACTTCAACGACATGTTCAAAAGGACATCTGCGTGTTCTCGTAATAATTCCTGCCTATAACGAACAGGAGTGCATTCTCAATACCGTTGCAGCTATAAAAGCTGCGGGTTATGACTATGTCGTAATCAACGACGGCTCACAAGATACAACGCTTGAGCTTTGTCGAGAGCATGGTATCAACATATTGGATCTGCCGCAGAACCTTGGTATCGGTGGAGCGGTCCAAGCGGGCCATAAATATGCCCAGAGATTTGGCTATGATATTGACATTCAGGTTGACGGCGATGGCCAACATGATCCTTCTTATATTCCTGAGCTTGTAAAGCTGATTGAGAGCGGTGCGAGTTTGGCGATAGGCTCTCGATTTCTGGTTGAGACTGATGGTTTTCAATCAACTTTTATGCGTCGTGTTGGAATCAGGTGGCTTTCATTTTTGCTCGAGTTGCTTACGGGTAAGGTGGTCACCGATCCCACTTCTGGCTTTAGGGCCTGCAATAAAGATGCTATCGACCTGTTCTGCAAGAGTTATCCTGATG
The DNA here is from genome assembly GCA_958403385.1 of uncultured Collinsella sp. GTDB lineage: Bacteria > Actinomycetota > Coriobacteriia > Coriobacteriales > Coriobacteriaceae > Collinsella. The sequence goes on from CATXXC010000011.1 coordinate 81,801, forward strand.
ACTACCCGGAGCCAGAGTCGATTGCTTTGGCTATGAAGCTTGGTCTTCCCGTTATGGAAGCGCCTGTAAAGATGAATGAGCGCCAAGGTGGACGTTCATCTATCGGGGGCTTCTCTTCCGTCTACTATATGGTCAAGGTTACGTTAGCCATTGTCCTTGTGTGCTGGGTTCATAGGGGAGACAAATAATGAATCTTATTTTGAGGATTGGTGCGGCCCTCTTTTTCGGCGGATTCCTCGTCTATGTTTTACGTCTCGTGTCCAACGGAAAGATGCTTCTTAAGTACTCTTTGCTGTGGATTTTGATGTGTATGGCGGCCTTGATCTGTGATTTATGTCCTCAGATTATTTATAGTTGCTCAACAGCTATTGGGTTTGTCAACCCGGCCAATTTCCTTTTTTTGGGTGCAATCGTGCTGTTGCTTGCAATCTCTCTGTCTCTTAGCGTTGCCGTGAGTCGTCATGTTTTGGCGATCAAAAACCTTACTCATAGGATTGCCCTGCTCGAAAAAGAGCTTGAGAAAAGGTCTGATCATGAATGAGCTCAATACATGATTTGATTCAGTTCCTTCGGCTATCCCTCATTAGGGCTCTTAAGTTTGTGCACCATTGATCGCGCCCGACTGCTGGTTGTGGATTGTCTAACAAATAGACAATCCCTATGTTGAGTGTCTTATCGTTTTATCTGGTGCAACGTATCAAGCGAGTTGTCTTGCATATTAATTAATTTGGGAACTGCATCTCTGGGTCGACTGCACCTGGATATTCAAAGGTTAATTTGATTTGGCGAGAAGAGAAAAATGATGAAAAATCGACATCTGAGTTTAATCAGCGTGGTTTGTCTAACATCTATTTGTTTCATCTCTCTTTTATGGCCCGCAATCGCATTTTCATTAACTGAAGATTGCGTGGCTGAAGGCACTGATGGCTCTTTGGTTCAATCGGGTCAGGAAGCATTTGGGACATCAGGTAGCGATCGTTTGACTTTGGATTCCGATAATTTCAAAGCATCTATCGATTCGTCGATATATGAATATACTGGCGATGTGATTACTCCTGATGTCTCTGTTTTGACTGCCAGCGGTTCTGTGCTAGCAAGCGGAATCGATTATGAAGTCACGTATTCAGATAATGTTGCCCCTGGCTGCGCCACTATAAGAGTGAATGGGCTAGGGAATTACGCCGGCGTTACCTCTCAACTGTCGTTCCAGATCGTTCGTTCCTCTGATAATAACATCGCTCTTCCTGGTTCTTGGGCCTACCAAAACGGTAAATGGTGGTGGAGATATGAGGCTGGTGGTTGGCCGTCAAACTGTTTTCTGTCCATTAGAGGGGCGGAGTATTATTTTGATTCCGAAGGTTATGCAGCTACTGGCTGGAAATACTTGATCGATGGCTGGCATTTATTTTCTAACTCCTGTGCACATTTGAAGGGATGGGCTGCCACCGGTGGGCGCTGGTTCTACCTTGACGAGACATCGGGTTCAATGAAGACCGGCTGGGTTTTAATTGATGATAGCTGGTACTATTTGGACAGTTCGGGCGCTATGCAGACCGGGTGGTTACTCCTTGGCAATACTTGGTACTGGCTTGAGCCTTCTGGATTAATGGCTACGGGCTTTAGGCTTGTTAACGGCTCTTTGTATCATTTTTCCGAATCCGGTTCTATGAGCTCCGGTTGGTTTATTAACGATGGGGCATGGTATTGCTCCAACGCATCGGGAGAGATTCGTACCGGGTGGTTTTACAATGGTTCTAGCTGGTATTTGCTAGACCCCAATAATAATGGCGCCATGCTGGAAGGATTTCAAACTGTAAATGGCTCCATTTATTATTTGGATCCGGATAGCGGCGGTGCATTAAAGTGCAACACTTGGGTCTTCTCACAAGATGAAAACGTATATTATGCGTGCAGCAGTGGTGCGATTGTGCTTTCGGGCGTCAAGGACGGCGCGGGTGGAATTAAGCTCAGGGATCCCGAGGGAAAGCCTGTCGCTGGCTGGTATTGGTCCTCAGCTGCACAGGTGTGGTTTTACACAGACTCAGATGGGGTTCTGCAGCGCGGTTGGCGATTCATTGACGGTAGGTGGTATCACCTCGACAACGAATCCGGAGCCATGAATACTGGCTGGTTCCTCGATGATGATGGAACGTGGTACTACCTTATGTCTTCTGGACAAATGGTAAATGGCTGGAACAGAATTGGAGACTCCGAGTATTTCTTTAATGCCTCAGGTGCTTGGGTGGAGCCTGAGCACTCCGCGCGCGCCTCCTTGCAGTCCCAGATCGTTAATCGTTGCCATAGCGTTCCTTCTCCTGGGGCGGGACTGTGCTCGGAGTGGGTTAGCCATGTGTTTTACCCCGTGCTGGGGTCATATCCCAACGGCGACGCATGCGACATGTTCTGGAATTGGTGTTACAGCCGAGATATATCTCAGCTTAAAGTTGGAATGATCGTTGCGGTCCCTACGCATACTCATACAAGTGCTGGTGCCCGCTGGGGCCATATTGCTATTTATATCGGAAACGGTATGGTTATGGATAACATCGGTTACATCAGGACAACATCACTTGCTTGGTGGCTGAACTACTACCACACTACCGCTATACCACAGTGGGGCTGGGTTTTAAATACGCCTTTGGAATGATGCGGATTCTGGCCAGCATGCGGAATCAACGCCTGCTTGTGTATCGAATCACAAACGCTTCTTAACTGTATATCATGTATGGAATGCAATTATTCATAGTAAGGGAATCGAGGGTTGACCCTCGATTCCCTTATCTATTAGTCGCATTTTAATAAGGCTAAAATTAGAAAGCGCAGAATTAAGCTAACACTTTATAAATGATAGTAGCGATTTCCGGGTTCTCCCACGCTGAAATTTGGGTTAATGTACGGATCGCCTTCGACATAGTATTTTGCCCAGCGATAATTCATGTATGCGACTTCTTTGTGGAACCGAATCTGCTTTTCCGTATTGTTTTCAACGCCTCTAGAAATCGACTCGTAGTGATAGAGCTCGACTTCGGGCGTGTATACGATCAGGTCGTTAATCTCGCGTAGCTTTAAGCAAAAGTCAACATCATTAAATGCAACTTGAAGCTCTTCGGTGAAACCTCCGACTTTCTCATATTCGCTACGCTTGGTCATTATGCAAGCTGCAGTGACAGCGCTGAAGTCTTGTTGCGCATCGTTGAGTGCAAAGTAGCCCCAATTATTCCTTGGCATGCTCTGGCAAAGATGTCCCGCCACGCCGCCAGTGACGCATAGGCCCGCGTGCTGAATGGTGTTGTCGGGATAGTAGAGTTTTGCACCGACTGCGCCAACATCCTCACGTGCGCAGATGCCAAGCATGGTCTCGATCCAATTGGGCGTAATTACCTCAGTATCGTTATTCAATAGCAAGAGATAGTCGCCCTTGGCGTGAGCAACGCCAAAGTTCATGAGCTTGGAGAAATTGAATTCGTGTTCCCAAGTTACAAGACGAACGATGTCAGGATATTTTGCTTGCAACTTATCGTAATAATCGAACGTCACCTTTTCTGTGCTGTTGTTTTCGATTATGACGAGCTCGTAATTGTCGTACGTTGATTTCTCAACAATTGATGTAATGCAGTTGTTCAGAATGTCGGCGTGGTCTTTAGTCGGGATGATAATTGACACGAGTGGGTGGGAATCTGGCACAGCGTAGGTTACTTTATATGTAAAGGGACGACGCGCTTGTTCGACCTTCGCATTGAGCCCAAGCCTGTCCAAATGACTCTGGACCGCTTTGATACCTGCGATAGTGGCATACGGCTTGCTATCGGCATTTGCTGCGGTGGAGGTCTCGCTTAGGCGCCAGTGGTATAGAACCTTCGCAACATGATGAACTTTCCTTGCCTTTTCCACGGCGCGGAGAGTCAGATTATGATCCTGTGCTCCATCGAACTCTTTTGTGTTCGGCTCTAGAGTGTCTAGCAGGGACTTACGGATGGTAAGCATGTGGCAGATATAGTTATTGTTTCTGAGCAGATCGATATTGAAATCCGGCTTAAAGAACGGCTGCGCTAACTTTCCATCGGGCATGAGTTTATCTTCATCACAATAAAGAAGATCGACGTCATTATTGTTTTCAATTGCCTCGGCATATGAGAACAACAAGTCCGGTTCAAGAATGTCGTCATGGTCAAAGAAGCTAACGAAATCGCCCGAAGCTACGGCAACGCCTGCGTTTGTGTTTTCGGAAATACCCTTATTTTCGGTAAGATTAATTGACTTAATTCTGTTGTCGCGGGCTGTTTCCTGCTCAACGCGAGCCTTTAGTTCCTGATTGTCAGGGCTTGCATTAACTAGGAGGAGCTCCCAGTTTGCATAAGACTGGTTTTTTACGGATTCGACCATATCGTTAAAAAACGAAATGGGCGTGTTGTAAAGAGGGACAATGATGCTGAATTTCGGAGCGCTATTGAAGACGATTTTTCTCTGCTTCTCCAGTGCGCCAATGGTTGCCTTATGCTCTGTAAACCATTCGGGGTATTCAGGGTCAAACTGCGCATGGGTAAAGAGGAAGTTGGTCTCCTCAAGAAGCAAGCCTAATTTATCAGGCGTTAAGCAGTCAAATGCACTGAATGAAGGGTGATTTTGATCGCCAATTATAAAGTAGTAACGATCAAACGCCTTTGGCATGCGGATCGAGAGCTGTGTTTCAAGTTGTTTTTTCTCGGATGTAAATCCAACACTCGTTACATTTGAGCCGAAGTTGACTATGCTCAGCTCAACCTCATTGAGGAACCGATCGAGGCAGCGAAGTTTGATTTGCGAGTCGTTGCGGTACGGTGTTCTAACCGTGCACCTCAGGATATACTCGTTTGAATCTTCGATGCACTGCCAAAAATCAATCGTCGCCATCTCAAACTCTGAAACGTCATCGTAATTTCTGAGTTTGCTGCACATGTCAGGTTTAATTTTGTAGTTAAGACGCGACTCCCATTTGATGTTCTTGCAATTGAGCGAAAGGGAGTCGCTGCTCAGGTTACGACCGTCTTTGCCGATTTCGCTAAACTCAACTTTAATGGATCGGGTGTCGGGGTCGGGGATTACAAGAACGTATGAGTCTGATTCGCCGTTATTGTCCTTGAATTTTAGAAGAGACAAAGGTAAACGGCGGTCGTCAACCGTTGCCGCTTGAGCTTTTATGCTGGAGCCTTCATGGATGCCTTCTATTTTAAGCTGCTGGTAGATTTTCCAGTTTCCTCTGCATACTCCGGTTGTTTCGACTCGCATTGTTTGCCTTTCGTTTGTTGGACACTGCTCATTGTACTTATTCATTTCCTACCTCGCGATAAATGCAGAAAGAGTTACGTGTTTCTACTGTCCGTTTTAAAGAGAATGAGGAGGAAGCCGCTGCTGGCGCATATAATTTTAATAAATATGTTTGTCTAATCGTTGTTTGCAATTAGCAGCTTTTGCCTAACGATTGTCAACTGAGAGGAATTCTATGAAAGGCATCATCCTCGCCGGCGGGTCCGGCACCCGCCTATACCCGCTCACGCTCGTGACCTCCAAGCAGCTGCTGCCGGTCTACGACAAGCCCATGATCTATTACCCGCTGTCCACCCTCATGCTGGCGGGCATCCGGGACATCCTGGTCATCTCCACGCCGACCGACCTGCCCAACTTCGAGCGCCTGCTCGGTGACGGCTCGCGCTACGGCGTCAACCTCTCCTACGCCGAGCAGCCGAGCCCGGACGGCCTGGCCCAGGCCTTCACCATCGGCGAGGAGTTCATCGCCGGCGAGCCTTGCGCGCTGGTGCTCGGCGACAACATCTTCTACGGCAACGGCCTCAGCCGCCACCTGAAGAAGGCCGTCGAGAACGCGCAGTCGGGCCGCGCCACGGTCTTCGGCTACCACGTGGACGACCCCGAGCGCTTCGGCGTCGTGGAGTTCGACGGCGAGGGCAGGGCCGTCTCCATCGAGGAGAAGCCCGAGCGCCCCAAGAGCTCCTACGCCGTCACCGGCCTGTACTTCTACCCGGGCGACGTCGCCGCCAAGGCGCATGAGGTTAAGCCGTCGGCCCGCGGCGAGCTGGAGATCACCACGCTCAACCAGATGTACCTGGAGGAGGGGACGCTGTCCGTGGTCACCCTCGGCCGCGGCTACGCGTGGCTGGACACCGGCACCATGGAGAGCCTGCACGAGGCGGCGGAGTTCGTCCGCGCCGTGGAGCACTCCCAGGACCTGCCGGTCTCGGTCCCCGAGGAGATTGCCTGGGAGAACGGCTGGATCACGACCGCCGAGCTGGAGGAGGCCGCCAAGGCCTACGGCAAGTCGGTCTACGGGCAGCACCTGAAGAAGGTCGCCGCCGGCGAGATCGTCAATAGCCCACGCGAGTACTAGCGCAAGCTTGTTTTCTTTTAGGGGTCACCGTTTATCTGGTGGCCCCTTTCGTTATGATTACGTTGACCATAAAGACAATGTGATTGGGAGTGGATGTGTTAAGCGTCTACTTTGGCGATATGCCAGAAGCGATTTACAACACAGCGACATATTTCAAAAACTCTTACCGGTCTTCTTGGATTACGGATCCCTATGCAGTCTCGATAATTAAAGATGTCGATCGATCGGTTGTTGTCTCCGAAAACGTCATCGAAAGCCCTGTGCTTGGATCCATCTCCCCACTCCAGCTTTCTGGTGGCGTGAAAACGCTGCTGCTTATGAGATTTGATCGTAAGCATATTTTTAACGCTTCTACCTGTGGTGACAACTGTGCCAAGTGGATTCTCGACATGGCGAAAGACCGCAAGCTCGTTGTGAATCTCTATCATGTGATGGACTTTGGTCGCGAGGATTTTAAAATTAAAGTCGTGAATAGCGGCCGAATCGTTCACAACATGGCCGATTTGATTCACGAGTCGATTCCGTATCTGTAGGTGCTGCTTGTGAACGGTTCGCATCTCGTTAAGATTTCCCGCCGCAGGGGAACCAAGTACACATTTACCATTAAACGGAACATTACTATTGTGCGTGGGGATAGTGGCACGGGTAAGACGACACTGTTTGACATGGTCGCAGACTACATGCGAACGGGCGAGCAGTCGGGTGTTTCCTTGCAATGCGATTGTCCCTGTGTCGCCCTGACCGATTATGATTGGCGAAACCAGCTTTCGTCCGTTCATGACTCGATTGTATTTGTCGATGAGGGCTTAAAAGAGATCCATTCTGATGAGTTTGCCCATCATGTGCTGTATTCCTCGAATTATTTCGTGCTGATCTCAAGGGCTGATTTCCCCAATCTTCCGTATAGCGTGGATGAGATTTACAAGATTAAGACGAGCGGAAAATACCATTCTTTCGTCCCTGTTTATCAAGATCGCGGGAATCATCGTTATGCTATTTCCCGGTCGGCGCCAAAACAGGACTTTTCTATCCTTCTATGCGAGGACAGTAAGTCTGGTTTCCAGTTCTTTAAACGGCATTTTGCTGACAGTGAGCTTACCTGTACTTCGGCCATGACGAACAGCGCGATTTTGGGCTGGTTGGATCAGCATCTCGACGATCGCGTGTTTGTTGTCGCGGACGGGGCGGCATTTGGGTGCTATGCGGACCGCGTCCTTAAGCTGCAAGACATTCACCGCGATACTGTTACGGTTTGTCTTCCCGAGTCGTTCGAATGGCTTCTGCTGAGCTCCGGCGTAATTTCAGGGCTAGATGTTAAGACGGTTTTGGAAACCCCAGAAGCCTTTGTAAACAGTGAGAAGTTTAAAAGCTGGGAGGATTTCTTCTATAAGTACTTACGTGAAATAACTGGGGATTCGGTTTTTCACTACGACAAAGACTGCATTTCGGAGGCGTTTTGTACAGGAGGTAATTCTGCGAAGGTTATGGCTCTTATCGCATGCCGAAATGTCCGATAGTTTTGTTGAATAGCGTCGCGGCGTCACTTCCTGCGGCATACTAAAGAAGCTGTACATGCTTCAGATTGGATTTTCATGTCTGAGATTTTCGAACCCAAGAATATCATCGTCACTGGCGGCTGCGGCTTCATCGGCAGCAACTTCGTGCACTACGTGGTCAACAACCACCCCGAGGTGCACGTCACCGTCCTGGACAAGCTGACCTACGCCGGCAACCCCGAGAACATCGCGGGCCTGCCCTCCGACCGCGTGGAGCTCGTCGTGGGCGACATCTGCGACGCGGAGCTCCTGGACCGCATCGTCCCGGGCCACGACGCCATCGTGCACTACGCCGCCGAGTCCCACAACGACAACTCCATCGCCGACCCCGAGCCCTTCCTGCGCACCAACGTCGAGGGCACCTTCCGCCTCCTGGAGGCCGTCCGCAAGTACGGCGTCCGCTACCACCACGTCTCCACCGACGAGGTCT
>CATXXC010000012.1 GCA_958403385.1 uncultured Collinsella sp.
TGCAATCGCAAGAAGATGACGGGGCGGAATGTCAATCCTGGTCTAACAGAGCCTTTTCTTTTGTGGCTGACGTCACCTAACCCTGCCGACAGTATTGATGATTCGGCATTTGAGGTTGATGAAAACGTGCCCGAAGAGCATCGCGAGCTTGCTCAGCGCTATGCTGAGTTTCTTTCCGAGTTTGCGGAGACTCGAAAGGATCGCCTCTCATCAAAGGATGAGGACAGCGGGTACGATCAACTTAAAAGCAGGGTTAATGAGCTAATCGAATCGTTTAAAGGCGATGCGTCCTAATCCAGTTGTTTCACGATATGTGATCAGGTTGACTAATCGGGAAGTTCTTCTCTATGAAAAACGTTTTTCTTGACACCTGCGTAATCGTTGATTGTGCGTTTACTCGCAAGGAAAAATCTAGTCCGAAATTGCTTGAGCGTTTGATGGAGCGATTGCGGGAAAACGGCGTCAAATTACTTCTCCCCGAGGTCGTTCAGCTCGAGTTGGAAAAGGTTCTGCCCCAGACAATGTCTGTTGCCGTTGAGTCTTTTGGAGCGGTCAAAAAGAGTGTGCAGGAAGTGGCCGAGAACTCGCTTTTAAGTCATTCGGCAGAAAAGAAGCTGCTAGATGCGGCGAAATCCGCTCGGGCTGAACTTGACAGCGATGTTAAGGATGCACTGGATTTAATTAATAAAATTTCGAATGAGTCCGATAAATGCATCGTTCTTCCTCTTATGCAAGAGGACCTTATCGTTGCGACAAAGATGGCTATAAAGGGCGATAAGCCATCTAAGCCTAAGGCGGAATGGGGCCTAGTTCAGGAAGATTGTCTAATCATCGCGGCTCTAGAGCGTTTTATGAATGATAACCCAGTTTCAGAAATGGCTATTTGCAGCAGCAATACAGCCGATTTTGCAACGAAGACTAGCGATGGCAAGGGTTATGCCCTGCATAAACAAATTGCCTCTAGATTGGTAGGTTGCTGCTTCTATTCAAATCCTGTTGACTTAATGACTGACAAGACGTTTATGTGCAAGGAAAATACTGAGATAGCTGACAAGGAGGCGCTAAAGTCTTCTTACGAGGCCACCTCGCAGGCTATCAAGACTATGAGTCAGAAGAACGCGGAGTCTGTTGCGGCGGCATCGCGTGCGTTGTTGAAGTACAACTTGCCTAAGCACTATTCCGATATGGCTGCGCAGATTCCTTCGTCCCTGTCGAAGGTCGGCCTAGCGTCTGATTCCTTTGCGAAGATTACGGCTATGGCTCGGCAGAATCAGCTTAATGCTTTGAGTTCATACCTTGAAGCGATTGATTCCATAAAGTGGAATCAGATTGGGCCCGCTTATTCGGCTTTGGACAACGTTGGCTTTGGCGAGACCGTTGGAGAGGGCATCGAGGATGATGCCGAGTAGCATGGGCTATATGACCACCGTCATCAAGGTGCTTAAGATTGGAGATGAGCGCGGTTATGCCCGCAGTTAAGAATCAACATTACGTGCCACGCTTTATCTAGGGGTGTCGTCCTTTCCCAGATGCAAGTGCGTCGCTCCCGGCGGTTCCAGACGGGCCATAGCTCATGCGGCATATGGGTGCCACAAAGTCGTTTGGATGTACAATAATCGAGCTATTAAACCATTTGTAGATGTGCGGGAGACTGCATGGAAGTATTTCGACCTAAGCCATGGCTTACTCCCGCTCAGCAAGTTGAGCATCTTGAATCGGAGGGCATTTCATTCGAGCTAACTTCGAAGGATGATGCCGAGCAGTACCTTAAGGCCAACAACAATTTCTTTCGCATTAATTTATTCCGAAAGGGGTTTCCTAGGTATATGGGCGGGCTGAACGATGGTCTGTTCATTAATCTGGACTTTGGAATGCTTTGCGATCTCGCAATTATTGATTATGAATTTCGTCAGGTACTTCTTTCGATCTCAATTGATGTCGAACATTATTCCAAAATTCAATTGTTGAGGTATTTGGAAGCGAGTCATGAAGACGGGTATTTAGTTGTTGAGAAGTTTATCGCTTCTAATAACCGAATTCTGGAAAATGGGAAAACGGTTAATTCCGTTAAGGCAGAAATCGATCGCGGCGCAAATGGGTGTTACACAAACCAGATAATTGCCGATTACCCTGGCTATCGCTATCCAGTTTGGGCATTTGTTGAGCTTATTCCTTTTGGCACCTTTAATCATTTTCTTTTATTTATCGCAAATAAGGATCGAGATAAAAAGCTGAAAAGCCGCTTTTACCAACTTCAAAGCGTCAAGGCGCTTCGTAATGCCTGCGGACATAACAATTGCATTATCGACGATCTTAAGGGAGGGGATCCTTCTCATGAGATCAGCCGAAACGTTAAAAACGCTTTACGGGCTGTCGGCTTTTCGGATATTACCCTATCAACGAAGTTGAGCAACGACAGGATTCAGCAAATTGCGACGACTCTTTATTTGCATCGACTACTTGCATCTTCTGGTGTTGTTGCGGCCAAGGGGGCCCAGCTTCACCAGTGTGTCAATCGCATGTATCGTAATGCTCACTATTACGATAAAAATGATCCTGTAAAAACTGCTTTTAGCTTTTTTAAAGGCATGATCGACGCGTGGTACCCTATGGCCTGAGTCTCATGTATCATGTTAGATGGAGTTTTTGTGGCGACGAGCTAGACATCTTGCACTATCTCATAGAGATAGTGCAAGATGTCTAGCTGCAATACAAAAGCTCTTTGGGAGCTTTAAGGGCGACGCTTTCGATAAGAGAGTGTTGCCCTTTTTTCATGCGTGTAACGACTTTCTGGCTGGTCAAGTACCGTTTCGACGATGGGCCGATCGAGAGCAAGAATATTAGTCTCCGTTGATGGCCGATTAGAGACTCACGAAAGAGTCGAACACCGAACGTAATTCCTCTATGCGTCGCATTAGCGATGACTTTAGGGTACTATCCCAGTAGTGATGCAGTCGTCGTGGACTCTAAGTGAGACGATGACAAAGAAGGGTCGTTGTTCGGAGGCTTCCGGCAACGGCCCTTTGGTTTTAGAAGCTTGTTTTGTCAAAAGAAATTAAGACTTTTGCTCAACTAATTGAACTCCTAGAGACCGTGGGGCGGCGACTGATTCAACCACTGTAGATCGCCTGAGACGTGATATCCGACTATGCCGTCTCGTTCGGCGCTTTGCAGGACTATATGTTTCCATAGCGGTGGCTTAACCAGCGGTTTGGGGATGCCAATCTTGTCAATATCCACGGCACGCTTGACGATGAAAGTATTTTCGGAATCGACGGTTCCGGCAATTTGGATGATCGGGATATCCTCCCGTTTACCAAGACATATCGTGTGTTGAAGTCTGCTCGAGGGGTTCCAAGCGGCTCGATTGCTTATCCTTCGCAAAGGGGAGAGGATGGTCTTGAGACATCTTCGATAGTCTTTTTTGGCCATTCGCTTTCGCGGGCCGATTATTCCTACTTTGAGTCCATTTTTAGCACGGTGGATTTGTATAGCGGGCATACCAGCCTGGTCTTTCTATACTCAAACTACGCCAAGGGTGTTCGCGAGTCAGAGGTGGCCAAAGTGCTTGCCCTCCTTGATTACTATGGCAGTTCGCTCGGTATTGCTGGACATAGCAACAATCTCGCGCACAAGCTCATGCTGGAGGGCAGGCTCGTCGTTCGGGAGATTTAGGTCGATTTGCCTATGTCGGAAATGGGTCGGCTCTGCAAGTAGCCGCTGCGGTATGATGTGCTAAATGAAAAACGAAGTCCTGCTGTAGGCCATCGTTTTGCAAGGGGGTTCCTTCCTTACGGAGGGCATCCCCTAGTTTTATTTAGATGGAAAATGGAGCCGAACCACTGCGTCGCCAATCGTCGCCTTGTTGGGTCGCTTGACGTTACGGTAAGATGTTCTCAGTGATGCAGTCGCCGTGGATTCTACGTGAGGCGGAGACAAAGAAGGGTCGTTGTTCGGTTTTCCGGCAACGGCCCTTTGACGTTTCCACGACAACTGGATGTTGTCGCGGATGCCGCTAATGTAGCTAGAACACGCTTTGCAGGGTCTCATATTTCGGAAGTGCGGGGAAAAATCGGAAACCTCCGAGCACAACTCGATTTTTGGCAACAAAACCGCAGGTCGCGGAAGCGCAAAACCGGGATCTGGTTGGCCGATCGTAGTTTCCCTGCACTTCCGGAACCGCCCGCCGGAAGTATGCGGCAAATTTCGGAACCCACGAGCACACCGGCCTTTTCGACAGAGAAACCGCAGGTAGAGACGTTGCGGCATTTTAGTGTGCTCGATATAATTTGATTTTGCCGCATACTTCCGGATAGACGCAAAAAAGGGCGTTAATGCGCCTGGTGTGGACCGTCATATAGAGTTGCCAATTGGCAACAAGACGAATATAGTTAGCATTATGCTAACTAAGGGGTGGTTATGAACCGAACCAAGCTCCGACCGACATATTCACTTGACGAAGCGAAGTCTTTGGCTCGCTCGGGAAAGATGATTGTAAATGGTAGGGTGCGCAGGCACCTGATGAATCAGTTTGGTTATTTGGACATCGATCATTTCATTGCTGACCTATTTGATTATCTGAAGCCTGACGATTTTAGAAAATCCATCGCGCTCGATATGGATGGGCCTCTGCATGATGTTTACGCAGATGTCTACGTGTGCCGAGGTTTTGAATACGAGGATTGGTACGTTAAGTTTTCAATCGATTCCGAAGGCAATGCGCATTTAAACGTTTTGTCTGCGAACATCGATGGATACATTCATTAAAGGAGGAGTCATGCGTTGCATGGAATGTGGCAAAGAAATGCAATTTACCACGGCGCCAATGACTGAAACTTACCGTGGCGAGAAAATTACCGTAAAAGGAATTGAACATTATGTTTGCGAGTGCGGTAACGATGAAATGACTGCTACAGAGGCGACTAAGCTTGCCCATGCACTGGCTTCCCAATATGCTAAGGCTCATGAACTTTTATCTCCCTCGGATATAAAGGATTTGCGCTCTGATCTTGGTTTGACTCAGCATGAGTTTGAGTCGCTATTAGGGGTTTCAAAACCCACGGCGTCTCGTTGGGAGAACGGGGCATCGCAACAATCTATTACCGCAAATAATCTTATGAGGCTCATTCGAGATGTCCCGGAGGCGCGTAAATATCTGGGTCTCTCTTCTGGTGAGACGACCTCAGGACTTAACACATCGCGGTTTTCGGTGATACCAGGAGGAGAGGCTCCAGCTTATAGGGACTCGACTCCTTTGGCAGATGAGAATGCCTTTCGATTGGAGATGTAGATGGAATCGTTACAGAAGCAACGCATTGAATCTCCGCTGATTACGTGCGTGACCAGAAAAGTGGACAGTTTTTCATTTGATGGCGGAGTGACTCCGAAAAAGGGCATCAATAAGTCTGACGTTGAATGCAACGTCCGAAATGCTATTACCAGTGCATTCTCGGACGAAAACGGAGTCAGGTTTCGTCAGCTCAACTTAGTTATTGAGCTTTTACCTGGCGATGAGGGCCATTATTACCGTTCCGAAATATCCGTTTCTGGCATATATCGCGCTCCTGCGAATTTAGATGACGATGCTTTTGACAGAGAAGCACTTAGCACCGGTATGCAGGACCTGTATTCCTATGCAAGAGGCTTTATTGAAAATGTCGCAGCTGGTGGAGTGTGGGGGCCACTTTATCTGCCACAGATTGGATTCACTATCTAGCTCTCGATGTCCCCACATCCTTTAAAAAAGTTCTTAAAACAACCTTAAAGGCGCCCCAGCTCGCGTTGACAGCGTAAAATACGCATGTTTGACTATGAACAGAGTGGATTTTAGGGGAGGGGTGCGCTATGGAGGTGCTGGTTGTTGGCAACACCGCATATGTTGACGATGACTTTTGTGCCAAGGCGTTCCCCGGGGACCATGTGCAGGTCGTAGCCGCGCAGGACACGCGCCGCGACGAGTCATCGCCCCATGCCTCGTGGAAAGAGCTTCTGCAACACCTGGATCAGGCCTATGAGTTCGACCGCGTGGTCTACCTTTCTAATTACCTTACCCCGCATATCGATAGCGTGGGCGATATCGAGCTACTGCGTTCGGTCTTTCGCGCGTGCATGGGTCGCCGGATCCAGCTGTTGTATATAGCAGGACCCGCAGGTGCCGAGGGTGCCGCCGATGCCGCGGGGCGAACGGGCAAGGGCATTATCGCGCGCGCAGCCAACGACCTGTGCCGCTACTACGCTGCTCGCGAGGGCGTTCAGACCAAGATCCTGCGCGTGCCCTTCCTGTATACCGCGTCTGCCGCGCTGGAGGACCCGTTTTTGGTGCCGCTGTTCGACGCGTGCTCAACTGGATCGGTTGCTCTGCAGGGCGCGGAGGATGCGGCGTTTCCCCTGCTGTGCGCCGAGGAACTCGCGGTGCTGATTCGCCGCATCTTTGATAGCTGGGATGCCTCTTTTGAGACGCTCGACGCTGCCGATGCCTTCCATCACACGGCGGGTGAGGTGGGGGACGCCCTCAAGGCGTTGTTCCCCGGCCTTGCCGTTGCCTATGGCGATTCCGCCGGCTACACCCTGCCCGCCAGCGGCGTCGCTCGCGTGCGCTATGGCTGGTTTCAGCGCTACGACTTGGTGCGCGATCTTTCGACCATTCAAGCGCGTTGGGATGCTGGCCGTGCAAAGAAGGTCAACCCCTTGCGCGCCGCCATCGACCGCATCCAGATGCGCACGCTGCCTATTAAATGCCTGGAGACGGCAGCCGCCTGGGTCCTGTTCGAGGTGCTGGAGCATCTGTTCTCCCAATCGGCCCAGCTCAACGTGCTCGATTATCGCCTGCTCTATGTGGTGCTGATCGGCACGCTGTATGGCTTGGACTTTGGCTTGGTCGCAGCACTGCTGGCTTCGATTGGCCTGGCGTCGAGCTACTTTACCCAGTATGGCTATACCTTCCAGGGTCTCTTTTACGAGCCGTCCAACTGGCTGCCGTTTATTGCGTACTTTGTGGTGGGTGCCGTGTGCGGCTATGTGCAGCTGCGCAACAGCGAAGCCATTAGGGCAGAGCGCGATCAAAACGAGCTCGTGCGCAACCGCAATACGTTCCTTACGCAGCTCTACCACGACGCGATCGAGGACAAGCGCGCGTACAGGCGCCAGATTGTGGGTCGCCACGACAGCTTTGGCAAGATCTTTGCCGTGACGCAGGAGCTCGACGTACTCAACCCACGCGACATCTATCGCAAGTGCTGCGAGCTTCTGGGCGAGATCCTCGAGAACGATTCGGTGGCGATCTACCATGTTTCGGGCGGGGCATTTGCACGCCTGGTGGCAGCAAGTCCTGCGATTGCCGAAGATGCCGCACGCTCGCTCACGCTTGAGCAGCTTGCACCTCTTTTGGGCGACGGGGGTCGTTCGAACCTGTGGGTGAACCGCGAGCTGACGCCGGGGCTTCCCATGTTTGGATACACGATCGAGCGCGACGGGGCACCCGCTGTGTTGATCTTTGTGCGTAGTGCGGCCGAAAACCAAATGACCCTCTATTATCAAAACCTGTTCCGCATCTTGTGCGGACTGGTCGAAAGCGCGCTGGGCCGTGCCTTTGACTATGAGGCGGTGGCGCAGGATAAACGCTGCGTTGACGGCACTTGCGTGCTCAAGCAGGCTGCCTTTGGCCAAGAGCTCGCGGCGGAGCAGGCGCTGGCAGATAGCAAGATGGGGAGTTTTTTGCTCCTGCGCGTGGTACCGGGCATGGAGCCTGTCGGCGAGCTGGTGGGCGCAATTGGTTCGGCAATCCGCGAGAGCGACGCGGCGGGCTTGGTCGACGGCGACGTGCTCTACCTGCTTATGCGCCAGGCAAAGGCGTGCGATCTGCCCATTATCCGCGAGCGCCTGAGCGCAAAACAGATTGCGGTGGAACCCGTCGACGGCGAGGACATCGTGGAGCTGCTGCAGCACATCTCTTACACCGGTGACGGTGAGGGGGGTGCCGCTTGATCTCGCTTGTCGTTGCTGCCGTCTTGCTGCTGATTCATGCGCTGGTTTGCCTGATGCTGTGGACGCTTATGAAGCTGGCCCTGCTGCCAGTGCGCGGGCACATGCTGGCTGTGATAGTGCTGGTGCCGCTGTGGGGTCCGATGCTGGTGGTTCTGCTATCGGTCCGCGGCGCGATGTTTGGCGAGGGGCTGAAAGAGTCTGCGCTGGAGTCGCTGCGCTTCAACGACGACCTGCATCGTAGTATGTCGGTATCGAGTGGTGAGGACGATGCAGGCGTAGTGCCGCTCGAGGAGGCGCTCATCGTCAATGACCCGGCATACCGGCGCCGCCTAATGCTCTCCATGCTCACCGAGGAGCCCGACGCGTACCTGGCGCAGCTGCAGGCGGCTAAGCTTAACGACGACGTTGAGGTGGCGCACTATGCCGCGACGGCGGTGGCGCAGATCTCCAAGGAGTCCGACCTTAAACTGCAGCAGCTGGAGCGCGCCTTTAAGACGGACCCGAGCGCGCAAAACCTCATCGAATACTGTGATTTTCTTGGTGAATACTTAGGCTCGGGCTTGGCCGAGGGGCGCGTGGCTCAGATTCAGCGCCAACAGTACGCGCGCCTGCTTGCGCGTCGCTGCGAGCGCGAGGATACCCTTGAGCTGCGCATTCGATACGCGACGGCGCTGGCCGATGTCGGACAGATCGACGAGGCGCAGGCCGTGACCGACCAGCTGGTGCTCGACGTGCCCGAGGAGCAGGAGGTTTGGATGCTTTGCCTGCGCCTAGCCGTGATGCGCCGCGACGGTGACGAGGTCCACCGTGTGACCGATGCGATCGACAATCAACATGTGTATTTGAGTGCCGCCAACCGCGAACAGTTGGCGTTTTGGCGCGACGGGGAGGAGGCCAGATGAGCGTGGCACAACATATCCGCGACCGTGCAGGCCGCTTTCGTTGGATGGGGCTGCTCGTAGTGTGGGCTGTTTTTATCGTCATGGCCGCCGTGCTGCTGATCGAACGCGCCGGCGTGCAGTACAGCGCTGGACAGCACAAGCTGGGGATGCTTGCCGCCAACGATGCGGTGCCGGCCTCCTCGGCAATCTTTGGCCAAAAGCCCACGTGCCTGGTCATTACCGATTCCGATCAAGCTGGCGTCGAGGACGTAAAGGAGCAGTTCGACCAGATCCTGCTCGACATGAGGATCGCGCACCGCGATGTTGATATTGCCACCGACGGTGCGGACGCGATCCCATCGCTCACGTCGTTTGATCGCGTGATTGTGCTTATGCCCTCGCTTGACGGGCTGGGTACGCATCTGACCGATCTGATGAGTTGGGTGAGTGCGGGCGGCTCACTCATGCTGGGCATGACGCCAGATAACTCGAACTACCTGCAGGCTTTTGCTTCCAAGCTTGGGATCGAATCGGCCGGATATGACTATGCGACAGCCGAAAGCATCGTGCCGAGCGAGGACTTTATGCTGGGCGGGGGAGAGCGCTACGAGCTTTCGGATCCCTTCGATTCTTCGCTCTCGGTTTCATTGCGCGAAACGGCCCACGTATGGGCAAAGACCGGTGACACGGGCACGCCGCTCATTTGGTCTAACGATTGCGGCAGTGGTCACACCGTGGCGTGCAACATTGGCATCTACGACAAGGTTATGCGTGGGTTCTATGCTTCGGCCATAAGCTTGCTGGGTGATGCCACGGCCTATCCGGTCATCAACAGCGCCGTGTTCTATTTGGACGACTTTCCCAGCCCCGTGCCCTCGGGCGATGGTACTTATATCAAGCGTGACTACGGCCTTTCCATTGCGGATTTTTACACCAAGGTCTGGTGGCCCGATCTGCAAAAGCTCGCGCAAAAATATGGCATTCGCTATACCGGCGTGATGATCGAAAACTACGAGGACGCGGTCAACCAGACCGAGCCCGCGCGACAGGCCGATACCACGCAGTTTCGATATTTTGGCGGCATGCTGCTGCAGATGGGCGGCGAGCTGGGCTTTCACGGTTACAACCATCAGCCTCTGGCGCTCTGGGACACCGACTACGGCACGCTGTACGACTACAAGACTTGGAAGAACAAAGAGACGCTTGCCGCTTCGCTCAACGAACTTATCGCGTTTCAGGACGAGGTCCTGCCCAACGCTCATGGCTCGGTTTACGTGCCGCCATCGAATATCCTTTCTGCCCGAGCGCGCAAGCTCATCGGCACCGACGTTCCGCGCATTAAGACCATCGCCAGTACGTATTTTGAGGACGGCACCGACCTGCCGTACGTACAGGAGTTTGGCGTGGCGAGCGATGGCATTGTGGAGCAGCCACGTATTGTTTCGGGCGGCATGGTCAACGATTCCTATATGCGCCTAGCCGCCGTGTCCGAGCTCAACATGCACTACGTGAGTACGCACTTTATGCACCCGGACGACCTTTTGGACCCCGATCGCGGAGCCAAGGAGGGCTGGGAGGTCTACAAGGGCGGCCTGACCGACTACCTGGACTGGCTTACCAAGTCGGCGCCCGATCTGCGGCACCAGACGGCGTCGGAGTGCTCCGGTGCCATCCAGCGCTTTTCGTCGGTTACGGTGAACGTGGATACAAGTGCAGATGCCTGGACGCTCAGTCTGGGCAATTTCCACGACGAGGCGTGGCTCATGTTCCGCGCCAATAATGGCGAGCCAGGTGCGGTGACGGGTGGCGAACTGACGCACCTTACGGGCAATCTGTATCTGCTCAAGGCAAATGATAAGACCCTGACGATCGAGCGCAAGGAGGGTGGCGACAGATGAGAATCTGCTTGGTACTCGAGGGTTGCTACCCCTATGTGCACGGCGGCGTATCTACCTGGATGCATGGCTATATCCAGGCCATGCCCGAGCACGAGTTCGTGCTGTGGGTGATTGGCGCGCATGCTGCCGACCGCGGCAAATTTGTCTACGAGCTGCCCAGCAACGTGGTCGAGGTGCACGAGGTGTTCCTGGACGATGCCCTGCGGCTTTCGGGCGAGCAGCACGAAGCCAGTTTTAACGACCGCGAGCGCGAGGCGTTGTGCCGCCTGGTATCGCTCTCCAATCCGGACTGGGACGTGCTGTTCGATATCTTCCACCGCCGTCGCGTGCATCCGCTCTCGTTTTTGCAGAGCCGCACGTTTATGGATATCTTTCGCGACGTGTGCCTGGCCGAGTATCCCTATACGCCCTTTGCCGATGCATTCCACACCATGCGCTCCATGCTGCTGCCCGTGCTCTACCTGTTGGGCAGCGAGGTGCCGGTGGCCGATGTGTACCATGCCATCTCGACCGGCTACGGTGGCCTGCTCGCCTGTTTGGGCTCAAGCGTTCACCATGCGCCGGTGCTGCTGACCGAACATGGCATCTATACCCGCGAGCGCGAAGAAGAGATCATTCGCGCCGATTGGGTGGTGCCGTCGTTTAAGGACCGCTGGATCCGCTTTTTCTACCTGCTTTCGGAGGAGATCTACCGTCGCGCCTTCCGCGTGACGAGTTTGTTCCATAACGCCCGCAAGACGCAGATTGATATGGGCTGCGATGCGGATAAATGCCTGGTTATCCCCAACGGCATCCAGTTCGATCGCTTTAAGGATATTCCCTTAAAGCCCGATGATGGCTGGGTGGATATTGGCGCAGTGGTGCGCTTGGCGCCCATCAAGGACGTCAAGACCATGATCTATGCCTTCTTTGAGTTGCACGAGCGACTGCCCAAGGTGCGCCTGCACATCATGGGTGGCGTGGACGACGAAGAGTACGGCGCCGAGTGCCACGCGCTGGTCGATACCCTAGGCGTGCGCGACCTGATCTTTACCGGTCGCGTTAACGTGGCCGAGTACATGGAAAAGCTTGACTTTACCATTTTAACGAGCATCTCCGAGGGCCAGCCGCTCAGCGTGCTGGAGTCGCTTGCAGCGCGCCGTCCCTGCGTGACGACTGAGGTGGGCTGCTGTCGCGAGCTTCTCGAAGGCGCCCCGGGCGACGACTTTGGCGTGGCGGGTTTTGTGACGCCGCCAATGTATCGCAAGGGCTTGGCCGATGCCATGGAACGCATGTGCACAAGCCGCGCTCGTCGCATTGAGATGGGGGAGCGCGGCCAGCGTCGCGTTGCCACGTACTTCTTGCACGAGCAGATGCTCGCCAACTATCGCGCGCTGTACGACGAGACGGCGCGTGCGTTTAACCTGCCCAGAGAGGGGGAGTAGCCGGTGGCCGGAATCGGTTTTGAGCTCAAGCGCCTGTTTAGGCGTAAGGGTCTGTTTGCCACGATGCGCGCTTACGGCTACGCCGGCATTGTGTGCACGGGCCCCATGCTGTTGGGCGTGCTGCTCCAGGTGGGTATCTTGGTGCTGTGCGGTCTGTGGGGCGTGGGCCGAGCCAACCAGGACTTGCTGGTGTGCATGGTGACCTATACGCTGCTGGCGTCGCTCACGCTCACGAGTTTTTTCTCTATGCCGGTCACGCGCTTTTTGGCCGACATGCTCTTTGCCGAGCGCGAGGATGAGATCCTGCCTTCGTTTTGGGGGTCTAATGCCATCATGCTCGTTGCGGGCACGGTGCTCTACGGCGTCTTTTTGCTGTTCTCGGGCGCCACGCTGCTGCAGGGACTGCTGTGCCTGTGGCTGTTTAACATTATGATCGTCAACTGGAACGGCATGAGTTACCTCACGGCCATCAAGGATTACCGCGGTATCCTATGCAGCTTTGCGGTTGCCATTGGCGTGGCGTGCCTGTGCGCCCTGGCCGCGCTGGCGCTGGGACTGCCGCCGGTCGAGGGCCTGTTGACGTCAATTGCTCTGGGCTACGGCATCATGCTCGCCTGGGACGTGGTGCTGCTGTACCGATATTTTCCGCAGAGCGAACGCAGCCCCTGGCTCTTTTTGCAGTGGCTCGATCAGTTTATTCCGCTGGCGCTCACGGGCTTGTTTACCAACCTGGGTCTCTTTGCGCACTTGGTGATAATTTGGGCCGGTCCCATTGGCGTGCAGGTCAAGGGCTTGTTTTATGGTGCGCCCTACCACGATGTGCCGGCGCTCATCGCGTTTTTGACGATCCTGGTCACGTCCGTCAACTTTGTGGTCTCGGTCGAGGTCAATTTCTATCCGCGCTACCGCGACTACTACAGCCTGTTCAACGACGGCGGCGTGGTGGGCGACATTGTGGTGGCCGAGGAGGAAATGCTTGCCACGCTCAACCGAGAACTGCGGTTTTGTGCGCTCAAGCAGCTGTTTGTGACGGCGGCGGTCATCTCGCTCGAGACCACGGTGCTGTCGGCCCTACCGTTGGGCTTTAACAACCTGATGCACGGGTATTTTCGCACGCTGTGCGTGGGCTACGGCCTGTATGCCGTGGGCAATACGGTGTTGCTCATCTTGCTGTACTTTACCGACTACAAGGGGGCCGTGCTGGCCTCGGGGCTGTTTGCCGGTGTGGCCGGGCTGGTGACTGCCGTTTCTTTGCTCTTGCCGCAGCAGTTTTACGGCTTTGGCTTTTTGTTGGGTGCAGCGGTGTTTTTTATCGTGGCGCTGCTGCGGCTCGATACCTATACCGCCAACTTGCCGTATCGTATCCTGAGTCAGCAGCCTATTGTGGCGACAGACAAAACGGGTCGCTTTACACAGCTGGGCCGCATGCTCGACCGTGCCGAACAGCGCTATGAGGAACGTCGCCATAAGGGCGTGCCGCACGGCGCGTTTGAGCGCGCAGTAGTTCGCGTGTATCGCAACCATTGGGGAGGTTCTGATGATCGATAAGTTGATGTCTCGCCGCTGCCTGATCGAGGCGGCTGCCGGCGCGCTGTTGCTTTCGGGCTGCTCGTCTCAGGACGAATCCTCGACTAAAAAGGTCAAAAAGCAGGACAAGATTAAAAAGGCCGAGGCCTCCGACCAGTCCAAGCACCTTCGCGATAAGGACGAGCTGTACGAGGTCTACGATGACTCGGGCATTGTGACCATGTACCTGACGGTCTCGCGCGGTAACAGCTCCGAGAACACCGACCACAGCTGGGCCGAGATCAATACGTACTCGGTGTATGACTATGCCGACATGGCCGTGACGCGCTATCAGGTTATGGGCCTGCTGCAGCCGGGCGACGAAGACGGCCCGGTGGCCGGCGAGGTTGGCTATGGCGATGAAGCGCCCAATGCCACTGTGCAGGTGCGCGGTCAGACTTCGAGCATGAACTCGCAAAAGAATTACAAGGTGGAGCTCAAAAAAGGCAAGGGCACCTGGCGCCAACAGCGCGCGATTGCGCTCAACAAGCACATGGGCGAGGGTATGCGTTTTCGTAACAAGATGGCCTACGACCTTATCCGTGGGATTCCCCAGATGATGGGCCTGCGCACGCAGTTTGTGCATCTGTGGGTGTGCGACCAGACCGAAAAGACCAACGACACCTTTGAGGACTACGGCCTGTTTACGCAGGTGGAGCAGCTCAACAAGACGGCGCTTAAGGCACATGGCCTGGATAAGAGCGGGCACCTGTTCAAGGTGAACAGCTTTGATTTCCATCGCTACGAGGACACCATTAAGCTTGCCGATGATCCCGACTACAACCAGGCAAGCTTTGAAGGCATGCTCGAGATTAAGGGCGATACGGACCACACCAAGCTCATCGAGATGCTCGATGCGCTCAACGACGAATCGCAAAAGATCGATGACGTGCTCGACACCTACTTTGATACCGAGAACCTGGTCTATTGGATGGCGTTTCAGATCCTGACGGGCAACTGCGATACGCAGAACCGCAACTGCTATCTGTACAGCCCGCTCAACTCAAATACCTGGTACTTTTTGGATTGGGACAACGACGGCATGCTGCGTAAGCTTGAGCTGAGCCTGAAGGGGTTTTCGGACTATGCGAGCTGGGAGCGCGGCGTAAGCAACTACTGGGGCAACGTGCTATTCAATCGTGCACTGCGTAGCAAATCGTTCCGCAGCGAGCTCGACCGCGCCGTAAAGGACCTGCGCTCGTATATGACCGAGGCGCGCCTGAGCAAGATGATCAAACATTATCGCGAGGTTACCGAATCGCTGGTCTTTGCTTCGCCCGATATCGACAATCT
Organism: uncultured Collinsella sp.; assembly: GCA_958403385.1. Lineage (GTDB taxonomy): Bacteria > Actinomycetota > Coriobacteriia > Coriobacteriales > Coriobacteriaceae > Collinsella. The sequence goes on from CATXXC010000012.1 coordinate 15,046, forward strand.
GCCTGTCACCAAGGACGAATACGAGCAGATTGCCGCGGCGATTCCCTCCGAGATCGAGGAGAACTACAAGAGCTTTCGCGAGAGCTATAAAAAGCCCATGCCGTTCTACATTGGCGTGCCGCAGATCGATAACGGTAAGCTGCGCATTAACTGGGATGCGTCCTACGACTTTAAGGCGCGTGACATTCGCTATACCGTGGAGCTGGCGCACGACTATGCCATAAGCGACGTGGTCTTTAAGGCCGAGGACGTGCTGCTGCCCGAGGTGACCTGCGATGCACCCGATGCCGGCCAGTATTTTGTACGCGTGCGCGCCACCAACTCAGACGGCTATACGCAGGATGCGTTTGACTACTATGTGACCGACGATGGCAAGCAGTACGGCATGAAGTGCTTTTACGTGCAGGACGGCGGTAAGGTCGTGGAGGATACGTATGAGGAGGGCTAGCGCACTGCTTGAGCGCTTGGCGGCTCCGCCTGTGCGCGCCACGCAGGAACGTTACCGCCACGAGCTCAAATATCTCATTAACGAGGGCGAGCACGCCGCGCTTGCCTGCCGCATGGCGCCGGTTTTTAAACTAGACAAGCATGCGCAGGCGGGCGGTTACACTATTCGCAGCCTGTATTTTGACGACTACTGCAACTCGGCCTACGAGGAAAAAGACGCCGGTATTCTCATGCGCAAAAAGTATCGTGTGCGCATCTATAACGGCAGCGACAAGGTGATTAAGCTGGAGCGCAAAAAGAAGTACGGCAGCTGGATCTACAAGGAGGACGCGCCGCTCACGCGTGATGAGTTTGAGCAGATTCTGGCTGGCGACTACGACTTTTTGCTGAGGAGCCCCTATCCGCTCTGTCGCGAGTTCTACATCGAGTGCATCTGTAATATGATGCGCCCGCGGACCATCGTGGACTACGAGCGCGAGCCGTGGGTGATGGACGAGGGCACCGTGCGCATTACCTTTGATAGCAACGTGCGTGCGGCGGTGGGGAGCTTTGACATCTTTGACGCGACGTTGCCCGCGCTGCCCGTGCTGGAGCCCGGCAAGCTGGTGATGGAGGTCAAGTTTACCGAGTTTTGTCCGCAGCTGGTGCGCGATATGGTGCCGCCGGGTGCGGCCGAACTCACGGCGGTCTCAAAGTACTGCCTGTGTTATGACAAGACCGCCTACCTGCGCGGTTTTAACTACTGGGAATCGGATTTTGGGAACCGAGGGGATATTTAAACCATGAGCACCAGGGACTTTTTTAAGAACTCCGTCTTGGAGGCGTTCGGTCAGGTCGACCCTGCCAAGATCGGCCTGTCGCTGCTCGTGGCGCTCGCCATGGGCATCCTGATCTATTACGTGTACAAGCGCTTTTTTACCGGCGTGGTCTATTCGCGCAGTTTTGCCGTGACGCTCGTGGGCATGTGCGTGCTCACCTGCATGGTCACGCTCGCGATCTCGACAAACGTGGTCATCTCGCTTGGTATGGTGGGCGCTTTGTCCATCGTCCGCTACCGTACGGCGGTCAAGGACCCGCTCGACCTGCTGTATCTGTTCTGGGCCATTACCACGGGCATTACGGCGGGCGCCGGTATGTATGCGCTCGTGGGGCTTACTGCCGTGGTAATCGTGGTGATGATCGCGAGCTTTGCGGCGCACCGGGACAAGGCACGCGTGTACATGATGGTGATCCACTATACGGGCCAGACCACGGGCGACGATATCGTGCGCGCCTTTGGCCGCACCAAGTTCACGGTTAAGTCCAAGACCATGCGCGGCGACAAGGTGGAGATGGCCGTCGAGGTGTTCTCGGACGGCGTTGACATGCCCTATGCGGACGCGATCCGTGCGCTCGACGGCGTAGAGGACCTCACACTCATCCAATACAACGGCGAATATCACGGCTAGTTTGGTTCCGGCGTTCTAACGAACGCCGGACCGCTCGACGCTGCTTGCGCTGACGTTTTCTCGACCTGGGTGGGCTGGTCTTGGTTTGGTTTTATGTAAGGGATGGTGCCGCGTGGACGTGCAACAGCTAGATGAGTCCTGGGCTGCAAGGGCCGGCGCGCGTGAGGCGCGTCTTGTTGCGGCCTCGCACGTGCCGGCGGCGCTGTCGCTGCTGGGGATTGTGCGGCCTAGTGATCGCCTGGTGGCCTTTGCGGACGACTTTGCCGATGCGTTTGCTCGCGGCTTTGATGGCTGCGATGTTGCGCTGGTGGGGGAGCCTGCGGCTGCGACGTTTGCTGCCGCGTCCGAGGGCTTTGATGCTTCGTTTGATGATGGCGGGCCGCATCTGTGGTGGTTCGTCAATTCCATCGGCGGGTTTGGCCTGCGTGTGCCCGATCTTCGTGCCCTGGGCCGCGCGGCTCGCGAGGCGCATGCGCTGCTTGTGGTGGATAACACCGTGGCAGGTGTTTTTGGATGCGATCCGTTGCGCTTGGGTGCCGCGCTGTCGCTCGAGGCACTCGACCGTGTGTGTGCCGGCGAAGCTCCGCGCAAGCTCGTCGCCGTCTCGGTGGCGCGCTCGCAGCTCAAGCGCCATCGCGTGGATGCCGCCGCAGAGTGCGCACACGCGTTGCTTGCGGACTGCGGTGCGTCTGTGCTTGGCCTGTCTGCCGAGGAGACCGACGTGCTAGAACGCGGGCTGTCCTCGCTCGATGCTCGCATGCAGGCGCACTTCGATCGCGCCCGTGCGCTGGCCGAGTATCTGGCTGCTAACGAGATGGTGTGTAACGTTCGCTATCCTGGGTTGGGTTCGCATCCCGACCATGCGGTTGCAACGGGAATCCTCGAGCACGGCTTTGGCCCGGCAGTTGAATTTGACCTTATCGAATGCAGCGCGGGCGAGCTGTTCGATGCTTTGCCGGGGGAGTTCCGCACATCGCCCGCCGGCGGCGCAGCGACGCGCCTTTCGGCTCCACGCGGTAAGCGGGGGAGCGCCATCCGCCTCTTCGCCGGTACCGACGATCCCCTGGTTGTAGCGTCCACCCTAGACAACGCCCTTCGCAAGTTAGCTACTCTTTGATGCTGGCGATGAGGTCGTCGGCTTTTGAGGCGATGACGTTGTTGATGTCGGCCTGCAGCTCCTCGTAGACCGCTATGGCTCGCTCGCCGGCGGGGGTCAGGGTGGACCCGCGGGCGCCGTCGCGCTCGATGAGCTTGCGGCCCAGCTGCCCTTCGGCTTCGTTCACAATGCGCCAGGCCTTGGAATACGCCATTCCCATGCTCTTGGCGGCGCGGTTGAGCGAGTGCTCGCGGGCGATGCCCTGCAGCAGCAAGACGCAGCCGTGGCCGAACACGCCCGGCAGATCTTTGTCGCACGCTTGAATGACCAACTTTGCCGTCGTCTTGTACTCCATGTGCTCCACGTCTTCCCGCTAAAGTGTTTGCTGGGCAAACGCAAAGCCTGCGTCAAACCCTCGTGTGCTCTTCTTAAAACATGCATTGTAGCAGTCAAAGTGCGTTAAGATACTTCCCCAGTATTGGGCGCCCAAGGTTGGGCTGGGTCCTACGAGGCCTGCAGCCGACCGGTCGCATGGAAAAAGGAGAAACATGGCTACGTTCTTTCCCGGTGAGTCCCACACGTTTTCGGAGTATCTGCTGGTCCCTGGTTACTCGTCCTCGCAGTGCATCCCCAACAACGTCTCTCTTAAGACGCCGCTAACCCGCTTTAAGCGCGGTGAGAAGCCGGCAATCACCCTGAACATCCCCATGGTTTCCGCCATCATGCAGTCCGTCTCGGGCGTCGATATGGGTGTCGCGCTCGCTACCGAGGGTGGCCTGTCCTTCATTTACGGTTCCCAGAGCGCCGAGTCCGAGGCCGCTATGGTCAAGGCCGTCAAGGATCACAAGGCCGGTTTCGTTCAGTCCGATTCCACGCTGACCCCCGACATGACCATGGAGCAGGTCATTGAGCTCAAGGAGAAGACCGGTCACTCCACCATGCCGGTTACCGACGACGGCACTCCCAAGGGTAAGCTCCTGGGCATCGTCACCAGCCGTGACTATCGCCCCAGCCGCGATGACCACCAGACGAAGGTCTCCGAGTTCATGACCCCGCGTGAGCAGCTCATCGTGGGCGACAAGAACATCAGCCTCAAGGTTGCCAACGACGTCATCTGGGACAACAAGCTCAACGCCCTGCCCATCGTCGACGACAACGATCACCTCATGGGCATCGTCTTCCGCAAGGACTACGACAGCCACAAGACCAACCCCAACGAGCTGCTCGATAACGACAAGCGCTACATGGTCGGCGCCGGTATCAACACCCGCGACTATGCCGAGCGCGTGCCGCTGCTCATCGAGGCCGGCGCCGATGTCCTGTGCATCGACTCCTCCGAGGGCTTCAGCGAGTGGCAGAAGCGCACCATCGAGTGGATTCGCGCCAACTACGGCGAGGACGTCAAGGTCGGTGCCGGCAACGTCGTCGACGCCGAGGGCTTCCGCTTCCTGGCCGACTGCGGTGCCGACTTCATCAAGGTCGGTATCGGCGGCGGCTCCATCTGCATTACCCGCGAGACCAAGGGTATCGGCCGCGGCCAGGCCACCGCGCTGATCGACGTCTGCCGCGCCCGTGACGAGTACTACGAGGAGACCGGTGTCTACGTGCCCGTGTGCTCTGACGGCGGTATCGTCTACGACTACCACATGACGCTCGCCCTTGCCATGGGTGCCGACTTTATGATGCTGGGCCGCTATTTCGCCCGCTTTGACGAGAGCCCGACCGAGCGCGTCAACGTCAACGGTCAGTACATGAAGGAGTACTGGGGCGAGGGTTCTGCGCGTGCCCGCAACTGGCAGCGCTACGACCTGGGCGGCGCCGCGAAGCTCAGCTTCGTCGAGGGCGTCGACTCCTACGTTCCTTACGCCGGCTCTCTCAAGGATGGTGTGGGCGGCACGCTCTACAAGGTCAAGTCCACGATGTGCAACTGCGGTGCCCTCTCGATCCCCGAGCTCCAGGAAAAGGCACGCCTGACCCTGGTAAGCTCGACCTCGATCGTCGAAGGCGGCGCCCACGACGTAGTCGTCAAGGATTCTCAGCAGAGCGTTTCCTATCGATAAGGTAAGAGCTGCATATCAAAGGTTGATTCCCAACCACGTTATTTAGATAAAGCGAGATGCGTGCAAGTCGCAGGCATCTCGCTTGTCGTATTTGCTATCATCAGTCAAGTTAACCTTAGGGTCGGTCGGCTTAGCTTTGTTCGCTACAAGTTCCGCACGCAAAGAAGAGCACTAAATGTGCTCTTCGTCTTGCGCAGGACTGTCCGCAGTAGCGAACAAAGCTAAGCCGACCGACCCCAGCTAAGATTAAAGGAGCTGATATGTGCGATTGCACAGATCATAAGGACGAGATCCCTGCCTACGACGCGCAGGCCATTGAGTCCAGGTGGATGAAGGCCTGGGAGGATTCCAACCTCTTTGCCGTCGACACCGACGACAGCAAGCCCAAGAAGTACGTGCTCGAGATGTTCCCGTATCCGTCGGGCGACCTGCACATGGGCCACGCGCGCAACTACACCATCGGCGATGCCATGGCCCGTCAGGCTCGTATGCGCGGCTTTGACGTGCTGCACCCCATCGGCTTTGACGCCTTTGGCCTGCCCGCCGAGAACGCTGCCATCAAGCACAACACACAGGCTGCCGCCTGGACGTATAAGAACATGGACCAGGCGCTCGCCACGATGAAGCGCATGGGCTTCTCCTACGATCTGGATCGCATGGTCAAGACCTGCAGCCCCGACTACTACCGCTGGGGCCAGTGGATCTTTGAGAAGATGTGGGAAAAGGGCCTGGTCTACCGTAAGAAGAACCCGGTCAACTGGTGCCCCACCTGCAAGACCGTTCTGGCCAACGAGCAGGTTACCGAGGGCAAGTGCTGGCGCTGCGGCACCGAGCCCGAGAAGCGCGACCTTGAGCAGTGGTACTACAAGATTACCGAGTACTCTCAGGAGCTGCTCGACGACCTGGAGAAGCTCCCCGGCTGGCCCGAGCGCGTCAAGCAGATGCAGGCTAACTGGATCGGTCGCTCCGAGGGCGCCGAGGTCGACTTTACCCTTTGCGACCAGGATGGCGAGCCCATCGAGGGCGACGAGGGCAAGATCACCGTCTTCACCACGCGTGCCGATACGCTCTTTGGTGTTTCCTTCTTTGTCCTGGCTCCCGAGTACGCCGGTCTGCACGAGCTCGTCGAGGGTACGGAGTACGAGGAGGCCGTCACCAAGATTGTCGAGGACTCCAAGCATATCTCTGCCGTCGAGCGTGCCCAGGGCACCCTCGAGAAGCACGGTGCCTTCACGGGCCGCTATGTGGTAAACCCCGTCAACGGCGAGAAGGTCCCCGTGTGGGTTGCCGATTATGTCGTTGCCGACTACGGTACCGGTGCCGTCATGGCCGTTCCCTGTGGCGACCAGCGCGACTTTGAGTTCGCCCGCAAGTACGACCTGCCGATCGTACCGATCATCCTGGACGATGGCGATCGCGCTGCCGTCGAGGCCAGCGGCGAGACCATCGATACCTTCCATGCCGAGACCGTCGACTGGGATTGCGCTCACGCTGCCGAGGGCACGCTCGTCCAGTCCGGCAAGTACACCGGCATGCGCGGCGGTAAGCACTCCGAGGGCGAGGCTGCCATCGTGGCCGACCTCGAGGCCATGGGCTGCGGTCGTCGCAAGGTCGAGTTCCGTCTGCGCGACTGGCTCATCAGCCGTCAGCGCTATTGGGGCAACCCCATCCCGGCCATCCACTGCGAGCACTGCGGTATTGTGCCCGTGCCCGAGGATCAGCTGCCGGTGGCGCTGCCCGAGAACCTGGACCTGGGCGCCGGCGAGACCCTCGCCGAGTGCAAGGAGTTCTACGAGACCACCTGCCCGGTCTGCGGCCGCCCGGCCAAGCGCGAGACCGATACTATGGACACCTTCACCTGCTCCAGCTGGTATTACCTGCGCTATACCGATCCGCACAACACCGAGCTTCCCTTCTCCCGCGAGGCCGCCGACCGTTGGATGCCCGTCGATAACTACATCGGCGGCATCGAGCACGCTATTCTGCACCTGCTCTACAGCCGCTTCTTTACCAAGGCGCTGCGCGACCTGGGCCTGCTGAGCGTGGACGAGCCCTTCACTAACCTGCTGTGCCAGGGCATGGTCAAGGACGAGAACGGCGACACCATGTCCAAGTCCAAGGGCAATGTCGTGCCCCCGAGCTCGGTTATCGAGCCCTACGGCGCGGACACCATGCGTCTGGCGATCTTGTTTATCGCCCCGCCCGAGAAGGACTTCGACTGGGATCCCAAGGCCGTTGAGGGCGCCAACCGCTTCATCAAGCGCGCCTGGCGTATCGTTTGGCAGCTCGTCCAGTCCGGCGACGCCAACGTGGCCTTTGACAAGTCCGCGCTCGACGAGGTTGCGATGAGGCTCTATCGCGAGCGTCACCGCACCATCGCCAAGTGCACTGAGGACTTCGATCGCGGCCAGTTCAACACCGCCATCTCGGCCGTCATGGAGCTCGTCAACGCGGCGAGCGCCTACCTCAATGCCACTGAGGGTACCGCCCGCGACAAGGCGCTGTGCTACGGCGTGGCTAAGGATATCGTGAGCGTCCTTGCCCCCATCTGCCCGTTTTGGGCCGACGAGCTGTGGCACGAGGCCCTCGGCTGCGAGGGCAACGCCTACACCGCCGCCTGGCCCGAGTTCGACCTGGCCGAGTCCGTTGAGGACACGGTGCAGATCGTGGTCCAGGTGCTCGGCAAGGTCCGCGGCCGCGTCGACGTTGCCCGCGATGCCTCCAATGAGGATATGCAGGCTGCCGCCGAGGCCGCCGTCACCAAGTGGCTCGAGGGCAAGACAGTCGTCAAGGCCATCTGCGTGCCCGGCAAGCTGGTCAACCTGGTGGTCAAGTAAGCACTGCGCGCTTAACTGACGCACAAAAGACGAGGGGCGATCCGGTTGGGTCGTCCCTCGTTTTTCGTTATGTGCCCTGCTTAGCCAGTGAGTCGCACCGTCTTCTATGGGATGTGTACCAGGTCCCTAAAGTAAACGTTGCCCGTTGCCTCTTCGAACATCCAAATGTTGAGGTAGATGTCGTTGAGGTCGTTGTTCACATCAAAGTCCGGGTCGTCGAAGGTGCCCACAAAGGTGAGCATGGCGCGCGTTTCCTCTCCAGCGGCGACTGGCTGGCGCATGCGCACATCGCGGACCACGCCGTTGACGTAGGCATGGGAGTCCACATCGCCAAACATCATGTCGACACCGGTGTTGTTGGTCACCGTAAAGACGAGCGCGGCGTCGCCGTAGCCATCCGTGTCCTTGCCCACGCAGGTAACATGGACGTTCTCGTCTGCCTCAAGGTCGATGGGGAACTGTTCTTGGGGTTCGGGGCCCAGACTCTGGGAATCGACGATATCTTCGTCTATTTTGTCGAAGCTCTCCGATGGCGTCGTTTTCTCGATGGCTTTTGTGCTGCCAGGGTTCGGTTCGCATGTGTCGGTTTTGCCATTCGCGTTGCCGCAGCCCAAGAGGGCCAACGAGCACGTTGCGATGGCGAGCGCAGTCATGCAGAGGGTGCCTAGGCGTTTCATGGGTGCCTCCTTGCCGTAGAGGTTCTGGAAGGGCGTGCGGGCAATATGAGGGGTCGTTTTTCTTGCTACAGAATGTCCCTTAGCACTAGTCTGGCCGATATACACTCAGTTACGGAATGCCCATGGGGCCCGATTTGCCTGACGGGCTGGGACGCATGGCCCGTTTTGGGGCTTTTAGGGGAGTGCCATGTGGTGGTTCTCGCCCAATTATCTATTTCTTGTGGAGAAGCTGTGCGCACGCTGTCCTGCAGATTCGTACTGTGCTTGCACGTTTCCGCAGCTATTGGTATAGTTTGCTTGCAAATGAAGTTGTAATTGAAAGAAGTGGGGTTTCGGCCCCGCTTCTTTTTTGTATGGATGGAGGTGCCGCAATGGTCAAGACCAAGACCGAGCAGGCGATCATCGACGCGCTCGAGGCCGTCGCTCCCCAGCACGATGTCGACATCGTCGACGTCGAGCTCGTGGGTGCCACCAAGGCCCCCTGCGTGCGCGTGCGTATCGAGGGTGCCGAGGGTCAGAGCCTGTCGCTCAACGACGTCACGGCCAACACCAAGTGGGTCGGCGATGTGATCGAGGAGCTCGACCCCATCTCTTCGAGCTATACGCTCGAGGTGTCGAGCCCGGGTATGGCGCGCCCGCTGCGCCGCCCGTGCGACTTTGCCCGCTTTGTGGGCGAGAACTGCGAGCTCACCTCCACCGCCACCGAGGGCCGTCGCAAGTACGCCGGCAAGATTGCCGCCGCCACCGAGACGAACGTGACCCTCGAGCTCGAGGACGGCGAGTCCGTCACTCTCGATTTTTCTGATGTTAAAAAGTGCAAGTTGAAGCCCACCTACGACTTCAAGCCCGCGAAGGAAGGAAAGTAAGATGGCAGCATCCGACATGATGTCCGCCCTGATGGAGCTTTGCCAGGAGAAGCACATCGACCAGCTCTACCTGATCGACCGCCTGGAGCAGTCGCTCGCCAAGAGCTATGCCGAGATCCTGCATCTTGAGTGGGGCGCCAAGGTGACCATCGACCGCACCACTGGCAAGATCTACGTCTACCGCCTGGAGCCGATCGACGATTCCATGGACGAGGAGGGCAACTTCACCGAGTTCGAGGAGATCGACGTCACTCCCAAGAACACGAGCCGCATCGCTGCCCAGCACGCCAAGGCCGAGATCAACGCCATCGTGCGCAACTCTGCCCGCGAGCAGATCTACGAGGAGTTCTCCGGCCGCATCGGTGACCTCATCAGCGGTACCGTGCTGCAGTCCACGCCCGACTTCACGATCGTCAAGATTCGCGAGGGCGTCGAGGCCGAGCTTCCGCACTTCGACCAGCGCCGTTACGAGAACGAGCGCAACGAGCGTCCGATGGGCGAGCGCTACCTGCACAACCAGCACATCAAGGCCGTGATCATCGACGTTCGCGACCCCAACTCCAACCTGCAGCCGGTTCGTGGCGAGCACAGCCGTCCGCCGATTGTCATCTCCCGTACCCACCCCGAGCTCATGCGTCGTCTGTTTGAGCAGGAGGTGCCCGAGATCTATGAGGGCACCGTCCAGATCAAGTCGATCGCCCGCGAGCCCGGCCAGCGCTCCAAGGTCGCCGTCCACTCGCTCGACGACCGTCTGGATCCCGTGGGCGCCTGCGTCGGCCCCAAGGGCAGCCGTGTTCGCGCTGTCGTGGGCGAGCTCCGTGGCGAGCGCGTCGACGTCATCCTTTGGGATGCCGATCCTGCCGTCTACGTCGCCAACGCCCTGTCGCCCGCCAAGGTCACCCGCGTCCTCATCGACGAGGAGAAGGCTTACGCCGGTGTCATCGTGCCCGACGACCAGCTGTCCCTCGCCATCGGCAAGGAGGGCCAGAACGCCCGTCTCGCCGCGCGCCTGACCGGCTGGCACATCGACATCAAGTCCGAGACGCTTGCCGCCGACATCCTCAAGAACGTTCCCGTTCACGAGGAGCCCGCCGCCGACCTGATCGGTGACGAGGAGGACGAGGACGTCCGCCGCTGCGAGTACGTGTCCGAGGACGGCATCCAGTGCCGCAACCAGGCCCGTCCCGGCTCCCGTTTCTGCGGTGTCCACGACACCGACGCCTTCGATGATGCGGAGGACCTGATCTAGCGCGCGGTCGCGCCGGGCGGGTCCCGGCGCGTCTCCCACGCTCGTTCAGTCTCTAGGCACCCAAGGTGCCAGAAAGGGTAGGTGAAGTCATATGGCAAAAGTCCGTGTGTCCACCCTGGCCAAAGAGTTCGGCATGACCTCCAAGGAACTGATGGGTCATCTCGCCGATATGAAGATTCCCGCTAAGTCCGCTTCCTCCACCTTGGAGGACGCCTATGTCGCCATGGTCCGCAAGCAGCTCGCCTCGGTAATCGAGGCCCGCGCTCAGGAAGTCGAGGCCGCCAAGCAGGCCGAGGAGCAGGCGGCTGCCGCCGAGGAGGCCGCACGCGCCGCCGAGGCCGAGCGCGAGCGCATCGCCGCCGAGAAGGCACGCGAGGAGGAGCGTCGCCAGTTTGCCGCAGCCCAGGCTGCCGAGGAGGCTGCCCGCGCCGAGGCCGAGGCCAAGAAGAAGGCCGAGCAGGAGCGCCTTGCCCGCGAGAAGGAGGAGGCTGCCCGCGAGGCCCAGCGCCGCGCCGTTCCCGCTTCCGACTCCGGTTCGCGTTTCCGTTCGCTGCTCGACCAGATCGCCGCACAGGAGACCGTGCTCAAGGAGAAGAAGGACGCCGAAGACAAGGCCAAGGCCGAGCGCGCCGCCGAGCGCGGTAACCGTCGTGGCGGCAACAACGACCGCCGCGGTGGCCGTCGTAACGATCGCAACGCCTCAGACAACAACTCCGAGCGCAACGCCTCCGAGAGCCGTCCGCACAGCCATCGTACCAACGCCAGCAACAACGTCGCTGCCGGCATGGACTTCCCCAACCCCGACAAGCAGGGCAAGGGCAAGAAGCGCAAGGGCGGTCACAACAACGAAGAGGACCACTACAGCCGCATGGCTCGCGAGGCCGAGGAGTACAGCCGCGAGAAGGTGCTCGAGGAGGCTCGTGCCGCCGTCGAGGAGGCCTCTCGCGAGTCCACCGGTCGCCGCAAGAAGCGCAAGGAGAAGCGCGAGCGCGAGGCTGCCAAGGCGCAGGAGGAGCGCAAGATAGAGGAGGCGCTGGCCCAGGGCGTGAACCCCGAGGACCTCGACGCCATCAAGGTCTCCCAGGGCGTTACCGTCCAGGAGCTTGCCGAGGCGCTCGACGTTCCGGCCAACGACATCATCAAGCGCCTGTTCCTGCTTGGTACGCCGCTCACCATGACGCAGTCCATGTCCGACGACCTTGTCGAGCTCGTTGCCGACGACCTGGGCCGTCAGATCAAGATCATCACCCCCGAGGAGGAGAACACCTTCTCGTTCTACGACGATCCCGCCGACCTTAAGCCGCGCGCCCCGGTCGTCACCGTCATGGGCCACGTCGACCACGGCAAGACGTCGCTGCTCGACGCCATCCGTCACACCGGCGTTGCTGCCGGCGAGGCTGGCGGCATTACGCAGGCCATCGGCGCTTCGCAGGTCATGATCAACGACCGTAAGATCACCTTCATCGATACTCCGGGTCACGCTACCTTTACGGCCATGCGTGCCCGTGGCGCCAAGGTGACCGACATCGTCATCCTGATTGTCGCCGCCGACGACGGCGTCATGCCCCAGACCGTCGAGTCGATCAACCACGCCAAGGCCGCCGGCGTACCCATCGTCGTCGCCGTCAACAAGATCGATAAGCCGGGCGCCAACCCCGATCGCGTGCGCCAGGAGCTCACCGAGTACGGCGTCATCCCCGAGGAGTGGGGCGGACAGAACATGTTCGTCAACATCTCGGCTAAGCAGAAGATCGGTATCGACGACCTTCTGGAGACTGTGCTGCTCCAGGCCGACGTGCTCGAGCTCAAGGCCAACCCGGACACCTTTGCCTCCGGCAACGTCCTCGAGGCCAAGCTCGACAAGGGCCGCGGCTCGGTCGCTACCGTGCTCGTGACCCGCGGTACCTTGCACGTGGGCGATACGCTGGTCGCCGGCCTTACCTACGGCCGCGTCCGCGCCATGCTCGACCCCAAGGGTCGCGCCGTCACCGAGGCCGGTCCCTCCGACGCCGTCGAGATCCTGGGCCTGCAGTCCGTGCCCAACGCCGGTGACGAGTTCCGCGTGTTCGAGGACGAGCGCGAGGCTCGTGCCCTGGCCGACGAGCGTTCGCTGAAGGCCCGTATCGAGGAGCAGAGCCGCGTGAAGCACGTCACGCTCGAGAACCTCTTCGAGACCATCGCCGACGCCGAGGTCAAGGAGCTCAACCTGATTATCAAGGCCGACGTCCAGGGCTCCATCGAGGCTCTTCAGGACTCACTCGACAAGATGGATCAGTCCGAGGTTCGCATCAACACGATCCACTCCGCCGTTGGCGCCATCAACGAGACCGACGTCGTCCTGGCCGACGCCTCCAACGCCATCATCATCGGCTTTGGCGTCCGTCCCGACGGTAAGGCCCGCTCCGCCGCCGAGCGCGAGGGCGTCGAGATCCGTTGCTACGACGTCATCTACAAGTGCCTCGAGGAGCTCGACGCCGCCCGTATCGGCATGCTGAAGCCCACCGAGGTCGAGGTCGCCACGGGTACCGCGACCGTCCTGGACACCTTCAAGGTGCCCAAAGTCGGTATCGCCGCCGGTGTCCGCGTCGAGGAGGGCGAGATCGCCGCGACCGATTCCGTGCGCCTGGTGCGCGACGGCATCGTGGTCTTCAACGGCAAGATCGCCTCGATGCGCCACTACAAGGACGAGGCCAAGAGCCTCAAGAGCGGTTCCGAGGGCGGCATTGGCCTGGAGAACTTCCAGGACATCAAGCCCGGCGACCAGATCGAGGGTTACCGCATCGACCAGGTTGCCCGTACCGAGTAGGGGGTAGCGCTATGAAGCAAACGCAGGCAACCCGCCGTCTGGGCGAGCAGCTTCGCGAGAAGCTCGGTTATATCCTGCTCTTTGAGGTTTCCGATCCGCGTCTCGACCTCGTTACTTTGACTGCGGTCGAGGTCGCGGTGGACCGTTCGTTCGCGCGCGTGTACGTGTCGTGCGATGCGAGCCGATACGACGAGGTCATGGAGGCGCTCGCAAGCGCTAAGGGCCGTATTCGCAGCCTGTTGGCTCGCTCGCTCGATTGGCGTGTTACGCCCGAGCTCGATTTTCGCATCGATCGCTCGACCGATGAGGCCGAGCGCATCACGCGTGCGCTGGAAAACGTTCCCGCCACGCTTGCGATCGAAAAAGACGAGGACGGCTATCCGATAGCGGATGCCGCCCAGGAGGCAGCTTTAGATGACTAATTCCGCCGACCTCGCCTCGTGCGAGTCTGCAGATATTCAGCGACGCATCCTCGAGCTCATCGAGGGTGCGTCCTCCATTGCGATTTCGGGACATACTTCTCCCGATGGCGATGCCTTGGGCTCCGTATTGGGTCTGGGCCTTTCGCTCATGAAGTTTTTCCCCAACAAGGACATTGCGCTTCTGCTGGCAGACGATGACCCGGTTCCGCGCATTTACCGCTTTATGGAAGGCTCCGACCGTCTGGTGCCGGCATCTGCGTACGCCGGCAATCCTGACCTGTTCATCTCGGTGGACGTACCGGTCGTCGAGCGCCTCAATAATTCCGCCGAGGTGCTTCGTCGCTCCAAGCATGTGGTGTGCTTCGATCATCATCCGGCGCGCGAGGAGTTTGCCGAGCTGAGTCTGAGGCGCGTCGATGCCGCGGCCTGCGCCATGATCATCGACCGTTTCTTGGACAATTGCGGCATTGTCGCACGTGATGGCGTTGCGACCTGCCTGCTGTGTGGCTTGGTTACCGATACCGGCCGTTTTCAGTACCAAAACGCCGATGCCGCCGCGTTCCATGCGGCCTCGCGCCTGGTTGCCCACGGTGCCGATCCGGCGCGAGTGGCACTCGAGGTATATCAGAGCATGCGCGTTGAGTTTTTGCACCTCAAGTCCATCGTTATGGGCCGCATCAAGACAGTGGCCCACGGGCGCGTCGCGTATAGCTACGCGTACCAGAGTGACCTTGAGGCCTGCGGCGTCACCTCGGACGAGTGCGACGGCCTGGTCGATGTGGTGCGTTCGGTGATGGGCGTCGAGGTCTGCATGTTCTTAAAGGGCATTGAGGGCGATACCAAGGTGCGTGGCAACCTGCGCTCCAAGGGCGACCTCGATGTGTCCGAGATTGCTGCCAACTTTGGCGGTGGCGGGCATCATGCCGCCGCCGGCTTTTCCAACAACGGAACGATTCTCGAGACGCTTACCGTGGCACTTCCCATGCTGGCCGAGCTGGTGGGGGAGGATCCCGCTTCGGTGACCGTCGAGCTTTAACTTTTTGGATGGTACATGGCTCGTCGTACGCCTTCTCAACTGAATATGCTGCTCGCCGTCGATAAGCCGGTGGGCTGCACGTCCCACGATGTGGTCTCGCAATGCCGACGCGCCCTCCATGAGCGGCGCGTCGGCCATGCCGGCACGCTCGACCCCATGGCATCGGGTGTCATGGTGGTGGGCGTGGGCCAGGCCACCCGTCTGCTGGGCATGCTTACCCTCGATACCAAAAGCTATGTCGCCGACATTTCGTTTGGCGCCGAGACCAATACCGATGATGCGGAGGGCGAGGCGGTCCGCACGGTGGCTGTTGGCAACGAGCTCCGCGATCCTGCCTTTGCCCGTGAGCACTTGGCCGCCATGCTGGGTCCGCAGATGCAGGTGCCGCCGGCGTTTTCGGCTATCTCGGTCAATGGCGTTCGCGCCTACAAGTCTGCTCGCGAGGGCAATGCGGTGGACCTACCTCCGCGCCCCGTCGAGGTCTATGCCGCCGACCTGATCGCCGTGGGCGGCGAAGGTGATACGTGTGTGTGGACCGTGGCGTTCTCGGTGAGCAAGGGCACCTATATCCGTGCGCTCGCTCGCGACCTGGGCCGCGCTTGCGATAGCGCCGCGCATATTTCCGCGCTGCGCCGCACGGCCTCCGGTGTTGTTTCCATTGGCGCCTGTCATGCGGTCGAGGAGCTTTCTCCCGAGTCCGCGGCTGGCTTTGCCCTGGATCCCATTGCGGCCCTGGGCGCCACGCGTGTTGACTTGCCGGGCAATCTTGCCGACGACCTGCTCTGCGGCCGACGCATTCCCGTTGAGCGTGCGCTTGCCGATTTCGATTCCTCGAAGGCGCCGTTTGCGTTGGTGCTCGATGGGGGACTCAAGGCGCTCGCCCGCATTGAGGGCGGCCGCTTTGTCATGGAGCACGTGTTTCCGCAGGCAGTCGGCGGTGTTCGATGATGTTGTCCGCTCGCGAGCTCGCGCGTGTCTTTTTCGCGGGCGAGTCGGACGAGGCTCGCATCGTTGCTGCCGATACGTTTGATGAGTGTGAGCACTTGGGTGCCGCATCGATTGCCATTGGCGTGTTCGACGGCGTTCACCGTGGACACCAGGAACTCATCGAAGCGCTTGTCCGTGATGCCCGTGCCCATGGCTGTAAGGCGGTCGTGGTTACCTTCGATCCCGACCCGGACGTTGTGGTGAGCCCTTCGCCCGCTCAAAAATTGATGACGACGGCCGACCGTCTGCATGCCTTGGCTCAGACTGGGGTCGATACAGTGGTGGCCGTTCCCTTTACGCCTGAGGTTGCGGCACTCGACCATGTCGGTTTTCTCGCACTGCTGTCACGCGTAGTCGACATTCGCTCGATTCGCGTTGGCAGTGACTTTAGGCTGGGTCGTGGCGGTGCTTCTGGTGTTGCCGAGATGCGCTCCTGGGGTTCTGAGCACGGCGTTGACGTGTATGGTCACGACCTGCTTTGCGAGGGCGGTGAGGCCATTTGCGCCACCCGCATTCGTCATGAGCTGGGACAGGGCCATGTGGAGCTTGCTGCTGAGTTACTCGGCCGTCCGTATATGGTGCGTGGCGGTGTTATTCGCGGCCGTCACGAGGGTTCTGGCATGGGCTTTCCCACGGCAAACTTGCAGGTTCCCGACGGCATTCAGGTGCCAGCCGATGGCGTGTATGAGGGTCTGGTGCTGGTCGATGACTCCGCGTGGCCCGCTGCCGTGAACGTCGGCCTGCCGCCAACGTATGCTGACGATGCGGCATCTGCGCATCTCGAGGCTAATTTAATTGGTTATACGGGCGACCTGTACGGCGCTTCCGTTTCGCTGGCGTTTACGCGCTGGCTGCGTCCCTCGCGTGTGTTCGATTCGCTGGATGAGTTGATCGCGACCGTCGAGGGTAATATCGAAGATATTCGTCACAACTTGGGTGAGCAGGGGGTGAGCATTCGTGATTAGCGATGAGGAAAAAGATCAGGTACGCGCTGCGTCCGACCTGGTTGCTATCGTGCAGGAAACGGTCGAGCTCAAGCCTCGCGGCCATGAGTTTTGGGGATGCTGCCCCTTCCATGGCGAGAAGACACCGTCCTTCCACATTATCCCCGCCACGCAGGTGTGGCATTGCTTTGGCTGCGGCGAGGGTGGCGACGTCTTCACGTATATCATGAAGCGCGAGAACCTGAGCTTTCCCGAGTCAATCCGTTACTTGGCCGATCGCGCGGGTATTGAGCTGCATGACACCGGAGATCGCCGCGAGCGCGGCACCAAGCGTGCCCGCATCTACGATCTGTGCGCCGAGACGGCCCAGTTCTACCACACCATGCTTATGCGCGGTAAGGACGGCCGTCCGCGCGAGTATTTTGCCAGCCGCGGCATGGGCGGCGACGTCTGCCGCCGCTACTGCCTGGGCTTTGCGCCGGGCCGCAATGCGCTGGTGACGCACCTGTCCCAGGCGGGTTTTACCCCGCAGGAGATGATCGATGCCAACGTTGCCGTGAGCCGCGGACGCGGGCAACTAGCCGACCGCTTTTACGACCGCGTGATGTTTCCCATCTTTGACGAGCAAGGGCATAACATCGCCTTTGGCGGTCGCATCATGGGTGACGGCCAGCCTAAGTATCTCAACACCTCCGAGACGAGCGTGTTCCATAAAAAGCGAAACCTCTACGGTTTTAATTGGGCCAAGGAGTTTATCGTCGCGCAGGATACCGCCATCGTGGTGGAGGGCTATACCGACTGCATCGCCTGCTGGGAGGCGGGGATTAAAAACGTCGTCGCCACGTTGGGCACTGCGCTCACGGAGCATCACGTCAAGACGCTCACCCGCTTCGCCAAGCGCATCGTGTATATGTTCGACGGCGATGCCGCGGGCCAGAAGGCCGCGCGCCGTGCGATTCAGTTTATTGAGCAGGATTCGATGGATCTGCGCTGCGTGGTGCTGCCCGACGGTAACGATCCCATGGAGTTCATCACGGCGCATGGCGGCGAGGCACTGCAGGCGCGCATCGACGCTGCCGAGCCGCTTATGGACTTTGTTTACCGTTCGTTGCAGGAGTCGAGTGACATCACTACGCCAGGCGGTCGCGCCAAGGCGCTGGAAGATGCTCTGACGCTTATCTATCCGCTGCGCGATAGCTATATGATTGACACGTACTTTATCCAGATTGCCGATCTGCTGGGTTTGGATTTGGAGACGGTGCGCGCGAGCTCGGGCCGCGTGTTTCGCGACGTCGCCAAGCGCGAAGATGCGGAACGCCGTCGCGAGCAAAACTATGAGCGCCAGAGGGCGCAGGCCGAACGCTTTGGAAATGCGGGCGGTCGGGCATCGGGTTCTCGTGATGCCGGTCGCGGTGCTTGGGCATCGGGCGCGACGCCGCCGGTGTCCGCGCCGGTCGAGGAAGAGCCGTACGACTATGTCCCGCTCGATGCCTACGGTGCCGCGCCCGTGGAGGTCGTCGACGATCTTCCGCCGATCGATGTGCCTGATGGTATGGGCGCTGTGCCTGTGCCTGATGGTTCGAACGCACCGGCTGCGGCGGTGCCGATGGTTCTTACCGATCTTGAGCGCAAGTCCTTGGCAGGGGAGCGCGAGCTGCTGACCATGCTCACGAGCTACCCCGACCTGTTCCGCACGTATGCCGACCGCATCTGCTCCATCGAGTGGGTTGACCCACGTCACGAGTCCATCGCGTGGGCCGTTCTGGCAACGCCGCCGGGAACCGATCCTGCAGCCTGCATGGATGCGGCGCGCTCGGTGTGTCCCGAGGCGGCAACGCTTGTGAGTGTCGGGCGCATCTCGGCGACGAGCAAGCACCCCACCGAGACGAACATCGTGTTTATGCTCGATACGCTCGAGCTCTACACCATCAAACGCCGCATGCGTGCCGCACAGGCCAAGCTGCGCCAGGACCGTTCGCTCGATGATGAGGCCCGTCGCGCGCTGACCGTTCAGGCCGCGCAAGATTCGCAGCGTCAACGCGAACTGCAAAAGTCGATCGGCGGTGTGGCGGACCCGTTCCGTTTGATCGGCCCGGAGGCCGCAGGCACCGAACAAGCCTAGATGTTGTGGTCAACCAGCGTATTCTCGCCTATATCCAGTCCTCTTTTTGGGTATAGACGTCAATGTGTGTGCTAAAGTATTGAGTCCTGTGGACTATGAAGGGAGAATCTGTGCCAAAAAAGACTGAGAGCACGGGTACTGGGCTGGAATCCTACGTAGCAAAGCTCATGGGCAACGGCTCAAACAGGACTTCGATAACCGAGGACGAGATTCAGGTCGCCCTGAAGGATATCGATGTTTCTGACGAGCAGCTCACCGCGGTGTATTCCGCGCTGCGCAACAGCGGCATCCAGATTATCTCCGCGAGCGGTAACGACGACGCCCCCATGGACGTCGACGATGACGATAACGATACCGATACCGATACCGACGATTTCGATGACGACGACGAGCACGATTCCGGCTCTCTCGACGATCACGAGCTCAAGATGGCCCGTCAGGCCGATGCCGAGATGGGTTCTTCCAAGAGCAAGAAGAAGCGCACCGTGCGCACGTCCCGTTCACGCTCCCGCGTGCGTGGCATCGATGCCTCCACGGTGATGCTGACCGGCGATCCGGTTCGTATGTACCTCAAAGAGATCGGCAAGGTCGACCTGCTGACCGCCTCCGAAGAGGTCGATCTGGCCATGAAGATCGAGGCCGGTCTTGAGGCCACCGAGAAGCTCGAGGCCGCCGATGCCGGTGAGCTCGAGCTCACGCGTGCCGAGATGCGTCGTCTTACGCGCATTGAGAACGTGGGCCTTGAAGCCAAGCAGGCGCTCATCAGCGCAAACCTTCGTCTGGTCGTCTCCATCGCCAAGCGCTATGTCGGTCGCGGCATGCTGTTCCTGGACCTGATCCAGGAGGGCAACCTCGGTCTGATCCGCGCCGTCGAGAAGTTCGACTACCAGAAGGGCTTTAAGTTCTCTACGTACGCCACGTGGTGGATCCGTCAGGCCATCACGCGCGCTATCGCCGACCAGGCCCGTACCATCCGTATTCCCGTGCACATGGTCGAGACCATCAACAAACTCGTCCGCGTGCAGCGCCAGCTCCTTCAGGACCTTGGTCGCGACCCGACCCCCGAGGAGATCGGTGCCGAGATGGACATGAGCGCCGACCGCGTCCGCGAGATCCAGAAGATCTCGCAGGAGCCCGTGTCGCTCGAGACCCCCATCGGCGAGGAAGAGGATTCCCAGCTGGGCGACTTCATCGAGGACTCCCAGGCTATCGTTCCGCCCGATGCGGCCAGCTTCTCTATGCTGCAGGAGCAGCTCACCCAGGTGCTCGATTCGCTTGCCGATCGTGAGCGCAAGGTTATCGAACTGCGCTTTGGCCTTGTCGACGGACATCCCCGCACGCTCGAGGAAGTCGGTCGTGAGTTTGGCGTCACGCGCGAGCGTATCCGCCAGATCGAGTCCAAGACCTTGGCCAAGCTCCGCCACCCGAGCCGCAGCAGCAAGCTCAAAGACTATATCGAAAGCTAGTCAAGCAAGAAGCGCCCTCAAGCACATCCGCTTGGGGGCGCTTTCATGTGGTCATTGGGGACGTCCCCAATGACTAGGTCGGAAAAAATCTCAAAAAAGTTCTTGCCCTAAGCTGATTCGTCCGTATAATAAACTTCGTTGCTTGAGAGCATGCACCTATTCCTCGGTAGCTCAATGGTAGAGCACGCGGCTGTTAACCGCGCTGTTGTAGGTTCGAGTCCTACCCGGGGAGCCAGAATTTCTCAGCCCATTCCGCTGGGCTTTTAAATTCCTCGGTAGCTCAATGGTAGAGCACGCGGCTGTTAACCGCGCTGTTGTAGGTTCGAGTCCTACCCGGGGAGCCAGGTTGTAAAACCCGTCGCTTATGCGGCGGGTTTTTTCATGCCGCGACCACTTGACTCGAACGTTGCCATATCAACATTTCGTGTCGAGGATGTAATCCCGCGACCCACCACCTCAACATGGCGCGGTCGTTGTAGAATATTGCAATGATTGCTCCCACGACATGGTGCCGCGAGCACCAGATAAGGAGATTCTTGTGTCTGAGACCATTAACGGCAGCCTGAGCGTCTCGAACGACGTTATTGCCGATATTGCCGGTTATGCCGCGATGACGTGCTATGGCGTCGTCGGTATGGCTGAGCAGCTCCAAGGCGCCGAGAGCGTGCGCCTGCTTGCCGGTCAGCGCCTCCGCAAGGGCGTGCTTGTCTCCGCCGACGAGAACGGCCTTACGGTCGATCTTCACGTCGTGCTCGAGAACGGCGTCAACATGAAGTCCGTCTGCCACAATCTTTCGAGCTCCGTTGCCTTCACCCTGCAGGAGATCGCCCAGATCGATCCCGCCAGCCTTAAGATCGGCATCCATATCGACGCGCTCAAGAGCCGTCTGAACTAGCATCCGAAAACGGAGATTCAAATACCCATGATTGCAAAGACCATTCGCACCTGTTTTCCGATCGCTGCGGCTGCCGTTTCCGACAAGGCCGAGGAGATCAACAAGCTCAACGTCTTCCCCGTACCCGATGGCGATACCGGCACCAACATGTCGCTCACGCTCGCCTCGGTGACCAAGGAGCTCTCTGCCCTTCCCGCCGATGCCGATATGGAGGCCATCGCCGGTGCCATCACCCACGGCTCTCTCATGGGCGCTCGCGGTAACTCCGGCGTTATTACCTCGCAGATTCTTCGCGGCGTGGCCGAGGGTCTTGTCTCTGCCGACGAGCCTATTACGTCCGCCAACATTGCCTTCGCCTTCCGTCGCGCCGTCAAGGTTGCCTTCCAGGCTGTCCGCAAGCCCATCGAGGGCACGATCCTCACGGTCCTGCGCGATGTCTCGACCAAGGCCGATGAGTGCGAGAAGAAGAAGTTCTCGGCCGAGGATGCGCTCGATGCTATCGTCGTCGAGGCGTACCAGTCCGTTGCTCGCACGCCCGACCTGCTGCCCGTTCTGAAGGAGAACGGCGTGGTCGACTCCGGCGCCTTTGGCTTTGCCATCTTCCTGGAGAACTTTGTTGCCGCCGCGCTTGGCCGCAGCACCGTTGTCGAGGATTTCTCCGCCACGTTTGATTCCGCTGGCTCTGCCCGCGATGCGGCCCTTGGTCGCGTTGAGATCGAGGCTAACGACGACTGGGAGGGCTCGGAGTTCCGCTACTGCAACGAGTTCCTCTTTAAGGCCGACGCCCCGTTTGACGAGGACGAGTGCCTTAAGTTCCTAGGCTCCATGGGCGACTGTGAGCTGCTCGTGGGCGCCTATCCCGACTACAAGATCCATGTGCACTCCAACACCCCCAACCTGGTGCTCGAGCACATGCTGCAGCTCGGTCAGATCTATGAGGTCTTTATCCACAACATGGAGATGGAGGCCCACGACCGTACCGCCAAGATCCACGAGGATCAGGAAAAGGCCGCCGAGCCCGCCAAGGCGCTGGGCTTTGTCGCCGTTGCCGCCGGTTCCGGCGAGGCCGACATCCTCAAGTCCCTCGGCGTCGACGTGATCGTGTCCGGTGGCCAGACTATGAATCCCTCGACCGCCGACCTGCTGGGCGCGGTGGACCAGGTCAACGCGACCTCGGTCATCATCTTGCCCAACAACGGCAACATCCGCATGGCCGCTGAGGCTGCTGCCTCAGCCTGCACCGACAAGAAGGTCGCCGTCGTTCCCACCAAGACCGTCCCGCAGGCCTTCTCCGCGCTGTTCGCGGTCCTGCCCGATTCCGAGCTCGAGGATGCCGTCGCCGCCATGGTCGACGCCATCAGCGAGGTCCGCGATGGCGAGGTCACCCGCGCCGTGCGCGACTCCAGTGCCTCTGACGGTTCTCCGATTCACTCCGGTGACGTCATGGGTATCATCGCCGGCTCCATCGACGTGGTCGGCTCCGACGTGAAGCAGGTCACGCTCGACTGCATCAACCGCATGCAGGAGGAAGAGGAGGGCGACGCGCTGACGATTCTGGCCGGCGAGGAGCTGTCCGATGAGGCCTTCCAGGAGATCGTCGACGCTATCGAGGAGGCTCAGCCCGATCTGGAGATTGACGCCCATCGTGGCGAGCAGCCGCTCTATCCCGTGATCTTCTCGATCGAGTAGGCAACTGCCCATGTCCGAGCTGTGCTCCGTGCCGCGCGTCTCGGAGCGCTTTGCCCAGAGCAATGCGCTCGACGAGGATATCGCGCGACTCAAATATGTTTCGGGTAAACGTGAGGAGGCCCTTCGCCGTCTGGGAATTCGGACGGTGGGGGACCTCCTTCTCCATATCCCTCATCGATACCTCGACTTTACCCGTTCGTGGTCCATCGAGATGGCGCCCATCGGTACCGTGTGCACCATCATCGCCACGGTCGACCGCATCGTCCAAAAGCAGCCGCGTCCGCGCATGCAGGTGACCGAGGTATCGCTGGTGGACGAGACGGGCGTGTTGCAGGTCGCCTTTTTCCGCCAGCCCTGGATTGCCCAGCAGCTTAAGCAGGGCGACCGCCTGGCCGTGATGGGCAAGGTCGAGTTTGCCTACGGCTTTAAGCAGATGGCCTCGCCCCACTTTGAAAAGCTCGAGGACGGGCGCGCCGCAGGTACCATTCTGCCGGTCCATTACGTGAGCGATGGCGTGAGCCAGGCGTGGATGCGCCGCATCGTAAGCGGCGCGCTCGAGGTCGTCGGCAATCCGTTCGATCCGATTCCCGCGCCGCTGCGCGCAAAGCGGAAGCTCATGAGCAATGCCCGCGCGTTGCGTTCGATCCACTTTCCCTCGAGCATGGCTGAGCGCGACATCGCACGCCGGCGTCTTGCCTACGAGGAGTGCCTCTACCTGCAGCTGGCGCTGCGTCTGCGCAACGACGGCGGCCTGGTCGATGTGGTGCCCTATGCCCACACCGCGGGCGAGCATCTGGGCGCGCTTAAACAGGCCCTTCCGTTTTCGCTGAGCGACGAGCAGGAGGCCGCATTCCAAGACATCCTGCATGACATGTGCGATGGCGGGCGCGTGATGAACCGTCTGCTGCTGGGCGATGTCGGTACCGGTAAGACCGCCGTTGCCGCCTGCGCGCTGGCTGTGGCTGCCGATAGCGGCACGCAGGCCTGTGTTATGGCGCCCACGGGCGTGCTGGCGCGCCAATATGCCGATAAGACCGGCCCTCTGCTCTCTCAGGCCGGCATGTCCTGGGCGCTTCTGACGGGTGCCACGCCGGCCGTAGAGCGCGAGCGCATTCATGCCCAGCTGGAATCGGGCGAGCTCGACGTGCTCTTTGGCACCCACGCGGTGCTTTCAGATAACGTTGCGTTCAAGCATCTGTCGCTCGTGGTCATCGATGAACAGCACCGGTTTGGTGTGGGCCAACGTAACGCCCTGCGCGCCAAGGGCCCGGGTGCCGATCTGCTCGTTATGACGGCGACGCCCATCCCGCGTACGCTGGCGCTTTCGGTCTACGGCGATCTGGACACGAGCATCATCCGCCATCGGCCCGTTCCTGGCGCTGGCGTGACGACACGCGTGCTCACCGAGTCGAGCCGCGACCTCGCCTATGGCGCCATCCGCGAGGCGCATGCAAAGGGCCAGCAGGCTTACGTGATTTGCCCACTTGTGGAGCCGAGTGATTCAGCCGATGAGCTGGAGGACGTGCCCGGTATCGCCCGCGACGACGAGGGCCGCGTGACGGTCCCCGTGCCGCTGCACGATACGGCGACCGAGCTCGATCGCCTGCGTCTGGCGTTGCCGGGTCTTGCCGTCGAGCGCCTTCACGGTCGCATGCCAGCGGGGGAGAAGGACCGCGTGATCGATGCCTTCAAGCGTGGCGAGATCGACGTGCTCGTCTCGACTACGGTGGTCGAGGTGGGCGTTGACGTGCCCAATGCCACCGTCATGGTCATCGAAAACGGCGAGCGCTTTGGTTTGGCTGCCCTGCACCAGCTGCGAGGCCGCGTGGGCCGTGGCGGCGTGTCGGGCACGTGCCTGGTCATGACGCACTCCAAGGGCAACGGCGGCGCATCGGCGGCGCAAGATCGTCTGCAATCGCTCGAAAAAACCTCGGATGGCTTTACGCTCGCCCAGATGGACCTGCGTCTGCGCCACGAGGGCGAAATCCTGGGGTACCGTCAGCATGGCGGTGTGACCCTGCGCTTTGTCGACCTGGATGCCGACGAGGAGCTGATCGAGTGGGCCCATTTGGACGCGGTCGAGCTCTTGCGGTATGCTTGCAACCTTGACTCTGTGGCGACGCGCCCTCTGCGCGATGCGGTCGCCATGCGATATCGACACATATTTAAGGAGGTCAGCGGAGGATGAGAATCATCGGCGGCGAATGGCGCGGTCGTAAGATCGAGGAGCCCCGTGGTCGCGATGTCACCCGCCCCACGACCGATCGCGTGCGCGAGGCATGCGCATCTATGGTCATGTCGGCATTCGACTTCGATCTGGACGAGGTCCGTGTGCTGGACGCCTTTGGCGGCTCCGGTGCCTTAGGGTTAGAGATGCTCTCTCGTGGGGCCCGCTCGCTCACGACGTTTGAGATCGATCGCAACGCCGCGCGGCTCATTACCAAGAATATCGAGTCGCTCTGCCGTGACCGTGCGCGTTGGCGCGTGGTCACGGGCGACATGCTGGTGAGTGCCTCGCGCGGTCGTGTACCAGGCGGCCCCTTTGATCTGGTCCTGCTCGACCCGCCCTATGCTTTTGGTGCCGAGCCGGTCGAGGAGCTGCTGCAGGACCTGGCTCAGCAGGGTATGCTTGCGTCTGGCGCTTACGCCCTGTTTGAGCATGCCGCCGCCGATGCGGGCGCGCATCCGGCAGGCTTTGAGACTGTACGTGAGAAGCGCTACGGCATTACCTCGGTCGACCTGCTCCGTTGGGTCGGCGATAGCAAGGACGGCGGCACTGATGCTAACGAAAATGACGAGGCAGTATCCCCGGAGGACGCCCATGAGTGACACTATTAATCGCGTGATCGTCCCGGGCACCTTCGATCCCATCACGTTTGGCCATATCGATGTGATCCGCCGCGCCCGCCGCATCTTTCCCAGCGTGATCGTCGCCGTGGCCGAGTCGCAGGGTAAAAACGGTGTGGGCACCACGTTTATGCTCGATGAGCGCGTGGCGCTGGCCCGCGAGGCGCTCGGTGATATCGACGGCGTCGAGGTCCTGCCCTTTACCGGCCTCTTGGTCGACTTCGCTCGTGAGCAGGGGGCGGGGGCCGTGGTCAAGGGTCTGCGCGCCATGACCGACTTTGAGTATGAGCTGCAGCAGGCCGACCTTAACTATCGCCTGGATAGCGAGCTGGAGTCCATCTTTGTCATGAGTGCGCCGCAGTACGGCTATATCTCGAGCTCGGTCGTTCGCCAGATCGCCTCGCTCGGCAGTGACGTATCGACGTTTGTCCCGTCCAACGTGGTCGAAGCGCTCAAACATCGCTTTTCGTGACGTTTCTTATTGCCTGGTGGCATGTGGTAAACTAGCACGATGATATGTTACCTATGAAAGGAGACCGGATGCCGGGCGAGAATTTTCCTGGCGATAGGATCGTCAGCTTGGTCGATGAGCTCGAAGGGCTGATCGAGGAAGCCAAGCCGCCTTTCGGCAAGAACGCTCAGTTCAAGGTCATCGACGCCGACGTGTTCTTCAACATCCTCGACGAGATCCGCATGAGCTATCCCGAGGAGTGGCAGAAGTCCCGCCGTATCCTTAAGGAGCGCGAGGAGCTTATGGCTTCCGCCGCCGCTCAGGCCGATTCCATCATCGCCGACGCTCAGCAGCAGGCCCTCACCATTGCCGGTGAGCAGGAGATCGTCCGCCTTGCGCAGCAGCAGGCCGACGACATCCGCGATCGTGCCCAGCAGTACGAGCGTGAGACGCGTTATGCTGCCGAGGACTACGCAGAGCAGGTCTTTACGCACCTGGAGGAGAACCTCAAGAGCCTGACCGGCACCGTTACCCGTTGCCGTCAGCAGCTCAACGAGGGTGCCGCCCAGCAGAATGGTCAGTGGTAATGGCTGAGTTCCCGAGCGTTACCGTCGATCTTTCCGAGCAGCTCGAGTTTCCTGGAGATTCGTATCCGCTGACCGGTAAGGTCGATGTCGCCACCTACACGGTGGGCGAGAAGGAGTACCAGCTTCAGGACGGCATTGACTACGACGTTGTCTTTACCAATGCCGGTACCGGTGTCTTGCTCACGGGCATGGTCCGCGCGCACGCCACCGGCGAGTGCGACCGTTGCCTGGAGCCCGCCTCGTTTGATATCGCTGGCGAGATCGAGGAGTTCTACCTCTTTGAGGAGCCCGAGGATCCCGAGGCCTACGAGGATGGCTACGAGCTCCTGGGTGAGGACCGCATCGTCGATCTGGGCGAGCCCATCAATGACGCGGTCGTTATGGACACGCCGTTTGTGGTGCTTTGCAAGCCCGATTGTCGCGGCCTGTGCCCCACTTGCGGTTGCAATCTCAACGTCGAGCAATGCGATTGCGCCGCCCAGGCAGAGGCGGAATGGGCCGCTGCCACGGAAAATCCATTTGCAGCATTGAAGAATCTCAAGCTTGATGAGTAAAACTGTGGTAGTATCGCTACTTGCGCGTAATCGCCACACTGGATAGTTCATAAGGAAGGTCACTATGCCCGTACCTAAACAAAAGCAGGGTCGTATCCGCACTCACACCCGTCGTTCCGCCAACATGAAGATCTCGGCTGCGGCTCAGTCCACGTGCCCCCGTTGCGGCGCTGTTAAGCTTCCGCACCACGTGTGCCCCAGCTGCGGTTTCTACAAGGACCGCGAGGTTATCGTTACCGAGTAACGGTATACTCTGGATGCGATGCCGTTCCAAATGGAACCACAATGGCCGGCTCAATGAGTCGGCCATTTTTGTATAAGGAGCTTGTATATGAGTAACGTTCGCGTTTGTGTAGACGTTGTGGGCGGAGACGAGAAACCTCAGGTTGTTCTCGATGGTATCGAGGCTGCGCTTGCCGCCGATCCCGATATCGAGGTCTTGGCAGCTGGCCCCGCCGAAATCGTCAATCCCTTTGCCGCCTCCCATGCGCGCGTCGAGGCCCTGGAGGCACCCGACGTTATCGCCATGGATGACGATCCCATTCGCGCCGTGATGACCAAACGCAAGTCTTCGATTGTGCTGTCGTGCCGCGCCATCAAGAAGGGCAATGCGGATGCGTTCTTTTCTGCCGGCTCGACCGGTGCCATGACCGCTGCCGCCACCGCCTATGTGACGCCGTTTAGGTATCAGGCCGAAGGCAAGAAGCAGCCGGTGCGCCCCTGTCTGACCAATGCGCTGCCCAATCGCGCCGGCGGTCTGACGGTGCTGTGCGATATGGGCGCCAACCCCGATGTCGAGGTCGATGACATGGTACGTTTTGCCCAGATGGGTAGCGCCTATGCCCGCGTCGTCCTGGGCATCGAGCATCCCCGCGTGGGCCTGCTTGCCAACGGCACCGAGGACGAGAAGGGCTCCAACTTCACCAAGGCCTGTTTCCCTGCTATGAAGGCCGCCGTTCCCGGCTTTGTTGGTAACTGCGAGGGCACCGACCTCACCTCAGGTAACTTCGATGTCGTCGTTGCCGATGGCATGTCGGGCAACATCGCGCTCAAGGCCACTGAGGGCGCTGCTAAGTTTTTGCTGCAGGAACTCAAGGGCGTCTTTATGTCTTCGCTTGGCACCAAGATCGCCGCACTGCTCATCAAAAAGCAGATGCGCGAGATTAAGGCCAAGCTCTCTGGCGACGCCAAGGGCGGCGCGATTCTTTTGGGCCTGCGCGGCGTGGTCCTGATCGGCCATGGTGCCACCTCGGTCGAGGCTGTCAAAAACGGTACGCTCGCGGCGGCCGAAGCCGTGCGCGCCGGGCTGGTCGAGAATGTCGCCAACTCTATGGACGGTATCGTTTTATAAGAGCGAGTTAGAGCGCTGTTATGTGCTTCGCGGCGCACGTCGTGGGGTAGAATCAGAACCGTGTCTTGGTACCGCCCGGGCGGTACCATTCTTTTGGTATTCATGCACTATGAGAGGAAGCGCTATGGACCGCTCCGAAATCTTCGACAAGATCGCCGAGGTCACTGCTGACGTTCTGGGCGTCGATGTTGCCGAAATTAGCGAGGAGACCACCTTTGACGACCTCGATGCCAACTCGCTCGAGCGCCTGCAGCTGGTTACGGCTATCGAGGACGAGTTCAACCTCGAGATCGATGACGAGACCCTGCTCTCGCTCAGCTCTGTCGCCGACGCCGTCGACGCTATCGAAGCTGCCAAGGAGGCCTAAGTCTTGGCTTTATCCGAACGACTTACGCGCGCCCAGGAAATCCTGGGCCACGAGTTCAACAATAAGGTGCTGCTGCGCGCGGCGCTTACGCATCCCTCGGCAGTCGAGGGCCAGCCGGTTTCTGCCAGCTATGAGCGCCTTGAGTTCTTGGGCGATTCCATTTTGGGTGCTGTGGTCGCACGCTCCTTGTTTGAGTCCTATCCGGAGTTTGACGAGGGCAAGCTCACGCGCCTGAAGGTGTCGCTTGTCTCGGGCGCTACGCTGTCCGAGGTTTCTCACGAGCTGGGCATCGACGACATCATCATCTTTGGTGCCTCCGAGACCGGTACCGGTGCGCGCGGCCTGCATTCGGCCCTCGAGAACGTCTATGAGTCGCTCGTGGGCGCGCTGTACCTGGATGCCGGCTGGGACGTTGCGGCGGAGTTCATTCACCGTACGCTTAAGCCGCATTTGGCTTCCGAGCGTGCCGAGCATCCTGCGAACCCCAAGTCGTTTTTGCAGGAGTGCGTGCAAGCCGACGGTCACGAACCTCCGGCGTACAAGCTCGTTGGCTCCGAGGGTCCGGCGCATGCGCCCACCTTTACCGCCGTGGTTTTGATCGATGGTATTCGCCAGGGTCGCGGCTCCGGCTCCTCAAAGAAGGAAGCCGAGGGAGCCGCCGCGCTCGAAGCGCTCGACCGCATGGGTTACACCACCAACGGCGTGATTCTGAACAAGAAGCACGTGTAAGCGAGGAACCGTGTATCTCAAGTCCCTCACGCTCAAAGGGTTCAAGTCGTTTGCCGACCGCGCCCATATGACGTTTGAGCCGGGCCTGACCGTCATCGTCGGTCCTAACGGCTCGGGAAAATCGAACATCTCTGACTCGATTCTGTGGGTCCTGGGCGAGCAGAGCGCCAAGCAGCTGCGCGGCCAGGCCATGGAGGATGTCATCTTCTCTGGCTCGTCTGCGCGCAAGCCGGTGGGTGTCGCCGAGGTCACGCTGGTGCTCGATAACTCGGACCATATGCTGCCCGTCGATTTTGACGAGGTTGCCATCACCCGTCGCATGTATCGCTCGGGCGAAAGCGAGTACCTCATCAACTCGAGTCCGTGCCGCCTGATGGACATTCAGGACATCCTGCACGATTCGGGCCTGGGCAAGGATACGCATTCCATCATCAGCCAGGGCAAGCTCGACGCCATTTTGCAGAGCCGCCCCGAGGAGCGTCGCGCCCTCATCGAGGAGGCCGCCGGCATCTCCAAGCACAAGCGCCGCAAGGAGCGCGCGCTCAAAAAGATTAAGTCGATGGACGAGCACCTGACGCGTGCCCGCGACATCAATAAGGAAATCGCCCGTCAGCTGCGACCGCTGGAGCGTCAGGTCGATCGCGCGCGCAAGTACAAAGAGCTGTCCTCGCGCGCGAACGAGCTTACGCAGATGCTGGCCGTTGACGAGCTGCGTTCGCTGCAGTCGCAGTGGAACGACCTAGAGAGCCGCTCCAAGGAAGGTGCCGCCGAGCTTGAGCTTGCGCAGTACCGCTTGGGCGAAAAGGAGCGTGAGCTCGAGAAGCTTCAGGTCATGCTCGAGGAAAAGGGCCTGTTTGTGGGCGACCTAGGCGAGCAGCGCCGTCATATGCAAGATGTGGTCGGCCGCATTAACTCCGACATGCGCCTGCTCGAGGAAAAGGGCCACAACATGGTGTCGCGCCTGTCTGACATGCGCGGGCAGATTTCGAGCTCCGAGCATCAGCGTCGTCGCGTGGTCGAGGAGCTCGAGGATGCGCGTGCGCAGCTTGAGGAAGTGACCGGTGCGCATATGCAGGCCCAGGAGGACGTTGACGCCGCTGGTCCTGCCGCCGCTGAGCTCCACGAGCGGCGCGTGGCGCTCGACAATCAGATTTCGCAGCTTACGCGTGAGCAACGCGATGTGCAGCGCGTGGCCGATAACGCCGCGCTCGAGCTCGCTAAGGTGAAGGATTCCTTGAGCAATGCCGAGGTCGAGGACAACATGTACGCCTCGCGCCTGGAGCAGATCGATGAACAGCTCGAGGAGGTCACGGCTTCGCTCGAGAGCCGTCGCGACCGCGCCGAGGAGCTTGAGGGCGCTCTTGAGGAAGCGCGCCAGGCCCAGGTCGATGCTCGTGAGGCCACCGAGACGGCACGCGCGGCCCTGAAGGACCTGCGTGCCCGCGAGAGCGAGGCACGCAACAAGCTATCCGAGGTGCGTTCGGAGCTTGCCAGCCAAAAGAAACTCGATGCCCGCATGGCCGACAGCTCGCCGCTCGTGAGCCGTCTGGTGGGTACGCTGGGCGACGATGTCTTGGGTCGTCTGGGCGACGTGCTGGAGGCCCCGCGCGAGCTTGAGGGCCTGGTTGAGCACTTGCTCGCCGGCGATATCGATGCGCTGCTGTTTGATGACGCCGCCACGCTTGAGCGTGCCGGTCGTGCGGCTCTGGACCAAAAGAAGGCCTCGGGCGAGGCGCTGCTGGTGGCGCGCGGCGTGAGCAGCTCTACCGCCGCTGAGGGCGCTGCCGGTACCCGTCTGGTTGATCGTCTGTCCGTACGCGCAGGCTACGGTCCCGTCGTCGAGGCGTTGCTCGGCGGCTATTACGTCGTGGACGATCTTGCTGCCGCGCTGTCGGCGCCGGTCGTTGACGGCGTGACTTACGTGACTCCCGATGGCGCTCGCGTAAGCTGCGGCGGCCTGGTGCGCGTGGGCCTCGATGCCGGCGAGGCCTCGGGTGCTCTGGAGCGCAAGCGCCGTATCCGCGAGCTGGAGGGGCTTGAGCCCGATTTGGCCGCTGTGTTTGAACATGTGTCAGGCCAGGTCGTTGAGGCCAATGCGGCCGTTGAGGAAGCGCGTGCCGCTGAGGGCGATGCCGCCGGCGAGATCGCCCGTCTTGAGGGCGAGCGCCGCTCGCTGCTCTCCGAGATCGGCCGCTTGGAGCAAAGCGCCAACAATGCCGAGGTCGAGCGCGTGCGCATCTCCAAGCGCCGCGAGCAGGCCTCCGAAGCCGTTCGCGCTGCGCGCCCGCGCGTTGACGAGCTCACCCGTTCGCGTGACGAGGCTCGCGCGCAGGCAAGCAATCTGGGGTTGCAGATTGCCGAGGCCAACGACGAACTCGACCGCGTTCGCCGTGACGATTCCGAGGCTGCCGGCAAGCTCGCCGACGCCAAGGTTCGCCTAGCCCAGACGAGCGAACGCCTGCGTTCGCTGAAGGGCCGCGTGCCCGATCTGGAGCATCGTCTTGAGGGCATCGACCGCCGTATCCGCGGAACACGCCAGGCCTCGCGCTCGCTCGAATTGCTGCGCCTGCGCGTCGATCCCATGCACGAGCGCTATTCGGCCCTGCTGGAGCGCGCGTCGGATTGGGCCTCGCGTCTGCGTGACCAGGCTTCGCTCGAGGAGGCTGACTCGGCCTCGCTTAAGAAGACCATTGAGGACGCCAAGGCCGAGGTCTCCCGCGCCAAGGAGCGGGTCGATGCCGCCACCGCGACGCAAAACGAGTTCAAGGTCGCTCGCGGCAAGCTTGAGGTGCAGGTAGAGGCGGCTATCAAGGCCATTACCGCCGATGGCACCACGGTGCTCGAGGAGGCGCTCATGCTTCCTGCGCCCACCGACCGTGACGCTGCCGAGCGTGAGCTCAACCAGCTCGTGCGCCAGATCAACAACCTGGGCCCTGTGAACCAGGTTGCCATGGAGGAGTACGAGCATCTCAAGCGCCGCGCCGATTACATTGAGGAGCAGCTGGCCGATCTGGAGAGCGCGCGCAAGGCGCTCACCAAGATCACCGTGGCCATTGACCGTAAGATGCGCAAGGCCTTCCTGGTGACCTTCGAGAAGGTCGATGCGAACTTCCGCGAGATCTTCGCCATGCTGTTCCCGGGTGGCCAGGCACATCTGGAGATGACCGACCCTGAGCATCCGGCCGAGACGGGCATCGAGGTCGTGGCGCAGCCGCGCGGCAAGCGCATCACCAAGATGATGCTCATGTCGGGCGGCGAGAAGAGTCTGACGGCGCTCGCCCTGCTCTTTGCCGTGTATCGCACGCGCACGGTGCCGTTCTATGTGCTGGACGAGGTCGAGGCGGCACTCGATGACGCCAACCTGTCCAAGCTTATCGGCGCGCTCGATGTGTTGCGTTCCGATACGCAGCTCTTGGTTATCTCGCATCAGCGCCGTACTATGGAGGACGCTGACGTCCTCTATGGCGTCTCGATGCAAGCCGACGGCGTCAGTCGCGTCGTCTCGCAAAAACTCGATTGCGAAACCGGAAAGGTCGTGAATGCATAATGGGATTCTTCGATGCTCTCTCGCGCGGACTTGAGCGCAGCCGCGAGGCCCTCAACGAGGTCTTCTACTTTGGCGGCGAGGTCGACGAGGATTTTTGGGAGGACCTAGAGGACACCCTCGTCATGGGTGACATGGGTGCCGAGGTCGCGATCCAGGTGTCCGATGACCTGCGCGATGCCGCGGCCAAGAAGAACCTTAAGACCGCCCCGCAGCTCCGTCGCGCCCTGGCCGAGCAGCTCGAGCAGCATTTTGTGCCCGTCGAGCGCGATCCGTTCGCCGACACGCCGAGTTGCGTGCTGTTTGTGGGCATTAACGGTGCCGGCAAGACCACGACGGTCGGCAAGATCGCGAGCGCCATGTCTGCCCGCGGCAAGAACGTCGTGATCGGCTCAGCCGACACCTTCCGCGCCGCCGCCATTGAGCAGCTCGATGTGTGGGGCCAGCGCGCCGGCGTTCCCGTCATCAAGCGCGACCGCGGCTCCGACCCGGCGAGCGTTTGCTACGACGTGCTCGACGAGGCCGACAAGCGCGGCAGCGACCTGGTGCTTATCGACACCGCCGGTCGTCTGCACACGAGCCCCGAGCTCATGCGCGAGCTTGCCAAGGTGGTCAACGTGACGCGTAAGCGCGCCGCCAATATGGCCGCCGGCCCCATGCCCGTCTCGGTCGTCCTCGTAATCGATGCCGCAACAGGCCAAAACGGCCTGAACCAGGCGCTCGAGTTTAACGAGGCGCTGGGCCTGGACGGTATTATCATGACAAAGCTCGACGGCACGGCAAAGGGCGGTATCGCCATGGCCGTGGCCGAGAAGCTCAAGCTTCCCATCCTGCGCATCGGCGTGGGCGAGCAGGTCGATGACCTGCAGGAGTTTAATGCCAAAGATTTCTGCCGCGCCCTGGTGGGCGAGTCCAATTAAGGAGTGACTAGTGTTTGATTCCCTGAGCGATCGCCTCAACGACACATTTGACCGCCTGCGCGGCAAGGGCAAGCTGACCGAGGCCGATATCACCTCGGCCATGCGCGACATTCGCATGGCGCTGCTCGAGGCCGACGTCAACTTCAAGGTCGTCAAGGAGTTCGTCGCCAAGACCAAGGAGCGCTGCATGACCGCCGAGGTCATGGAGTCGCTGTCGCCGGCGCAAAACGTCGTCAAGATCGTGCTCGACGAGCTCACCGAGATGCTCGGCTCCACCGAGAGCAAGCTCGTCTTTAGTAACCGCATTCCCAATGTCATCATGCTCGTGGGCCTGCAGGGCTCCGGTAAGACCACGGCGGCCGTAAAGCTGGCTTACCTGCTCAAGAAGCAGGGCCGCTCGCCGCTGCTCGCCGCGTGCGACGTCTATCGTCCCGCCGCTGCCGACCAGCTGGCCACGCTCGGTGGCGAGATCGGCGTGCCGGTCTTCCGCGGTGACGGCGCGCACCCGGTTGACATTGCCAAGGGTGCCATCCAGGAGGCCGTCGACCACCTGCGCGATGTGGTCATCGTCGATACCGCCGGTCGTCTGCAGATTGATGAGCAGATGATGCAGGAGGCCGTGGACATCAAGAAGGCCGTCAAGCCCGATCAGGTGCTGATGGTCGTCGATGCCATGACCGGCCAGGATATCGTCAACGTCGTCTCGACCTTCGCCGAGCGCACCGACTTTGACGGCGTGATTATCTCCAAGCTCGACGGCGACGCCCGTGGCGGCGGCGCGCTTTCCGTGCGCCAGGTGACCGGCAAGCCCATCAAGTTCGTGAGCATGGGCGAGAAGCCCGATTCGCTGGAGCCGTTCTACCCCGACCGCATGGCCAAGCGCATCTTGGGCATGGGTGATGTTGTCGGCATTATCGAGAAGGCCCAGGAGGCCGCCGATGCCGAGCAGCTCGAGGCCGCCGAGCGCATGCTGCGCGAGGGCTTTACCATGAACGACATGCTCGACCAGATGAAGGCCGTCAAGAAGATGGGCGGCATGAAGGGCATTCTGGGCATGCTCCCCGGTGGCCAGCGTGCGCTCAACCAGATGGGTGGTAACCTGGACGAAGGCATCTTCGACAAGAACGAGGCCATCATCATGTCGATGACCAAGGAGGAGCGCCTTCGTCCCTCCATCATCAACGGTCAGCGTCGCGCCCGCATCGCCAAGGGCGCCGGCGTGACCCCCACTGAGGTCAATAGCCTTATGAAGCAGTGGGGCGAGATGAATAAGATGATGGGCCGCATGCGCTCGATGGCCAATCAGGCGCAGGCCGGCGGCAAGAAGGGCAAGAAGGGTAAGAAGGGCAAAAAGATGCGCATGCCCAATATTCCCGGTCTGGATGCCATGGGCCTGGGCGGCATGGGCGGACTTGGGACGGGCGGTCCTAAGTCCGATATGGATCTGCTGCGCCAGATGGAAGCGCAGATGCGCAATAAGAAGTAACGACTGGTAGAGTCGTGTATGGCGAAGGCCGCCTGGATGGTATTCCAGGCGGCCTTCGTCGTTGGTGCGTTATATGTTGTGTGAGCAGACGCGTGATGGCATCGATTGCCTGCTGTTAGTGGCAGCTGCAGCCCTCGTGACCCTCGTTCTCGTGATGGCCGTGGCAACCGCAGGATCCGCCATGCTCGTGGATGTGCTCATGATCATGTCCATGGCAGTCGCAGGTGGCCTCGCCGTTCTGTGCGAGCGTGCCGGCAATGAGAGCCTCGACGCAGGCATCGCAGCTGCCCTGGGCGCCCGCATAGACCGTGATGCCGGCTTGGGCAAGCGCGTTGATAGCGCCGCCGCCGATACCGCCGCAAATGAGCGTGTCAACGCCACCGTTGGCAAGCAGGCCCGCCAAGGCGCCGTGGCCGGTGCCGCCGGTGCCTACGACCTGCTCGTTGAGCACCTTGCCATCCTGGATGTCGTAGATCTTGAACTGCTCGCTGCGGCCAAAGTGCATAAAGATGTTGCCGTTCTCGTACGTCGTTGCCACCCTCATGGTGCCGACCTCCTTTGCTGGCCATGCGGCCGTCGTCGTGGCGATGGGGGAGTACGCGATATTGCCGCCCTCGATGACGAGCGCTCGTCCGTTGACCAGCGCGTTTGCCACCTTGCGATGCGCGCGACTGCTGATTGCCGCCACCGTGGCGCGGGCGATGCCCATGTGCAGGGCGACGGCCTCCTGATTGAGGCCCTCCAGATCGCACAGGCGCAGTACTTCGAGCTCATCGACCGTCATATCGATAGCGTCTCCGCTGGCAAGGCCATCGGGGGTAAAGCCGCGATATTCGGGGATGATCCCAACGCGGCGCAGTTTTTCGCGTCTTCCAGCCATACACTCTCCAAATCTGACATATGTCAACAATAGAATAGCGAACGTGCGGATTTGCGCAAGGAATTTCTGGCATATGTCAGAAAATGAGGGCTTATGTTTGTGCTGTGGGGCCGCGTGCGCCTGGGCTACAATGAATCTCGCTTGTAGGCGACTGACAGGAGGGTCAATGAGCAAAGCTGATCAACAGTTTGTATCCATGTGCCGCGACATTCTGGACCATGGCACCACCACCGAGGGCCAAAAGGTCCGTCCGGTGTGGGAGGACGGCACCCCTGCCTATACCATTAAAAACTTTGGCGTTACGGCGCGCTACGACCTGCGCGAGGAGTTCCCTGCGCTCACCCTGCGCCGCACGGCGCTTAAGTCTGCGATGGACGAGATTTTGTGGATCTATCAAAAGAAGTCCAATAACGTCCATGACCTCAACAGCCATATTTGGGATGAGTGGGCCGACGAGACCGGCTCCATCGGCAAGGCCTACGGGTACCAGATTGGCCAGAAGAGCCATTATGCCGAGGGCGATTTCGACCAGATGGACCGTGTACTGTACGACCTTAAGCACACGCCGTATAGTCGCCGCATTATGACCAATACGTACGTGTTTAGCGATCTGTCCGAGATGCACCTTTATCCATGCGCCTATAGCGTGACCTATAACGTGACGCAGCGTCCTCAGGACGACAAGCCGACGCTCAACATGATTCTCAACCAGCGCAGCCAGGACATTTTGGCCGCGAACAACTGGAATGTGTGCCAGTACGCCATTTTGCTGATGATGGTCGCGCAGTCGGTCGATATGATTCCCGGTGAGCTGCTGCACGTGATCGCCGACGCCCATATCTATGATCGTCATGTCGATATCGTCCGCGAGCTTATCGAGCGTCCGCAGTTTGCGGCACCCAAGGTAACGCTCAACCCCGATGTGCATGACTTCTATGCGTTTACGACAGATGACCTGATCGTCGAGGGCTATGAGCACGGCCCTCAGGTCAAGAACATTCCCATTGCGGTGTAGGTGGTGCTCATGACGTGTAAGCTATCTGCTATCGTTGCCGTGTGTGACGATTGGGGCATTGGGTGCGAGGGCGACATGGTGGTGTCCAATCGCGCCGACATGCGCCATTTTGTGGCCTGCACCAAGGGCTGCCCGGTCATCATGGGGCGCAAGACGCTGCTGAGTTTTCCCGGTGGGCGTCCACTCAAGAACCGTCGCAATATCGTGCTTACCCGCGACGAGGATTTTGCTGTCGAGGGCGTCGACGTGGTGCATAGCATCGACGAGGCGCTCGCCGCGGTTGCCGATGAGCCCGTTGCCTGGGTGATCGGTGGCGGCGAGGTGTATCGGCAGTTTTTGCCGTATTGCGCCGAGGCCGAGGTCACGCACGACCATTGCACTCATGCCGTGGACACTTACTTTCCCGATTTGGACGCCGATCCCGCGTGGGAGATTGCGTGGCGTGGCGGTGTTGCCACGATTGCCTCGGGCGAGGGCGACGAGGGTGTCGATTATGAGTTCGTGACGTATCGTCGCGTTGAGGCGTAAATCGCCTGGCGTGAACGGTATTATCGGGTTGATTGAATGTATGGGGCGGCGCTTAGCGTCGCCTCGTTTGGTATAGATGTGCTGTAAAGAAGGGTGCGGGCTGGCTGCTATGACTGATGCCGTTGAGGTTCTGCGAATTGATTCGCTCGAGGACGAGCGGCTCGATGCCTACGTGCGACTGACCGAGCGTGAACTGCGCTGCGTGCTAGAGCCGCAAAAGGGCATCTTTATCGCCGAGAGTGCCAAGGTTATCGAGCGCGCGGTTCGCGCCGGATATGAGCCGGTGAGCTTTCTTTTGGGCGAACGCTGGCTCGACCAGATGATGCCGCTGTTTGAGCGCCTGGTTGTGCGCGAGGGCGCAGGTCCGGTTCCTGTGTTCGTGGCTTCCATGGAACTCATGGAGCAGCTGACGGGCTTTAACGTGACGCGCGGTGCGCTCGCGGCGTTTCGTCGCCCGCGGCAGATTCCGGTTGATGAGTTCTTGGGTGGCGTCGTTGAGGCGGCGGGGGATCGTCCGGTGCGTGTGTGCGTGCTTGAGGGTATTGTCGATCACACCAATGTTGGCGCTATTTTCCGCTCGGCTGCCGCATTGAACGTTGACGGTATTTTGGTCAGCCCGACGTGCTGCGACCCGCTGTACCGTCGCTCGGCCCGCGTGAGCATGGGCACGGTGTTTCAGGTGCCGTGGACGCGTATTGGCAGCGAGGCTCGTGTGTGGCCGCATGATGGCCTGAGCGCGTTGCACGATGCCGGTTTTTCGTGTGCCGCTATGGCGTTGACGGACGATTCCGTATCGCTGGACGATCCCGTGCTGCAGGAGATTGACCGCTTGGCAATCTTTATGGGTACCGAGGGTGCCGGCTTGGGCGCCAAGACCATTGCCGGCTGTGACCACGCGGTGCGCATTCCGATGGCGCACGGGGTCGATTCGCTTAACGTGGCCGCGGCGAGCGCCGTCGCCTTTTGGCAGCTGTGCCCGCACGTGAGCAATGAGTATCACTACCAGCCGGGTTTGTATCACTAGGCAGTTTTCCGCACCGCGCTCTAATTCGGGGTGTTTCGGTCGCCGCCAGTCGGTGCTAAGCTAGTATTGGCTTTGGTCTTAAATTGCCGTTATGTTGTTTGACGTATGCTGGCGGGGAGGGCGTGTGGCTAAGAAATCTACGGCTATCGATGTAACGCAGGGTGTCATTTGGCAACAGCTGCTGTCGCTGTGCGTTCCCATCTTTTTTAGTTCGTTTTTTCAGCAGGCCTACACGCTTATCGGTACGTATATCGTTGGCCAGTTTGGCGGCAAGCTCGCGCTGGGTGGCATTCAAGCCACGATGGTGCTCACCGAGCTCTGCATTGGCTTTTGCGTTGGCGTCGGCGCCGGCTGCGCGGTCATTACCGGTCAGTATTTTGGCCAGCACGATGATGAGCGACTGAGTCGTTCGGTCCATACAGCCATGACGCTCGCGCTGGTGGGCGGTATCGCTTTCTCGATTCTTGGCATAGTGTTCGTTGAGCCCATGCTGGTGCTTATGAACACGCCGCATGAACTATTGGCCGAGGGTGTGGCCTATGCTCGCTGTTATTTTGCCGCGATGGTTGCGGCGCTGCTGCTGAATATGGGAACCGCACTGCTGCGTTCCGTGGGCGACACGCGCGGGCCCGCCGTGATCATTGCCTCTGGCTGCCTTGTTAACGTGGTGCTGGATATCATCTTTGTCGCTGTGTTGCATATGGAGGCGCTGGGCTGCGGCATCGCAGTGGCGCTGACCATTTGCTCCAATGCAACGATGATCGTGTTGCGCATGATGCGCGCTCCGGGTGCATGGCGTCTTTCGCTGTCTAAGCTCGGTATCGATCGCGGTATTTGCAAGAGTATGATCTCGTGTGGTCTGCCACTCGGTTTTCAATCGGCTGCCTATTCGATCTCGAACGTGCTGATCCAGGTGTCGGTTAATTCGTTTGGCGCCGATGTCACGACTGCTTGGGGTCTATCTGGGCGCCTGGATGGCATTATCTGGATGGTGACCGAGGCGCTCGGCGTATCGATCACTACGTTCTCGGCGCAGAACTTTGGCGCGCGCAACTACGAGCGCATGCGCAAGGGCTACCATACGTCGCTCGTGCTGTCGTTTATGCTCATTGGTGGCCTGTCTGCCGTGCTGCTGGTGTTCTCGGGTCCGTTGTCGCGTTTGTTTGTCGACGATGCTTCGATTTCGGCGTACACCACGACCATCCTCCATTTCATTGCGCCGTTCTATGCGATTTTCTCGATTATCGAGAACGCCTCGGGTTCCATCCGCGG
Organism: uncultured Collinsella sp.; assembly: GCA_958403385.1. Taxonomy (GTDB): domain Bacteria; phylum Actinomycetota; class Coriobacteriia; order Coriobacteriales; family Coriobacteriaceae; genus Collinsella. The sequence goes on from CATXXC010000012.1 coordinate 55,648, forward strand.
CGCCGGCGTGAGTCTGCAGCCTATGATGCTCACCATCTTTGGCACCGTCGTACTCAGAGTGATTTGGGTGTTTGCGATCATGCCCTTCGATCCGTCGCTCGAGCATCTACTGCTGGTCTACCCCGTAACCTGGCTCATCACCGCAACCATGTTCACCATCTACCACCACAGCGGCAACTGGCTAGGTCGCGCCACCGCCTAGCCATTCGGGACGTCCCCAATGGCTAGTATTCGATGCCTTGGCGGGCTAGGAGTCCTTCGTCGAAGTAGTGTTTGATGGGGCGCATTTCGGTGACAAGGTCGGCGAGGTTCGCGAGGGGCAGCAAGCCCCGGCCGGTGAGCACGAGCTCCGTGGTGGCGGGCTTTATCGCGATCAGCGCTTCGACATCCTCGCGCGTCACGAAGCAGCCGTCGTCTTGCCCTTGCCGTCGCCCGTATAAATCTGAACCTTGCCGACTTCCAGTGATGCCATCTATGTCCTTTCGTGCCCGGCGTCGGTTTATCGCCGGCCGGGTTGGGTATTCTAGTTAGCATTATCAACCCCAGTAGATGGAGTTCAAGCAGATGGAGATGGATGACAACAAACGTAGACGGAATATGATTCTCTACGTGCTCATCGCCTTCGTCGTCTACCTCGTGCTCTCGACCGTTCTGTTCCCTAACATCGGTCACACGCAGCAGATTACGAAGACCGATTACTCGACGTTTGTCAAAGCGCTCGATAAGAAGAGTGTCGACAAGGTCGAGTACAACACGGACGATTACTCGATTTATTACACCAAGAAGGGCGAGGACGAGAACATCGCCTATAAGACGACCGGTGTGCCGAACGATGCGGGCTTTACCGATCGCGTGCTTGAGTCTGGCGCTTCGCTGGAGTCGGTCGTTCCCGATAAAAACTCGGGTTTGATGACCTACTACCTGCTTACGCTCATCCTTCCCATGGCGATTTTCTTCCTGATCGGCTGGTGGCTCAACCGCCGCATGAAGAAGGCCATGGGTGATGACGGCCCGTCGATGAACTTTGGCGGCGGCGGTTTTGGCGGCGGCGGACTGGGTAAGTCCGGCGCGCGCGTGATCGCCTCCAAGGACGTGGGCGTGACCTTTAAGGACGTCGCCGGCCAGGAAGAGGCCAAGGAGTCTCTCAAGGAGGTCGTCGACTTTCTGGAGAAGCCGCAGCGCTACGAGGAGATCGGCGCCAAGCTGCCGCGCGGTGCTCTCCTTGTTGGCCCTCCGGGTACCGGTAAGACCCTGCTTGCCAAGGCTGTTGCCGGCGAGGCCGGTGTTCCGTTCTTTAGCATTTCGGGCTCTGAGTTCGTTGAGATGTTTGTCGGTCGCGGCGCTGCTAAGGTTCGTGACCTGTTTAAGCAGGCCAAGGAAAAGGCACCGTGTATCGTCTTTATCGATGAGATCGATACCATCGGTAAGAAGCGCGATGGCGGCGGCTTTAGCGGCAACGACGAGCGCGAGCAGACGCTCAATCAGTTGCTGACCGAGATGGATGGCTTCGATAACCATAAGGGTATCGTTGTCCTTGCCGCAACCAACCGCCCCGACAGTCTCGATCCCGCTCTACTGCGCCCCGGTCGTTTTGACCGCCGCATCCCCGTCGAGCTGCCCGATCTGACCGGCCGCAAGAACATCCTCGAGCTGCATGCCAAGAGCGTGAAGACCGAGCCGCCGATCGACCTGACCGCGATTGCCCGCGCCACGCCCGGTGCCTCGGGCGCCGACCTGGCCAATATCATCAACGAGGGTGCCCTGCGCGCCGTTCGCGAGGGTCGCAAGCGTGCAACCCAGGACGACTTCGAGGAGTCGGTGGAGGTCGTCATTGCCGGCCAACAGCGTAAGTCCACGGTGCTGTCCGACCACGAGAAGCAGGTCGTTTCTTATCACGAGATCGGCCATGCCATCGTTGCCGCTCGCCAGAAGGGCTCTGCGCCGGTCACGAAGATCACCATCGTGCCGCGCACGAGCGGTGCTCTTGGTTATACCATGCAGGTCGAGGAGGACGAGCGCTTCCTGACGACGCGCCAGGAGGTCTTGGACAAGCTCGCTGTCTATTGCGGTGGCCGCGCAGCCGAGGAGCTCATCTTTGGCGAGATGACGACCGGCGCCGCCAACGACATCGAGCAGGCCACCAAGCTCGCCCGTAATATGGTGACGCGCTTTGGTATGTCCGACGAGTTTGGCATGATGGCGCTCGGTACCGTGCAGAACGCGTATCTCAATCAGGACACGTCGCTCACCTGCGCCCCCGGTACGGCCGAGCGCGTGGACGCGATTGTCGCCAAGCTGATCGAGGATGCGCACGACCGCGCTTTGCAGATTCTGAAGGAGAACAAGTTTAAGCTCCACGAGCTGGCTCGTTATCTGTATAAGAAGGAGACCATCACGGGCGAGGAGTTCATGAACCTCCTCACGCGCGAGAATCCGCTGATGCCCAAGCAGCAGTAAAGCCGCGGCCGAGCCAGTAAACGCCGACGCCCCATTTGAGCAGCTTTCTCAAATGGGGCGTTTTGCTTGAGAGGGATGGAAATGAAGATCGTGGTGAGCGCCTGCTTGATGGGCGAGAGCTGCAAGTATAACGGGCTCGACAACTACCATCGCGAGTTGGTCGAGGCCTGCGAGCGTACAGGGACCGAGGTCCTCTTGGTGTGCCCTGAGGTCTTTGGGGGCCTGCCCACGCCGCGCAAGCCGTCCGAGATTGTGAACGGAGAGGTTCGTACCTGCGAGGGCATATCGGTCGATCGCGAATTTCGCCTGGGTGCCCAACGAGCGCTCGATATGTGCGAGCAGGCGGGCGGGCCGGAAGAGATCGCCGCGTGCATCCTGCGGGACCGTAGTCCCTCGTGCGGCGCGGGTCGCATCTACGACGGAACATTCAGCGGCACCCTTACGGCGGGCAACGGCGTCTTCGTTGATTTACTGCTCCGCCACGGTTATCGCGTGATCCCGGCTAGCGAGTTCGACCCCAGCATGCTGGAGCAATAAAAAACCACCACAAAGGTGCTGCTCCCTTGTGGTGGTTTTGGCCTGGGTCTAGAGCGTGTGGCCGTAGGCGTTGGCGGCCTTGATGGCGGCGGCGAATTTTTCGTCGGTGAAGGGCTCCGGGTTGCCTTGCTTCCACTCGTTGGTGGCGTGTGCGTGCTCGCACAGGGCAGGGATATCGGTCTCGGAAAGCCCGACCTGCTCAAGCGTTACGGGCAGCCCCATCTGCTTGTTGAAGTCAGCATAGCGCTTAAGGTTCTCGGTGTCGCCCGTGTAGGCGAACAACACCAGCACGCCCAGGCTTACGACTTCGCCGTGCAGGTAGGTGCCCTCACGCGGAATGCTGCAGGTGGCGTTGTAGAACGCGTGCGCCACGCTCGAGTTGTAGTAGTAATCGTTCTGGTTGGTCAGGTTCGAGACATAGCCCGTGTTGACCACGATGTCGAGCGCGATCTGCTTGACGGCCTCGCTCGACAGATTCTGACGAACGTCCTCAAGACCCTGAACACCGTAGGTAAACAGCGGCTCGGAACAGGTGTGGGCAAGAGCCAGGCCAAGGCCGGCGGTGTGCTCCAGGTCGCCGGCGCTCGTGGCGTACTCGACTTCGGGCTGCTTGGACAGGGCGTCGCCCACGCCGGCCCAGAAGTACTCCGCCGGAGCCTCGGCGATGATCTTGGGATTGATGAAGATGTGCGCCGGTCGGTTGGGGTACGAATAGCCCTCGAGCGATCCATCGTCGTTGTAGACGACGGCAATGGCGGTCGCGGCGGAACAGTTAGAGCAAATCGTCGGCACCGTAAAGACAATCTTCTTGAGCTCGATTGCCGCTGTCTTGACGGTGTCGAGTGCCTTGCCGCCGCCACAGGCGATAAGCACGTCTGCCTGCTGGCAAGCGGGGGAGTTCACGACCTTGGCGATATTGGCGCGCGTACTGTTGGTGCCGTAGACGCGCGTCTCCAGAATCTCGACGTCGGTACCTTCAAGCGCCGCCTCGATGCCCGGCAGCGCCGCAGCTAGGGCTCGCTTGCCACCAATGATGGCGACTTTCTTCGCGCCGTACTCCGCCAGTGCGGCGGGCAGCTCGGTAAAGCAATCCTCGCCGACGGTGTAGTCGCTCATTCCGATTGTGCGCATGGCAGCCTTCTTTCGTTAGTTAAAGTGCTTTCAGGTATTTTGCTCCTAGAGAAGGCTAACGACCACGAGAAATTTCTTACGTATGAAACCAGTGTTGAGGGTTTTTCGCCGGCGCGGAACGTGCTAGCATACTCCGCATAAGCGTTGATGGGGACGAGTAGTCGGCCGTCCGCATGCCACAGAGAGCGGGGAGCGCTGAGAACCCGTGCATGCGACCGATGAAAATCACCCCGGAGCTGCGGTCCCAACGGACGTGCCGCGCAGGCACGTCTTAGTAGATATCGCCGAGATGGTCGTCGATACAGGCCAGCCGAGTAACGGATGCGAGCGCGCGAATACGCGGGCGAGGGCATCTAAGCTGGGTGGTTAAACGAAGAGCTTTTGCGGGCATACAGCCCGTTTTTGTGGCGCTTCGTCCCAGCTTGTAGGGACGGGCGCTTTTTTGGTGCCCAACGGGCGTGCGCGCCCACGACATGAAAGGGGTACCGTGGCAAACGAGTACAAGCAGACGATGAATCTGCCCAAAACCGGTTTTCCCATGCGTGCCGGTCTTTCCAAGTCCGAGCCCAAGCGACTCAAGGACTGGCAGGACAACAAGGTCTACGAGCAGGTTCTGAAGAAGAACGAGGGTCACAAGAAGTTCGTGCTGCACGACGGCCCTCCGTACGCCAACGGCCCGATCCACATCGGCCACGCCATGAACAAGATCTCCAAGGACATGATCAACCGCTACTGGATGATGCAGGGCTATGAGGTTCCCTATGTTCCCGGTTGGGACTGCCATGGCCAGCCGATCGAGCATAAGGTCGAGGAGAAGCTCGGCACCGAGAAGTTCAACCAGACCTCCACGGCTAAGATCCGTGAGCTTTGCAATAAGTTCGCTGTCGAGAACATCGAGCTGCAGAAGGCCGGCTTCCGTCGCCTGGGCGTGCTCGGCGATTGGGACAACCCCTATCTGACGCTCTATCACCAGCATGACGCCGCCGACATCGAGGTTTTCAAGGCCATGTTCGACAAGGGCCTGATCTATCGCGGTCACAAGCCCGTCCACTGGTGCAAGCACTGCCATACCGCACTTGCTGAGGCCGAGATTGAGTACTCCGACGAGACGAGCCCGTCCATCTTCGTGCGCTTTGAGATGACCTCCAAGCCCGTCGGCCTCGAGAACTTCGACGGCCCGGTTGACTTTATCATCTGGACGACCACGCCGTGGACCATCCCCTCCGACCAGGCAGTTTCTCTCAAGCCCGGTGCCGCCTACGTCGCCGTTGAGCACGACGACCGCGCCGAGGTCATGCTCGAGGACCTGGCTCCCAAGTGCTGCGAGGAGTTTGGCTGGGAGTACACCCCGGTTGTGGTCGACGGCAAGCCCTATGTGGTTCCCGCCGAGACCTTCCATCACATTCACTATAAGCAGCCGATCTTTGACGGTGTTGAGGGCGTGGCACTGTTGGCCGATTACGTCGGTGTCGATGACGGTACCGGTATCGTCCACAACTCGCCCGGTCACGGCGTCGACGACTACTTCGCCTGCCTCAAGGAGGGCATCACCGACATTTGCATGCCGGTCGATGACGACGGCAAGTTCTACACCGGCGAGGAGTTTGGCACCGGCGGCCCCTTCAGCGGCATGGATACCGACGAGGCCAACCCGCACATCATCGAGTTCCTGCGCGAGCGCGGCACCCTGGTCCTCGAGAAGAAGATCACGCACAGCTATCCGCACTGCTGGCGCTGCAAGCACCCGGTGCTCTTCCGTGCTACCGACCAGTGGTTTGTCTCGATGGACAAGACCGGCTTGCGCGAGCAGGCTGGCAAAGAGGTCCGCGAGAACGTCAAGTGGTATCCGGCCCATGCCGCCAACCGCATTGGCGCCATGGTCGAGCAGCGTCCCGACTGGTGCATCAGCCGCCAGCGCAACTGGGGCGTGCCTATCCCCAGCTACACTTGCGCCGACTGCGGCGAGAAGGTCATGAACGACGCTACTCTCGACGCCGTCATCAAGCTCTTCCACGAGAAGGGCTCCGACGCCTGGTTCACCGACGCTCCCGAGAGCTACCTGGGCGAGGCCTGCGTCTGCCCCAAGTGCGGCGGCCATCACCTCAAGGCCGATAAGGACATCCTCGACGTGTGGTGGGACTCCGGCGTCTCCTGGAAGGCCGTCTGCGAGTATCGCCCCGAGCTGGAGTATCCGGCGGACGTGTATCTCGAGGGCTCCGACCAGCACCGCGGTTGGTTCCAGAGCTCGCTGCTCACCTCGGTGGGCGCCAACGGCCACGCTCCGTATAAGGCGGTCGTCTCGCAGGGCTTCACGCTCGACGGCCAGGGCCGCAAGATGTCCAAGTCGCTCGGTAACGTCATCGACCCCAACAAGGTCTGTGACGAGATGGGTGCCGACATCATCCGTCTGTGGGTTGCATCTGTCGATACCAGCTCCGACGTTTCCATCGACCACGAGATCCTCGCTCGTACGTCCGATGCCTACCGTCGTTTCCGCAACACGCTGCGCTTCCTGCTCTCCGAGCTCGAGGGCCAGTTTGAGCCCGAGACCGACGGCGTCGCCTTTGCCGACCTGTTGCCGCTCGACAAGCTCATGGTTGCCCGTCTGACCCAGGTCCAGGCCGAGGTCGACGACGCTTACTCTTGCTACGAGTTCCCGCGCGCTTACCGTGCGCTCTACGACTTCGTGGTTACCGAGCTCTCCAACGTGTATCTCGACGCCCTGAAGGACCGTCTGTACTGTGAGAAGCCCGGCTCGCTCGAGCGCCGCAGCGCCCAGACCGTGCTGGCCGAGCTCTTCTCGATGCTCATGCGCGACCTTCAGCCGATCCTGTCCTACACGGTTGACGAGGCCATGGCCTATGCGCCCGCCGGCTGCGTCGATCACCAGAAGTACGCCGCGCTGCTCGATTGGTACAAGTCGCCCATCACGTTCGACGAGGCCAATGAGTTTGAGGGCGTGCTCGAGGCTTCACTCGAGCTCCGTAGCGCCGTGACCAAGGCCCTTGAGGATGCCCGCTCCGCCGGTACCTTCACCAAGAGCCAGCAGGTCCGCGTCAAGGCGGTCGTTCCCGCCGAGATGTACGCGCTGCTGACCGGTGATAAGGCCGTCGACCTGGCCGAGTTCTACATCGTTTCCGATGTTGAGCTGACCCAGGGCGAGGAACTCTCCGTTGCCATCGAGGCAGCCGAGGGCGAGTGCTGCGACCGTTGCTGGAACTACCGCACCACCGTCGGCGAGTACAACGGCCACGCGCATATTTGCAAGCGCTGCGCGAATGCCCTTTAAGGCACGGTAACTCGGCATTTTAGTTATTGGGAGAATTTGGACGCCTTCGGCCCATTTGCTCCGCTGAATAAAAGCGGCATTCTGTTTTTCGGAATGCCGCTTTCTTTTTATGCTGGTTATTTATCTGGCGTTAGCGAATATGTCGTGCGCTCTGCGTGTGGCAATATAAGATGGTTAATTGCGTTAAACGGAATTCGATGTTCTTGAGGGTAGGGGATTGATTTGGGTCGTGCTGGGGGTATGACGCCGCCTTTGCGTTGGCGGTTGGGTGTTGCTGGTGGGGTGGCGCTGGTTGTGCTGCTTCTTGACCAGCTGACCAAGCTTGCGGTTCGTGCCGTGGGCGACGCTTTGCATGTGACCGTCATCCCCGGTGTCATTGACTTTATGTTTGTCCGTAATATCGGTGCTGCCTTTAGCATGGGCGAGGGGCATGGCGTTGCGTTCGCTTTGCTGGCGCTTGCGGTCATTGTCGCCATTGCCGTGTACTTGCTTCGCACGCCCCAGCTTGCTCGCTTGGAGGTTGTGGGCATGGCCATGGTCGTGGGTGGCGCCATTGGCAACGCGATCGATCGCCTGGCTTTTGGCTTTGTGACCGATTTTATTGCCACCACCTTCATCGACTTTCCCGTCTTTAACGTGGCCGATATCGGCATCACCGTAGGCGTTGTGCTTGCCCTCATCGGCTACATGTTCTTGAGCCCTGCGGCCCGCGAAGTCGATGCGACTGCCGAGCTCAATGCCCGTGATGAGGCCCGCGCCAAGCGCAAAGCCAAGCAGCGTGGGGAGCGTGCCCGCAAGATTCGCGAAAGGAATGAGCGTTAATGGCCGACATCCATATTCTTGTTGCCGACGATTGCTCTGGCCAGCGTCTCGACGCCTTTCTGGGTGCCAACGACGGCTGCCCCACGCGCTCTGCCTGCGCGCATCTGATCGAGGGCGGCGCCGTAATCGTGAACGGCGAGACCTGCCTATCAAAAAAATATGCTGTGCGCTTCGGTGACCGCATCTCGGTCGACCTGCCCGAGCCGCATGATCCCACTGATGTGATTCCCGAGGCCATCCCCCTCGATATCCGTTACGAGGATGACTACCTCATCGTGCTCTCCAAGCAGCGCGGCCTGGTGTGCCATCCCGCCCATGGCCACGAGAGCGGCACGCTTGCGAACGCTCTGGTCTACCACTGCGGCATTGACCATCTGGGTACCGTGCAGGGTGAGGACCGCCCCGGCATCGTGCATCGTTTAGATCGCGATACCTCGGGCCTCATGCTTGCGGCAAAAGACGACGACACGCAGCGCGCGCTCCAAAATCTCATTCGCACGCGCACGCTCGATCGTCGCTATATCACGCTCGTTCACGGACATATCGCTATGGATGAGGGCACCATTAACACCGGCATTGCCCGTTCTACGCGTGACCGTGTCAAGATGGCCGTTTCGGACGATCCTTTCGCGCGCCAGGCCATTACGACCTTTAAGGTCCTCGAGCGCTTCGATTCCACGCGTTTTGACGACGGCTATACGCTCGTCGAGTGCCACCTGTTTACGGGCCGCACACATCAGATTCGCGTGCATATGCGCCATATCAACCACGCCTGCGTGGGCGATCCGCTCTACGGCAAGTGCGATGCACGCGCCGATCAGGGTCTGACCAGGCAGTTTCTGCATTCCTGGCGCGTGGCGTTCGAACATCCCGTGACGGGGGAGCGCATTGAGTGCCGCGACGAGTTGCCGTGGGATCTCGCTGCGGTTCTCGACGATCTGGCTCCGCGCTCGCTCGGTCGCACGGCCGCTGGAGATGAAATCGTTCCGCAGCTCGGTCTTCTCGAAGCCTAGCCAGTATTAGGTGGTTTCTTGAACTCGGTAAGCCTGCGGTAAGATATACGGTTGTTTACGTAACGCGTTGCTGGGAGCCTGCATGCTCGCCTTTTTACAAACCAACACACCCATCGTGATCTTCAACCAGATTGTCGTCACGCTGCTCACGGTCTGCTTTCTGTACCAGGTGGTCTTCTTTGTCATTGGCGCTCTTCGTGGCGAGGTCGCGCCTCCCAAGGCCAAAAAACTCCATCGCTATGCTTTCTTTATCGCGGCGCATAACGAGGAGGCCGTGATTGCCAATCTCGTTCGCTCCATCAAGGACCAGGATTATCCGTCCGAGCTCATCGAGGTTTTCGTGGTCGCCGATGCCTGCACCGACAACACGGCGCAGCTCGCGCGCGAGGCCGGTGCCATTGTTTACGAGCGCAATGACCTGGCCCGCAAGGGCAAGAGCTGGGTCATGGACTTTGGCTTCGACCGCATTCTCAACGAGTATCCCGACACGTTTGAGGGCTACTTTATCTTCGATGCCGACAACGTTATCTCCCGCGATTACGTTTCCAAGATGAATGATGCCTTTGACCAGGGCTTCCATGTGGTCACGAGCTATCGCAATTCCAAGAACTTCGGCAGCTCGTGGATCTCGGCAGCTAATGCTACTTGGTACCTGCGCGAGGCGCGCTTCCTCAACAACGCGCGCAATATCTGCAAGACGTCCTGCGCTGTTTCGGGTTCGGGTTACCTTATCTCGTCAAGCGTTATCGAGGGCATGCACGGTTGGCAGTTCCATACGCTGACCGAGGACATTCAGTTCACTACGTTCTGCGCTATTCACGGTATTCGCATTGGCTATGCGCCGGCGGAGTTCTTTGACGAGCAACCCGTGACGTTCAAGGCATCCTGGAAGCAGCGTATGCGCTGGACCAAGGGCTTTTACCAGGTGTTCTTTACCTACGGTAAGCATCTGGTCAAGTCGACGTTCCGCTATCATCGCTTTGCCGCCTACGACATGTTCATGACGATCGCCCCGGGTATGCTGCTATCGCTGATCTCGATGCTCGCTAATGCGACGTTCTTGATTGTGGGTGGCCTTTCGCATGGTTTCTTGGCTACCGAAGTCGAGATGCAGGCGTGCGCCGCTTCGCTCATTATGACCTTCGCCATGATGTATCAGACCTTTTTTATCCTGGCGCTGCTCACGACTATCTTTGAGTACAAGCACATTCACTGCGCGCAAAAGTGGCGTCTGGTGACTAACCTGTTTACCTTCCCGATCTTTATGTTCAGCTATATCCCCATCACGGTGGCCGCGCTGTTCCTGAAGGTCGACTGGGTGCCGACGCAGCACGCCGTCAACGTTACCCTTGACGAGGTCATGCAAGGCGCCAAATAACCACCACCAAAACCACCGCAAAGGGGACAGGCACCTTTGTGGTGGTTTTTGCTTTTGCGATGCAGCTCGAGGAGGAGTCCGATGGTCTATATCCCGTTTTGGATTTGCATCTTTGCCGGCGTGGCAATTGATGCCCGAGAGCGACGGTTTCCCAATGGGCTTGCCGGCGCATGTGCCGTGACGGCGTTGGCGGGCGTTTGGCTCGACCTCGGTTTGAACACAGCGCTTGACCACGCCGGTCTTGCGGTCATCGTCTACCTTGGCCTTGTGCTTACCGAGTCGCTCTGGCGTAGAGTTCGCCACGCTCCTGGCATTGGCATGGGGGACGTCAAGGCACTCTTTGCCCTTTGTACCTTCGATCCCCTGGGCGGCGTTGTCGCGTTTGCGGTTGCGCTTCTGACCCTTGCCGTCGCTTGCCTCTTCACAAAATCACGCTCCCTGCCATTGCTCCCGTTTTTGGTGCCGATTTTTGCCATAATCGAGGTCGTGGGCTGCACTTTGTAACCGATTGCGCATCCTTCTTAAGGAGCATGCCATGGCAACTAATCAAGAAACGGCCGTCATTAAGGCGCGCATGGACCGTATTCCCTCGGCGTTGTCGCCCGAGCTTGTCGAGCGCATTGCCGCCGATCGTGCTTCGGGCTATGTCAACCCGTATCGTTGCAACGACGATCAGGTCATTCGTCGTATTGATCGCGCCGCCGACAAAGGCACGCTTATGCGTCCGGCGTTTATGCGCGATACCGAAAAGATACTTCATCTTCCGGCGTACACCCGTTATGCAGGCAAAACGCAGGTCTTTAGCTTCCGTAGCAATGACGATCTGTCACGCCGCGGTTTGCACGTGCAGCTCGTCTCCCGCATTGCGCGCGATATCGGTCGCGCCCTGGGGCTCAATTGCGATCTGATCGAGGCGATTGGCCTGGGTCACGACTTGGGACACACGCCTTTCGGCCATGCCGGCGAGCGCTTCCTCAACGATATCTATCATAAGCGTACGGGGCGTTATTTTTTCCATAACGTGCAGTCGGTCCGCGTGCTCGACACACTGTACGGCCGCAACGTGTCGCTCCAGACGCTCGACGGCGTGCTATGCCATAACGGCGAGTACGAGCAGCGTGTGTTTGAGCTCTCGGACATGAGCTCCTTTGACCAGTTTGACCAGACGGTTGAGGATTGCATTGCCACGGGCTATAGCGCAATTGGGCATCTGCGTCCCATGACGCTCGAGGGCTGCGTCGTTCGCATCTCGGATATTCTTGCCTACGTCGGTCGTGACCGTCAGGATGCGATCGCGGCGGGCCTGCTGTCACCCGACGCTTTTGATGATGGCCGGGGCGGTGCCTACAACAGTTTGATCCTCACGCATGCCTCCATCGATATCGTTGAGCACAGCTATGGTAAGCCGCGCATCGAGATGAGCGAGGACCTGTTTGAGGAAATCCGCCGAGCCAAGCGCGAGAACTACGAGAAGATCTATAGCAAGGGCGGTATCGAAGGCGATTCCGAGGTGGAGCTGCGCGAGGCGTTCGAAAAGCTCTACGACCGTTGCCTGCGGGATCTAAACAGTAGTGACGAGTCCTCGTACATCTTTAAGCACCATATTTCGCGCATTGAGCAGCAGCTTTCCTACTACGATCGCACCTATGCCTGGCAGGACGACAAGGATCAAGCCGTGGTGGATTATATCGCGAGCATGACGGACGGTTATTTCTGCGAACTGACGAGCAAGCTGTTCCCCGGTCTGGAGTTTCCGCACCGTACCTATATTAACGAACGGTAGTTCGTATTAATTCGGTATACTGTTAGTGGAAAACGTTTTTGAATGATGCACGGGATGGCTATGGACGACCTTTTTTCTGCCTCGACGCGCGAGCGTTCCTTTAAAAATGCGCCGCTCGCGGTGCGCATGCGACCCAATTCGCTCGACGAGTACGTGGGCCAGCAAAAGGCCGTCGGTAAGGGTTCATGGCTGCGTGCCGCGATCGAGCACGACGTGCTTTCGAGCGTGATTCTGTACGGGCCTGCCGGTACGGGCAAGACGACGCTGGCCCACATTATCGCCAACCATACCAAGAGCGAGTTTGTCGAGGTCAGCGCCGTCACGGGTACCGTGAAGGACCTGCGTCGCGTGATTGATGAGGCCAAGACGCGCCTGAATACGTACGACCGCCGCACCATTCTATTCATCGATGAGATTCACCGCTTCTCTAAATCGCAGCAGGATGCCCTGCTGCATGCAGTTGAGAACCGTACCGTCATTATGATTGGCGCTACGACAGAGAACCCGTACTTTGAGGTCAACTCGGCACTGTTGTCGCGCGGGCGCGTGGTGGAGCTTGAACATCTGAAGGATGAGGATATCGCCACGCTTATTGAGCGTGCGCTCGAGGCACCACAGGGCTTGAACGGAAAGTTCTCGGCCGATGAGGATACGGTTAAGACCATTTGCACGCTGGCAGCGGGTGACGCTCGCTCGGCGCTCACGACGCTCGAGCTGGCGAGCGAGATTGCCGTCACGCGTCCCGATACCGAGGGAACGCCAGCGCCTGCGGCGGGGGAGCGCTATCCCATCACCGTGGATGACGTGAAGATTGCCAACCCGCGTCGCGGCTTTACGTATGACAAAAACGGCGACATGCACTACGACATCATCAGTGCGTTCATCAAGTCCATGCGCGGTAGTGACCCCGATGCCACGATCTATTGGCTCGCGCGCATGATCGATGCTGGGGAGGATCCTAAGTTTATCGCTCGCCGCATTATGATTCACGCTTCTGAGGATGTTGGCAACGCCGACCCGCAGGCGCTTTTGGTGGCGCATGCCGCGTTTAAGTCTGCCGAGGTCATTGGCTATCCCGAGTGCCGCATTAACCTGGCTCAGGCTGCACTCTATGTGTGCTTGGCGCCAAAATCCAACGCGTGTGAGGCTTCGATCGATGCGGCGCTGGCCGATATCCATTCTAGTGGGCTTCGCGAGGTGCCGAGTTATCTGCGCGATCGCCATCGCCCGGGCAGCGATGAATACGGTGTGTATAAGTATCCACATGATTATCCCGAAGGCTGGGTCGATCAGCGCTATTTGCCCGAAGGCTTGGAACGCGGTGCATTTTGGCAGCCTGCCGGGCGCGGCTGGGAAGAGTGGCGCGTAGAGCAAAGCGAACGAGACCGCAGCGGGAATGCACCGAGGTAGCTGCTGATAATTTTGTCCCACGTTGCTGCTCTTGGCATGTTCGGTCCCCTTTGGGGTACCATGAAAAGCGTCTGTATTTCGATTCTTCCGGGAGGCTTGTATGAGTCCCATTCAAATCGCCCTGCTGCTGCTCGCCGTTGCCGGCGTGTGGGCCATCGCTGAGCTCGCGCTTACCCTGCGCAAGACCCGCAATGTTGTCGACTCGCTCGATAAGACCGTGAACGACCTCAACAACACCATCGCCGAGGCTCAGCCTGTGGTGGCAAAGCTCGATGGCGCTGTCGATGAGCTTACGCCGGCGCTTGCCCAGATGGAGCCGCTGCTTAAGTCGAGCAAGACGGCAGTTGATGCCCTTACCTCCAATCTCGTAGAGGTCGAAGCCGTGGTTCGCGACATTTCCGAGGTTACGGGCAGCATGGCCGAGGCCAGCAATGCTGTGTCGAGCGTGACCGACTCTGCCGCCGGTGCTGTGCAGAAGCTCTTCAATAAGGTGAAGGCTCCTGCAGCCGACGCCGATCGCAAGCTCGCCGCTGCCGCTGCGGAGGCCGAGCAGCCTACCGAGCGCGTCCTAATTGGCGAGGACGAGGCCGCCGCGGGCGACGATGATGGTCAGAAGTCTGTATCCAAGCCGGCTCAGTATTACACCTATACGCCCGCCGAGACCTCTGAGGAGTCCTGCGATGAGTAGCGAAGCAACCTGCCCTATCACGCTGACCGTTGCCGGTGACCCGCGTCTCGCTCGCCTTGTGCGCATGACGGCAGCCAACGTTGGTGCCCTGTGCTCTATGTCTGTCGATCGCATCGAGGACATCCGCATGGCTGCTGAGGAGGCTTTCATCTTTGGTTGCACCGCGGTCGACTGCGATGACATCACCATCAAATTCGATGTCGATGAGACCCACGTTGGCATGACTATTACCTTTGGCGACCAGGCTACGGTCGATGAAGACGACCAGGCTGCGGTGTATGCCGAGCTCATCCTCGCGAGCGTGTGCGACTCCTACGAAAAGACTACGGCGCCCCTGACGCTTTCCCTCGACCTCAAGGCGGATATCTAATATGACCGAACGTTCCCGGAGCGGCAAGACCGCTTGGGACAAGGAGAAAACCCGCGAGCTGTTTCGTCGTTACAAGGAGACCGGTGATCCGGACGCCCGTGAGCAGCTCGTCATGTCCCATATGAACCTGGTAAGGTTTCTTGCCAACAAATTTAAGAATCGCGGCGAGCCGCTCGACGACCTCATGCAGGTCGGCTATCTGGGCTTGCTCAAGGCTATCGACCGTTTTGATCCCGAGCGCGGACTCGAGTTCACGACGTTTGCGACACCCACTATCCTGGGCGAGATCAAACGCCATTTTCGCGACAAGGGCTGGAGTGTGCGCGTACCGCGTCGTCTGCAGGAGCTCTCGGCCAAGGTCAACCAGGCAACTGACAAACTTACCAACGAGCTGCAGCGTTCGCCCAAGGTTGAGGAAATCGCCGAATACCTGGACGTGACCGTTGACGAGGTACTCGAGGCTATGGAATCGTCTTCGGCCTATACCTCGGTGCCCATCGAGGCTCCTGGTGCGTCCGATTCCGACGATGCCCCCTCGATTCTCGATCGCTACGCCGACGACGACAATGAGCTCGACTTTACCGATGACCGCTTGGTGATCGAGGAAGCTATCCGTGATTTCTCGCCGCGCGAGCGCGAGGTTATCGAGCTGCGCTTTGTAAAGGGCATGACCCAGATCGAGATCGCCAAGAAGCTGGGTATATCGCAGGTCCAGGTTTCGCGTCTGCTGCGCCGCACGCTTAAGAAGATTCAGGACAAGATCGACCCCGACGGAGTGATGATTCGTTCATGAGTGAGCACCCCCAACAAACCGATCGCGTGCTGCGCGACACCCGCATTTTGACGCTGCGCATTTGGGCTGTTGTCGGCTGCATTGTTATTGCTGCTGTCATCTTTAACCTTATGGGCATCCTGGCACCGGTTATTGAGTTTCTTGGCGTCGGCTCCATCATTGCTTTTGTGATGTCCCCGATCACCAACTCGCTCGAGCACCATGGCGTGAATCGCGGCATCGGTTCGCTTATTGCGCTTATTGTTGTTGTTGCCGTGCTCGTCGGTGTCGTTTGCATCTTGTCGCCGATTCTCTTTGGTCAGATCATGGAAGTCCTGAGCCGCCTGCCCGAGCAGCTTCGTGTTGCGGGCGGTGATCTCAACGAGATGATCTCGCATGCCAAGACGCTCAACAACACGCCGCTCAAGGAGTATTTGGACGATAATCTTTCGTCGCTGGTTGCCGTGGCATCGAAGTATGTGTCTCAGATTGCCGCCGAGCTTGGTCGTGGTGTGTTCCCGCTCATCACCAATACAGCGTCGCAGCTGTTTGTTATCTTCCTTGGCCTGGTGCTTGCCTACTGGATGGCCTGCGACTACCCTCGCATGCACCACGAGATTTGCACCATCATCGGTCAGGAGAAGGAGACCTCGTACCGCTTTATGGTCGCCATTCTTTCTCGCTCTGTCGGCGGCTACATGCGCGGTATGGTCGTGACGTCCATCTGCGGTGGTTTCCTCGCCTTTATCGGTTTTATGATCATCGGCCATCCGTATGCGGCGCTCATGGCTATCTTTACCGGCATCATGCATTTGGTTCCGGTCGTCGGTCCTTGGGTGAGCGCAGCAATCGCCACAGTGCTCGGTTTCATGTTCAGCCCTATGTTGGCGTTATGGACGCTCATCGTGACGATGGTCGCGCAAAACGTCACCGATAACGTCATTTCGCCCAAGGTCATGCAGAGCTCGGTGCAGGTGCATCCCATCATGAGCCTCACGGCGCTCGTTATTGGCTCGGCACTCATGGGGCCCATCGGCATGATTATTGCCATCCCGCTGTGTGCGGCCCTCAAGGGTATCTTCGTGTACTACTTCGAGAATGAGACCGGCCGCCAGCTTGTGGCCTATGACGGCGCCGTGTTTAAGGGCACGCCGTACCGCGATGCCGATGGCAACCCGGTCGCCGCCTACGACGCGCTCGGCGACGACACCTTCATCTACGAGTCTGAGCTCATCGGCAACGAGACTGCGCCCGAGGCCAAGGCCATGCCCAAGCCCGAGCTCGATAATCCCTGGATTAAGCTCTCTGGTCTGCAGCCCGATGCCACGGGCTTCTTCAAGAACCCCTTCGCCAAAGACGATGACTCCAACTCGGACGACGATACCAAAACCGGCATCGACGGCTCCATGGACGATGACGATAACTAGCGGGGTAATTCGGGTTAACATTCATACGTGCTAACATGCAATTTCGCTGGAGGGTCGCTGTTTGGCGGCCCTCTTTTTTGTACTTGCGCGGTGGGATGGTAATATCGTTACGTTTGAACTGTTTCGATGTGAAACCGAGGAGATTCCCTCTATGAGTGCTGACTACCCGTCAATGACTACGGCCGAGATTCGCTCCAAGTTCCTCAACTTCTTTGAGGAGCGCGGTCTTAAGCTCTATCCTTCTTCGTCCCTCGTCCCCGACGATCCTTCGCTGCTGCTTGCCAACGCTGGCATGAACCAGTTTAAGGAGTACTACCAGGGCAAGAAGACCATGAAGGAGATCGGCGCGATTTCCTGCCAGAAGTGCGTCCGCACCAACGACATCGATTGCATCGGCGAGGACGGCCGTCACCTGTCCTTCTTCGAGATGCTCGGCGACTTCTCTTTTGGCGGCGTCTCCAAGGAGCAGGCTTGCGCCTGGGCCTTTGAGCTCATCACCAAGGAGTTCATGCTGCCGCTCGACCGCCTGTACTTTACCGTCTTTACCGAGGACGACGAGACCCACGACGTGTGGCGTTCTCTGGGCGTTGCTGAGGACCACATCTCCCGCCTGGGCGAGGACGACAACTTCTGGGCCGCTGGCCCCACCGGTCCCTGCGGTCCGTGCTCAGAGATCTACTTTGACATGGGCGAGGAGGTCGGCTGCGGCAGCCCCGACTGCAAGCCTGGCTGCGACTGCGACCGCTTCCTGGAGTTCTGGAACCTCGTCTTTACCCAGTACGACCGCCAGGAGGACGGCTCCATGCCGGAGCTGCCGCACCGCAACCTCGATACGGGCATGGGCCTGGAGCGCATGGCCGCCATCATGCAGCACAAGACCGCCAACTACGACGGCGATCTGATGCAGCACCTCATCAAGCTGGGCGAGAAGATTAGCGGCAAGACCTATGACGCCGACGATTACTCTGGCGCCAGCCGCTCCCTGCGTATCATCGCCGACCACTCCCGTGCCGTCGACTTTATGATCTCGGACGGCATCCTTCCCGGTAACGAGGGTCGCGAGTACGTCCTTCGCCGCCTGCTCCGTCGTGCCGTGTTCCACGGTCGCCTGCTGGGCATCGAGGGCGCCTTCCTGACCAAGTTCATCGACGAGGTTAACGCTCAGATGGGCGAGGCTTATCCCGAGCTGCTCAAGAATGTCGCGCTCGTCAAGGGTATCGTCGCCTCCGAGGAGGAGCGCTTCTCCACGACGCTCGACAACGGCCGCGTCTATCTGGACGAGGCCCTGGCAGCGCTTGCCGAGGGCGCCGTGCTTCCGGGCGATGTCGCCTTTAAACTGCACGACACCTTTGGTTTCCCCATCGATCTGACCGTCGAGATCGCCGGCACCGCTGGCCACGATGTCGACATGGACGGCTTCACTGCCTGCATGGAGGACCAGAAGGCCCGCGCCCGCGCCAATGCCAAGGGCGACGCCTGGGGCAGCTTCAACGACGTGTGGGTCGAGCTTTCCGACAAGGTCGCTGCGACCGAGTTCGACGGCTATGACAACGATGTGATCGAGGGCGCCAAGGTTGTCGCCATCGTGCGCAACGGCGAGTCCGTCGAGTCCGCTGCCGCCGGCGAGGACGTCGAGGTTGTGCTCGACCGCACCCCGTTCTATGCCGAGATGGGTGGTCAGCAGGGCGATGCCGGCAAGCTTTCCGCCGAGGGCGTTGTTCTGACCGTTGCCGACACCAAGAACCACAACGGCCTGTATGCCCACGTCGCGCACGTTGCCGATGGCACGCTGACTGTCGGTGCCGCTGTTACCGCCGCGCTCGACGCCGAGCGCCGTGGCTTCCTGCGCCGCAACCACACCGCCACGCACCTGCTCGACGCCGCCCTTAAGCAGGTCCTGGGCGAGCACGTCTCCCAGGCCGGCTCGCTGGTGACGCCCGAGCACCTTCGCTTTGACTTTACGCACTTCGAGGCCCTGTCCTCCGAGCAGCTCAAGGCTGTCGAGGACCTGGTCAACCAGCAGATCTTCGCTTCCAAGCCGGTCGTGACCCGCGTCATGGGCATCGACGAGGCCAAGGCCGCCGGTGCTGTCGCCCTCTTTGGCGAGAAGTACGGCGACGTCGTCCGCGTCGTCTCCGTAGGCGCCGAGGACCAGCCGTTCTCCCGCGAGCTCTGCGGTGGCACGCATGCCTTCAACACCGCCGAGATCGGTCTGTTCAAGATCATCTCCGAGTCCTCCACGGGCTCGAATGTCCGCCGTATCGAGGCCGTGACCTCCAAGGGCGCTCTCGACTACATGGCCGACCGTCTGGCGCTCGTCGACGCCGCCGCCGCTGCGCTCAAGTGCCGTGTCGACGAGGTTCCCGCCCGCGTGGAGAACCTGCAGGCCGAGCTGCGCGAGACTTCCGGCAAGCTCAAGAAGGCGCTCACCGGTGGCTCCTCCGATGCGATCTCCAGCGCCATCGACGGCGCTGTCGAGCTGAACGGCTACAAGCTCGTCGTCGCTGAGCTCCAGGGCCTTGAGGCTGCCGACCTGCGCAACGTTTGGGATACCGTGCACCAGAAGGTCGCCGGCCCCGTCGCCTGCGTCGTTGCCAGCGTGACCGAGAAGGGCACCCCGGCTCTGCTCGCTGCCGGCTCCGATGACGCCGTGAAGGCCGGTTTCCACGCCGGTAACGTGATCAAGCAGATTGCGGGCCTGGTCGACGGTCGCGGTGGCGGTCGTCCCAACATGGCCCAGGCCGGTGGCAAGAACGCCGCCGGTATCGCCGATGCCCTCGCGGCCGCCAAGACCGCGCTCGGCGCCTAAGAACCTAAGTAGTCGCTGTGGTCGCGCTCGCACTGGACATAGGGGAGACCAGGATTGGCATTGCCGTCTCGAGTCGTGATGGCAAGATGGCAATGCCTGTCAAGGTGCTTCCGGCTGCCGAGGTCACCGGTATGGCAAAGACGTTTCGCTACCTGGTCGAGGACTATGAGCCCGATATCCTGGTAAGCGGACGTCCTTTGACCATGGCCGGTGAACCCGGCCCCCAGGCCGAGCGCGTCGCCGCCGTGGCCCAAAAGATTGCCGACGAGCTCGACCTTCCGCTGGAGTTTGAGGACGAGCGTCTGTCCTCGCAGGAGGCCAAGCGTATCCTGCGCGAGCAGGGCCTCAACGAAAAGCAGATGAGGGGCAAGATTGACATGATCGCCGCCAGCCTGTTCTTGCAGACATGGCTCGATCGTAAAAACGAGGAGGTTCAGCATGCCTAGCGCTTCCGATCCGCGCCAGCCGAATCGTACACAGCAGCCGGCGTCGCGCCCTGCCCAGCCTGGCCAGCGTCCGGCACAGCCGACGCAGCGCGCAGCTCAGCCTGCCGCGCGCCCGGCGCAGTCTTTCTCTCGTTCGGCCCAACCTGTTCAACGGACGGGTCAGCAGCCTTCTGCTCGTTCGGTTCAGCATTCGGCTTCTCACGCGGCTCAGCAGCTCACTGCTCGTACGGCCCAGCCTGCAGGCGGCACCCGCTTTAAGCAGCAGGCACCTACCCAGCGAACGCAGGCCCCCCAATCGCATTCGCATCACGCTCGTGGTTCGCATGGCGTTGCTCCGGCGACCCGCTCGAGCTACAACACGCATGCTCGTCGCGGTGCTCAAAAGAAAAGCTCCCCGGTGCCTATGATTATCGGTGGCGTCGTCGCCGTGTTGGCGCTTGCCGCGATCGCTTTCTTTGTCGTGCCGGCCGTCAAGGGTTTCTTTGCCGGTGAGGATACGAAGGTTACGGCTGGTCAGCAGGTTACGGTGACCATTCCCGATGGTGCTTCGGGCGATACGATCGCCTCGATTCTCTCCGAGAACCATATCGTCGAAAATCCCAAGGATTACTATGCGGCGGTGAAAAAGCTCAACGCCGATATGTCGCTCAAGCCTGGTGATTATTCGTTCACCACACTCATGGATGCGACCAAGGTTGTTCAGCAGCTCATGGAAGGCCCCAACGCGGGCTCCAATGCGCTGACTATCCCTGAGGGCTTAACGGTCGATCAAGTCGCCGACCGTGTGGCCCAGGCCTACGACAGCATCTCTAAGGAAGACTTCCTCAACCAGGCCAAGGCCTCCAACTACGTGGACGACTATAGCTTCCTTAAGGGCGCCGCTAACGACTCGCTCGAGGGTTTCTTGTTCCCCAAGACCTATTCGTTGGGTGATTCGCCGACGGCCGATGGCGTGATTCGCGCTATGCTCGATCAGTTTAAGTCCGAGTACAAGTCGCTTGACTTTGCGAGCTGCGAAGCCAAGATCAAGGAACGCTACGGTGTGGAGATGTCCGACTACGACATCGTCAACTTGGCCTCTATCGTTGAGCGCGAGGGCCTCAACGCCGATCAACGTGCGCACGTGGCCTCGGTCTTCTACAACCGCCTTGCCGGCAAGCTCGACGGTCTGCGCTATCTCAACAGCGATGCGACCATGATGTATGTCACCGGTGGCGAGGTTACCGCCGACGACCTGCAGAGCGATAGCCCGTATAACACCTATAAGCATGAGGGCCTGCCGCCCACGCCCATCTGCTCTCCGTCGCTCGAGGCACTCAAGGCCACGCTTGAGCCGACCGACTCCGATGACCTGTATTTCTACATTACGCAGGACGAGGAGTACTTCTCGCAAACCTACGAAGAGCATCAACAGTCTTGGAATTAGCATGAGGATTTTTAGCCCCAAACGATACGTTGCCTCGGTCGATCGCATCGACCTTGATGCCCTGTGGGCCGACGGCAAACGCGCCATTCTGCTCGATCGCGATAACACCCTGGTGCCGCGCGACACCGAGCAGGTTCCCGCCGCGGTTTCCGCTTGGCTCGATGCCGCCCGCGCCAAAGGCTTTAAGCTGTGCATGGTGTCCAACAACTGGCATCGCGACCAGGTCATGAGCTCTGCACGCGAGCTGGGACTCGAGGCCATCAGCCACGCCATGAAGCCGGCGCCGTTTGCCCTCAAGGCGGGTCTTAAGCGCCTCGGCGCCACGGCCGACGAGGCGGTGCTGATCGGTGATCAGCTCTACACGGACGTGTGGAGCGGCAATTTTGCCGGCGTCGATACTATCCTGGTTAAGCCGCAGGCAACCCAGGACCTGTGGTACACGCAGATCTTCCGTATCTTTGAGCGCCGGGCCCTGCGCGACCTTCCCTGCGAGGAATAGGTTTCGCCATGTCTCAGCACATCAAACACGGCTGCGACCATATCTTCTTTATCGGCTTTTTGGGCGCGGGCAAATCGACGCTTGCGCGCAACGTCGGCACTATGTTCAAGCGGCGTTTTATCGATACCGACCGCCTGGTCGTGCGCCGTTGCGGCAAGTCGGTAACCGAGATTTTTGAGACCGAGGGCGAGGATCGTTTTCGCGAGCTCGAGACCTCGGCGCTCCGTTCGCTCCAAAGCGAGCGCAGCCTGTTGGTTTCGTGCGGGGGCGGTATCGTCGAGACGCCGGTGAATATTGAGCTGATGCACGAAATGGGTACGTGCGTGTACCTCGAGGGCGACTTCGAGGATTCGATTCGCCAGATTCGTCGGTCCGACACGCGCCCCGATTTCCGTTCGCCCGAGCATGCCGCGCGCCTGTTTGAGCATCGTCGTCCGCTGTATCGCCAGGCCGCCGATATTACCCTTGATATTCGCAACAAGTCCTTCGAGGACGTTTCCTACCTTTGTGCCGAGATGCTTTTGGAGTGTGGACTGCTATGATTCGCCGTCAACTGATCAATTTCCAAAACCGCAGTGTCGATGTCCGCGTCGGATTGGGCGCGTTCGATGAGCTGCCGCGCATGTTTGCCTCGGCCGTGGGCAAGCCTAAGCGCGCGATGGTGGTTTGGAACGACGCCACATCCGAGCGTTTTGGTGAGGTCGTCGAGCATGCGCTGGTCGACGCCGGTTTTGCCGTGTCGCTGCTCGTCCTCGAGGTTTCGCCTGCTGGTGCCACGCTGGCCGACGCCGATGCTATCTTTGGCGCCCTGTCTGCCAACCGCATCACCTGCGACGATCTGGTTGTCGCTGTTGGCGATGCCGCAACCTGTTCGGTTGTTGGCTGGTGCGCCAACCAGTGGTGTGGCCGAACCGAGTGCGCGCTGCTGCCGACGACCTTCGACGCCATGCTCACGGTCGCGACGACCATGAAGCCGCTCGTCGCCTCGTTGGCCAATGCGCTTCCCGCTATCGCGCTCCGTCCCGAACCGGGCTTGGTTGTGTGTGATCTCGACCTTGTTCGCGAGGCGGAACCCGAGGACCTCAAGTTCGGCTATGCGGTACTTGTTGGCACCATGCTTTCGAGCAGCAAGTCCCGCTGGAATCAGTTTACTGAGACCGTCCCCGAGATTCTCGCGGGCGAGGAGGTCGCACTCGTCAATGCCGTTCAATGGTCTCAGACTGCCCGCAAGGACGTGCTGACGGCCACGAACCCGAGCGCTCGCCATGCGCTCGATTTTGGCAAGACGGGGGAGCGCACCCTGCGCGCTTGCATGGGCGATGCCGCTTCGCAGGTCCCTGCCTACCAGCTGTTGTCCGAGGGCATGCGCTTTGAGGCGCGCCTAGCACACGATGCCTGCGACTTCGATATCGATTACGTCTTTGAGGTCGATGACTGCCTGGAGGACTTTGGTATCGAGGAACTTGCCTTCGATCTGGAGCCTGCCGCATATATCGAGGAGTTCCGCAAGCAGCAGTTCGCTCGCTCGAACCGCAGCATGTTGCCGCTGCCCGCGGCACTTGGCGCCATTCGTCTAACGAGCGTTGAGGACGAGGTTCTTGAGCGCCATACTCACGCCTACTTGGCTTCACGCAAAGAACTTCTCTAAGATTTATTGACATCCATTGTCTTTCGTATCATGTTGAGGGGCGGGTTTTCAATCGGTTGCGGATCGCATGCGATTCCGTCGTTCGGTTGAGACCCGTCCCGTCTATATAGAGACAACAAGAAAGGAATCTGCATGTCTGAGTTTGCTGCCGGTCCTGCCGGTCGTATCGAGCGTGTCCGTGCCCTGATGGCCGAGCGTGGCTACGACGCCATCGTGGTGCGCGACGAGGCCAACCTTCGTTGGCTTACGGGCGTGAAGGGCGTCTTCGACTACACCTTCGAGTTCCCGCACGCTGCGTTTATTACGGTCGACCAGTGCCTGTTCCACACCGACTCGCGCTACCTCAACAGCTTTGAGGAGAACACGCCCGCCGGCAGCCCTTGGGTCTACGACATGGACGAGGGTACCATTCCCGGCTGGGTCGCCGGCAAGATCGCAGCCAACAAGTGCCGTGTCTGCGCTGTCGAAGACGATATGCAGATTAACTTCTACCAGGGTATTCAGCGCGGCCTGGAGGACCGTTCCGTCGCCTGCATGCTAACGCTGATGCACGACGACATCCGCAAGATGCGCGCCATCAAGGATGCCGAGGAGATCGAGCTCATGCGCCATGCGCAGTCGATCACCGATGCCGCCTTCCAGCATATGCTCGGCTTTATTAAGCCTGGTATGACCGAGAAGCAGGTTCGCAACGAGCTCGAGAACTTTATGTTCGCCAACGGCGCCGACAGCCTGGCCTTCGGCTCCATCGTGGCGAGCGGTCCCAACACCGCCAACCCGCATGCCGTGCCGAGCGACCGCGTGATCGAGAAGGGCGATTTCGTTCTTATGGATTACGGCGCGGGCTACTGCGATTACCGCTCCGACATGACACGCACCGTCGTGATGGGCGAGCCCACGCAGGAGCAGCTCGACCTGTACGCGCTCGTGCGCCGTACACACGAGGAGTGCGTCGCCGCCATCCATCCGGGCGTCGAGGGCAACGACATCTTCAAGCTCTCTAAGAAGATCATCGGCGATGCCGGCTATGGCGATTACTACAACCATGGTCTGGGCCACGGCGTTGGTATCGACATCCACGAGCTGCCCAACTTCAACCGCAGTAAGAACACCATCGAGATCGGCTCGGTTGTCACCATGGAGCCCGGCGTCTACCTGCCCGGCGTGGGCGGCGTGCGCCTGGAGGACTACGGCGTGGTCACCGAGAACGGCTACGAGCCCTTCACCAAGACCCCGCACGACCTGCACATTATCGACTGCTAGTCTACTTCGGTAGATAGTTTGGGGCGGGGCGTTCGGATCGATTCGGACGCCCCGCGTTCTCTTTTTATGCGCTCGCTGCAGGCGCCGTCTGCAAGTGTATAATTTCTGTCGTATGTAATTTGGACGCTTGTGCGTTCTGCCCATAACAAGAAAGGTCGCTATGCCTACCATTTCTACCGCCGACTTCAAGAACGGCCTCGGTCTCCGCATCAAGGACAAGGTCTACACCATCGTCGAGTTCCAGCATGTCAAGCCGGGCAAGGGCGGCGCGTTTGTACGCTACAAGACCCGCGACATCAAGAGCGGCCGCGTCGTCGAGAACACCTGCAACGCCGGCACCAAGTTCGAGAGCGTCATGCTCACCACCCGTGAGTTCCAGTACCTCTACAACGATGGCACCGACTACATCTTCATGGACAACGAGTCCTATGAGCAGGTTCCCGTTCCCGAGGACATGGTGGGCGAGAACTCCAAGTGGCTGCGCGAGAACGACGTCTGCCAGCTGCTCTTCGCCGACGATGAGCTCATGGGCGTGACCCCGCCGATGTTCATCGAGACCACCATCGTCCAGACCGACCCGGGCTTTAAGGGCGACACCGTCCAGGGTTCCACCAAGCCGGCCACGATCGATACCGGCGCTGTCATCCAGGTTCCCATGTACCTCAACGAGGGCGAGGTCATCAAGGTTGACACCCGCGACGGCAAGTTCGTCTCCCGCGTCTAGCAACCAAATCTTCTAGGAGGACTCATGCCCCAGGAAATCAAGATTGACGGCATCGGCATTTCGCCCGATGTTCTGACCGCCATCGTCTCGCGCGCCGTGTCCGATGTCGAGGGCATCGCCTCCGTTGGCGTCAAGGACCTTGCCACCAACCTTGTCTCCATGATGCTCTCGTCCAAGGCCCCGGCTTCCGAGCCGGCGGTCGAGGCCGAGGTCGTCGGCGACAAGCTCGCACTCACCGTGCGTGTCGTGGTGTTCTTTGGCTATCCGTTCAAGAAACTCGCCGAGGCCGTTCGCGCCGCCGTGGTCGCCGCCATCGATGCCCAGGTTGGCGTCGAGGTCGAGCGCGTTGACGTTTGCATCGACGGCCTCGTTTTCCCCAAGGAGTAACCTTTGAGTCTTAAGGTTTATCGCGGGCGTACGCTTGCCCGCAGTCAGGCGCTGCAGCTGCTGTTCCAGGCCGAGGCCACGGACAGCCCGCTCGAGCGCGTCCTCGAGGGCGATTTCCTGATCTCGAAGGGTCCCCTCGACCCCTATGCGCTGGAGCTGTGCCGTGGTGCTTACGAGCATATCGACCGCATCGACTGCGCCCTGCGCTCCGTTGCCAAGAACTGGGATCTTATGCGCATGCCCGGCGCCGATCGCAATCTGCTTCGTATCGCCGTTTACGAGATGCGTTTCCTCACCGACGAGGAGGTTTCGGACGCCATCGTGATCAACGAGGCCGTCGAGCTTGCCAAGGCTTATGGCACCGACCAGTCTGCGTCGTTCGTCAACGGCGTGCTGGGCAAGATCGCTCGCAGCGAGGAGCTGCCGGGCGAGGACCTGTACCAAGAGCTGCTGGCCGAGGACCGTGCCCGCGAGGAGGCCCAGGCCGCCGAGGCTGCCGCCAAGGTTGCGGTTGCCCAGGCTGAGGCTGGCGTGCTGGCCGAGGATTCGGACGCCGCCGAGGCTGTTGTCGACTCCGTCGAGGAGTAGCCATGCCAGAGGGTTCCGTCCGCAACTTCGACGAGATCTCGGACCGTCTGGATCAGATCATCGCTACCGTTCGCTCCAAGGATACCTCCTTGGAGCGTTCGCTCGATTTGTTTGACGAAGCGATTGAGCTGGGCTCCCGCGCGGTCGATATGGTCGACAAGTTTGAGTTGACACCGCGTGAGGCCGACAAGCTCGAGCAGGAATACGATGAGGATGCGGCAAACGAATCCCAGGATAGCTAGGCCGCATCTCCGGATACGAATGGTTGATGGCATTCATGAAACGTGTGCGTCTTGATGACGAACTGATTTCACAGGGCATCTGCGCCGATCGCGCGGATGCCCTTCGCACTCTTATGGCCGGCTTGGTCTCGAGTGGCGGTGAGCGCTTGACTTCGCCGGGGCTTAAGGTGATCCCGGGGCTGCCGCTGCACGTGAAGGGGCGCATTCCCTATGTTGGCCGTGGCGGTCTTAAGCTCGAAGGCGCGCTTGATGCGTTTGGCATCAATCCGACGGGCCTTGCCTGTCTGGATGTGGGCTGCTCTACCGGCGGTTTTACCGATTGCCTGCTCAAGCGCGGAGCTGCGACCGTTGTCTCGGTGGACGTGGGTCGCGCCCAGTTCGATTGGTCGTTGCGTCAGGACGATCGCGTGACGCTGCATGAGCGCACAAACGTGACGCAGCTGCCTGAGCTTGGCTATGCCGGCGTCATCGACCTGGCTGTGTGTGATGTCTCGTTTACCAGCATCGCGAACATTATCGATGCGGTACTGGCGTGCCTGGCTCCTAGGGGTGCATTCTGCACGCTCGTAAAGCCGCAGTTTGAGGCTCCGGCGGCGCTGGTGGGCGAGGGCGGCATTGTGACCGATCCCGTCGTGCGCCGCGATACACTCTTGGCGGCGGTTGAACTCTTTGCTGCAAAGGGCCTGTTCCCGGTCGATGTGTGCGTGTCACCCATTCATGGTGCCAAGGGCAACGTTGAGTTTTTCCTGTACGGCAAGAGGTTAGTCCCCGGCGACCGTTCGAAAGACGAGCTGCAATCCCAGATATCGGTTTTGAGCGAGAAAGCTGCAACGCTATGAAGGTCTTTCTGGTTCCCAATTACTACAAGCAAGAGGCGGTCGAGAGCGGCCTGATGCTCGAGCTTTGGCTGACGCGCCAGGGCTATGAGGTCGCATGGGCTGCCGACCAGCGATCCAAGATTCAGAGCACGCCTGATATTGACGGCTCCGATCTGGTCATTACGCTCGGCGGTGACGGTACGTTGCTGCGCGCTGCCCGCATCCTCAACCATCGCGAGATTCCTATCCTCGGTCTTTCCTATGGTCACCTGGGCTTTTTAACTGCTGCGAGCCCCGAGGAGCGCGACATTCTG
Organism: uncultured Collinsella sp.; assembly: GCA_958403385.1. GTDB lineage: Bacteria > Actinomycetota > Coriobacteriia > Coriobacteriales > Coriobacteriaceae > Collinsella. The sequence continues at coordinate 83,889 of CATXXC010000012.1, forward strand.
CAGGTCGTGAGCGACGCCCTTTCCGGCGAGCTGCACGTGAGCCGTCGCGCCACCATCGCCGCGGATATCGTGTCCGTGCGCGAAGACGGTACGAAGGATGTCGTGCGCACCTTCGCCCTCAACGACATGGCGCTTACCCGCGGTCCGCTGTCCGATATGGTCGAGTTCGACATCACGGTGTCGGGCCACCATATCGACCGACTGCGTGGCGACGGCGTGGTCGTGTCCACGGCGACTGGTTCTACGGGGTACGCGCTCAGTGCCGGTGGCCCCATCGTGAGCCCCGACTATACGGGTATGGTCTGCGTACCTATTGCGCCGCACACCATTCAGGCCCGTGCCTTCTTGACTTCGCCGAGTGATGTCGTCGAAATCTTTATGTCTGATGACCGTCCGAGCGTTCCGGCGATCGCTATCGATGGACAGTTTATTACCTGCGACGGCACGGTCGAGAGCGTGGCCGTGCGCCGAGGCCCCGGCGATGTGCTGCTGCTCGACTACGGCCCCGAGAGTTTTTACAACTCGGTGAGCCGCGTATTCTACGGAGTCCGCCATGATCGATGAGCTGCAGGTTTCTAACATTGCACTCATTCGCGAGGCGACGCTGGTGCCGAGTGCCGGCCTGACTGTCCTGACCGGCGAGACCGGCGCCGGCAAGACCGCGCTGCTCTCGGCCCTCAAGCTTATTTTGGGTGAGCGCGCGGATTCGTCTATGGTGCGCGAGGGCGAGGCGCTGGCGAGCGTCGAGGCGCGCCTGTTTGACGGCCCGCACGACACGGAGGGCTTCATCGTGCAGCGCAGTCTTTCTGCCGAGGGCCGCAGCCGAGTGAAGATTGACGGACGCATCGCCAGTGTGCGCGAGCTTTCGGAGCGCGTTGGCGTGATGATGGATCTGTGCGGCCAACACGAGCACCAGCGCTTGCTCGATCCGGCGCATCATGTTGCGATGGTCGATGCCTGGGCAGGGCGCCCTGCACTCGAGGCGCTCGAGCACTACCGCGCCTGCTTTAAGGCTTCGCGCGCTGCCGCTAAGGAGGTTCGACGTGTCGAAGAGACCTCGCGTGCGCAGGGGAGCCGCGTCGAGGAAGCGCGCTTTGCGCTCGAGCGTATCGGCGAGGTCGACCCCAAACCGGGCGAGTATGAGGAACTCGAGGAACTGCTGCCGCGCTCCGAACATGCCGAGGTGCTGGTTGCCACAGCTAATGATGCCCATGCATCGCTTGCCTCTGAAGGGGGAGCGCTCGATGCCGTGAACAGCGCCGTGGCAGAACTTTCCCGTATGGCTTCCGTCGATCGCAAACTTGGCGACATTGCCGATTTGCTTTCGGATGCCTGTATCTCCCTTGAGGATTGCGCGAACGAACTTCGTGCCTATCGCGATGGCGTCGCCTTCGATCCGCGCGAGCTCGCTCGCATGCGTGAGCGGTATTCCGACCTCAAGGGCCTGCTGCGTCAGTGGGGTCCTACCATGGACGATGTTTTTGCCATGCGCGATCGCTCGCAAGAGCTGCTGTCCCTGGTCGATGATGGCGATGAACAGATCAGAAAGGCGCGTGAGGCACTCGGGAGCGCCGAGCACGAGTTGTTTGCCGCTGCCAAGGCACTTAAGCGCGCTCGCAATGTGGCGGCCCCGCGCTTCTGCCACGAGGTTTGCCGCCAGATGGCTCGCCTGGAGATGGGCGGCGCCGAGCTCGTCTGGGAGTCGCGTGATCTTCCCCGTGCTGAGTGGACGCCCGTTGGTCCTTCGAGCTACGAGCTGCTATACCGCAGCGGTGCCGGTTTGACTCCACGTCCCCTGCGCCGCATTGCGTCGGGCGGCGAGCTCAGCCGCGTCATGTTGGCAAGTAAGGTTGTCCTCGGTAACGCGGACGGTGTCGATACGCTGGTGTTTGACGAGGTCGATGCTGGTGTCGGCGGCTCCACGGCCCGCGCTCTTGCTGGTGTGCTGGCCGATCTTGCCGCCACGCATCAGGTCATCGTCGTAACACACCTGGCGCAGGTTGCGGTTATGGCCGACAAGCACTACGTGGTCAGTAAAGAGCCCGGCGACGTTCCCCAGACGCATCTGGATGAGGTGGCTGGGGATGCTCGCACTGCCGAGATTGCCCGCATGCTCAGTGGCGACCAATCGGAGGCAAGTCTTGCGCATGCCAAGCAGATGCTTGAAGAAGCTCGAGGTTAGGTCGTATCAGCGGTGTTGGTGGGACAAAATAGACTGAAATTTTTGTCCCACTACGCGTTTTACTCCACAACCTTATCCGGCTGGATGAGCTCTTCGTAGTAGCTGATATGCTCGCGGGCGTCTTCGATTTCGGGCAGCAGGAAGTTGTAGATGACCTCGATGATCATCGTGGCGCTCATCTTGGAGAACGCGAAGTCGCCCGTTGTCAGTAGTGCTTCGTGGTTGACGGTATTAAAGGTGTAGTCTGCCAGGCGCGCGAGCGGGGATTTGCTGTCGCTGCTGATGACGACTACGGTTGCGCCGCAGTCGCGAGCCGCTTTTGCCATGCGATTCAGACGGCGCGACTTGCCGGAGTTTGAGATCAGCACGATAACGTCACCGGGGCGCAGCGTGAGCGCAAAACCAATCGAGGTCTCGCTGATGGTGCTTGCCATGCAACGAAGGCCCAGCTGCGAGAACTTGAACGTCGCGTCGAGCGCGACGGCGTTGGTGTTGCCTACGGCCGCAAACTCAATAACGCCGGCATTCTTAAGCGCGTGTACAACTGCGGCCAACGTGTCGTGATCAATGCCGTCGATGGTCGCATTAAGCTCACTCACCTTGGCGGCGAGGATATTTTTAAGGCTCTGCTCCATGTTGTCGAGCGAGACCTCGTCGGTCAGGCCCTCGTTGCGCTGACTCTCTAAGTCGCGCGCCAACGAAAACTGAAAGCTGCGGAAGCTGCCAAAGCCCAGCTTGCGGCAGAAACGCGAAACGGTCGCCTCGGACGTGGCGGCAGCGCGCGAGAGCTGAGCCGCCGTGAGGCGTGGCGCCTCGGACTGGTGCTCCAATATATAGTCGACAATGCGCTGCTCGGACTCGCTGTATCCCTGGTGGGTACTAATGAGGGAAAGTGCGCTTTTGCTACTATCGGTCATGGATGGCTCCTGGTTGGCATGAAAATCTAACTTGATTTGCAATGCCATAGTATACGGGCATTTTCAATTACAAGATACACCTTGCCGTTTCAAGTGTTGATGGTAAACTTTCACTTGCCGTTTACGGTTATGAAAGAACCTTTCACCGGAGAATTGCGCCTTGTCTCTTCTCACGCGGACGGTAGGTTGGTATCTTTCAGTTGTGGAAAAACGCGCATCGAAGCGCGTGTAGGGGAGCGCCCGCGGGCGCTGTACTCAAGAAGGAGGGACACATGGCTAAGTTTGACATCATCGCCGCGACCGGTTGCCCGACCGGCATTGCGCACACCTTCATGGCGAAGGAGGCGCTGGAGAAGGCAGCTGCCGAGCGCGGTCTGACCATTAAGGTCGAGACTCATGGCCAGGTCGGTGTCGAGAACGAGCTCACCAAGAGCGAGATCGCCGGTGCCAAGGCCGTCGTCGTCGCAGCCGATAAGGATGTCCAGGCTGAGCGTTTCGCCGGTAAGCCCATGGTTTCCGTTGGTGTTTCCAAGGCCCTGTCTGTCGAGGCTGCTGGTAAGCTGATCGACCGCGCGCTCGCCGCCAAGGGCGACGACACGGTTGCCGCTGCCGCCGATGTCGAGGACGAGGTCGAGGAGAAGGAGTCCATCGGCCACGTCATCTACAAGCACCTCATGAACGGCGTCAGCCACATGCTGGTTTTCGTCGTTGCCGGTGGTGTTCTGACCGCCATTTCGTTCCTGTGGGGCATCACGTCCTTTGATTCGACGGCTGCCGACTACAACAGCTTTGCTGCGATGCTCAAGATCATCGGCGGCATCGCCATGAACCTTATGGTTCCGGTGCTTTCCGCCTACATCGCCGAATCCATCGGCAAGCGCCCGGCGCTCGTCCCCGGTTTCGTTGCCGGTATGATTGCCATCCAGGGCCTGCCTGTTAACGCCGAGACCGGCATGATCGACGCCGGTGGCGCCGGCGTGGGCTTCGGCTTCCTGGGCGGCATCGTCGGCGGCTTCCTCGCCGGCTATGTCATCCTGCTGCTCGAGAAGGTTTTCTCTAAAATTCCCGCGAGCCTTAATGGCCTGAAGGCAATCTTTCTGTATCCGCTGTGCTCTACCGCCATCGTCGGCCTGGTCATGCTCGGTATTTCCGGCCCCATGGCTGCCATTAACCAGGGTATGATGGATTTCCTGCAGAGCCTCGGTAACTCCGGTCCGGTGATCCTTGGCCTGGCCATCGGCTGCATGTGCGCCTTTGATATGGGCGGCCCGGTCAACAAGGCTGCTTACGCTACTGGCACCTTCCTGCTCGGTACCGCTCTCGAAGCTGGCGTCGGCACCGAGACCTACAACTTCGGCACCAACTTCATGGCTGCCGTCTCCGCCGCTTGCATCGTTCCGCCGCTGATCACCACCTTCGCCGTCGTTGTCGGCAAGAAGTACTTCAGCCAGGAGGATCATGACGCCGGTATCGTCAACCTCATCCTTGGTTGCACCCACATCACCGAGGGCGCCATTCCGTTCATGACCAAGAACATCTGGCCCGTCATGCCCATCATGATGCTCGGTTCTTCCATCGCTTCCATCTTGACCATCTTCTTCAACGTTCACGATCCGGCGCCTCACGGCGGCTTCCTGGTCCTGCCCGTTGTCGAGAACGGTCCGCTGTGGGTCCTCGCGATCCTCATCGGCGCTGTGGTCGGTGGCATCCTGTTCGTGGCCTTCAAGAAGTACGACTTCGAGAAGAATCAGAAGGCCGCTCCTGTAGCCAGGTCCGTTGAGGCCCCCAAGGCCGCTGCCGTCGAGGCCCCCAAGGAAGAGGCTGCCGACTTCGTGAAGGTCGAGAATGTCTTTGTCGCCGAGGACTTCGCTTCTCGTGACGAGGCTCTGAGCTTCGTTTCCAACCAGGCTGTCAAGGCCGGTATCGCCAGCGACGCCGACGCCGTGATGAACGCCTTCCTGGCCCGCGAGGCCGAGGGCACCACGGGCATGATGGAGGGCTTCGCCATCCCGCATGCCAAGTCCGACGCCATTACCGAGGCTGCCGTCATCGTCGTCAAGGACGAGTCCGGTGTGACCGGTTGGGACACCATGGACGGCGCTCCCGTCAACGTGGCCATCGCGCTGCTCATCCCGGGTGCCCAGGCCGGCACCACGCACCTTAAGATCCTGTCCAAGGTCGCCGAGGCGCTCATGGACGAGGACTTCCGTGCCACCGTCAAGGGTTCCACCGACGCCGCCAAGATCGCCAAGACGATCAACGCCCGCCTGGTCTAATCCCGCAACACGCGAATACCATCGCCCCCTGTATATAAGGCGGAGTCCCTCTCCAGGGCCTCCGCCTTTTTCTACCCCTCCCATAAGTTGCGGTGAAATAGGGACTGTTTAAACGATTCAACCCCAAATGGGGGTGCGGACAGAAAGTTGGACCGCGGGGCGGTCCGGACTGGAGGTTCGCATG
>CATXXC010000013.1 GCA_958403385.1 uncultured Collinsella sp.
GACGCCGCCCTCTCAAGGCGGAGATCACCAGTTCGAATCTGGTACGGGCTACCACGCATCTGATACCCGGACTTCCTATGGAAGGTCGGGTTTTTTTATTTTCAAACAACCGTCTGCAATTCCCGTTTGAACCAGAGCTTTGCGTTCTGCCTATGGCCCTTACGGGTACAATATCCAAAATATTTTGACTGTTAGAAGGAGTCTCATGACGGAGTCCTCTCAGCATACGTCTAAGCCCCAGGTCGAGGTTGAGGCCTCGGGCGGAGATGACAATAAGAGCGCACGCCGCGGCGCCATCTTTATCGGCGTCGTGCTGGTAGGTTATATCGTCTATCTGGTGGTAACCGGGCAGATGGGGCAGTTCTGGGCCGCTATGTCGAGCGTCCAGGCGTCATGGCTCGTTGTCGCGTGTCTTTGCATGTTCATGTACCTGTTCTTTGGCATTGTGGCCTATGCGATCGCCGTCTGGCTCGATCCCAATTCGCCCGTCGGCATCCGCGACCTGATCTCGGTCGAGGCGAGTGGCATCTTCTTTGGTAACCTGACGCCCATGATGATGGGCTCCACCCCGGCTCAAATCTATCGCCTGACCAAGGCCGGCCAAAACGTGGGCGAGGCCGGCGCCACGCAATTCACGCGTTTTATCGTGTACCAGTTTGGCCTCGTTGCCTGGGGCGCTATCCTACTGCTTGCTCGCATGCCGTTTTTTGCCGAGCGCTATGGCGACATGACGTTGCTGTGCGTCTTTAGCTTTGGTGGGCACTGCTGCATCTTGCTGGGCATCTTCGCCGTCGCGCTCATGCCTAAGACCGTCACGCGCGTCGCCCATTGCATCATCAATTGGCTTGAGCGCATTGGTGTCTCGGCCACTAAGATCGAGGGATGGCGCACGTTTGTCGATGGCGAGATCTACTCCTTCTCCGAGAAGTTCAAGCTTTCAGCCGGACATTTTTCTTCCATGCTGCTCACGGTGGTCATCACCATGCTGCAACTCGCGTTTTTTTATCTGGTGCCGTATTTCCTGATGCTTGCCTTTGGCCACCACGAGGTCGACTTTTTCTCGGTCATGGCCGCGAGCGCCTTTGTCCAGCTGCTGAGCTCTGCGGTCCCCCTGCCCGGTGGAACTGGTGGCGCTGAGGGCGGCTTTGCATTGTTCTTGGGTCATTTCTTTGGGTCGGCTTCGACCGCCGGCTATCTGCTGTGGCGCCTCATTACGTTTATTGCGCCGACCATTTTGGCTGCGCCCCTGCTGGGACTTAAGAGCGCCCACAACGAGAGCATCCATGCGCGCTGGGATCGTGTGATGCGCAAGCTCGGACGCACGCCTCAGACGCCCTCTGCGCCCACTATGCCGCACCCCACGAATGCTGTTACCGTTGATCCCAAGAAGCGCGCTCAGAAGGCTTCTGGGACCGCTAAGCCGGCTCATAAAGCCTACGTGCGCCAGACAGGCGATGGTATTCGCGTATCTCCGTCGGCACTCAATAAGAAGAAGCATCCCAAGTCGCAGTAGGGCAGTCGTGCGTTCTTCATGATGCGGGGCATATTTGTGCTGTATGGGGGATAATCCTCTTACGTAGATTATCTCTCATCTGTTGATGAATGCTTGCATATCGAAGGGACACGCCCATGGCAACCAGCAAACCGCGTCTTGATCGTCGCATCATTCGCAGCCGTAATGCCATCCTTTCGGCTTTCGAGCGCCTGCTCATGGAAAAGCCGCTGGCAGACATTACGGTGAGTGCCATCGCGCGCGAGGCCAATGTCGACCGCAAGACCTTTTACGTTCACTTTGGTACGGTTGACGGCCTGCTCGATGCCATTGCCGTCGATGTGGTGGAGATGATTGTCGACTCGGTCGAGAAAACGCTTGCTTCTATGGACGGTGACACCAGCGAGCGCGCTCTTGGCGCGGCGGCGACCTTCTTTAAAACCGTTAATGAGGCACTGTGCAACAACTTAGTGCTCAATCGTCAGCTGATCGAGAATATTCCGCTCGATGATTTCATGGCTCGTCTTCGTGCGCCGCTCGAACATGAGATTGCCGAGCGCGATCTGCTGCCCCAAGGTCTCAAGGACGAGATGTTCGACTACTATCTGGCGTTTTTGCTGTCGGGTATTATCGGTATCTATCGCACGTGGGCGCTGTCTGACGGCTCGGTTCCTATCGAGCGCGTCTCTGAGGTCGCCAACGATCTGACTCTCAATGGTCTGTCGAGTCTGGAATCTCGCTTGGATTAGGCCTAGTTGGGCTCGTCGGCGTGGAAATTCCTGTTCCTGAGGTTCTCCGGCGCCTTGGAGACCTTGCCGGCGTAGGAGCTGTAGCCTGAGGATCCTTAAAAGAAAGTCCAGTTTATCCTTCCCACTCCAATTTTGGAATCCTCCGATGCGCCTTCGCACGCTCGCATGACCTCGATACCATGCGAGCGTGCGAAGGCGACGAGCTCTGCGTTGCGGGCGTTTATGGTGCCGAAGGCGGCGGGGCACACGATAAGGCGAGCGCAGTGGACGAGGAGCTCTTTGGCGCGGGCTATGGTTTTATCCCCGATCGGCTCGAAGGCGCGCTCGGCCACGCATTCCGTCGCCAGGTCGCGCGCGAGCTCGCAGTCGATGTCCCCTTCGTGCAGAATGCCCGCGTAGAACGCCTTGCCCTGCCGGATGAGCTGGCGAAACACAGCCGACCCCGTACCCGCGCCGGCGATGACGAACGTGTGCGCATCGCCGTGCGGGCGCCCAATTTCCACGCTGCCGAAGCGCTCGTTGAAGGTGCCATGTTGAAGGCCGTAGAGCTCGCCAATCGTCTCGCGCGTGAATATGTCCTCGGGTGCGCCGGCGCGGAAGACCCGGCCGTCCTTCACGCAAATCACCTTGTCGGCGCTTTTCTGCGCGAGCTCGAGTTCGTGGATGGACATGATGACAGCAACATTCCGCGATTTCGCAAGGTGGCGAAGTATTCGCAGCAGGTCGATCTGGTAGCGGATATCGAGATACGACGTGGGCTCGTCGAGCACGAGCACACGCGGATCCTGCGCGATGGCGCGTGCGAGCATGACGCGCTGGCGTTGCCCGTCGCTTATCTGCATGAAGTCGCGCTCGGCGAGCTCTTCCACATGTGCGGTTTTCATGGCCTCGTCGACTCGACTATGGTCGTCGGGCGAGAGTGTACCCATTCGCCCGGTGTAGGGATGCCTTCCCGCCTCTACGATATCGCGGCAGGTGAGGAGCTCGGTCCGGGGGCGATCTGTCAGCATAACGGCAAGGTTCCTTGCGAACTCCGCCGTCTTCCATCTGGAAATCTCCCGCCCGTCGAGCTCGACCGCGCCGGCAAGCGGTGCCAGATGGCGTGTGATGGTTTTCAAGATGGTCGACTTGCCCGAGCCGTTCGGCCCGATGAGCGCCACGACGTCGCCCGCGCGAACCTCCAGATCGACGCCTTCGACTACGACCTTCTTGTCGTAGCCCGCCGACAGGTCGCTTATGCGGAAAAGCGGCGCTCCGTCAGCCTGCGTTTCGACCGGGGTTTCGAGGTTCGACTCCGCTCGGAGCGTTTTGGGCCGCGGCACAAATTTCCCCATCTACCTCACCCGCTTCTTCAACATGAGCGCGATAACCACCGGCGCGCCGAAGATGGCGGTGACGGCGCTGATGGAAAGCTCGACGGGGGAGAACAGCGTGCGCGCGATCAAATCGCAGCCTGCGCAGAAGATGGCGCCTCCCAAGAAGCACGCAGGAATCACGCGGATGGGCTTCGACGACTTTAGCGCCGACTTAACGAGATGCGGAACCGCGATGCCTACGAACGACACCGGACCAGCGAACGCGGTCACGCAGGCGGAGAGCATGCTCGCTAGAAGGACGAGCACCACGCGGAAGCATGAGACGTTCACGCCGACGCTTTTCGCGTAGGCTTCTCCCAGCTGGAAGGCGGAAAGGGGCTTCGATATCGCGAATACGCATGCGCTCACGGTGATCACCACGACCGCGATGACCGCGACGTCGTCCCAGCTCGAACCCGAGAAGCTACCCAAGGACCAGTTGTGCAGGTTCACGATGGACTGGTCGTCGGCGAAGGCGATGAGGAAGTTCGTCGCCGCCGAGCAGATGTATCCCACCATGACGCCCGCCACGATGAGCATGGCCATAGAGCTTATGCGCCGTGCTATGAGGAGCACGAAGCCGATGGTGATAAGCGAGCCCAGAAATGCTGCGGCCACCATGGCCGGCGAGGACATGGCCTGGTTCGCGCCCAGAAGTACGATCATCGTAAGCGCGACGACGAACTTTGCGCCCGAGGAGACGCCCAAGATGAACGGGTCGGCGATGGGGTTGTTGAAAAACGTCTGCAGCAGGAACCCGGAGAGCGAAAGTGCCCCGCCGAGAAGCACGGCTGAAAGCACGCGTGGCAGGCGAATCTCCCAGATGACCTGACTTTCCATGGAATTGGCCGCGCCGCCCGAAAGGATGCCGGGGATGTGGTCTGCGGGCACGAGCACGCTCCCGATGCACAGGTTGGCCCCGACGAGCACGATGAGGGCAACGGCGAGCAGCGCCGTCACGGCGCGACACCGCGCGGCGCGCCCCGATTCGTCGTATGCCATGGAAAGCCGGCTTCTCATGGTGCTAGCCCAGCTTTCTCAGATAATGGAAGTCGCTCGCGTCATCGCCGGTGAACGCCCCGTGCAGCTCGTCGATAATGTCGGCGGTAGAAGTCATCTGCTGGTACATGTCGGCGCTTGTGACCCAGACGTTGCCGTTCTTCACGGCTTTGAACTGCGACAATAGTGCGTTTTTGCCTACGAAGTCGTTCAAGGTGGCAACCGATTCGTCGATGGTGCCGTTGTAGACGATGATGTCGGCATCCTTCGCCGTCGCGTAGAAGCGCTCCATTTCGAGCGTTACTGACGAACCTGACGTCGACGCCGTCTGCGCGTCATCGAGTGCGTAGCTGCCGCCTGCAAGCTCGATCATCTGCGCCACGTAGTCGCCCGCCCGCCGCGTGACGGCGGCCCCGTTCGAGTTAATGTAGAAATACGCCACGTTTTTACCTGACGACGCGAGCCCCGACGTTTGCTCGACGCGGGCCTTCTGCTCGTTGAACAGGTGCGCGGCCTCGTCTTCCTTGTCGAACAGGACGCCGAAAAGCTTAATCCACTCGACGCGCCCGAGTGCTTCGGGCTCGCTCGACGACTGTTCGGTGAGCACGACGAGCCCGAGCTTCTGCAGCTTTTCCTTCACATCGGGCGTGTGGTTGATCATGGTGTTCTCGATGGCGAGCGTGCAGCCCGAGGCCGATATTCGCTCGTAGTCGGGCGCGCTGTACTTGCCGCCGTAGGCGATCGCCCCACTTTCGAGTGCGCTTTTGAAGCCCGCGACCGAGCAATCGTCGGCCTTCGTGCCTGACATGATGATATTGTCGTTCGCATCGAGCGCGTCGACCAGGCACATCGTCGCCGACGACACGAGGTACACCTTGTCGGCGGGGCGCCTTATGACCGCGATGTCGGAGCTCAACCCATCAGGTACCTTCGCATCCTGCGGCACCACGAGGAAGCGCTCCCCGTTCGAAACGCAGATAAGCCGCAAGCCGCCTTCGAACTCGTCGACAGTGAAGTGCTTGGCGTATTCAAGCTGAAGCGCCCCCGTCGGCTCCCAGCCGCAGCCCAAATCGGCGTTGTGGAAGTCGGCCGCGGCGCTTGAAGCCGTTCCCGCGGGAGAGCCGCCGCTTGCATCGTCGCTCGATTTCTCCTTCATGGTGGATGAGTCGAAGTGGAGCGTGTAGTCGATGGTGTGCGGCGTCGACATGGCGACGGTCTCGGCCGACACGGCTATGTCCTCGTCGAGCGTGACGGGTATCTCGAACGTGGAGTTGCCGCCGTCGTTTACGGGCGCGTAGTCCACGCCGTCGACGGTCATCTTGTCGTAGTTCGAACTCGACCAGGTGATGGTCGCGGTGTAGGAGTCGCCATCCTTCACAATTGTGGTTGGTGAGGCGATGCTTGCGCGCCCTGACCCGCCGGAAAGCGAGACGCTCACAGTGTATTCCTGAGAGCCCGCCGTGCCACCGGTCGCGTTCGGACTCGCACTGCACCCCGCGAAGGGAAGCGCGAGCAGGGCGACGAGAACGTAGGCGATCGCGCGCGCTGCGATGCTGCGGCGCTTCCTGTTTTCCCCCTTGGGAAGAATCGACCGCATGGCGTTACTTCAGTGCGTCGGCGCGCAGATCGACGCCAGTGGATTCGAATACGAGCGTGCGGTCGTACCACCGCTCCCTTCTAATGCTCCACGCGGCGCAGGCGGTGTCCTCGTCGAGCGCATCAACGGGCACGTCGTAGGTGTACTTGCCTTCCGCGTTTTCCACATAGGGGATGAAGTCGGCCTCGCTTGCGGCGGCAGCCTCGTCGCCCGTGCCCATGAAGAGCTTGCCGTAGCCCGTGCCGGAAAGTGTCATCACGCAGTGCATGGAGCCGTTTTCCACGATGAGCTGGGCGTCCACAATCCTGAACATGTTCGAGCTGGAATCTACGGTGATCGGATAGGTGCCGTCGGCCACTTTGTCGGCGGTGATGGGGGCAGTGCTTGCGCCCTCGGGCGCATCGGCCGCCTGTTCGGTCTTTTCCCGGGAATCGGCATCGCTTGTCTTTGCGCTGTCGATTGAATTTCCGCCGCAGCCGGCGAGCGAGAACGCGAAAAGCGCCGCCGACAGGGCGAAGGCGAGGGTTTTCTTCAACATGGAGGGGTTCCTTTCAATCGCTTCGACCGCCCGCGCCGTGCGGTGGGCGGGCGGGATGCGAATGCAACGGGCATGCGCCGTCAGTCGGGGAAGGCGCATGCCCGTTGCACGGGGACGCGACCGGCGCCCCCGTGCGCGGTGAGTTTACAGCTTGGCGATGGCGTCGTCCACGTGCGAGACGTAGATGTCGTCGACCGCGACGTTCTGTCCCAGACCCTGGAGCAGGCACGTCACTTCGAAGCCGGCGGCCACGAACTTCGCAGCCCAGCTGTCGGGGTCGGTCTCGTCTGCCATGTCGTTGTTCGCGTGGTCGCCCGCGACCACCATGAACGGCGCGAGCACGGCCTTCTTGTAGCCTGCGGCGCTCGCGGCGGCGATAACATCCTCGCAGGTCGGTTCAGCCTCGACGGTGCCGACGAAGAACTGCGTTAAGCCCTCGTTCTTAAACACTTCCTGCATCTTGGCATAGTCGGCGTTGGAATCGGCTTCGGTGCCGTGGCCCATGAGGCACAGCGCCGTCTTGCCGTCGTCGAAGGACGCCATGTTCTCCTTAATGGCTGCGGCCACCTTCTTGTAGTCGTCGTCGGAGGTGAGCAGCGGGTCGCCGAGCGAGATTTTGTCGAACTTGTCGGCGTACTTGTCGAGCTCGTCTTTCACGTCGGTGTATTCCAGGCCACCCATGAGATGCGTCGGCTGCACGACGATTTCCTTCACGCCGTCTTCCACGCAGCGGTCGAGCGCCTCGGTCATGTTGTCGATCGTGATGCCGTCGCGCTTCTTCAGCTTGTCGATGATGATCTGCGCGGTGAAGGCGCGGCGGATGTCGTAGTCCTGCCAGTACTTCTCGCGGATAGCGTCTTCGATGGCGCCGATGGTGATGTGGCGCGAGTCGTTGTAGCTCGTGCCGAAGCTCGTGACGAGGATGACCGGCTTCACGGCCTTCTCCTTTTCACTCGATTTTTCGGAACTTGCGGAGGTGTTGGAGCAGCCCGCGAGCGCGACTCCGGCGAGCGCGACGGCTCCGGTTGCTGCGGCGCCCATGAAGCCGCGGCGTGACATCTGGTCGGACATGGTTTTTCCTTTCCTCGGTTTGCCGGTCCCCCGGCGACAGTTGCTTGTCGGCACAAGCGAAAGAAAAGCGCACCCCTCGGGGTTCACAAGGAGCTAACGCCACGGCGATGCCGTGAGGAAAAGGCGAAGCAGTCTGGCTTGGGGCGCGAGGCGGTTCGCCCGCGCGTCCTATACAGTAATGTCCCTTGCCCAGGATTCCCACCTGGTTCCCTCCGCAAGCCAGCGCGGGCTGTGCGGGCGCCGCGCCGGTCATTTCCTTTTATCCGATTGTCATATGCTCGTTGCCGAAACTTTTACTATGATAGTGGGCACTTGTGAACGTGTCAAAGCCCAGGGCGGGCGGCATTGCGCCTCCTGCCTGCGTATTTGCGCCCATTGCTGCCGCAGGCGCCGTGTTTTGCCCGCTGCGCGAATGGCGGCGTAAACGGTTGCGATGAGAAACGGGAAGGAAGGCTCGGATGATTCATATCGTTGGCGCAGGCTCGGGCGCCGCCGACCTTATCACGCTGCGTGGGGCGCGCCTTCTGCGCGCGGCCGACGTGGTCGTTTGGGCGGGGAGCCTTGTGAACCCCGAGCTGCTCGCTGAGTGCAAGGAATCCTGCGTCGTCTACGACAGCGCGCACATGACCTTGGAGGAAGTGCTCGACGTGATGTGCGCGGCGGATGCACGGGGCGAGGAAGTGGTGCGCCTGCACACGGGCGACCCGTGCCTGTACGGCGCCATCCAGGAGCAGATGGACGCGCTCGACGCGCGCGGCGTGGACTACGAGGTGGTGCCCGGCGTGTCGAGCTTTTGCGGTGCCGCGGCGGCGCTTCGCCAGGAATACACGCTGCCGGGAATCAGCCAGTCGGTCGTGATCACGCGGCTTTCCGGGCGCACCCCCATGCCCGCGGGCGAGGGCATGCGCACCATGGCGGAAAGCGGCTCGACTATGGTCATCTTCCTGAGCTCGGGTATGCTCGCCGAGCTTTCCGCCGAGCTTTTGGCCGCGGGCCGCAGCTCCGATGAGCCGGCGGCGCTCGTGTACAAGGCGACCTGGCCTGAGGAGCGCGTGGTGCGCTGCACAGTGGGCACGCTCGCCGATGCGGGCGCGCGAGAGGGCATCGACCGCACGGCGCTCGTGGTGGTGGGCCGCGTGCTCGGAGCTCGCGGCGGGCTTGCGCACAACGGTGCGCAAGCGGGGTCGTACGAGCGCAGCAAGCTTTACGACCCTTCGTTTGCCACGGGGTATCGGAAGGCGAGTAGCTAGCGTGGCCTTCGAGCACTACATATATACCGGGACGACCCGCCTGCGCTGCGGCTACACCACGGGGAGCTGCGCCGCGCTCGCGGCGAAGGCGGCCTGCGAGATGCTCTTGTCACGAAAGCCCGTCGGCCGCGTGTCGGTCGTCACCCCCGGCGGGCTGCCCGTCGAGACGGATGTGGTCGACGCATGCATCGGCGAGGGGAGCGCCCAGTGCGCCGTGCGAAAGGACGCAGGCGACGATGCCGATGTGACCGACGGCGTGCTCGTGTACGCGCGCGTGGAACATGCGGGGTCGGGCACGGGTGCTGCGGGCAGCAAGGACGTGCCCGCGCACGAATCGGAAGTTTCCGTCGATGGCGGCGTGGGCGTGGGGCGCGTGACGTTGCCCGGGCTCGAGCAGCCGGTGGGGGCGGCCGCCATCAACGCGACGCCGCGCGCGATGATTACTTCGGCGGTGCGTGAGGTGTGCGCCGCGCACGTCTTTTCTGGAAACATTGCTGTGACGATTTCGGTACCCGAGGGTGTTGCCCTTGCCGAAAAGACCTTCAACCCGCACCTGGGGATAGAGGACGGCATCTCCATCCTGGGAACGACGGGCATCGTCGAGCCGCGCAGCCTCGCTGCCTTGCGCGACAGCATCGAGCTCGAGATCCGGCAGCATGCGGCTATGGGGCGGCGCGGAGTCGTGCTCACGCCCGGCAACTACGGCGCGCAGTTCATCTCGGGGCATTTCCACCTAAACGGTGCGCCGGTGGTCTTCATCTCCAACTTTGTGGGCGATGCGATTGATTGCTGCGTTCGCGAGGGATTTACCAATGTCCTTCTTGTGGGACACATCGGCAAGCTGGTGAAGGTCGCTGGCGGCATCATGGACACCCATTCGCGTACCGCCGACTGCCGCGCGGAGATTCTGGCCGCCCACGCGGCCTTGGCCGGCGCGGGCGCGAAGACCGTGTGCGAGATCATGTCGTCGGTCACGACCACGGCGGCGCTCGAGGTAATCGAGGCCGCCGGCGTGGGGGACGCTGCGCGCGCCTCGCTCGCTGCGGCAATCGAGGACAGGTTGCGCCGCCGCGCGGCGGGCGCATGCGACATCGCCGCGGTCGTGTTCGACGCCGAGCGCCGCGAGCTTTTCCGCACGTCGGGCGCCGATGCGGTTATCGGGGAATTGGGGGCGACGTATGAGTAAAGGCGTGCTGTACGGGGTGCGCCGCGCTATCGGCTGGCCGGGGACGAAGGTGGTCATGAAGGCGCGCTGCTCGCTTGCGGACACGAAGCGCATCCTTCGCGAGGAGGGCGCCTTCGACGGTGCCGAGCTCGTAGAGGACTGTGGGCTTCCGGGCGAGCGCGTGTACCGCTCGCTCGACGATGTGCCCGATCGGGGCAGCTACTTCTCGACGATGGTGGTGCGCTAGATGAGGGTTTCCTGCATAGCGTTCACTGAGAGGGGGTATGTGTTGGCGGAGCGCACCGCACGCGCGCTTTCCGATTGCGCACAGACAGGTGAAGATGACCCTGGCTGGGACGTTTCCGTTTCGCGCGGGTTCGGCGAGGGGAAGGCCGACCTGCGCGCATGGACGGCGCTCGCGTGGGAAGCGTCGGACGCGCTTCTGTTCGTGGGCGCGGCGGGCATCGCCGTGCGGGCGATCGCGCCGCATGTCGCCTCGAAGGCAACCGATTCCGCGGTTGTGGTGATTGACGAGGCGGGGCGCTTTGCCGTTCCGCTTTTGTCGGGGCATTTGGGCGGTGCGAACGAGCTTGCGCAAACTGTGGCACGCGCGGCAGGGGCCATCCCCGTCATCACCACGGCGACCGACGTCCGCGGCGTGTGGGCGGTGGATACGTGGGCGCGCTGTGCGGGGCTCGCCGTTTCGAATCCCGAGGCCATCAAGCGAGTGTCGGCGCGGCTGCTTTCGGGCGGGCGCGTGGCGCTCTATTCCGACATGCCGATTTCGGGACAGCCACCTGAGGGGGTTGACATTGCGTCCGACCGCGCTCGGGCCGATATCGTCGTGTCGCCGTTCGCTGGCGCGAATGCAGGTGCGTCCGTTCGCGCGTCGGAGACAACGGGCGAGGTCGTGCCCGCCGGTGAGACGTGGAAGCCGGCGGGCGTGCGGGCGCAGGCGCCTGCGCCCGAGCCGCTTCGCCTTGTCGTGCCCTGCATCGTTGCGGGCATAGGGTGCCGTCGCGGTGCGTGCGCCGAAGCCATCGGGGAGGCGTTTCTTCTCGCGTGCGGGCAGGCGGGCATCTCGCCTTCGGCCGTGCGCGAGGCGGCGACGATCGACGTGAAGGCGCACGAGGAGGGTCTGCTCGCCTTCTGCCGCGCGCGCAATATCCCGCTTGCGACGTATTCCGCAGAGGAGTTGTCGCAGGTCGAAGGCAGCGTTTCGCCATCTGATTTCGTGCGTGCGACGGTGGGGGTCGACAACGTGTGCGAGCGCGCGGCGCTCGCGGACGGGGGCAAACTTATCTTCCCGAAGCTCGCTCACGGCGGCGTGACCGTCGCGTTTTCCAAGGTAACTATCGAACTTTCGTTTAAGGAGCGGTGATGGGAAAGCTCTTCGTGGTGGGGATCGGCCCGGGCGGCCCCGACGGCATGACGATTGCGGCCCGGCGCGCGCTCGAGGCGGCCGACATCGTTGTGGGGTACACGAAATACGTGGAGCTCGCGCTCGCCGCCGTGCCCGACGCGGCGCATCTCGCGACGCCGATGATGCACGAGGTCGAACGATGCCGCCTGGCGCTTTCGCGCGCGCAGAGCGGAGAAGCCGTGGCGCTCGTGTGCAGCGGTGACGCGGGCGTGTACGGCATGGCGAGCCCCGTGCTGGAGCTTGCGGAGGACTACCCCGATGTAGACGTGGAAGTTATCGCCGGGGCCACCGCGGCTCAGAGCGGGTCGGCGGTGCTCGGCGCCCCGCTTGCCCACGACTTCGCGGTCGTGTCGCTCTCCGACCTGCTCACGCCATGGGAGGTCATCGAGCGCAGGCTCGCCGCCGTGGCGAGCGCCGACTTCTGCATCTGTTTGTACAACCCGCGCAGCAGAAAGCGCGCCGACAGGCTCTCACGCGCGGCGAAGATTATGCTCGAATGGAAGGCCCCCGACACGCTCTGCGGCTGGGTACGCAACATCGGGCGCGAGGGGCAGCAGTCGGGCATGTGTAGGCTCTCTGAGCTGGGGGAGATCGACGCCGACATGTTCACCACCGTGTTCGTCGGCAACGCGAACACGAAGCTCGTAGGCGGCCGTATGGTCACGCCGCGCGGGTATCGGGAGATTCCATGCGAAATGTAACGATCATCGGGGCGGGGCCCGGAAACCCCGACTTGCTCTCGCGCGCGGCGCTCGACGCGATCGACATCGCCGACGTGGTCATCGGCGCTCATCGCGCGCTTGCCGGCATCGACGTGCCGCCCGACGTGGTGAGATGCGAGCTCGTGAAGACGGCGGACATCGTTGCCGAGCTCACAGATGCGGCGTCGTGGCAGCGCGCCGTGGTCGTGATGACGGGCGATGTGGGGCTGTTCAGCGGCGCGCGCCGCCTGGTGGAGGCGCTCTCCGGCGATGCGCAGGTGGACGTGCGCGTCATTCCCGGCATAAGCTCAGCGTCTTATCTCGCCGCGCGTCTCGCGCGTCCATGGCAGGATTGGCGCTTCGCGAGCGCTCACGGCGTGGCGTGCGACATTGTGGCCGAGGCCGAGCGCTCAGGCGAGCTCTTCCTCGCCACGTCGGGCGGGGAAGACCCCTCGCGGCTTTCGGGCGAGCTTGTGCAAGCGGGCTTCGGGGACGCGCGCGTGACGGTGGCCGAGCGCCTGTCGTACCCCGAGGAGCGCATCACCTGCGCGACCGCAAGTGAAATCGCAGGTCAGACGTTCGACGACTTGAACGTGATGCTTATCGAGTTCGCAGGCAGCGCCGGCTCGCCCGCGGGCTCTAGCGCATCCCGTGCCGCGAGCTCCCGCTGGCCGTACGCTTCCTCGGGCATTCCCGACGAGCTCTTCATCCGCGGCGACGTTCCCATGACCAAGCAGGAGGTGCGCGCCGTCGCGCTCGCGAAACTGCGCCTTACCGCGACCGACACCGTGTGGGACGTAGGCGCCGGCACGGGGAGCGTGTCGATCGAGGCGGCGCTCGTCGCGCGAGCGGGGTCGGTATGGGCGGTTGAGTGCAACGCGGCCGGCGTGCGGCTCATCCGGGAGAACGCGGATGCATTCGGGTGCGGCAACGTGCATGCGGTCCCCGGTGTCGCCCCCGAAGCGCTCGCGAAACTGCCCGTCCCCGACGCCGTGTTCGTCGGCGGGAGCGCGGGCGAGCTTCCCTCTATCGTGGAGGCGGCGCTCGAGAAGAACTCGCAGGTTCGCCTGTGCGTGCCATGCGTCACCGTTGAGACGCTCACCGAGGCGTGCGCGCTCCTCTCGGGTTCGCGCTTTAAGGGGTTCGAGGCGTGCCAGGTGTCGGCCGTCCGCGCCGAGGCTGTAGGCTTGCACCATCTTATGAAGGCGCAAAACCCCGTGTTCCTCGTCAGCGCGCGTGGTGCGGGTGGGGAAGGCGGCGCCCGGTGAGCACGACCATCCCGCGCTTCATGGTCGCTGCGCCCTCGAGCGGGAGCGGCAAGACGGTCGTTACCTGCGCGCTCCTGCGCGCGCTCGCGCGTCGCGGCCTTGCATGCGCGGCTTTCAAATGCGGCCCCGATTACATCGACCCGCTCTTTCATCGCCGCGTCGTGGGCGCGCGCTCGGGCAACTTAGACGGCTTCTTCACCGACGCCCCGACGCTGCGCGCCCTGCTCGCACGCGGCGCCGCTGGCGCGGATGTCGCGGTGCTCGAGGGGGTCATGGGCTTCTACGACGGCATGGCGCCCGGCGTGGCTGACGCGAGCAGCTACCAGGTTGCGCGCGACACGGAAACGCCGGTCGTTTTAGTGGTGAACGGGCGCGGAGCGTCTTTATCGCTCGCCGCCGTAATCCGCGGCATCGCCGAGTTCCTGCCTTGTGCGAACGTGCGCGGCGTCGTGCTGAACAAGACGAGCACCGCTGCCTGCGCCTACGCGGCGCCTGCGATCGAGAAGCACACGGGCGTCGCGGTTTTGGGGAATATCCCCGCCGACGATGCGTTCTCGCTCGAAAGCCGGCATCTGGGGCTTGTGACCGCCGACGAGGTCGAGCAGCTCTCCGCGCGCATCGACAAGATGGCCGAGCTGGTGGAAAAGAGCGTCGACGTCGATCGCTTGCTCGAAATAGCGGCGACGGCACCCGATATCCGCGAGGAACCTTACCGGTTGGAGCCGATCGCGGGAGCGCGGCCCATCGTCGGCGTCGCGCGTGACGAGGCGTTCTCGTTCTACTACGAGGAGAACCTGCGCGCGCTCGAGGACCTGGGTTGCGAGCTGACCTTTTTCAGCCCCCTGTGTGATAGCGAGTTGCCCCGGGGGACTAGCGCCCTCTATCTGGGGGGCGGCTACCCGGAGCTCCATGCGCGGCAGCTCTCCGAAAACGCGCCGATGCGCGAGGCGGTGCGGCGCGCGGTGGAATCCGGCATGCCGACGGTCGCCGAATGCGGTGGGTTTCTGTACCTGCAGCGCGAAATCGCCGATAGCGAAGGGCGGCGCTGGTCTGTTGCGGGCGCCCTTGAGGGCGCAAGCGAGAACGGGGGAAGGCTGTCCCATTTCGGGTACGTGGAGCTCACTTCCCAACGCGACGGGCTCTACGGACCGCGCGGCACATGCATCCGCGCGCACGAGTTCCACTACTGGCAGTCCACCTGCCCGGGCGGCGACTTCTGGGCGCAGAAGCCCCGGCGCGACAAGGGCTGGCCGTGCATGACGACCACCCCGTCCCTGGTGGCGGGCTTCCCGCATGTGTACTATCCTGCTAACCCCGACGTTGCGCGCGCGTTTGCGTCTGCCGCAGCGTCGTTCGCAGAGAGGAGACGGCATGGCTGAAGCAACCGAAACCGCGCTTGCCTGC
The DNA here is from genome assembly GCA_958403385.1 of uncultured Collinsella sp. GTDB lineage: Bacteria > Actinomycetota > Coriobacteriia > Coriobacteriales > Coriobacteriaceae > Collinsella. Next base: position 15,013 of record CATXXC010000013.1, read on the forward strand.
ATCCGCGAGGAAGTCGAGCGCGCGTTCTCGTCGGCGCCGGGCGCCGTGCTCGAAGCCGCGCTCTCCCGGATCGCGCCCGCAGACGAGTGCGCCCGCGCCGCCGCGTACGCCGCGTGGGACTCCATCGCTCACCCCTTGGGGGGATTGGGCGACTTTGAAGACGCCGTCGCGTGTATCGCCGCAGCTCAAGGGAGCGCCGAGGTGGCCGAGTTCCCCCGTACGCTCGCGGTATTCTTCTCCGACAACGGGGTCGTTGCCGAGGGCGTGTCGCAAAGCGGGCAAGACGTGACGCGAGCCGTCGCGCGCAACATGTGCGAGGGGGCCACGAGCGCCTGCCGCATGGCGGCGTTCGCGGGTGCCGAGGTCGTGCCCGTCGACGTGGGTATGGCCCGGGGCATAGAAGACGCGCGCATGGTGCGCGCGAACGTGCGGCGGGGGAGCGGCAACATCGCGCACGGCCCCGCTATGTCTCGCGATGGGGCCGTGCGCGCGATCGAGGTCGGAATCGCCGTCGCGTGCGGGCTTGCCCGCGCCGGCGTGCGCCTTCTCGCCGCGGGCGAGATGGGCATCGGCAACACGACCACCTCGGCGGCGGTGGCCGCAGTGCTCCTCCGGACGGACGCGCGGAGCCTCGTCGGGCGCGGCGCGGGGCTCTCGGACGCCTCGCTCGCGCGCAAGCGCGACGTGGTCGAGCGCGCTATCGACGCGAACTCGCCCGATCCCGCCGACCCGATCGACGTGCTCTCGAAGGTTGGCGGCTTCGACATCGCGGCGATGTGCGGCTTCTACCTGGGGGCCGCGGCCTCGAAGGCGCCGGCGCTCCTCGACGGGGTCATATCCTGCACGGCGGCCCTGTGCGCGGCGCGCCTGTGCCCCAACGCCTTGGGCTACCTCGTGGGCACCCACGCATCAAGCGAACCCGCAAGCCAGAAGCTCCTTCGCGAGCTCGGCATAAAGGCACCCCTCGACGCAGGCATGCACTTGGGCGAGGGCGCGGGCGCCATGGCATATCTGCCCCTTCTGGATTCGGCGCTGCGCGTGTACCGGGATGGGAAGACGTTCACGGCGACTGGCATGGCTGCTTACGAGCATTTCGAGGCCGGGAAATGACGGTGACGCTCGTTATCGGCGCCGCCGCGAGCGGCAAGAGCGTCTATGCCGAGTCCCTGTGCCTCGGGCACGACGGCCCTCGCGTGTACCTGGCAACGATGGAGCCCTTCGGGGAAGAGGGCGCCCGCCGCATCGCGCGCCATCGGGCGCTGCGCGAGGGCAAGGGGTTTTCCACTCTCGAGCGCACGCGTGACGTGGGCGCCGCAGCGCCCGGGCTTCCGCGCGGCTGCACGCTTCTTTTGGAGGACGTGGGCAACCTGGTTGCGAACGAGCTCTTCGCGGAAGGCGGCTTGTCCCCACGAGACCCCGACGCTGCGGCGCGCGAGGTGCTCGGAGGCATCGAACGTCTCGCTCAGGCCGCTGCGTATACGGTGGTGGTCACCGTAGACGTGTTCGCCGATGGGATGCGCTACGATGAGGGGACCGAGGCATGGAGGCGCGCGCTCGCGCGCGTGAACGCGGGCGTGGCGGCGCTGGCCGACCGCGCAGTCGAAGTGGTATGCGGGATTCCCGTCTGGATGAAAGGCGAAGGACCTACAAGGTGAAGATAGTAGAGGCAATCGGCGCGGCGTTCGGAACGTTCTCGCGCATCCCCGTTCCGAAATCGGCCTGGACCGATTTCGGGTCAACCCATGCGCTTGCCGCGTTTCCCCTGGTGGGCCTTGCGGAAGGCTTCCTCATGACGGCATGGGGACACGTTGCGAACCTGCTCGGCGTGCCCGCGACCATCGTCGCGGCCGTGCTCGCGGCGCTGCCTGTGGCGGTGACGGGAGGCATCCACCTAGACGGGCTCTGCGACACCTCCGATGCGCTTGCAAGTTGGGCCCCGCGCGAACGAAAGCTCGAGATCATGCACGACCCGCGGGCGGGCGCCTTCGGGGTCATCGGTGTTGTCGTGTACCTTATTCTGCAGTTTTCCCTGTTCACCGCGCTGCCGCTTACGGCGGGGACGTTCCTCGCGCTTCTGTGCTCGCTCGTGTTCTCCCGCGCGCTTTCGGGGCTCGCCGTTGAATGCTGGCCTGCCGCGCGGGCGGACGGCATGGCCGCGGGGCTCTCGCCTTCGAAGAAGCGCGCGGCGATCGTCGTGCCGCTTTGCGCTTTCGCTGCGGCTTCGGCTGCAGGGATGGTCGCGTGCGCTCAGGCCGTCGGCGCCCTTATGGCGGTGGCGGGGCTTTTGGCGCTCGCGTGGTACCGCCATGTTGCCCTGTCCCGCTTCGGCGGGGTGACGGGGGATTTGGCCGGATGGTTTCTGCAATGGGCCGAGCTCGCGATGCTTGCCATGCTGGTGACGGGGGGCATGCTCCTATGATGCTCGTGGTAGGTGGCGCGCATTCGGGGAAGAGGACTTTCGTGCGCGAAAAGCTCGGGTTCGCGGCGGACAATTTCGTCGACGCGGCTCAGCTTGCGGAGGGCGGCGTGCCCGCGGCTTTTGCCGGCCGTGTCGCGTACCGTGCTGAGGAACTCGTACGCGCGCTCGACGCTGACCGGGCGCTCGAGCGGCTGATCGGCTTCGACGCAGTGATTCTGCCCTTGGTCGGCTCGGGGGTCGTCCCCATGCGTGCGGAAGACGCCCAATGGCGCGAGCGCGCGGGGCGCCTGGGATGCGCGCTTGCTGCGCGCGCCGACGTCGTCGTGCGCATGACGTGCGGGATTCCCCAGGTCATCAAAGGAAACTTTGCCGATGCGCCTCGAGGGACGCAGGGCGCGGGCGCGCCTTTGGAAGTCGTCTTCGTGCGCCATGGTGCCACGGCGGGCACGGAAGACCATCGCTACAGCGGGGCGGGCACCGACGAGCCCCTGTCGAGCGCGGGCGAGCGCGCTTTGCGCGACCTCGCGTGCGATCGTGACGTGTTCCGTGTTATCACGAGCGGCATGGCCCGCACCGACCAGACGGCGCGCATTCTCTTCCCGAACGCGGAGCTTATGGCGTGCCCCGGTCTGCGCGAGATGGATTTCGGTGACTTCGAGGGGCGAAGCGCCGCCGAGCTTAAAGAGGATGTGCGCTACCGCGCCTGGGTAGACTCCTGGTGCGAGACGCGCTGCCCGCATGGCGAGGGCAAGAGCGATTTCACCCGCCGCGTCGTCGCGGCGTTTCGGGAGGCGTGCGAATCGGAGCGCGCCCAGGGGAGTGGGCGCGCCGTCTTCGTCGTTCACGCGGGTACCGTGAAAGCGCTGCTCTCCGAGCTAGCTGTCCCGAAAATGGGATATTTCGACGTGCATACCGAGCCGGGCGGCGCATGGGCCGCCACCTGGGATGGGCGCTGCCTTCGCGACGTTCGCCCCGCTTCGGGGGGCGATGCCCGGTGATGACGATTCTTGCCGCCGCCGCCGGGTTCGCAGCCGACCTTGCCTTCGGCGACCCGCGCTGGCTTCCCCATCCCGTTGTCGCCATGGGGCGCGCGATCACGTGGGCCGAAGGCCGCCTGCGGGGCTCATTCCCGCAAACGTCCGCGGGCACGCGCGCCGCAGGGCTTGTGCTCGCCGTGGCGCTTCCGCTTGCGTGTGGGCTTTTGACCTGGGGAATCCTGCATCTTTGCGGCATGGTTCACTCCGGCTTGCGCTTCGTGGCCGAGGCATGGGCGAGCTATCAGATTCTCGCGGCATGCGAGCTGCGCCGCCAGAGCCTGGCCGTGGCCCGCGCGTTCTCGAAGGGCGGCCTTGTCGCGGCGCGCGAAGCCGTCGGGCTCATCGTGGGACGCGACACATCTGTTCTCGACGAGCAGGGCGTCGCGCGCGCCGCCGTGGAAACGGTGGCGGAGAACGCGAGCGACGGCGTCATCGCGCCGCTTTTCTACCTTATGATCGGGGGTGCGCCCTTGGGCATGGCGTACAAGGCGGTGAACACGCTCGACAGCATGGTGGGCTACAAAAACGAGCGCTACATCGACTTCGGCTGCGCCTCGGCGCGCCTCGACGATGCGGTGAACTGGATTCCCTCGCGCTTATCGGCCCTGCTCATGATCGCCGTGTGCCCGATCGTCGGGCTCGACGCGCGTGGGGCGGCGCGCATTTGGCGCCGCGACAGGCGTCGCCATGCGAGCCCCAACTCGGCGCAGACCGAGTCAGCATGCGCGGGCGCGCTCGGGCTGCGCCTGGCGGGACCCGCGGTGTATTTCGGCAAGCTCGTTGAGAAACCGACGATAGGCGACGCGTCCCGCGAAATCGAGTGGGGCGACATCGCACGGGCGACAAGGCTCATGCTCGCCGCGTCCGTATGCGCGCTCGTCGTCTTCGGCGCCGCGCGCGCGGCGGTCGTGCTCGCCGTGGGGGCGATGGCATGAGGGAAGACCACGCCGCGCCCCAGGCTGCCGGGGGAATCCTGCGCGCCCGTACGCATGGGGGCAGCTCGCAATCGCTTGGCATCGCTTGCGAAGGGGGCGCCTCCGACCTCATTGACTTCTCGGTGAACGTGAATCCGGCAGGCCCCTCGCCGCGCGCCGTCGCCGCAGCTTGCAAGGCGCTTTCTCGAATCGACGCCTACCCCGATAGGGAAAGCCTCGCACTCGTTCGCGCCCTAGGGCGCGCCCAGGGCATTCCCGAAGATACTATCGTCTGCGGCGCGGGCGCGTCTGACATCATCTGGCGGCTCGCCGCGGCGGTACGCCCGAAACGCATCGTCGTGTGCGCGCCGACGTTCTCTGAATATGCGGAGGCGGCATCGTACTACGGTGCATGCGTGCAGGAGTTCCCGCTCTCCGAGGCGGATGACTTCGACGTGCCCGCCTCCTTCGCCCGCGCGATCGAGGGGCCGGGAGACGTGGCGTACCTCTGCAATCCGAACAACCCGACGGGGCGCCTCGTCGACCCCCGCGTGATCGATGCCGCGGCTTGCCGCTGCGAGCAGGTGGGCGCGCTGCTCGTCGTGGACGAGTGCTTCCTCGGATTTGCGCCCGACGCCCGCGAAAGGAGCGTGGCCGCACGCGCCGCGTGTTCGCACCATGTGGCCGTGCTCTCCGCGTTCACCAAGCTCTACGGAATGGCGGGGTTGCGGTTAGGATATCTGATCAGCGGAAACGCCCAACTCCTCGAGGGGATTCGCCGGGCGGGGCAGGCGTGGCCCGTCTCCTCGGTCGCCGAGGCCGCGGGTATCGCCGCCCTGGAAGACGTCGAATACGTCTCGCGCACGCGCGATGTATTGGCGGGCGATCGAGCGTGGCTTTCCCACGAGCTCTCCTCGCTCGGGCTTTCCGTCGTGCCGTCGGATGCGAACTTCCTTTTAGTCCGCACACCGGCGAAAGACATCCCCGAGCGCCTGTATAAACAGGGGGTTTTGGTCCGCACGTGCGACTCGTTTTCGGTACTGTCTCGTTTCTGGTGCCGCGTCGCGGTGCGCACGCGCAAGGAGAATGCCCGGCTTGCGATGGCGTTCAGCCGCGCGCTTCGGGCGGAAGGCGCATCGGGCGAAGGCGAACCCGACGAACGGGGCTGCGCTTCTTGCAGCGGCGCTATGGCGGGCGCGTATGGCCGAGGCTCGACGAAGGAGGTCGATACCCGTGGGTAGGGCGAAGCCCATCATGATCCAGGGCACCATGTCGAACGCGGGGAAGAGCCTGCTTGCGGCGGGGCTGTGCCGTGTGCTTTCGCAGGACGGCCTGCGCGTGGCTCCCTTCAAGAGCCAGAACATGGCGCTCAACAGCGGTGTCACGGCCGACGGGCTCGAGATGGGGCGCGCTCAGATCATGCAGGCCGAGGCGTGCGGCATCGCGCCCGACGTGCGCATGAACCCCATCCTGCTCAAGCCCGAAAGCGATCACCGAAGCCAGCTCATCGTGGCCGGCAAGGCGCAGGGAGCCTTCGCTGCGAGGGACTACTTCGCGCGAAAGAAGGCGCTCATGCCGCAGATTTTGGAGGCGTTCGATTCGCTCGCGGAGGAAAACGACGTCATCGTCATCGAGGGCGCCGGCAGTCCCGTCGAAATCAACCTTGCCGAAAACGACATCGTCAACATGGGGCTCGCGCGCGCCGTGTCCTCCCCCGTGCTGCTCGCGGGCGACATCGACCCAGGCGGGGTGTTTGCCCAGCTCTACGGCACGGTCGCGCTCCTTGCGCCCGAGGACCGCGCGCTTTTGCGGGGGCTTATGGTGAACAAGTTCCGCGGCGATGTGGAAATCCTGCGTCCGGGTTTGGCTCCGCTCGAGAAAATGTGCGGGGTTCCCGTCGTGGGGGTCGTGCCGTATCTTACGCTCGACCTGGACGACGAGGACTCGCTCGCGCCGCGCCTAACTGCCCGCGAGGCGCGCGGCGTCATCGACGTCGCCGTCGTGCGCCTTCCGCATCTGTCGAACTTCACCGACTTCGACCCGCTTTCGCGCGTGCCCGGCATGGGCATGCGCTACGTTTCCTCGACGACCGATCTGGGCCGACCCGACCTGGTGGTGCTTCCCGGCTCGAAGTCCACGGTCGACGACGCGCGCTGGCTTGCGGCTAGCGGCATCGGAGCCTGTGTACGCGCGCTTTCGGGCGCGGGCACGCCGGTGCTCGGCATATGCGGAGGCTACCAGCTTTTGGGAGACGAGCTTTCGGACCCGCACGGCAGGGAAGGCGCTGGCACCGCGCGCGGGCTCGGGCTCATCCCTGCAAGTACGGTGTTCAAGGAGGAAAAGCGCCTCGCCCAGTCGGAGCTGCGCATCACGGGCGCCCAAGGCGCGTTCTCGGTGTGGAACGGCATGACGGCGCGTGGGTACGAGATTCACGACGGCGAAACGACCGTCTCCTGCGCCCCTGCGGGCACGATTGGCGGCAAACCAGAAGGCGCGGCCTGCGGAAACGTGTTCGGAACCTATCTCCACGGCCTGTTCGACGAACCGGGGGTGGCGCTCGCCCTCGCGCGCTCGCTCGCGCGCATGCGCGGCCTGCCCGAGAGCGTCGTGGGTGCTGCGGGCGCGGCGTCCGCGGCCGATCACCGTGCGCGCGAGTTCGACCGCCTGGCCGACGTCGTGCGCGGAGCGCTCGACATGGAGTATGTCTACCGCATTATCGAGGAGGGCGTATGATTCACGTGTATCATGGCGACGGCAAAGGCAAGACCACGGCGGCGATGGGCCTCGCCCTTCGCATGCTCGCCGCAGGCCGCCGCGTCGTCGTCGTGCAGTTCCTGAAAGACGGCGAAAGCGGGGAGGCGCGCCTGCTCGCCGAGCATTTCGGCGTGCCCGTGTTCGCGGGGAAGGTGTCGGACAAGTTTACCTGGTCGATGTCGTCGGAAGAACTTGCCGCTACGTGCGAGCTGCACGATGGGAACCTCGCTTCCGCGCTTGCCGAGCTCGAGGGCGCGCAGGAGGGGCTGCTCGTGCTCGACGAGGCGCTCGATGCGCTTTCGAAGGGGCTTGTCGACGAGGCGCTCGTGGACCGCGCGCTCGATATGTCCGCGCGCGGCGTCGAAGTAGCGCTCACCGGGCGCGCGCCTTCCCGCAAGATCGTGGAGAAGGCCGACTACATAACCGAGATGCGGTGCGAGAAACACCCCTACGAGCAGGGGATATGTGCAAGGGAAGGAGTGGAGTACTAGATGGATTCCAAGGAGATGGCGCCCGGCGACATCGAGCGGCGCAGCTTCGAGATCATCACCGAAGAGCTCGGCGGCCGCACGTTCCCGCCGCTCGAAGAACCCGTCGTGAAGCGCGTCATCCACACCACTGCCGACTTCTCGTACGCCGATTCCCTCGTTTTCACTCATGACGCCGCGCACTGTGCGCTCGACGCACTGCGCGCAGGGGCTACGGTGCTTACCGATACGAACATGGCGCTCGCAGGCATAAGCAAGCCCGCGCTCGCGAAGCTCGGCTGCAAGGCCGTGTGCTACATGGCCGACCCTGATGTCGCCGCGGCCGCGCGCGCTGCGGGCACGACTCGCGCCGTTGCGAGCATGGACAAAGCTTGCGGCATCGAGGGTCCGCTTATCGTGGCCGTCGGCAACGCTCCCACAGCACTTCTGCGCCTCGCCGAGCTCATGGACGCGGGGAAGATCGCGCCCGCGCTCGTCGTTGGGGTGCCGGTCGGGTTTGTGAACGTGGTCGAGGCGAAAGAGGAGCTACTCGCGCGACGCGTGCCGGCCATCGTCGCGAGGGGTCGCAAGGGCGGCTCGACCGTGGCGGCCGCCATTATGAACGCGCTGCTCTACCAGATCACGCGCACGGGCGGCCCGAAGTGACGGCCCCCGCATCCGCGTCGGCGCTGCGCATCTTCGCCGGCACCACTGAGGGCCGCCTTCTGTGCGAATGGGCGAGCGGGGCGGGCATCCCCGCCCGTGCCTACGCGGCAACCGAGTACGGAGGCGAGCTTTTGGGCGAGCTTCCGGGCATCGAGGTGCAGGCGGGCAGGCTCGACGAGGCCGACATGGAGCGCGAGCTTTCCGGCGCGCGCATCGTCGTCGATGCCACGCACCCCTTCGCTACGCTCGCAAGCGGCAACATTCGGGCCGCTTCGCTCGCCGTGGGTGCACGATGCCTGCGCCTTGCGCGCCCGGCCGAGGTGCTGCCCAAAGGCGTCGTGCCGGTCGCGTCGATCGCCTGCGCGGCGCGCTTTCTCTCCGAGAACCCGGGTCGCGCGCTTCTCACGACGGGGAGCAAGGAGCTTGCTCCCTACACGCGTGTCGCCGATTTCGCGGAGCGCTTCTTCGTGCGTGTGCTCCCGCTGCCCGGTGCTATAACGAAGTGCATCGACGCGGGGTTTTCGCCGTCGCACGTCATCGGCATGCAGGGGCCCTTCACCCGCGAGCTCAACGAGGCGATGCTTCGGCAGGTGGGCGCCCAGTGGCTTGTGACCAAGGACTCGGGAACCGTAGGCGGCACGGCCGTGAAGCTCGCTGCTGCGCGCGACGCGGGAGCGCGCTGCATCGTGGTCACCCGTCCCGCCGAGGGAGGCGGGGCCCTTTCGCTTCGGGAAGTGGAAGACGCGCTTTTACGCGAGTTCGCGCGCTAGGCGCTCGCCGCGCCTGCGCGCCCTTCCGCCCGCGAGGAGGAGCGCCCCGAGCAAGCTCGACCCGTACAAGCCCGTCATCCGCCAAAAGTTCGAGGACGACGCCCGGAACTGGCGCAAGTAGCCCTTCAATAAGTTGCGGTGAAATAGTGTCTGTTTTTGCTGCTAGATAGCATATTCAGTCCCTAATTCACCGCAACTTGTTGGTGTTGGCTTACTGGTAGCGTAGGCACTCGACGGGGTCGAGCTTTGCTGCGCGGCGAGCGGGGTAGAAGCCAAAGATTACGCCGATGCCGACCGATACGGCAAACGCGATCAACACTGTCGTAATGGAGAAGCTTGGCGTGATCGTCCCGGTGGCTCCAAACTTGCTCATGATGCCCGAGCTTGCGGCAAAGAACGTGAGTCCCCAGGCCAGCAGATAGCCAATCAGGACACCCAACAGTCCGCCGGTGACGCACAGCGCCGAGGACTCGGCCAAAAATTGGGCGGTGATATCGCGACGACTGGCGCCCAGAGCGCGGCGGATGCCGATCTCGCGGATGCGCTCAGTCACGTTGGTGAGCATCATGTTCATAATGCCGATACCGCCGACAAGCAGCGAGATGCTGGCGACAGCACCCATGATGAGCGAGAACGCGCCCATAAAGGAGTTGAGCGCATCGATGGCGCTTTTCATGGAGGTCGCCGATACGCTGTCGTACTCATCATCCTCCGCGATGCCCTTCATCGCGCGCACCTTGGACTCGATGGTCTTGCAGAGTTCATCCATGTCCGTGCCCTCGGCGGCAAGTGCCGTCACGCTGGGGAATGAAGGATTCTCGTCGCCAAACAGCCCGGAGATGGTTTCGCGTGGCATATACAGCGTGAGCGAGCCCATTGAGTCGCTGCCGCCATCTATCACGCCTACAATCTGCACCTCGCCGTTGGACACCTTGATAGTTTTCCCCAGCGCATCCTGTTCGTTGCCGTAAAGCTGATCGGCGCCGCCGCGGCTGATGAGCGCCACGCGTGAGCCTGATTGAGACTCGGCCTGGGAATAGGTGCGCCCCGCAACGAGCTTGCTGGCCCCCACGGCATCGAGCATGTCGCTATCGACACCCTGTGCCATGACGGTATAGCTTTTATCGCCGGTCTTGTACTCGGTATACGCGCTGTCGACAATGCCGATCTGCTCTATCTCCGGCACCAGTTTTTGAAGCTTCTCGATGTCCGACTCGGTAAGTTCTTGGGACGAATAGATCTGAACCATACGAGCTGCGTTGAGGCCCAGGCTGTTGACCAAGCTGTTTTGGATGCCGCCGATGAGCGAAGTCATGGCAATAACCGAGGCGATGCCGATGACAATGCCCAGGATGGTGAGCAGGCTGCGCCCCTTGTTGGCCTCGAGCGAGTGAAGGGCTTCCTGGATGAGATCGCGGGCGCTCATGCCACCACTCCTTTCGGCGGGTTGGCGGAGGCGGAAATCATGGGCAGGCTATCTACGGCGCTGCGCAGGGTCCGCGGTGCATGTGGAATATACGCGCCGTCGTGAATGCGACCGTCGCGGATGGTCACGGCACGGTCGGCCTCGGCGGCGATGCCGGGGTCGTGTGTGATAAGAACGATGGTTTTGCCGCGCTTCTGGAGCTTATGGAAGGTCTCCATCACAAGCGCTCCAGTGGCGGAGTCCAGGTTTCCCGTCGGCTCGTCGGCCAGAATGATGGGCGGGTCATTGACGAGGGCGCGTGCGATGGCGACACGCTGCATCTGGCCGCCCGAGAGCTCGGATATGCGGTGGTCCCAGTGGTCAACGGGCAGCGTGACAGCCTGCAGCGCGTGCACGGCGCGCAGTTCGCGCTGGCTACGGGGCACATTGGTGTAGGCCAGCGGCAGCATGACGTTTTCGATAACCGACAGGCGCGGCAGCAGGTTGAAGCTCTGAAAGACAAAGCCAATGCTCAGGGCGCGAACTTCGGTGAGCTCGTCATCATCGAGCTCGGCCACGTTGACCCCTTGCAGGTAATAGTCGCCTGCCGTCGGCTTATCCAGGCAGCCTAGGATGTTCATGAGCGTTGATTTGCCCGAACCCGAGGGGCCAGTGATAGCGACGAATTCGCCGGGATTTACCGCCAGGCTCACGTTGTGCAGGATGTGGGCGCAACCTGCCTCGCTCTCAAAGATGCGGTGCACGTTGCGGATGTCGATAACGGGACGCATTACATGTCCTCATCGGCAGACATACTGCCCGAATCCGCGCTGTAGCCGCCGTCAGCCGTTGCGTCCGCTCCGGTGTCCATGACGAGGGCGTCACCATCGCGCAGCTTGGTAACCGGCACGTTGGGGTTGATCTCGTTGCCCTGGTCGTCGCGCTTGACCTGTGTCTTGCCGACTACGGTTTCGTTGTCGTTTTGCGTCACGACGGTCACCTTGACGCGGCGGGTTTGCTTGCCCTCGTCATCGGTTGCCACGTTGACGTAATAGTGTTCGCCGTCTTCGGTCATGAGCGCCATCGTCGGCACCATCACCACGTCGTCGAGCTGCTCGGTCACCACCGAGACCTCGGCCGTCATGCCCGGCTTCAGGCGCGCGTCGGGCGCCTCGATGAGGATGTCGACGTTAAAGGTCACGCTGCCGCCGCCGTTGGCGGCGTCGGAGTTTGCCACCGACGCGATAGCCGTGACGGTTCCCTGGCTCACGATATCGGGAAACGCGGGATACGTGACGTTGGCGCTCTGCCCAACGGCGATCTTGGCGATGTCCTTTTCGCCCACCTGCACGGTCACCTTCATCTTGGATAGGTCGGCGATCTGCATGCACTGCTTGCCGCCGCTCGTATCGCTTTCGCCCATGATCATGCCGCCTGTTACCGTGGCGCCCACCTTGGCGTTAAGCTCCACGATGCTACCCGAGCTCGGGGCCGTGACCGTGCGACTGGCGGCCTTGGCGTTCGCCTGGTCTAGGTTTGCCTGGGCTGAAGCGAGGCTGCGCTGCGCGGCCGATACGGCGTTCGTGTCCGCTGATGCGTCAGAGACGCCAGCCGCTGCGGAAGCTCCATCGACGTCCGTCGTTGGGGTGGCCTGCGCGACAGCGGCGGCTTTCTGCGCGTTGGTGAGGTCTTCCTGGGCGGCTGCAACTGCACGCTGCGCCTCGGCAACGTTGCGATCGAGCTCGTCGTTTTTAATGGTCATAAGCACGTCGCCCTCGCTGACGGATTGGCCTGCCTGCACGTTGATCGAATCGACCGTGCCGTCGACAGAAGGGGAGACCACTGAGGACGAAATGGGTTTGAGCTGGCCTTTCGCCTCGACCGTTGTGGTAAACGTGCCCTCGGTCACCATGTCGGTCACAGGCCCGCTAGCTCCCTGTGGCTGCGCATTGAGAACCAGGGTAGCGACAATGGCAATGAGCGCGATGGCACCTACGACGCCGGCGGCAATACCGCGTCGAATCAGCTTTTTGCGTCGACGTTCGGCGCGTTTTGCCTTGAGCTTGGCATATGCCTCTTCATCGGAAATCTCGACCGTATCGTTCGTGCGTCCGCTCTGCTTGTCGGTGTGCGCGTTTGTAATCAGAGGAATCGTTTCGGTGGCATCTTCGGGCGTGCGCTCGGTATCATCCGCGCCCGGGGTGATGGTGGGGACATTCGGCATAGCGTCTCCTTTATAGAAAGAACCTCGATAATTATATGCGCCCACCGGTTGGGGCGGGCGCATAGGACGGTTTCTTTCGGAACTGTTAGATTGGTCGCAGCGGTTCCACGTTGTAGGAATGCGCGCGTTGCACTACGAGTGGACAACCACGCACAGGCCGACTTTGATGCAGTCGTGAAGTGCCTTGGCGTCTGCCAGGCGCAGGTTGATGCAACCGTGGCTGCCGCACCACTTGTACGACTCGGCATTATCGAAGCTCTTGTCGTTTTGCCAGGTGGCATCGTGGAAGCCGATCATGTTGCCCTCAAAAGGCATCCAGTAGCTCACCGGGCTCTCGTATTTGGGCTTACCGGTCTTGGGGTCCTTGGCTCCGATCAGGGTGCTGCCGCCGTCGTTGCTGTTGATCTGCCAGACGCCCTCGGGCGTGGCGTCCTCGCCCGGCTTGCCCGAGATAAAGTTGGCCTCCCAAACGATATTTCCGCTCTCGTCATAGTAGCGCGCGTGCTGTTCGGACAAGTCGACGTCGATATACGCCTTCCAGTCGGGCTCTCCCTTTGCGGTAAAGGTGTCGGCCTTCTGGGAGTACTTGATCTCGATTTCGCCGGTCTGCTTGTTGTTAATGGCGTCCTCGACCTGCTTGGCGAGCGAGCTGCTGTCGATGGACCAACCAAAGTCGCCGCCTTCGACGGCGCACTGCTTGCCATCGGCGCGCGTCCACCAGCGAGTGGAGCCCACGGTATTAAAGCCGTTGGCGAGTTCGGCTGCCCAGTTGCTGATCTGCGACGTATCGAGCGTTGGGTTGGCGGGATCGGCAAAGCTGATCCACTGCAATACGGAGCTGCCATCAACCTTGCCGGCATCCTCGCCGTTGAGCTTGAGGGTCACGTTGACGCCCAGGAAGTTGTTGGCGGCATCGCATGCGGCCTGAATCTGATCATCGGTCAGCGTTCCATTGAGCGGCTCATAGGCATCGTTGCCGAGCTTGGAAAGATCTACGGACTCGGCCAGCGAGGCAAGTTCGAGCTCGGCATACTTAATGACGTGCTCGCGGTTGAGTTTTTCGTTGGAGCGCGCCTTCTCGACGGTAAACTTGCCGGCCTGCTCGTCATAGGAGCTATTGGCCTCGAACGTGCCCGAACGGCCCTCGTTAAACTCGTCGATAGCGGCGCCCAGGTCCTCCTCAAACTTCTTTTGGTCAAAGGCGTCGGAGAGCATGGACAGGTCGACGTCTTGATCAAGATCGACTTCGTTGGAGGTAGCGGTTGTTTTGGTCTTGCCGCTTAAGGATTCCACAAGGCGGACCGGCCAAATAAAGGCTTCGTTGTGGCTGATGATTTCTTTTGCGGCAGCTTCGCCGTCGACGATGGGCTCATCGGACTCGGGCTGATAGGTCCAGCTAAAGTCATCGCCTGTCACGGTGAGCTTATAGTGCTTCCATGCCGAGTTGACCTTGGTGGCGGCAGACGAAGCGTTGGAGAAGGAGACGTCGACGCCGGCAATGGTGGTGTTGGGGTAGGCTACCTGCGAAAACGCTACGACGCCTACGATATAGACAATGACGATTAGACCCAGGATGACAAAGAGCGTCGTCTTTTTGCCCGACTTATTGTTCTCGGCGGGTTTGCGCGCGGGGCCGCGATCGCCTCGAGCGTGCGTGGGGGGCTGCTTGGGCGCATTGCCGTTTGCCTGGCGCTGCTGACGTTGTTGACGCTGCTGTCGCTGTTGGTTCGGGCGTTGGGAAGCGTTTGCCGCACCACGCTGCTGACCGTGGCTCGGCGCGATAGGACGCGGCGACTGAACGCCGCCGGTGTGCCTGCTCGGCTGCTGCGGATCGGGAATCAGTTGAGTTCGATCGTTTTGCGACATCGTATGCATATCCTTCGATTTTCGCCTTGCGGTTCATCGTGTTTTTACTGGGCTTGCATTATAGCGATTGCCCTGCTGTTTGTGGTACGGAAACGGTGGCATTCAAAAGAGGTGGGACATTTGTCCCACCTTTGAGTCGTTCTTTGCCGCTATCCGCACACACCGCATTTTGCACAGGCCGAAAGTGCGGCCGGAGCCTGCGCGATGCCGCCCTTTGCCGTCTCGCGCAGCGTGGCCGGCAACGCGTGGCCCACTGAGAGCATGACATGTGCCATCTGGTCAAACGGCACCAGGCTCTTAATGCCTGCGAGGGCGAGTTGTGCCGAGCTAAAGGCCGCTGCCACGCCGATGGCGTTGCGGTTTTGGCAGGGCACCTCCACGAGGCCACCGACGGGGTCGCAAACGAGGCCCAGCAGGTTACTCAGCGCGATGGAACTGGCGTCGAGAGCCTGCTCGGGCGTGCCGCCGAGCATCTGCACCAGAGCGGCGGCTGCCATGGCGGCGGCGCTTCCCACCTCGGCCTGGCAGCCGCCCTCGGCGCCGGCGACGCAGGCGCTCGTGGTGAGGTTGAGACCGATGGCGGCTGCGCAGTAGAGCGCGTCCATGACCTGCTCGTCGTCGAGCTGAAGGTGATCGGCGAGCGCCAGCACGCAGCCGGGCACAACACCCGCGGAGCCGGCCGTGGGGGCGGCGACGATCACGCCCATGGTAGCGGAGCGCTCGAGAACGGCCATGGCGCGGGCAACGGCGTCGGTCTGGACGGCGCCCATCAGGCTTGCACTCAAATCGTTGCGGCGGGTTGCTTCGACGAGCTTGGCCTCGCCGCCGATAAGTCCGCCGAGCGAGCGCTGCGGATTTGCGATAGGGGCTGTGGTCTCTTCGCGCATGACGTCGAGCACGCGGCGCATGGCGGCGACGGCGTGGGTCTCGCCGGTCAGACGCGCCTCGCGCACGGCCATGACGGCACCGATGCTGAGTCCCAGTTCCTCGCACGCATCGAGCAGCTGCTCGCCGTCGTCGAAGATCTCCTTTGCCGAGACACCGGGGGAGAGCGACGAGGCAGAACCGGGGAGCTCGATAAAGGTCGCGTAATCGACATTGTCGAGTTTGCGTAGCATGGGGATAACGGTGTCGTCGGGCGCGCCGTCGGTCTCAAAGACGGAGTAGGCCTGGCCGCCCACTTCGGTGCGGTAGGTACGGCAAAACGCGATGTTTACATGGGCGTAGGCGAGTAAGTTCGTGAGTGCGGCGAGTACGCCGGGAACATCCTGGTGCGCCACGAAGAGCGTGGAGTACATGCCCGAGATGTCGACGCCGACGCCGTTGATGCGGCTGATACGCATCTTCCCACCGCCCAGACTTTCGCCGCGGACCTGTGCCGTGGCGCCCGTGTCGTCTACCATGTCAATGTCGACGGTATTGGGGTGGATGGAGGCGTCGTCGCCCTTGATGTCAAAGTGATATTCGAGGCCCTGCTCGCGAGCGAGGTCGAAGGCCTGCTTGATATTCTCGTCATCGGTGTCGAGGCCTAGGATGCCCGCGACGAGCGCACGATCGGTGCCGTGGCCGCGGTAGGTGTGGGCGAAGGAGTTCCACAGGCCAAAGGTGGCTTTGGTGATGCGGCCTTCCAGCAGGCTGGCGGCAACTTGGGCGCAGCGTAGGGCGCCGGCGGTGTGCGATGAGCTGGGGCCGACCATGACGGGGCCCAAGATCTCGAATGCCGAGGTCGTAGCTAGTGTTTGCGGCTTGCCTGCCATGGCTGCTCCTTCTTTGTCCCGTCGTTCCGAGGGCTTTGGTATTTGGTCGCCTGCTCGGGCAGTCCTGCTCGCACGGAGAGCACATTAAGTGCTCTCCGGCTCGTGCGGAACTCGCGACCGACCAAATACCAAAGCCCTCGGAACTAAGGATACATGGTAGAGGCGCGTGTGCTGCAAAATTCATTAGCTGGTGACGCAGCGTGGGCTCATATCGAAGCATCTTCACCACCGTTTAAATAAAAAGAAGTACCGGTTGGGAGCGGTACTTCTTTTTTAAGCGCTTATGTCGTTGAAACCTTGGCGGTTCTTAATTACAGGCCGCAGGCTGCTTTGAGTTCTTCGACTCGATCGGTTTTCTCCCAGGTGAAGTCGGCGTCTTCGCGGCCGAAGTGACCGTAGGCTGCCGTCTTTTCGTAGATGGGGCGACGCAGGTCTAGGTCGCGGATGATTGCGCCCGGGCGCAGGTCGAAGGTCTTCTCTACGGCCTCGACGATCTTGTCCTCGGCAACATGCGCGGTACCGAAGGTGTCGACCATGATTGAGAGGGGCTTGGAAACGCCGATGGCGTAAGCAAGCTCGACTTCGCAGCGGTCGGCCAGGCCGGCGGCGACCACGTTCTTGGCGACCCAGCGCGCGGCATACGCGGCGGAGCGGTCGACCTTGGTGCAGTCCTTGCCGCTAAAGGCACCGCCGCCGTGACGGCCGTAGCCGCCGTAGGTGTCGACGATGATCTTGCGGCCGGTGAGGCCCGTGTCGCCCATGGGGCCGCCCACGACAAAGCGACCGGTGGGGTTCACGTAGATGTCCGCGTTGTCCCACGGCATGTTCTCGGCGGCCATGACCGGGGTGATGACGTGCTCGATGAGGTCGGCCTTGATCTTGCCCATGTCCTCGATCTCGGCGGCGTGCTGCGTGGAGATGACGATGGTCGTGACCTCGACGGGCTTGCCTTCCTCGTAGCGCACGGTGACCTGGGTCTTGCCGTCGGGACGCAGATAGGCGAGGGTACCGTCGTGACGCACGGCGGCCAGGCGCTCGGCCAGGCGGCTTGCCAGGTAGTGTGGCATGGGCATGAGGGTCTTGGTCTCGTTGGAGGCATAACCGAACATCATGCCCTGGTCGCCGGCACCGATCAGGTCGATCGGGTCGGTGGTAGCGCCGGTCTGGGTCTCGAAGGACTCGTCAACGCCCTGGGCGATATCGGGTGACTGTTCGTGGATGAGGCTCATAACGCCGCAGGTGTCGCAGTCAAAACCGAACTTGGCACGGTTGTAGCCAATGCGGCGGATAACACCGCGGGCGATTTCCTGTACGTCGACGTAGGCCTGGGTGCGAATCTCGCCGGCGACGATGACGGTGCCGGTGGTCACGAGGGTCTCGCAGGCGCAGCGGACGTTCTCCACGTTGGCCGGCACGCCGTTGGGGGCGATGTAGCCCTGCTCCTGGAGCTCTATTTCTTTAGCGAGGATTGCGTCGAGGACGGCGTCGCTGATCTGGTCAGCGATCTTATCGGGATGACCTTCGGTCACCGACTCCGACGTAAAAACAAAGGACCCGTGTTGGGGCGGGATGGAACGAAGTTCTTCTGACATGATTGTCCTTTCAAAAACGTGTCCCGGCGACCGTTACCATTCCGCCGGGCTCTCTATGCAAGGGCACATCATAGCGCGTAAATCAAACATTCACACCCTTTCCGCACCTACTCATTGGGGACAGACATAAATGGCCGGCCGGGTACTCATTGGGGACAGGCTTAAACGAACAGTCTTACCTAAATGCCGACAGGTTGCCCAAAGACTGGTCATTTAAGTCTGTCCCCAATGAGTAGGTCGGTGCCCTTTGTGCGGAGGTTGCTTTGATGCTTTATACTGGTGCGGTTAGACATCCATCCTGCAATCGAGGAGATTTCCATGGCATCAGACGTTCGCGTCCGCTTTGCACCCTCACCGACGGGCAAGCTGCACATCGGCGGCGCCCGCACCGCTATCTATAACTGGGCTTTCGCCCGCGCAAACGGCGGCACGTTCATCCTGCGCATCGACGACACCGACCCCACCCGCTCCACCGACGAGAACACGCAGATCATCCTGCGCGCCATGCGTTGGCTGGGCCTGGACTGGGACGAGGGTCCCGAGGTGGGCGGCGATTTTGGCCCCTACGCCCAGACCGAACGCCTGGACCTGTACAAGCAGGCTGCCCAGAAGCTTTGGGACGAGGGCAAGGCCTATCCGTGCTTCTGCACCAAGGAGCAGCTCGACGCCGATCGCAAGGCCGCGCAGGAGCGCAAGGACCCCTTCCAGGGCTATCAGCGCCGCTGCCGCGATCTTGATCCCAAGGAGGCCCGCCGCCGCATCGAGGCCGGCGAGTCCTACGTCCTGCGCATCAAGGTGCCCGAGGACCGCGGCGACGTCGTCATCCACGACGCCGTCCACGGTGAGGTGACCTTCGACGCCAAGGAGCTCGACGACTTTGTCATCTTCCGCTCCGATGGCACGCCCACGTACAACTTCGCGACCGTCGTCGACGACGCTATGATGAAGATCACCCACGTCATCCGCGGTGACGACCACCTGTCCAACACCCCGCGTCAGGTCATGGTCTACGAGGCCCTCGGCGCGCCCGTGCCCACGTTCGCCCACATCTCCATGATTCTGGGTGCCGACGGCAAAAAGCTCTCCAAGCGCCACGGCGCCACCTCGGTGGAGGAGTACCGCGACGCCGGTTACCTGTCCGACGCCTTCGTCAACTATCTGGCGCTGCTCGGCTGGTCGCTCGACGGTGAGACCACGATCATCCCGCGCGATGTCCTGGCCAGCAAGTTCTCGCTCGACCGCATCTCCAAGAACCCGGCGACCTTCGACCCCAAGAAGCTCGACTGGGTTAATGCTGAGTACATCAACGGCATGTCCGATGCTCAGTTTGCCGACGAGATTATGGTTCCCGAGCTGCACGAGGCGGGTCTCATCGAGGGTAATGTCGAGTACGGCGAGGATTGGATCGATGCGCTTGCCGCCATCGTCAAGCCTCGCACCAAGATGCCGGCCGATGCCGTGACCGTCGCCGCTCCCATCTTTGCTACGGCCGAGACGCTCGAGTATGACGAGAAGTCTGTCAACAAGGGCCTGGCCAAGGAAGGCATGGGCGCCATTCTGGATGCCGCCAAGGCCGCGCTCGAGGGCGTGGACGAGTGGACGGCTGCCTATATCGACTCCGCGCTTGAGCCGCTGCCCGAGCAGATGGACCTCAAGAAGCGCGTGGTGTTCCAGGCCGTGCGCGTCGCCGTCTGCGGCAACATTGTGAGCCCCCCGCTGGGCGAGACCATGGCGCTCGTCGGCCGCGACGACTGCCTGGCGCGCATCGACCGCGCCCGCACGATGGCGCTGTAACAGTCGCGTAAACGCATGTATCTGAGCCCCGCTCACCACGAGTGGGGCTCTTGTTTCTGTAGACGTATGGGATAGGAGGTGCTGGGGCCATGGCCGAGCAACTTTCGCTGTTTGGTTCGCCAGAACCTAAGGTAGCTCCGAAGTCTGCGGCCCCTGCCGCCGCCCCGGCGCAGCCCGAGCCCGCGCCCGAATCCATCGCCGCCTATGCTAGCGTGGTCCTCGACATCCCGACCCGCGCGCTGTCCGAGCCGTTTGCCTACGGCATTCCGTCGTTACTCGCCAACGATGTCCAGATCGGCTCCACCGTTCTAGTTCATTTTGGCAACCGTGCGGCCGCGGGCTACATCGTCGATATCGTGCCCGAGCTGGCCGACCTGCAAGGCAACGACGCTCTCGATCCCGCGCGCATCAAGCCTATCGAGGCTATCCTCAGCAAGCCGCTCTTTACCGCCGAGGCTGCCCGTATCGCACGCTGGATGAGCCGCGAGTACGTCGCAACGCTTTCCGAGTGCCTGCGCCTTTTCTTGCCCCCGGGTGGAAGCCCGCGCGTGGTCAAGGGCGAGGACGGCGTGTGGACCGTTGAGCGCCCCGCCGTTAAACCCATCCAAAACCGCTGGGTCATGCTCACGCCCGAGGGTTTTGACTACACGCCGCCCAAGACCGCGGTCCGTCAGCGTCAGCTCATCGAGGCGCTCCAATGTGGCCCGGTCACGACGCGCGACCTCAACCTGCTCTACAACAGTATGTCGGCGACCATTAAGGCGCTCGAAAAACGCGGCGTCGTGGTGGTGGAGGAGCGCCGCGCCTGGCGTGGCTGCAGCGAGCAGACCACGCTGTCCTCGGCGAGCGGCAAGGCCCCGGTGGCTCTCACCAACGGCCAGCGGCAGGCACTCGCGCAGATTGAGCGCGCACGCCTGGACGCTCACGGTGATGTGGTCCTTGTCGACGGCGTCACCGGTTCCGGCAAAACCGAGGTCTACCTTTCGGCGATTGAGCGCGTGCTGGCGGCCGGCCGCTCTGCTTGCGTGCTTGTGCCCGAGATCTCGCTGACGGCCCAGACCGTCGGCCGCTTCCGCTCGCGCTTTGGCGAGACGGTCGCTGTGTTCCATTCGCGTCTTTCTGCTGGCGAGCGTCTGGACCAGTGGGATATGGTCGCCAGCGGTGCCGCGCGCGTGGTCGTGGGAGCCCGATCGGCGCTCTTTTGCCCGCTCAGCGATTTGGGCCTCATCATTATCGACGAGGAGCACGAGACCAGCTACAAGCAGGGCTCAAGTCCGCGCTACCATGCGCGCGAAGTGGCTGCCGAGATGGCGCGCCGCTATCGGTGCCCACTCGTGCTGGGCTCGGCCACGCCTTCTGCCGAGGCCCTCGACCGCTGCCGCCGCGGCACGTACAGCGGCGTCACCTGGACGCGCGTCGAGATGCCTGAGCGCCCGGGGCACGCGGTCCTGCCCACGGTACGCATTGCCGACCTGCGCCGCGAGTTCGCACACGGCAGCCGCTCCATGTTCTCTAAACCGCTGATGGAAGGCCTCGAGCGCGTCGTCGAGCGCCGTGAGAAGGCCGTGCTGCTGCACAACCGCCGCGGCTTTGCGCCGTTCCTTATGTGCCGCGAATGCGGCTGCGTGCCCACCTGCAACCACTGCTCCACCGCGCTCACGTACCACGAGCGCACGCACACGCTGCAGTGCCACACCTGCGGATCGTCCTGGCGCGTGCAGCCGTATCCCGCGCCCACGAGTCGCTGCCCCAAGTGCGGCAGCCGCTACCTGGCAAAAATGGGGCTGGGTACGCAGCAGATCGAGGACGCGCTGCACCAGATGCTGCCCGACGACGTCGCTATCATTCGCATGGATGCCGATTCCACGCGCGGCAAGGACGCGCACAAAAAGCTGCTCGAGCAGTTCGATGCCGCCGATTGCGCGGTGCTGCTGGGTACCCAGATGATCGCCAAGGGCCTCGACTTTCCTGAGGTCACGCTCGTGGGCGTGGTCAATGCCGACTTTGCATTAAAGCTGCCCGATTTTAGAGCGGGGGAGCGCGCTTACGATTTGCTGGAGCAGGTCGCCGGCCGCGCCGGCCGCGGCGATCGCCCCGGCGAGGTCATTATCCAGACCTATCTGCCCGAGGACCCGGTCATTCGCGCCGTCGCCGAGCACGACCGTTCAATCTTTACCGACTACGACCTGGAACAGCGTCGCGACGCCCTGTATCCGCCGTTCGTGCGCCTGGCCAACATTTTGGTATGGTCGGCGAATGCGGATGACGCGCGGGACTACATCGGTCGCATCGCGAAGCTCCTCAAGCGTCGCTGGCATGCCGCCGCGCCCGACTTTTTGCGGGCGGGCAGCGCCGTGCCCCAGGTGCTTGGTCCGGCTTCGTGTGTAATCGAGAGAGCCAAGGACCGTTACCGCTTCCATCTGCTTGTAAAGTCGCCGGTAGGGTACCATGTCTCTGATGATATCGACGCCTGCCTCAAAGAGGTGGGCTCCGTGCGCGGCGTGAGCGTGAGCGTTGACGTCGACGCCTATGATTTGATGTAACAACCCGAAAGGATGGCCATGGAAGCCAACGGAATCGTACTGTCGCCCGACCCTCGTCTGCGCCAGGAGTGCGCCGTCATCGAGGAGATCACCCCGGCGATCGAGGCGCTTGCCGAGAAGATGAAGAAGATGATGTTCGACAACGGCGGCTGCGGCCTGGCTGCCCCGCAGATCGGTGAGCTCATTCAACTTGTCACCATCGACTGCGATTACAGTGACAAGAATGACTATGACCCGTACGTGCTCATCAATCCTGTCATTGTCGAGCAGAGTGACCATCTGGTGCCGTTTAGCGAGGGCTGCCTTTCCATTCCTGGCATTAGCTGTGAGATTGAGCGTCCCGATCACGTTGTCGTCGAGGCGTATGACTTGGACGCCAACCTGATCCGCTATGAGGCCACGGGCGACCTGTTCTGCGTGTGCCTGCAGCACGAGATCGATCACCTGCACGGCAATACCATGTTCGAGCGACTCAAGCCGATGCAGCGGATTAAGGCCGTCAAGGAGTACCAGGACGCCCTGGCCCGCGGCGCTCGACCGGGCGAGACGGAGTAGGTCCCACCGTCCCGGTGCTGAGCGCCCACATATCATCCCGTGCTCAAACATTCTCGCTGCGCTGCGAAACTGCGCGCGGGACGATATGTGGGCGCTCAGCACCGGGGACTGCGTTGTTCTGGCTCGGTTCGCCCGGGTGCCGTCGGGCCAGGGAGGGGCGTCTTCGCTGATAGGTGCTTTACTGAAAGAGCTGCTTTTATTGCGGCTCTTTCTTTGGTTTTGGGTATATTTGTTCTTGTTGAATTGTTATTGCGGATGGGCTTGGTACTTGGCTTTCCGCTGTTATTTGTAGCCGTCTCGGCTTTGGTTGAGGGGAGACGTTCTTTATGCGTATTGTGTTTATGGGTACGCCTGATTTTGCTGTGCCTTCGTTGACTTCGCTTGTTGAGGCTGGGAATGAGATTGCGCTTGTTATTACTCGCCCTGATGCTGTTCGTGGGCGTGGTAAGAAGCTTGAGCCGTCTCCTGTTAAGGCTAAGGCGCTTGAGCTGGGGTTGCCGGTTGTTGAGGCCAATCGTATGACGCCTGAGGTTGTTGAGGCGCTCAAGGCTGCGGATGCCGAAATTTTCTGTGTAGCTGCCTATGGCTGTATTTTACCTGATGAGGTGCTGCATATGGCACCGCTTGGTATTGTGAATGTCCATGCTTCGCTGCTGCCTCGTTGGCGTGGTGCTGCTCCCATTCAGCGGGCCATTCTTGCTGGTGATGAGGTTGCCGGTGTTTCCATTATGCGCATTGGGCATGGCGTGGATACGGGCGCTTATTGCGCGCAGGCCTCGACGTCGGTTTCCGGTAAGCATGCCGAGGCGCTCACGATGGAGCTTGGCGAGCTGGGCGGCAAACTGCTTGCCGATACGCTTCCCTCGCTTGCCGATGGCTCGGCTGTTTGGACTGAGCAGGATGAGTCGCTCGTCACTCATGCTGCCAAGATTTCCAAGCAGGAGATGCGTCTGGATCCGCAGATGGCGGCGCTCGATTGCGTGCGTCATGTGCTCGCTTCGTCCGACACCGCGCCCGCTCGTTGTGTGATCGCTGGCAAGACGGTTCGCGTGCTCGATGCCGCGCCGGCTGATGTGTCGCTTGGCGAGGGTACTGTTGCCGTCAAGAGCAAGCGTGTTTACCTGGGCCTTTCCGATGGCGCGGTTGAACTGCTTGAGGTTAAGCCCGATGGCAAGCGTGCCATGACTGCTTCTGCCTGGGCTGCCGGCCTGCAGGGTGCCGATCTGACGTGGGGTGTTTTGTCATGAGCAAGCTTTCTCCCGCGCGCAAGCTTGCGCTCGATGTGTTGATGGAGGCCGATCGCCGCGGTATGTATGCGCGCGACGTGCTCTCGTCCCGCGCTTCCGCCAAGGCCATTGACCAGCGCGATTCCGCTTTTGCCGCTCGTTTGGCGCTCGGTGTTGCCGCCACGCAGGGTATTTTGGATGAGTTGCTCGATCAGTTTTTGGATAAGCCCAAAAAGGTCGCGCCGCGCGTTCGCATGGCGCTTCGCATCTCGGCCTTCGAGATGCTCTATCTGCATACGCCGGGCCGCGTTGCCGTGAGCCAGGGTGTTGAGCTGGTGCGCAGCGGTGCTAAGTCTGCCGTGGGCCTGGCTAACGCGGTGCTGCACAAGGTTGCGGACAACGTGGAGGATTTTGCTACGGCATCTGACGTGGATGAGTCCGAGCGCCGTTTGGTTCGCCTTTCGCGTTTGATGGGTCTTCCTCGTTGGCTGTGCGCTCGTATTATGGCCTCGTTCGATACGCCCGAGGGCGCGCTGAACTTTGCCGGTAATCTGGCTCCCGCGCCGCTTGCACTGCACGAGAATGCGTTTGCGACCAAGGCTGACCCGTATATCTCGCAGCTCGTTGCGCCTGTCTTTCCGGGCTGCCATGCTCCGGTCGATGCTCAGGTTACGGTTGCTTCGGGCGTTTTTGAGCGCGCTGCCGCGGTTGCCTCGGACCTCAACGCTCAGCTTATCGCTACTGCCGCTACACGTCCCGGTCGTTGCCTGGAGATTGGAGCCGGTCGCGGCACCAAGACCTATGTGATGATGTGCCAGGCCAAGCGTGCCGGGTACGAGCGTCAGCATACCGCGCTCGATCTGCACGATCGCAAGTGCGATCAGAATCTCGCGCGCCTGCATAAGGCGGGTATAACGGGTGTTCGTACGGTGTCGGGCGATGCCTGCGAGCTCAATGAGGTGCTCACGTCCTTTGACGCGATTCTTGGCGAGCCCGCCCTGTTCGACACGGTGTTTATCGATGCGCCGTGCTCTGGCACCGGCACCATGCGCCGTCATCCCGAGATACCGTGGCGTCTGACCGAAAACGACGTTACGACTGAGCTGCCCAAGCTACAGCTGACGATGCTCAAGGAAGCAGCCGCGCGCGTTGCTGCCGGCGGTGAGCTTATCTATGCCACCTGCTCGGTTTTTGATGAAGAGAACACGCAGGTCGTGGATGCCTTCCTGGCCTCTTCCGAGGGCGCCGGCTTTATCGTGGCACCGCTCTCCGAAGCCCAGATTCTGCAGCTCCCCGAGTACGACCACGCCAAGAGCCTCGTCACTCTCCGCCAAAACCCTCGAGGCCTCTTCCAAAGTGTCCCCGTAAACGCCGACTCCTACGACGGTCACTTCTGCGCCCGCCTGGTCCACAAGTAACTACTAAGTTGCGGTGAAATAGGGATTGAATAGCGGCATCTACCCGCCAAATAGTCCTTATTTCACCGCAACTCAGAAGGTCGTGCGAGTGGAGATCGCAATAGCGGTAAAGAATGGAAGGATAGCCCTGTCTCAAACTTGCTGTTATCAAAAGTAGGGCGGATTACCGGGCTAGATTGGTGATGCCCGACCATATCAAAAATGGTCTAAATTAAACCGCAGGTAGATGGCTTGTTGAAATTTGCAAATTACCGGAATGGATAGAGGCTGTCAATTCAGCCCCGTAATCCGGCAGAGTTTTGAAATGTTACAAACTTAGCATCAGCCTGAAATCCGATCTAAAGAAAAGTTGCGGTGAAATGGTTCCTGTTTGGCCGTTGGATGGGCTGATTCAGGAACTATTTCACCGCAACTCATAAGGAAACCTGGGTGGCGGGACCGCTTGTCTTTAGTGGTTATGTGGGCAGTTGGCGCAGCAGCCGCTGGTGGCGGTGGTGCTGGAACCACCGCTGCGCTGGTCGGTGTTGTAGAATCCGCTGCCCTCAAACTTGATGCCGCTGGCCGAGAACGTCTTGGCCGCCGGGGCACCGCAGTTCGGGCACACGACCTCGGGGGTCTCGGACATGGGATGCTCAACCTCAAACACGTTGCCGCAGCTCGAGCACTTGTAATCGTAGCGCGCCATAATACTTCCTTTTCAGCACAAAGCGGGCAGATCGCTCTGCCCGCATAAATTCAAACAGCTGTAACTGTACCCTATATCGGGGGTTTTTATCACGCTTCGCCCCAGAATCTATGGGTGTTGCGCAGGAGCTGTGCAGTTTTGCCTTCGGCGGCCGAAACGTCGGCCTCATCGGCCTGCCAGGTCCAGTTGCCCGTGGCGACACCCGGTACGTTCATACGCGCATCGTCGCCAAGCCCCAGGATATCCTGCAGCGGCATCATCACCAGGGGAGCGTCGCTTGCCAGCGCGTCGCTCATGAGCTTGGCCGCCACCTCAACACCGCTCGGCTCGTCGCCGCCCGCAAAGGAGCGCGTGCACCAACCGGCGAGCGTCGACGTGTCGTGCGTCGAGGTGTACAGAATCTTGCCCGGTGTGGGATGCACGCCGCAGCGGACGTCGTAATCGCTAAACTCCAGCACGTCCATACCGGGGAAGCCGCAGGTCGAAGCCATGGCACGAACGCCAGGCGTCAGGTAGCCCAGGTCCTCGGCGATAAAGTTGAGCGGCCCCAGCTCGTCGTAGGCAGTCTGGAACAGATCCTTGCCCGGACCCGCCAGCCAGCGGCCGTCGGAGCAGGCCTTACCTGCGGGAATGCTAAAGTAGCTGTGGAATCCCAGGAAGTGGTCCAGGCGCACACGGTCGTAGAGCGAGAATGCGCGACGCAGACGGTCCATCCACCAGCGGTAGCCGTTCTCTTTCATGTGAACCCAACGGAAGGTGGGGTTGCCCCACACCTGGCCCTCGGGCGCAAAATTGTCGGGCGGAGCGCCCGAAATCTCAATCGCCTTGCCGGTATCGGACAGCCAGAAGTTTTCGGGCTCGCTCCACGCATCTGCCGAATCGTCCGAAACGTACATCGGGATATCGCCGATGACCTCGATGCCCTTCTTGTGCGCATAGTTCATGAGCTCGCACCAGGCCAGGTCAAAGCGGTACTGCATGTACGCCTGCAGTTCAGCCTCGTCGTGGAAACGCTTGTCATCGATCAGGTGCTCGTTGTAGCGCGCGACATCTGCCGGCCAATCGTGACGCGATTCGCCCTCAAAGTACTTCTTAACGGCCATGTAGACGCAGTACTTCTCGAGCCAGTCGGCGTTGCGATGCTTAAACGCCGTGTAGAGCGGGTCTGCATCCTCGCCGCCACGGGCCTTCCAAGTCTCAAAGTCGGCCGCCAGTTCCTCTTGGCTTTCGGGCAGCAGGTCGATATTGCCCGCAAAGGCCGAAGGCCCAGCGTAAGGGGAGCGGAAGAAGTCTGTCGGGTTGACAGGCAGAACTTGCCAGTAGCGCATGCCCATGGCGGCCAGATGGTCGATAAAGCGACGCGTTGGCGCGCCAATCGTACCGGGCTTGCCGTCGTCGGTGGGCACCGAGGTGATATGGCACACGACGCCCGCGCCGTGATCGAGCGGCTCCTGCAGGCGCTGCTCGGCATGGTGATAGATGATCGACGAGCCCAGCGGATACAGATCGAGCGTGACCGTACCGTTGTGGATCTCGCACTCGTGACCGCTGATCACGTCACTCGCACATTCGTCGAGCGCCGGAATCGTCACGCGGTGCGAATTGCGCAGGCTGCGGTTGATGATAATCGTCGCGGACTCGCCATCCTTGCCCGTGCGGTTGTAGGCCAGCACCTCGTCGTTGAGCGCAAAGGCCTTGATCTCGCCGTCGATCATAAATGGCAATGCACGGCGTACGGCGGAGGCGTTCTTGACAATAGCCAGCGTGTCGAAGTCGTGCAGTTGGTCCTTGGTCGGCAGTGTGCGGCGGTTGCCCGGATCGGTCAGGCCCTCCAGGCCGTATTCGTCGCCGTAGTAGATCGAAGGCACGCCTGGGAAGGTCATCTGCATGAGCGTGGCGAGCCAAAAGCGGCTCTTGGCCAGGCCCATCGAGTTCTCGTCCAGGCGCCACTTGCTGCGCTCGCACTCGGGCAGCTGTGACTCGTCGGGGCCGCCCCCGAGCACCGAGATGATGCGCGGGCGGTCGTGGCTCGACAGCAGGTTGAGCGCGCAGGACAGGGCTTCGCGCGGATAATTCTCGCGCAGGGTTTCGATATCCTCGGCTGCCTGGTAGGCGTTCTTGTAGCCCATCAAAAAGCCGATGACCATGTCGCGGAAGGGATAATCCATAGCAGAGTCCAGCTCGGAGCCCTGCAGGTAGCGGCGCAGATGGCCGTAGCTAATCTTGTTGGAGGCGTCTTCCCAGACTTCGCCGAGCAACAGTGCGTCGGGCTTTTCGGCAAGTACGGCCTTCTTGATCTCGGCCAGGAAGTCGTCGGAAAGCTCGTCGGCGACGTCAAGGCGCCAACCATGGGCACCGGCGCGCAGCCATTTGCGGATCACGCCGTCCTTGCCCAGGAGCCTCTCGCGTACCAGCTCGGACTTCTCGTTGATGGCCGGCATGTTGCCCACGCCCCACCAGCAGTCGTACGAGCCGTCCTCGTGGAAAGTAAACGCATCGCGCCACGGCGAATCCTCGCTCTGCCAGGCACCCACGCCGGGGTAGTTGCCATAGCGGTTGAAATATATCGAGTCGTCGCCCGTGTGGTTGAAGACGCCGTCCAGGATGATGGAGATGCCCAGCTTCTCGGCTGCCTGGCACAGCTCGGTAAAGTCCTGCTCGGTGCCCAGGATCGGGTCGATATTGGTGTAGTCGGCCGTGTCGTAGCGGTGGTTGCTCGCGGCTTCAAAGATGGGGTTGAGGTAGATGGCCGTAAAGCCCAGCTCGGCGATGCGGGGCAGGTCTTCCTGGATGCCCTTGAGCGAGCCGCCGTAGAAGTCCCAGGTCTTGATGGAGCCGTCCTCGGCGCGCTCGTACACGGGCGGCTCGTTCCAGTCCTCGACCATCCGGCGCTGAATGCCCTTGCGCGGTTTTTCGAGTTGGGCCATTGTGCGCTCGCGCCAATGCTCGTCACGGGCGTAGCGGTCGGGGAAGATCTGGTAGACCATGCCGCGCTCGTACCAGGTGGGGCGGTTCTCGCGGTGCTTGTAGACGGTAATCTGGAAGGACGGCACCTCGGCGTAGTCGTAGGTTACGCCCTCGCCGCCGGTGCGGCCCTGGGGCGCGCCCAGGCGAACCTCGGGCTGGCCCTCGATATTGCATATAAAGCTGTACCACACAAGACACGGTTCAGTGCATTTGAGCTCGCCGGTAAAAATGCCATCGCCTTCGTGCTCCATCGGAATCAGGGTCTCGCCGACTTCATCGACCCAGGTACGCAGGGTGAGTGTTGCCTGGTTGGGATCGGCATCCTCCAAAATAACCGAGAGTGCAACGGTAGTTCCTGTGGTCACAGCGCCAAACGGAGTGCGAAACTGCGGTAGGCGGCTGTTGTGTATCAATCTCATAGTACGGTCCAGTTCAATAGAATCACGGCCTACGGGCCATGGGCTTTACGCACAAGATATAAGTATATCTGTTGTACACAGGGTGTATAAACAACATCCGTTTACCATCGGCGAACGGTTGTCCTAGAAAATCGTTTTACCAACTGTCTACAGAGAAGGGGCGCCCGGTTGGAGCGCCCCTTGTTTAGGGTTTTGATTAGGTTTTAGATCGTCTGTGGGCTAGCGGCGTTTGCGGGTGGCCGTTGCCTTGCGGACGGAGGTCTTCTTGGTCGGGGCCTTTTCCTCGGCCGGAGCGGCAGGGGAGACCGGGGCCTCCTTGGCGGGCTCGGTCTTTGCCGTAGCCTTCGGAGCGGTCTTGACCTCAGCGGCCTTCGGTGCCGGCTCGGCCTTTACTGCAGGCTTGTCCTCGGCTTTAGCCTCTGCCTTGGGAGCAGCAGCCTTGGTCGTGGTCTTCTTGGCCGTCGTCGTAGAGCGCTTGCGCGTGGTGGTCTTGGCGGCTGGCTTTGCCTCGACGGGCGTCTCCTCGACTCTGGCGGCCGGCTTTGCGGCTGCCTTGGTCGTGGCGGCCTTCGTGGTCGTCGCCTTCGTTGTCGTGGTCTTCTTGGCTGCCGTTGCCTTTTTGGTGGTCGCGGTCGTCTTCTTGGCAGTGGTCTTGGCCGGTGCCTTGACGGCGGGCTTGGCCTCGACGGCGGCTTCAGCCTTTACCTCGGGAGCGGCCTCGGCGGCCTTCTTTGCAGCGGCGGTCGTGCGCTTGCGCGTCGTCGTTGTCTTGGTAGCGGTGGTCTTGGTTGTCGTCGCCTTGGTCGTAGTGGCCTTCTTAGCCGTCGTCTTACGAGTCGTGGTCTTCTTGGCGGCAGACTTTGCAGCCGGCTTAGCCTCAGTCTCGAGAGCTGCCTCAATCTTCACCTTAGATTCAGCTTTAACCGGCTTCTCCTCAGCCTTGGGTTCCTCGACAACCGGCTCGGCCTTGGGCTTGGGCTCGGCCGCAGTCTCCTCAGCCACAACCGCAGGCTCGTCGACAACCGCCGCCGGCCTCTCAATCTCCGGGTGCATAAAGAAGTACAGGTCCAGATACTTGTCGGCCGAGCGCGTCCAGCTAAAGTCCTGGCTCATGGCCTGCGTGACCAGCTGGTTCCAGGCATCGCGGTTGTCCCAGAAAAGACGCGCCGCGCGGAACACCGCGTCGCCCATCTCGTCACCGTTAAAGTTGCTAAACGAGAAGCCCGTGCCCTCGCCGGTAAACTCGTTATACGGGATCACGGTGTCCTTCAGACCACCGGTTTCGCGAACAATCGGAAGGGTGCCGTAGCGCATAGCGATGATCTGCGACAGGCCGCAGGGCTCAAACTTCGAAGGCATCAGGAACATATCGGCGGCGGCATACATACGCTGCGACAGCGCCGGGTCAAACTCGATGCGCGCGGCCATGGTGCCGGGGTACTTGTCCTGGAAGTAGCGTAGGCCGTCCTCGTAGTCGCGGTCGCCGGTGCCCAGCACGGCCACCTGCACGCCGCCGGCAAGAATGCGGTCGAGCGCGTACATGACCAGGTCCAGGCCCTTCTGACGCGTCAGGCGCGTAACCATCACCATGAGCGGACGGTCGTCGCGAACCTCGAGCCCTAGCTCTTCCTGCAGCTTGGCCTTGCACACGGCCTTGCCCCCACGGTCATCAATCGTGTAGTTTGCGGCAATGCGCTTGTCAGTCGCCGGGTCAAAGCCCGCCACGTCAATGCCGTTCAAAATGCCCTGCAGCGCATAGGAGCGCTCGCGCAGCACGCCGTCCAGGCCCTCGCCAAACTCGGGCGTCTGGATCTCGTTGGCATAGGTGGGGCTCACCGTGGTGATGGCGTCGGCATAGCGTAGCGCACCCAGCATGTAGTTGATGCTGCAGGCGTCGCAACGCAGCTGCGAAGCGGCCGCCGGAATGTGCGCCACGCCCAGGATGTCCTCCATCACGGTGTCGCTAAACTGGCCCTGGAACGCCACGTTGTGGATCGAGAACACGGTCTTGACGCGGTCGTACAGCGGCAGTCCCTGGTAGAACTCGCGCAAGAACACGGGCGCCAGTGCCGTCTGCCAGTCGTTGCAGTGCAGGATGTCGCACTCAAAACCGGCCGGCAGGTGCTGCAGGCTCTCGGTGATGGCCTTAGAGAAGAACGCAAAGCGCTCGCCGTCGTCAAAGAAGCCGTACGGATAGTCGCGCGCAAAGTAGCGTTCGTTGTCGATGAACATATAGGTGACGCCGTCGTGCTCGAGCTTCTCGAGTCCGCAGTACTCGTTGCGCCAGCCCAGGCTCACATAAAAGTCGGAGAAGTGCTCCATCTGCGCCTTGTACTCGTCCTTGATGGTGGCGTACTTGGGTACCATCACGATGACCTCGGCGCCGGCGCGCACAAGCGCCGCAGGCAGCGAGCCCGCCACGTCGCCCAGGCCACCGGTCTTTACAAACGGTGCGCACTCGGCCGAGGCAAACACGATCTGCATCTTTTTGCTGGAATCTGCCATATTGTCTCCCATGTTGCAATTCGAGAATAGCCGCCTGGCGCAAACCGGGCGGCTATTCTACCGTTTACGTGCTATTTGCGACGCCAATGTTAACGAACGATGGTGGTATCGGAAGTTAACGGAGCCTTGCCCAGCACCAGGATGTTCTCGGGCGTGCCGCGAAGCTCGGTGTTGACGGGCACCACGTTGTTCTTGTCCAGGATGGCGTTCTCAACGCGGGCACCGCTCTTGATGATGCAGCTCTGGTTGATGATCGAGTTGGTCACCGAAGCGCCTTCCTCGACCACGACGCCGCGCGACAGGATCGAGTTGCGCACGGTGCCCTTGATGATGCAGCCGGCCGAGATGATCGAGTTGCACGCGTGGCTGCCGGTCGCATAGCGCGAAGGCGGCACATCGTGAGCCTTGGTCAGGATCGGGCGCTCGGGGTCAAAGAGCTGGTCGGCCACGGTCTGGTCGAGCAGGTCCATGCTGCGGCGATACAGCGACTTCTCGCTAAACACGCCCACGACCTCGCCCTTGTACTCGTAGCTGCACACGTCGATGTTGCCAAAGTCGCCCTGGAGTGCCTCGAGCAGGTCAAGATAGTCGGCGGCCTGGTAGTGGTCGATGATCTCGAGCAGCGTCTCGCGGTTGACGATGCAGCAGTCCATAGAGGCGTTGTCGCCATACACGACGCCAGCGCTCACGCCCGTCAGGCGGCCGTTCTCGTTGATCTGCAGCTTGGTCTCGTCATCGACATTGCGCGTGGCCTTGCAGTACACCACGGTCATCTGGGCGCCGGAGTTCTCGTGCGCCTCGATGATGGTGTTGAGGTCCATGTTAAAGATGATGTTGGTGCCCATCATCACGACGTAGGGCTTGTCCGAGCGCTGGAACAGCGTCTTGTTGGAGATGATGTCGCGCAGCAGGAAGCGCATGCCGCCCTTGGTGGTGCCATACGCGTTGCCGGGCACCATGAACAGGCCGCCCTTCTTGCGGTCCAGGCCCCAGTCCTTGCCCGAGCCCACGTGGTCGATCAGCGAGCGGTAGTTGCCTGGCATGACGACGCCAACGGTCTTGATGCCGGCATTCATCATGTTGGACAGCGGAAAGTCGATCAGGCGGTAGCGGCCCAAAAACGGGACGGACGCGATGGGGCGGTCCTTGAGCAGCACGCTGCCGTAGGTCGATGAATAGTTAGCGGTGATATAACCGATGGCCTTGCGATTGATCATCGGATCATTCCCCCTTCCCGATAACGACGTCATTTCCAACGACGGCCGTATCCTTGGTGGTATCGACAGAGCCGAGCTTCACGCCCTCTTCGACCGTGGAGTTCTCGCCCAAAATAGCGCGGCAGATGTGCGCGCCGCTCTTAACGTGCGCACCAGGCAGCAGCACGGAATCCTCGACCACGGCGCGCTCCTCGATGATGACATCGGTCGAAAGGATCGAGTGGCGAGCGGTACCGTAGATCTTGCAGCCGTTGGAGACCAGACAGTCGTCCAGGCGGCCGTCCGGGCCAATGTAGTGCGGCGGTCGCGTAGTGATGTTGGACATGATGGGGAAGTGCTTGTCAAACAGATCGAACTCGGGGTTGTTGCCCAGCAGGTCCATCGAGGTCTCGTGGAAGCTGGCGATGGTGCCGACGTCCTTCCAAAAGCCGTGGAACTCGTAGCTGTACAGGCGCTTGCCCTCGCCGAGCAGCTTGGGGATGATGTCCTTGCCAAAGTCGTGGCTCGAGCGCTGGTCCAGAGCGTCCTCCTCGAGCGCCTCGATCAGCACGTCGGCCGAGAAGATGTAGATGCCCATGGACGCGAGGTTCGAATCGGGCTTATCGGGCTTCTCGGTGAACTTGGTGATGCGGCCGTCCTCGGGGTCGGTGGTCAGGATGCCAAAGCGGCTGGCCTCCTCCCACGGCACGGGCATAACGCTCACCGTGAGGTCGGCGTTGTTCTCAATGTGCGTCTTGAGCATCTTGCGGTAGTCCATGCGATACAGGTGATCGCCCGAAAGAATCAGGACGTACTTGGGGTCGTTGGCCTTGATGTAGTCGAGGTTCTGCGTAATGGCGTCGGCCGTGCCCGCATACCAGGCGCCGCCGGTCTGCGTCTCGTACGGCGGTAGGATCGACACGCCACCGTCGCGGCTGTCCAAATCCCACGCCTCCCCGGAGCCCACGTAGGCATGCAGCAGATAGGGGCGATACTGCGTCAGAACGCCCACCGTGTCGATGCCCGAGTTGGAGCAGTTGGAGAGCGAAAAGTCGATAATGCGGAACTTACCACCAAAGCTAACCGCCGGCTTAGCGATCTTTTGGGTGAGTGCCCCCAATCGGCTGCCCTGTCCTCCTGCGAGGAGCATCGCGATGCATTCTTTCTTACTCATCGATTTCTCCTTCTGTCATCGATGTTCCTAAACCCATTAGCGACGGGCGCGGCGCAACGTCGCGCCCGTCGAGTAATGCCGTGCTGGCATAGGGGAGCTCGCGCGCCTTTACGCGTGCCAGATCTCGTCGCGGTACTCGCGAATGGTGCGGTCGCTCGAGAACCAACCGCTCGAGGCGGTGTTGAGCAGCGCCTTGCGGTTCCAGGTCTCCTGGTCGCCGTAGCTGTTCGTGAGCTTCTCCCATGCATCCACGTAGCTGCGGAAGTCTGCCATGACCAGGTCGGGGTCGTTGTTGTTCATGAGCTCGTTGTAGATGCTCTCGAAGTTGCCCGAAAGACCCGCAAAGGTGTTGTCCTTGAGTTCGTCCATTACGCGGCCCAGACGCTCGCGATCGACGTTGAGGGTATCCCACGCAAAGTAGCTGTTGGATGCCCAGAGCTGCTCGACCTCGGGAGCGGTCAGGCCAAAGATGGCCTCGTTCTCGCGTCCGGCCAGGTCTGCGATCTCGATGTTGGCGCCGTCGAGGGTGCCCAGCGTAATGGCGCCGTTCATCATGAGCTTCATGTTGGACGTGCCCGAGGCCTCCTTGCCGGCCGTGGAGATCTGCTCCGAGATCTCGGCGGCAGGGTAGATGAGCTGGGCGTTGCTCACGCGGAAGTTGGGGATAAAGCAGACCTTCATGACCTCGTTGACGCGCGGATCGTTGTTGATGACATCGGCCACGGAATTAATAAGGCGGATGGTCTCCTTGGCAAAGGTGTAGCTCGAGGCGGCCTTGCCGCTAAAGATGAAGGTCGTCGGCGTCACGTGGAAGTTAGGATCGGCGATGCGACGGTTGTAGATGTCCATCACCTTCATGATGTTCATAAGCTGGCGCTTGTAGGCGTGGAAGCGCTTTACCTGAACATCGAAGACGGTGTTGGGGTCAATAACCAGACCGGTCTCGGCCTTAACGTAGGCGGCCAGACGCTCCTTGTTGGCGCGCTTGGAAGCACCCACGGCCTTCAGGAACTCGGTGTCGTTCTGGAACTCCTTGAGCTTCTCCAGCTCAAAGGCGTCCTTGAGCCAACCGTCGCCAATAGCCTCGGTCACGAGCTTGGCGTAGGTGGGGTTGGCCTCGGCAAAGAAGCGACGGTGCGAGATACCGTTGGTCTTGTTGTTGAACTTCTCGGGCGTGAGGGCATAGAAGTCCTTAAGCACGATGTTCTTGATGATGTCGGAGTGGATCTTGGCCACGCCGTTGACGCTGTGGCTGCAGATCACGGACAGGTTGGCCATGCGAATCTCGCCGTCCCACAGGATGGCGGTCTGGCGCAGACGCTCCTGCCAGCCCTCCTGCGTGGTGTCGAACGACTCGTGCCAACGACGGCTGATCTCGTCGATGATCTGGTACACGCGCGGGAGCAGCTTGGAGAACGTGCCGATGGGCCACTTCTCCAGAGCCTCGGGCAGGATGGTGTGGTTGGTGTAGCTCACGACCTGGGTCACGATGTTCCAGGCGTCGTCCCACTCGAGCTTCTTCTCGTCGA
The DNA here is from genome assembly GCA_958403385.1 of uncultured Collinsella sp. GTDB lineage: Bacteria > Actinomycetota > Coriobacteriia > Coriobacteriales > Coriobacteriaceae > Collinsella. The sequence goes on from CATXXC010000013.1 coordinate 50,895, forward strand.
TGAGGATACGCATGAGCTCGGGGCCGCACATGGCAGGGTGCGTATCGTTGGTGTGGATGGCCACAAACTGCGGCAGCAACTCCCAGTTCTCGCCGTGCTCCTTCTCAAAGGTGTCGAGCAGGCTGTAGATGCCGGCCGAGACAAACAGGTACTCCTGCTTGAGGCGCAGCAGACGGCCGTGTTCGCCGGCGTCGTTGGGGTAGAGGATGGCGCTGATGGCCTCGGCCTCGGCGCGCTCGGCGTCGGCCAGGGCGTAGTCGCCGCGGTTGAAGGCCTCAAGGTCAAAGTGCTCCTCGACCGGCTCGGCGGCCCAGACGCGCAGCTTGTTAACGGTCTCGCCGGCATAGCCCACGACGGGGATGTCGTAGGGAACGGCCAGGATGTCCTGCGTGTCCACCGTGCGGTAGAACGTGCGGCCGTCCTCCTCAAAGCCCTCAACACGGCCACCAAACTTGATGGTCACGGCCTTGTCCTGACGACGGACCTCCCAGGGATAGCCGTGGGTGAGCCACTCGTCGGTAGCCTCGACCTGGCTGCCGTTGACGATCTCCTGCTTAAACAGACCGTAGCGGTAGCGCATGCCGTTGCCGTAGCCGGCAATGCCCTCGGCTGCCATGGAATCCAGAAAGCACGCGGCCAGACGGCCCAGGCCACCGTTGCCCAGTGCCGGATCGGGCTCCTGGTTCTCGATGACGGACAGGTCGAAGCCCATATCGTCGAGCGCCTCGGCGACCATGTCGCGCACGCCAAAGTTGAGCAGGTAGTTGTCGAGCAGGCGGCCGATCAAAAACTCGATCGAGAAGTAGTACACGCGCTTTTTGCCCTCGGACGCCGCACGGGCGTCGCTCTTGGTGGCAACGGTGCGCGCCTTCTCGGCCACGAGCTTGGCCAGGGCGTTAAAGCGGTCCAGGTCGCTGGCGGCCTCGACGCTCTTGCCGCTGATGCTCATGACGGCATCGCGATAGAGCTCGGTAAACTCCTGCTTGTTGTCGAAGATCTTATTCATACGTTCCTTTCCCCCGGGGATATCTCCCGGAACGGTTATGACTTACATCCTACGCCCCAGAGGGGCGGGTAATTACAGCGGTAACGGCTTTGTTACGCGTCCTTAGTGGTCGACTTTGCGGCAGCTGACTTAGCCTTGGTAGCGGTCTTTTTGGCAGATGGCTTCTTGGTCGCGGGCTTTGCCGCAGCCTTGGCCTTGGCCGTTGTGGCCTTCGCCTTAGCCGGAGCCTTCTTAGCAGCCGCGGGCTTGGGCTTCACCGAAGACGTGCGCTTGCGCGTAGCCTTCTTGGGCTCCTCGACCACGGGCGGCTTATAGCTGCTGGGACCGCGGCGCTTAAGCACCACACCTGCCAGGCCGGGCACCTTAATCTCAATAGAGTCCATCTGCCCGTTCCACGGATAGGGCTCGCTCGAGCAGGTGTAAGGCTCCTCACCGGCGTATCCGCTGCCGCCAAACTCGGGACGGTCAGAATCGAAGATGACCTCCCAGTCACCCTCGCGCGGCACGCCCACGCGGAAGCTCTCGTAGCTCGCCGGGTCAAAGTTGATCAGGATCACCAGGTCGTCATCGACGTCCTCGCCCTGGCGCACAAAGCTCACGATGGACTGCTTGGAGTTGTCCGCATCGATCCAGGTAAAGCCGTCGTCAGTGTAGCCGCGCTCGTACAAGGCGGGCTCGGCGGTGTACAGATGGTTGAGCGCCTTAATGAACGCCTGATGATGCTTGTGGGTCTCGTACTCCTCGGTCAGGAACCACTGGATGGACTCGTAGTAGCGCCACTCAATAAACTGGCCGATCTCGTTGCCCATAAAGTTGAGCTTGGCACCGGGATGCGTCATCTGGTAGAAAGCCAGCGTGCGCAGGCCGGCAAACTGGCGCCACCAGTCGCCCGGCATGCGGCCGATGAGCGAGCACTTGCCGTGCACGACCTCGTCGTGGCTCAGCGGGCAGATAAAGTTCTCGGTAAAGGCATACATGATGGAGAACGTGAGCAGCCCGTGGTTGCCGGGGCGCCACGGAAAATCGGTCTGCATGTAGTGCAGGGTATCGTTCATCCAGCCCATGTCCCACTTGTAGTGGAAGCCCAGGCCGCCGTCCTGCGGCGGGTAGGTCACGAGCGGCCACGCGGTGGACTCCTCGGCCATCATCATCACGTCGGGGTAGTGCGCCTCCACGGCGCAGTTGACCTGACGGATAAACGCGCTGGCGTCCAGGTCCTCCTCGGTACCGTACTTGTTGAACTTCTTTTGGGCGGGATCGTCGATGCCAAAATTGAGGTACAGCATGCTGGACACGCCGTCCATGCGAATGCCGTCCACGTGGAAGTTCTCGAGCCAGTACAGCACGTTGGAGACCAGGAAAGAGCGGACCTCGCCACGGGCGAAGTCGAACTTATGCGTGCCCCAGTTGGGGTGAATCTCGTGCTCAAACAGCATGTGGCCGTTAAAGGTGGCAAGGCCGTGGGCGTCGGCGCAAAAACCGCCGGGCACCCAGTCCATGATCACGCCAATGCCCGCCTCGTGGCACGCATCGATAAAGTGCATGAGCTGCTGCGGATCGCCATAGCGCGACGTTGCGGCAAAGTAGCCGGTCGTCTGGTAGCCCCAGGAGCCGTCGAAGGGATGCTCCATGAGCGGCATGACCTCGATATGCGTGTAGCCCATGTCGCGCACGTAGTCCACGAGCTCCACCGACAGGTCGTCGTAGGTGTAGAACTCGCCGCGCTGCGCGGGGAAGGGATCCATGGGGCCGGGGTAGTTACCGTACTCGTCGGGCTCGCCCTGCGGCGCGTCGCCGTGGCGCTTCCACGAGCCAATATGCACCTCGTAGATGTTAAGCGGCTGCGACATGTGGTTGTGGCCGGCGCGGCGCTTGAGCCACGCGGCGTCGTTCCACTTGTAGCCGTCGAGCGTCCATAGCACGCTGGCCGTACCCGGAGGGCACTCGGCCTTAAAAGCGTACGGATCGGCCTTGTAGAGTTTTTCGCCCTCGTTGGTCTCGATCAGATACTTATAGAGCTGGCCCTGCTCGGCGCCAGGAATAAAGCCTTCCCAGATAGCGCTCGTATGCACGGGCACCAGCGGGTTGGCTTCTTCATCCCATTCGTTAAATTCGCCAATGACATGGACGCTCTTTACGTCGGGCGCCCAAACGCAAAAACGCCAGCCGCGCGTACGGTTCTGCGTATCGGGGTGCGCGCCCATCTTTTCCCAGCTGCGCTCCCACATGCCAATGCCAAACAGATAGACATCGTCCTTAGAGAGCTCCGGCGCGTGCGGAGCCGGCTTGCGGGTTGCGGGCTTTTTGGTTACTGGCTTTAGCTTTGTATCGCTCACGTTTGATCCCATCATGACGCGGCAGCGTGTTGCCTTGGTGACTAAATGCGAAAGGTCCAGGGCTGCACGAATCGAAGGGACGGCGATAGTTCTATGATTCGTTCCACCTCGCGTGCTCGGTGGAACTTTCGGCAGAAACTACGATAACACCTGTACGTTAGTTTTATGAACGAAAGTGGATTTGCGGTGGCTTTTAATCGGTGAGCGCCATGTTTATACCACTGGCAGATTTGCGATGGTAAAACTCTTGACAGTTTTATCAAATAGGGTTTTTAGATTGTTAGCTTGACGTTTGGTAAAACGTTTTTAGCAGGTTGTTTACCATTTGACATTGAAAGGTTCGTTTATGTCCCAGACCGCCGCCCCCAATGTCGCTTTTATTTTCGATTGCGACGGCACGCTGGTTAATAGCACCCCCGTTTGGGGCTACGCCCAGCCCGAATTATTACACCGTCACGGCATTGACGTGACGGTCGACGATTTTGCCCAGTTTGAGCATCTTTCCCTCGAGGACGAATGCCAGGCCTACCACGACACGTGGGGCATAGGCGCGAATGGCGAGGAGTTGTATCGCGAACTGAGCGAGATTCTGATCGATGGCTACTCCAAGGTGCCGCCGCGCGATGGTCTGCTGGCATTTTTGAAGCAGGCGCAGGAGGCCGGTATTGCCATGTGCGTGGCTACGTCCACGCCGGCCGAGCTGGTAAAATCTGCACTCGCGGGTGCCGGGCTTGATCGCTATATGGAGTTTATTACCACGACGGGCGAGGCGGGACGCTCCAAGCAGTTCCCGGATGTGTATGAACTTGCGCTGCGTCGCCTAGAGGAGTGCCACGGGTGCAAGTTTGAGCGCGCATGGGTGTTTGAGGATGCAGTCTTTGGCCTTAAGAGCTCCGGTGCCGCCGGCTTTAAGCGCGTGGGCATCTATGACCCGTGCGGCCGTATGGAGCGCGACGAGGTGCGTGCTAACTGCGACATCTTTATCGACAGCTATGAGGGCCTGGACCTGGCCCGCGTTCTTGAGTTTGAGGGCTAGGCGAGGGCCGTGGCTTGTAAAGTATTAGTTGTTTGCGGCTCGCCGGTGGTGGCGAGCGCGGATCTGCTTCGCCAGTTGGCAGGGGAGTGCGACCATATCGTAGCCGTAGATCGCGGCCTGGACGCCCTGTTGGGCGCTGGCCTGAGCTGCGACGTCTACGTGGGCGACGCCGACACCGTAAGCGATGAGGGACGCGCTCTGGTCGATGCCGCTGCCGGTTTTGAAGTGGAACGCCACAACCCCTACAAGGACTACACCGATCTGGCTCTGGCGCTCGATTCCGTCCGCCGTCGGTGGCCGGGTGCCGAAGTGGTAGCAACCTGTGCCACCGGCGGCCGTCCTGATATGGCGTTAGCCGTACTGGGGCTGCTCGCGGGCTACGAGCAAGCCCCTATCTGGATTGCCGAGGACAAGGTGGTCGCCCGCATCCTTCACGCAGGTGAGTCGTGGACCATCGAAGGTCACGAGGGCAGCACCTTCTCCATCATCGCCATAGCCTCTGGGACGGTAGTAAGCGAACACGGTTTAGAGTGGGAGCTAGATCACGCTCCGTTAGGTCTACTAGCCGACACGGGCATCTCTAACGTCGTCAGGTCAACAGCCACGATCCAAGTCCACACCGGCACCGCCATCGCTTACCTCTACAAGTAAGGCCTATCGCATCAGGGTTTTATCGGGACGGTGGATAGAAATAAGCGCTCGAAGAGTGATTATTTCTGCCCCGTCCCAGGAAAACCCGTAAGTAAGAGATTCAATCCAAAAAAGTCCTTGCATCAAAGAAAGTCTTCCCCTATAGTATCTCGTCGTCACGGGGGCGTAGCTCAGCTGGGAGAGCGCTTGACTGGCAGTCAAGAGGTCAGGGGTTCGATCCCCCTCGTCTCCACCATCGTGAATGCAGAGCCTTCGGGAAACCGAAGGCTCTTTTCATATGCAACCACCATGCGCCCCAAAGTACCGTCACAAAAAGTTGCGCAATTAATTTCCCATATCTGTACATAGTTTGTTAGACAAACGCAATTAAACAGCGCGATACGACGGACCTACCCGACCCCATTATCGCCACGCAACACACACTGCGCCCCAATAACCTGCCCCAACGTGAACAACATCCCAAAACAACCCCCCTTGAGCACGCTAAATGAACGAAATGTTGTTAGCAGCTACCCAAATAGATTTCACCATTAGCTTGTGCTAGGATACCTAACGTTACATGAGTTCAACTGTGCCTTACGGCCTCAACGGGCCGCAAAGCGCAGGGTCGATCAGCATCCGGCCGTAACGGCGGTGCCAGAAACACCACGAGCTCCAATAAAGAAGTCATGCGACTTTATTTATTTGCATTGAATTAATCAAAAGATGCAAATGAACAAATGTTGTATGTCAACACGTAGCAGTTCTACAGTTGTTTGCGTTCGGTTCAGTTTTGTACCCGTTTGACTGACTCGCACGCAGCCAGCTGAGGCTGTAGGTACTTTTGCGAAACGTATCTACAGCCTCAGCGCTGTACTTATACATACCGTTCACGGTGGGGCAGAGCCACGTGCTTGTCTGACTGGGCTCAGGGTTTGAATATGGAGCGCCTTCGCGCACAAGCGCCCTGGCGAAGCCATACCCAAACCCCGTGAGCCAAACGTAAGACAGCAAGGGGGTGGTGCTCGTGTGGTATGTGATCCAGGTCATTAACGGTCGCGAAGACGTAATGCGCGAGCGCATCGAGCGTGTGGTGCCACAGGGCGCCATGCAGGAGCTCTTTTATCCCCAATATCAAACCGAGATCAAGGTACACGGCGAGTGGGTCAACACGACCAAGCCGCTCTTTCCCGGTTATCTTATCTGCGATACGGCAGATCCCCGCACCGTGCAACAGTATCTGCTGCGCATAGACGACTTTGCCCGGGTGCTTGCCCAGGACGGTCAGTTTGTGCCGCTGGCAAAAGAAGAGACCCAGCTCATTGGCAGCTTTACCAACAGGGGAGATCGTGTAGTGCCCATGAGCGAAGCCTTAAAAGACGGCGATCAAGTCGTAGTAACGGCTGGTCCGCTGCTGGGTCACGAAGGCCTTATCAAAACCATTAACAGACGCAAGAGCACGGCTTATTTGGAGCTCGATCTGTGCGGCCGACGCGTAACCACCCGCGTTGGCCTTGCGGTGCTTTCCAACGAGCAACGTGTGATGCGAAACCTCAAAAAGGCGATCGCCTAGCTGCTGGCGACCGCAGTACAGAACAGGGAGGATCCCCACCCGGGGACGAAGTCTTGGAAGAGAACGTGTCGGATAAAACCCAATATGCAACGAATGCGCCCGCGGGGGCAGCGCTGATTGCTCAGGCCATGGACCGGCGCGAGGGCGTCGGCCGCTACAAGGCCATGCAGTCCATCATGGACTGGGACCGCTCGCGCCTGGCCTACAGGGCTGTGAAGCGTGTGTTCGACATCGTGTTCAGCGGTGCCGTGCTCGTCCTTATCGCGATTCCCAGCCTGGTGCTGGCCGCCGCCATCCGCCTGGAGAGCGAGGGCAGCCCCTTTTACAGCCAGATCCGCGTTGGCCAGACCCGCCCCGACGGCAGCCTGACCACATTCCGCATGTGGAAGTTCCGTTCCATGTACAAGGACGCCGACGAACGTCTCGCAGAGCTCAAAGAGCAAAACGAGATCGCCGGAGCCATGTTCAAGATGAAGGAGGACCCGCGCGTCACCAAGATCGGAAAGTTCATCCGCAAGCACTCCATCGACGAGTTCCCGCAGTTCCTCAACGTGTTTTTGGGGCAGATGTCCGTCGTCGGCCCGCGCCCGCCACTGCCCAACGAGGTCGCTGAGTACACCGAGTACGACCTGCAGAGGCTAGCAGTGAAGCCAGGTATCACGGGGCTCTGGCAGGTGACGGAGCGAAACTCCACCGGGTTCGACGGCATGGTCCGCCGTGATCTCGAGTACATAGCCAAGCGCGGAATCGTCATGGACCTCAAGATCGTCCTCCTCACGGTTCTGGAGGTCTTCAACGGAAGCGATGCGTACTAATGCCTAACTTTAATACCCGATTCGAATCGGAGAAGAAAATGAAGATTGCCGTCGCCGGAACCGGCTATGTCGGTCTGTCCCTCGCCGTCCTGCTCTCGCAGCACAACGAGGTGCATGCGCTGGACATCGTTCCCGAGAAGGTCCAGAAGATCAACAACTACCAGGCGCCCATCCAAGACGATGAGATCGAGCGCTTCCTGGCGGAGGCCAAGTCGGGGGAGCGCGAGCTCGACCTGCACGCCACCGTCGACGTGGCCGAGGCCTATGCGGGCGCAGACTACGCCGTCATCGCCACGCCCACCAACTACGACAGCGATAGGAACTTCTTCGACACGAGCTCCGTCGAGGCCGCCATCGCCGCAGTGCGCTCGGTGAACCCGGACGCCTGGATCGTCATCAAGTCGACGATTCCCGTCGGCTACACCGCGGGCCTTCGCGAGAGGCTGGGGGACAGCAAGATCTTCTTCAGCCCGGAGTTCCTGCGCGAGAGCAAGGCCCTCTACGACAACCTGCACCCCAGCCGCATCGTGGTCGGTGCGCCCAAGGACGATGCCGAGGCCGTTGCTGCGGCCGAGAAGTTCGCCGGCCTGCTCGCGCAGGGCGCCGACCCCGCCGAGCTGGAGCGCGTGAACGCCGACGGCACCGTGGGCATCCCGGAGCTCGTGCTGGGCACCACAGAGGCCGAGGCCGTGAAGCTGTTCGCTAACACCTACCTGGCGCTGCGCGTGGCCTACTTCAACGAGCTCGACACCTACTGCGAGGTCCGCGGGCTCAACGCCCGCGACGTCATCGACGGCGTGTGCCTGGAGCCGCGCATCGGCAGCCACTACAACAACCCAAGCTTCGGCTACGGCGGCTACTGCCTGCCCAAGGACACCAAGCAGCTGCTAGCCAACTACAGGGACGTGCCGCAGAACCTGATCGAGGCCATCGTGGAGGCCAACCGCACCCGCAAGGACTTCGTGGCAGACGAGGTGCTGCAGATGGTGTGGGACCGCGTGTACGAGGGCAAGGAGAAGCCGGTCGTGGGCGTCTACCGCCTGACGATGAAATCCAATTCGGACAACTTCCGCGCGAGTTCCATCCAGGGCGTCATGAAGCGCGTGAAGGCCAAGGGCGTTCCCGTGGTGGTCTACGAGCCCACGCTCGATGCGCCGGAGTTCTTCGGCTCCGAGGTCACGCACGACCTGGAGGCCTTCAAGGCCGACTGCGATGTGATCGTTGCCAACCGCTGGAGCGACGAGCTCGTTGACGTGGCGGATAAGGTATACACTCGCGATTTGTTTAAGAGGGATTAGTTCATGACGGGATGTCGCAAGGACATAAAAGTGTGCTTTGCTGCGTCATCTGGTGGGCATCTGGAGCAGTTACTTGCGCTTAAGCCTTTGATGGAGCGCTACGACAGTTTCATCCTCACCGAGAAGACTGCCTATGATGCCAAGCTACCTGTGCGGGCTCGCTATGTGCGCCAGGTGAATCGACACGAGGCAAGCTTTCTTCCTCGAATGGCGTTCAATGCCGTGACGTCTCTTCGTTATTGGTTCACTGAACACCCCGACGTGATTGTGTGTACGGGGGTACTGGCTACCATACCGTTTTGCCTGATCGGGCATGCAATGGGCGCCAAGCTTGTGTATGTCGAGTCTTTCGCGAAAACTGACTCACCAACCATGACGGGAAAGCTGCTGAGCAAACGCGCCGATCGTTTTTACGTGCAGTGGGAGTCGATGCTATCCGTGTACCCCAATGCCCGCTTTGTCGGCGGCGTGTACTAGGGAGGTGGTCGCATGATATTCGTTACCGTAGGCTCCCAGAAGTTTCAGTTCGACAGATTAGTCAGGGCGGTAGATGCTCTCGTTGCTAGCGGTGTTGCTGAGGATGGAGCTTTTGCTCAGACGGGTGTGTGCACTTACATTCCTGAGTATTTGGAACACGAGGCGTTTCTCGATCGTGATTCCTTCCGCGTTCATATGGATGCTTGCGATGTCGTGGTAACCCATGGAGGTACCGGCGCCATCATCGGCGCCGTTAAGGACAACAAGAAAGTCATCGCTGTTCCGCGTCTAGCAAAATACGGCGAACATGTGGATGATCACCAGATTGAGATTGTTCGACAGTTCGGGGACATGGGGCTGATTGAGCCGTGTATGGACCCTACCGACCTGCCCGCCGCTTATGCGCGGGTGCTTTCCAAGGATTACCTGCCCTACAAGAGCAACGCGGCGCGGTTCTGCGCCGACCTTTCCGATTACATCGATGGCGTTGGAGGCGTACGATGAAACTTAAGAAAAGATTCGCGCTTTCTCTGAGGAACAACTTGCGCTTTATCCCCGACGAGGATTTTATTCGCATGTGCTTCAGAGCAAAGCTGCACTATAAGCTCGATCTTGATCATCCCAGGACCTTTAATGAGAAGCTCCAGTGGTGCAAGCTGCATTATCACAATCCAGTCTTGACCACGCTTGTTGACAAGTTTGAAGTGCGATCTTTTGTAAGGGAGCGTATCGGCGATGAGTACCTTGTTCCGCTTTATGGCGTCTACGATTCGGTGGAAGAAATCGACATTGATGAGTTGCCGGAAAAGTTCGTGCTGAAGTGCACTCACGACTCGCAGAGCACAATCGTGTGTACGGACAAATCAATATTCGATTTTGAGGTCGCTAAGAAACGCCTGCGTACTGCACTTCAACGGAATTGGTACTGGCAGGGTCGGGAGTGGGCCTACAAGGATATAGCTCCTCGTGTGGTTGCCGAGGCGTACCTCGACGAACCGGGTAGGCAGACCCCGACTGACTATAAGTTCTACTGCTTCGATGGTAAGGCGGCGCTCGTGCAGACCGATGCTGATCGCTTTACCGCGCACGATATGCAGTATTTCACTCCATGCTGGGAGCAACGTGGAGACATCAATCACGAAGTATCCAATCGTAAACCCACCGAAAAGCCCGAGAACTACGATTTGATGCTCAGACTTGCTGAGACGTTGGCGTCGGATCTTCCGCATGTACGAGTCGATCTTTACAACATCGCGGGCAATCCTTTCTTCGGCGAGATGACTTTTTACACCGGGGGCGGTTTCGACCCCTTCTACGCTGATGAGAAGCAGCCGGACAGGCTCGATTGCGAGCTCGGAGAGCTATTCGTTTTGCCTAAGCAGAATTCGTAACTGCGAATGTAGCGGCGTAGGTAGTATTATCTAGCGAGTGTGGATAATCCCGAGAAGAACATGGTCCAGACTCCGCCCGATCTAATTCACTCAGTAAGCCCTGGCTTACATCAAAGATTGCATTTGGAATGAAAGATAGAAATCCCATGGGCTTGGAACATTCAAGAACATGTTGCGAAAAGCGAATGATTGCCCTGGATTATTCTGCAGAAGCCTGGTTGAAGCTGCTCTACGGTGAGGTAGCCAAGTGAACGTCTGCATGATTACATACAATCTCGTCAATAATGGCATTGGCAAGGTAGTGCTCACATATTCGTTCGAACTTATCCGGCATGGGCACACGGTGACCTTGCTCGTCGGTGGTCCATGCGAACAAGAGAAAGTTGATGAGGCCGTAGCTCACGGCATCGCGGTCACACAGCTTCCCGATAAGAGGTCCGACACCCTTGGCTATTTCGAGGCGCTGAGCAAAGCCCTCGACGAGGGACAATTCGACATCTGCCATGTCCACGGCAACAGTGGTATGGTCTTCCCTGAGTTGGTTATAGCGAAGTGCTCCCGTGTTGTAGTGGTGGCCTGCCACTGTCACAGCACGGGATGCGAACATCCCGTGCTGCACAGGGTGCTGAGGCCTTTCGTGCCTCGACTTTGCGACTGCATGTTCGCGTGCAGTGACGAGGCGGGCAAATGGCTTTTTGGAAATGCGGGCTTTTCCGTCATCCCTAATTCCTTCGACCTTGACAAGTTCAGGTTCGATCCGCAAGCTCGCCTCGAGCTGCGCGGAGCCTACGGTATCGACGAGGACGTCTATATTCTTGGCAACGTGGCGAGGTTGAACCCTGAGAAAAATCATGCGTTCCTAATCAAGGTTTTCGAGGCATTTCATGCTGAGAACCCTGAATCGATTCTGATGATTGCTGGTGGGGGACCTGGAGAGAAGGATGTTAGGGCCTTGGTTGAGGCATCGCCTGCCCATGATTCGATTATGCTGCTTGGCAACGTAAAAGACCCAGCCAAGCTCTATTCGGCGATGGATTGCTTTGTGTTTCCCTCGATTCACGAGGGACTTGGTATCGTCCTCGTGGAGGCACAACTCGCCGGCCTTGAATGCTTCGTATCGTCCAATGTGCCGCAGGACGCTTGCGTGAGTGACAGGTTCCACGCGATTTCCCTTACAGAAGCCGCTGAAAGATGGGCGGGCGAGATAGCTGCGATGGCCTTTTGGCCACATGATAGGAGCAAAGACTCCTTCCGTGCGGGGAGCCTGGAGCCTTTTGACATCTCCTCGAGCTACCACCTTCTTGAGAGCGCATACGAGGCCGCATTGGATCGTAAAGGAGGACGGGAATGAACATCAACGTCGACTTTGCCGAAGCCGCCGGTGGAAAGGGCTTCCCTCGTTCGCTCGGGACGTTTCTTTTGAACCCCTGCTTCCACGCTGTGGCTCTTTTCCGCCTGTCCGCCCTGCTCTACCGTTGCCATCTTGAGCCACTGGCAAAGATTGTTTGGTGTTTGAACAGGATGCTTTACCACGTCGATTTGGATTACAAAGCGAAGTTGGCACCGGGGTTTCGCCTCGTCCACGGGCTCGGCGTTGTTATAGGCGCTGGGGTCGTCAGCGAGGGGCCGCTCACAGTGTATCAGGGTGTGACCATCGGCGGCTCTCATGGACGTCATCGCGAAGATGGTCGGGGGGGGGGTCTTCTGGCAGCCCCATTTCGGGAGCAACGTTATCGTGTACACGAACTCCTGCATTTTCGGACCAATATACGTTGGGGACGGCGCGATTGTGAAGGCGGCTCGAATAGTTACGAAGGACGTTGGGCCTGGGGACAAGATATAAACGGAGGTTGCTTGTGCCGCTTGTAAGCATAATTATTCCAGTCTATAAGGTCGAAAAAGAACTTGGCCGCTGCGTTGACAGTGTCCTTTGCCAGACGTTGGGCGATATCGAGGTGATTCTCGTCGATGACGGGAGTCCGGATGATTGCCCTCGAATCTGCGATGATTACGCCCTTGCGGATTCGAGGGTAAAAGTTGTCCACAAGCAGAACGGAGGGCTTTCGGATGCGCGCAACTTCGGTCTGACCGAGGCGACTGGGGATTACATCATGTTCGTTGATTCAGACGATTCTATCGAGCTCGATGCTTGCGAGAGGCTGCTGCGTTTGGCAACCGATTCCCACGCTGACATCGTCCTTGGGGATTGGAGGGTAACCCCGGGTCCGGACAGGCCCGATCACTACGCGTCGCTTGAGGAGGGAAAGGCATATCTCACTAAGGATTTCATTCTCACAGCTCTAAAAGCGGGAGAATGGTACCCGTGCGCATGCTTCATGTTTTGCAAGCTCTCGTTGTTTAAGGAAAACGGGCTCAGGTTTGCCGTGGGGCTGCTGCATGAAGACATGGAGATGCAGCCTAGAGTCTTTCTTGCAGCGGATACCGTCGTCTGCCTGAAATACAAGTTCTACAACTACATTCAACGGCCAGGCTCCATCATGAAATCGCAGAATTCTTTCGAACGTGCGGTTTCCATGTGCGAGATCCTAGGGCGCTGGAAGACTCAATTTGACGCAATCAACGATTTGGAGCTTCGCCACGCTTTATATGGCTATCTTGCGAAGTGCTATCTACACACTTGCCGCGAGCTTGGACTTCGGGGCGGCCTTGATGTGCCGGGCGTAGACAAGAAGTTTTTGTTCGAATACGGCACGAACACAAAAGAGAAGGCCAAGGCGCTGTTGTTCGCTGCTTCGCCGCGCTTCTACAGCTACCTTTAGGTGGGCCGGAATATGCATCATCAATTGTCGTGGACGCGAGATTCTATCTTGTCGAAACGGATACGCTTCGATTGGCTCACGGCGTCGCTCGTTGCTATCTACTTTGCGGTCTTCAAGTTGGTCTGCATCCCGAAGGTTCTGCAGCAAGGCCTTAAAGTCAGCTGCGTGTTCTTCGTCCTTCTCTTTCTCATCACCAACCTCAAAGGAAGAGAGTACAAACACCCGTCGGCCCTGTTTTGCATCATGGTCGTGATCTCGAGCATCGCGGGCTATCTGGCTGGGTACGTAGACTCCTCCAACTGCACCGACGCACTTCTCTACGCCATCTGTCTCTACGCCCTCGCCCTTCTAATTACGACATGCAGCAGACGTGGCAGGCTCGAGACTTTCATGAGCGTCTTCTTCTGGATGACCGTCATTTACTGCGTTCTATCTATTGTATTCATTGCAAGGGTGGGTACAGCCGATGGCCCCCTGCTCTACTATTTTGCAGGCAACAAGTTCTCAACGAGCTATTACTTCATCATGTTGGCATGTCTGGCTTACGCCAAGCTTCGTCGCGAAGGCAGGAGCAAAGATTTAGTCGTCCTGGTCACCGCGGGCCTTGGTTTGCTTGCCCTCGTCGTGGCTCATACGGTCTACTGCTCGACGGCCGTCGCAATGTCTGCCCTCTTGATTGCTTTAGTGATCCTCCCACGGAAAGCCCAGCGTATTCTAGAAAAGCCTGCAGTCGTCATAGCGGCAATGATCTTGACGGGCGTTATCCTTGCCTTCTTATTACAGCTCCTCCAGGTGCCGTTTGTGAAGCATATTGTCGTAGACGTCCTCGGTGAGAACTTGACGTTGACGGGCAGGGATTTGATTTACAGTGGGCTTCGGGCCGTCATCAGCGAATCTCCTATCTTCGGGTACGGCTATGGAAACGCAGCCGTGGCCATGTACGTCGGGTATGGAAACGCTCAGAACTCTATTATGGAGACGCTCGTCAACTATGGTGTCGTGGGTCTATTCGCCGTCTTCTATATGGCCTGGACTAGCGTAAAAGGAGATAAGCCTTCTTGGAGCTGGGGCATGTACATCATGCTTTACGCGATGATCGCAGGATCTATCGTCGAAATTACGTACAACTACTACTTTTTCATTGCGCTCATGGCTATTTTCGTGGCTAGCGAGGATATCCAGAGTGGAGGAATCGAAAAAGACGAGAAGCAGAGTGTCTGTTGTGTCAATGGGGCGCTCACAAGGAGGTAAACATGCGCGTTGGCATTATGTCAATGCAGAGAGTCGTGAACCACGGCTCCTTCATGCAAGCATACGGATTAAAGTCAATGATCGAGTCGCTGGGACACGAGGTCCTTTTCGTTGACTACAAACCTTCCTCGTGCGTGCCGGGGCTCAGGGACGCACGAGGAAGGCTCAAGGACTTTCTTGGAAGGATTAAGGCCGATGTCAGGTTTACTGGCGCGGGAAGGCGTGCCCTCATTGCCGCAGGAATTTATAAGCGAACTCCGATGGACGTCGAATATGAGCGATGCCTCGGTCTTCTCGGCGTCGACCCGTGCAAGCGCAACATCGGGGAGCATGTCGACGTTCTTGTCATCGGAAGCGATGAGGTCTTCAACTGTACACAGGCGGGACCAAATGTCGGTTTCTGCCGCCAGCTTCTTGGTTGGGGGAACAACTGCGAATCCGTAATCAGCTATGCCGGGTCTTTCGGGCACACGACTTTGTCCGACCTTGAGAAGTACCACGTGGCCGACGACGTGAGGAATTGCTTCCGATGCTTCGACGCCATTTCTGTTAGGGACGCAAACTCCCGTGCCATCCTCGAGGCCCTTGGAATCGATGGCGTTAGCACGCATCTCGACCCAGTTCTTGTCTCCGGTGTCGAAAATGTTGAATGGAAGCCCGTAGAGACACCAGAACGTTATGCCCTAGTTTACGGATACGGCAACCGTTTCACCCAGGACGAAGCCGAGGCCATCAGGGCCATCGCCGAGAAAAGGGGCGTCAAGCTCCTTGCGGTCTACGGACATCAAGATTTCTGCGATGAGAACGTCGATTGCGGCCCTGATGAAATTCTGAATTACTTCAAAGGAGCCGATTTCGTGGTGACTGACACCTTCCACGGAACGATATTCTCCGCCATAACGCACGTCCCTTTCGCGGTGATAAAGCGCGGACAGAATGCAAACAAGCTTGTTGACCTTCTCGACAGGTTGTCGCTCAAGGAGAGACTCGCGACGACACCAAAAGACCTCTCGTTTATTCTCGACAAGCCCCTGGAGTTTGAAGTTGCCGATGCCGTCAGAGCGGCCGCTCGCGAAATCTCCCTGTCTTATTTAAGGTGCAACATTTCCGTTGGCAGGGGGGTGCGTTAGGCGTTCTGCCAAAACCGATGGGAGACAAAAAGAAATTCGCCCTTAACTTCGCCGCGCAAATCGCGGTACTCGGCACTCAGTTCATCATTAGCTTCGTTCTCACGCCGATCGTGCTCCAGAAGCTCGGCGACGAGGCATATGGGTTCGTAGGGCTGGTCAACAACTTCGTCAGCTATGTCGCAATCATCACTGCAGCACTTAATGCCATGGCAAGCCGGTTCATCACGGTCTCCTACCATGAGGGGGATACCGAAAGGACCGAAGAGTATTTCTCTTCGGTCTTTTTCTCGAACTGTATTATGGCATTTGCAATTTTCTTGGGATCGGTGTTCCTCGCTGCTAACATAGAGACCCTTGTCAGTGTGACGCCGGAATTGGTCAGCGACTTGAGAATCACCGTTCTGCTCGCGTTCATGAATGCTGGGATAGGGCTGCTTACGGTCGTATTTGGTGTTGCGGCGTTCATAAAAAACGAGTTATTCCTAAATTCCATCGGCCAGCTTCTCGGTTCGGTCCTTCGTGTCATCTTCCTGTTCGTCCTGTTCTGGGTAGCCTTCCCTCATATGTGGTACTTCAGCGTCGCGGGCCTCGTGGCGACAGTCGTGACCGGCGCGGCGCAAGTTGCTGTGACACGCAGGCTCCTTCCCGAACTCAAGCTGTCGCTTTCGCGGTTCAGTCCCAGCAAAGTCTGGGAGCTTCTCAAAATCGGTGTGTGGAACAGCCTCCAGAACGTCAACAACCTCATCCAGACCGGCCTCGACCTCCTGGTTGCCAACATCTTCATTAGCGGGGCCGCCATGGGACTCCTGTCCATTGCTAAGACGGTCCCCCAGGCTTTGACTAATCTTTCCGGAAGTATAGCGAACCTCTTTTACCCTAAGATGGCCCAAGCCTATGCCCGTGGGGACAAGGTAGAACTGGTGAGCAGATTCGATTTCGCTATGCGTTTCACCTCAGCGTTCATGATCGTACCGCTTGCCGGGTTCATCGGCTTCGGGCCGTCGTTCTACTCCCTATGGCTGCCTGGCCGTTCTGTTGCCGAATTAGGCGATATTCAGCTTCTTTCGGTTTTGACCGTCATTACGCTCATTGCGAGCGCTCTTGTCGAGCCCCTATATTATGCGAACACGCTGACCACAAAAATTAAGGGTTCAGTCCTCATCGCCTTCGGGTTCAGTTTGGCAACGCTCGCCATAGAGTTTCCTTTGATCTTATTCACCTCGCTCGACAAGCTCACCGTCATCGCCGGGACAAGCTCGATTCTGATGTTTGTCCGTCACGCGCTTGTCCAACCATTATATTGTGCGGTCGTCATCGGCGTGCGCAGGCGGACGTTCTACAAGCCGCTTATGCGAGAGGTATCCGTTTTCGTGGTCCTTTGGTTCGGCTACGCGCTTGTTGACCAGGTGGGTCTGTGCACAAATTGGGCTACGCTCGTAGCCGTTGCTTTTGCTGCTGCCGTCATCGGTTATACCTTCGAGCTGCTCACTTTGTTTGACAAGGGAGAACGTTTTGTAATTTTCGACATCTTGCGAGATAAACTTGGCTTTAGGAGGGGAAATGTCGGCTA
Organism: uncultured Collinsella sp.; assembly: GCA_958403385.1. Taxonomy (GTDB): domain Bacteria; phylum Actinomycetota; class Coriobacteriia; order Coriobacteriales; family Coriobacteriaceae; genus Collinsella. The sequence continues at coordinate 68,188 of CATXXC010000013.1, forward strand.
ACTTCGTTTGCGGTGACTTGACGTGCTCTGGGTGCGGAGCATGCGTCGAAGCGTGCCCCTTCCATGCGCTTAGCATGAAGGAAAGCGGCCTTTGTGGCGAGCCCGTGCCGACTGTCGACCCCTCAAATTGCAGGGATTGTGGGCGATGTCATGCTGTTTGCCCCGCATGCGCTCCCGTCGAGCTCAGGAAGCCCCTAAAGACCTATGCTGCTTGGAGCAGTGAACCGAGTGACGTTGCGCTCTCTTCATCGGGCGGCATTGCCACAGCGCTTGCAAGGAAGGTCATCAACGGGGGCGGCGTCGTTTACGGAACGGCTTCTGTGAACGGGGCGGCGCGCTGCGTTTCAGTCGATCGAGAAGTCGACTTGGAGAGCCTACGTGGATCCAAGTACGTCTACAGTGATCCCGGCGGCGCATACAATGACGTCAAAAAGTATCTCGCTGACGGCAGGAAAGTACTCTTCATCTCGACACCATGCCAGGTCGCTGCCTTGCGCTCTATCGTTGGCGATACGCGCGAGGGCTTGATTTGCATCGATCTCATATGCCACGGCACCCCTCCGATTGCATTCCTTCGCGAACATTTGGACCTTAAGGTCAAAGGAGGCTGGGATTCGTTCTCGTTTCGTGGGGCGAACGATTTCCACATGTGCGCATATCGCGACGGTGAGCTCGTCTTCGACGAGCCCTGTTACGAAGACGAATATTTTTCCGTCTTCGTAACAGGTGCCATCCATCGTGACGTCTGTTACGAATGTCCTTACGCGTGCAACCAGCGGGCGGGAGACATCACTCTCGGAGATTTTTGGGGGCTAGACAAGTCAACACTGGGGTCTGCGCCGCCCGGCAAGGTCTCCGTAGTGCTGTGCAATACGGAGACTGGCATCGACGCTCTCGCCGATTTGCCTGAGACCGTCTACCGCGAGGAGCGCCTCTTCAGCGAGGCCGACAATGTGGAACAGACTAACCTCCACGAACCCTCCCCAAGGACAAGGGACAGGTCTCGGTTTCTTAAGGCATATGGGAAGGTTGGGTTCGAATCGGCCGTTCGGAAGACTTGGGCCTGGAAACGATTCTGGCTTCGCACCAAGAAGCACAAGTTGCTGAAACTGATTGGGAAGTGACCGATTGTGAGATGTGGATAACGTGCGCCCTTGAACTGTTTTTCAGGAACCTACCGACGACCTTTGCACTATCACTGCGAGGCCCATTTAGTCGCAGGGGAGGGTGCCGGCTATCCTGTCGGCATCCTCGATGACATTAAAGTTGATTTCGTTCATTAACTGAGCTTCGATGAAGCCTTGGCGAAGCGGTGTTCAAGGTTGGATAAATTTCTTATTTGTAACCCCTGATTCAAAAGGGTCTATTCATTTCAATTTAACTAATTTTGCTGCAACTGAATTATTATTCAGTGATTAATTACAGCACAGTCGTTGATTCGGATTCTCCTCACCGGATTCTAGTTTCGGTTGCGGCGGCAGCTGCCTGCCAAAGGGCGCCACGCAGCTGCTGACGAACTACAAGTACGTGCCGCAGAGCAAGATCGAGGCCATCGTGGAGGCCAACCGCATCCGTAAGGAATTCGCGGCCGGCGTGATGCTGCAGATGGGGTGGGATCACATGGATGCCGGAAAGGGGAATCCTGTCTTGGGCGTGCGCTGCCTGTTAATGGAGCTCAGCTCCGATTCCCTCCGAGTGAGCTCCATCCAGGGTATCATGAAGCGCGTGAAGGCCAAGAACTGTCCGTGGTGGTTAATGAGCCCACGCTGGACGCGCCGGAGTTCTTCGGCTCCGAGGCGACCCACGACCTGGAGGCCTTCAATATCGGCTGCGACGTGATCGTCGCCAACCGCTGGGGCGACGAGCTCGCAGATGTGGCGGACAAGGTGTACACGAGGAATCTTTTTAAGAGGAACTAGGGGAGAGTTGCCTGTGCTAGGTAGGACCTGGCTGACGGCGAAGTCACCTTAGCTTAGGACGGGGGGGGTGTATCGGCTAGCGCCGATACACCCCCGTCTTTCGTAGTTATCAGCAATTACAACAACGGATTCCGAATGTGCAAGTTCAGCAAGATCTGCAAGTAGGGAAGACATTAGCTGTTAAAAATATTGAATCAGTAAACACTTGATCTAGTGCTGCAAATCCGGGAATGACCGATTGGGGAACACGCAATGCAAGCCAATGAAATCACCGAGGCAATTAAGAATTACATGCAATGCGACGCTATTGGTCTTCAAGCGTTAGTCCTGCATGGCGAATGGGGTTCAGGCAAGACTTATTATTGTGAGAACGATCTTAAAGCTGCTCTAAAAGGAATAGACGTAAAGACATGTCGCGTGTCGCTATTTGGTGTATCCGATTATGACGAGGTTCTCAATCGGGTTACCGCTTCCTGTCTCCCTTTATCTGATAAGGTTGCACACGGTGTGGGTGCCGCGATAAGCGCTTTAGTGAAAAACACTATTAAAGCTGGTTCCTCAATATTAAGCGAAAAAATCGAAGACCTTGGAATTCAGTTAACTCTAAAACCAGATTTGTTACTGCCTTTACTCGACATGAAGAAAGTTCTCGTGATTTTTGATGATTGCGAACGAAGCCGCTTCGCTCAAGACGATCGAGTATTTCTTGGGTTCGTAAATAATATGGTCGAAAATCATGGCTGGCATGTAATGCTTGTCAGAAATAAGCCACTGTCATTTAAGGATGAGAGCTCTGTCGAAAAAGCGATTATGGGCCAAATCCTATTTGAGCCTGATCTTCAGGCACTTTATCGGGGCTTAGTTAAACCCAAACTGCAGTTTCCAGAACATATTGATTTTGATATTGATGACGCGATTATTGATGGAATTAAAGGATCCGCCATTAATGTAAGGGCTTTATCCAGATCAATTCCAACCATTAACTGCGTCTTGGGCACATCAGTTCTTGTCGATAAGACCGTAAAATCATGCGGGAGAGCCCAAGCACTCTCGGATTTTATTAGTTATGCAGTCCTGGCATCGGCAGGAAATACTCCCAAAAAGCCCGATACCTCAAACAAAGCTGTGAACATGATCGATAATTCTAAGGTCATTGAATACGAAAACTATTTACTGGTATCAGAGGCTCTTGCCCCCTTAATAGAAGGCGGGAAAGTAAGCCCTAATGCTATCGAGAACTCTTTCAAGGAGTTCGTTCTAGCCAAAAACCCAGAATCCTCCGCGGATCTCAAGGCCCGAGACATAGAAAACCAATGGTTTGCTTTGCCCTGGCTGGAAGATGATCAGGTCGAATTGTTAGCGAACCAACTTGAAATACTTTTAACTGAGGGACAGTATTCTCTAACTTGGTTTTATAAGATTATTAGGATTGCGCTTAATCTAATTGATCTTGGATTCTGGGATGAATCATTTCGCGAGAAGCTTCTCGAATCGCTTCGGCTAGCCGCCAATCATGACCCTAAGTGCAACGCGGACATATTAAGGCAAGAGCGGGCAATGGCCAATGACTTTTACGGTATGAACGCTGATCATATTATGGATGAGCTTATATCAAACGTTGAAAAAGAGGAAAGTGAACGAGCATTAAATCGCATCAGCCTAGAGTTGTCCGATGTTGATGGGGATACAGGAAATACGCTCTCCAACCTATTTAAAGAAGCTATGCAGTCCGGGTACTCAAGGACGATTGTGAATGTACCAGCGGAATATGTTGCTGCGTCAATCTATGAAGGAACCGCAGTTTCTCAAATGTCTCTACATTCATTTTTCAATAGAGACATAAAGAAGTACTTAGATGGTCAGAGCTTAACCGAAGCTATTGAATGGTTAAGAAGTATTGACGGCAGATTAGTCAAGGTCGGATTCAAATCACGCATGGGACAGTTGAGGACCGAATGGATTCGCAATGACATCAAAGAAGCTATTGAAGAGTTGGACGAAAGGGCTCAACGTATATCCGCAGATTCCGATAAAGACATGTGATTGAGTAAAGTCGTTCAATAGCTTGTTGGTATAGCACGTCTGGCTCAACCCGAATTCATCCTTTCACCGACTGGCAAAACGATTTACACCTAATTCCTGCCACAGCTCAGGGGCAACTTCTTTGTTTATGGCTTGATCTCGCTAAACTAATAACTGCTGCTACCAGGGCATTTTCTGGTGCACATTCTATTGGCTCCTGCGAAGATCGGAGCGGGTATGTTTGCCGCCGAGTCCCACACCGGCCGTCATTACATTGCGATTGTTGCCATGGCCTGCCTATGCGTTTTGCTGGGCGGGCCTTCTTGTGCCGCGGGCGCGGAGAGCCTCATCATCGCGGGCGCGACGTACTACGAGCCGGGCGTGTCGGGCCCCGGCTGGGTCTGGACCGATGCCGACCACCTGGAGCTTAATGGCTACGCGGGCGAGGCCATCGGCGCCGAGGGCGACCTGGTGTTGACGCTTGCCGGGCAGAACTCCGTGACGGAGTCGCATGCGCCCGATGCGGACATCACGCAGTGCGGCATGGAGGTGTGGGGCAGCCTGACGCTTCGCGGCACCGGGTCCCTGGCGGCATCGGGCTCGCAGTGCGCGATCCACGTCTCGCGGGCGCTCGTGGTGGACGGCTGCGCCGTCGATGCGCGGGCAGACGGGGCCGATACTACAAACGAGGCGGTCGCCGGCGTGATTGCCGGCGACATGGCCGTGCGCGGCGGCGGGCGCGTCGTTGCCGCGGGCGCCGGGTCCGGAGCGGGCGTGCGCGCCTACGGCGTGTATCTGCAGGACTTAGGCCTTGGCAATGGCGCGGCCAGCTGTCGGCTTTCCGTCGATGCCTCGTGGCTTGATGCGGTCGGTGCCGACGGCGGTGTTGCTTGTCTGGGTGGGTCGCTTGTGTCCGCACGGTTTGTGACGCCTGCTGGTGGGGTCTTTGGTGCTAGTGGCGTGGTGGATGCCGGCGATGCGTTGGCACCGCATGTGGTGGTTGAGCCCGATGTCGCCACACCTCCGGCGGGGGAGACCGACGGGCGCGAGGTGCCCGGTGGCGCGGGCGAGCCGGCTGGTGGCGCCGGTCCTGCCGGTGGGCAGCCCGGTGCCGGGTCCGCGACGGATCCCGCCCTGAAGCCCGCGACTGCGACGCCCAAGACGATCACGACAACCAAAACGACAGTAAACAGGACCACGGTGTCCACGCCATCCAAGGCCAAGGCTGCCGGCGCCGCGATCGCGTCGAAAATGTTGGTGTAAGGGTGACGCCCTAGCGCCCGTTTAACG
>CATXXC010000014.1 GCA_958403385.1 uncultured Collinsella sp.
AGAGAACGCTCCCGCAAACTGCCTCTTGACAACTTATAGGAGCGTCGGTTTTGTTTTTGCGATTTTCGGTATGGTCGAAGGTTCGCTATCCAGCCCCGTAAACCGGCATAGTTTTGTTAGCGGCAGCCTAACCGCGCGTTTAAGCGCGGGGCCGGTGGGGCATTTTTGCCCCACTGGCCCCTATTCCAGCTCTATACCAACGCTACTCCGGCTTGGTTTCTACCGTGGGAGTCTTATCCGCCGTGACTGGAGTGCGGGCGGTGTCCATAGTCAGGCAGTGCTTGGGGCAGCTCTCGACGCACTCGCCGCACACCACGCAGGCGTACGGGTCGATCGACCACGTTCCGCCCTTGCGATCGACCGCGAGCGCGCCCGCCGGGCAACGCCGTGCGCACATGCCGCAGCAGATGCACACGTCCATGTCATTGACGATATGCCCGCGCAAGCGCTCGGGCGCCGTCAGCTTCTCCTGCGGATAGCACACCGTGACCGGCCGCTTGACCATAGAACCCAAGGCCGTCTTGGCAAATGTCAGTAAACTCATGCCGCGCCTACCTTTCCGTGCAGCTAATGCAGGGGTCGATGGTCAGGATGATCATGGGCACGCTAGCAAGGAGCACGCCCTGCAGCGCATGCGTCAGACCTGCCAGGTTTTGCGACGTCGGCGTGCGCACGCGAAAACGGTCCAGGTTCTTGGTGCCGTTGCCGCGTACATAGTAATACGCCTCGCCACGCGGTTGCTCAATCACAACCTCGCCACGCGCGCCGTCGGCCGGCGTGAGCTTGGTGCGCCCGCCGATGCCGTCGTGCGGAATCTTGCCGACAAGCTCCTTGATGATGTCCATGGCCTGCGTGACCTCGGCACAACGCACCTGGCAGCGGGCATAGCAATCGCCATCGGTGGCAACAATCGGCTCAAACGCAGCCAGATCCGCATAGGCGCCGTCACCGAACATGCGCACGTCGTAATCCACGCCCGAGGCGCGCCCAAACGGGCCGACCATCGAAAGCTCCAGCGCGTCCTTCTTGCTGATCACGCCCACGCCATGCAGGCGCTCGCCGCAGCTATTGTCGTCCAAAAACGTATGCACCAGGGCCTCGTAGTCGGGGCGCATGGCATCGAGCGTCTGGACAATGCCCGCCAGCTCGGAGTCCTCGATATCGTGCTTAAGGCCGCCGATCTCGTTAATCGACAGAATCACGCGCCCGCCGCAAGTGCTCTCAAAAATCTTGAGTATCTGCTCGCGCAGGGTCCATGACCGATAGAACAGCGCCTCGAAGCCAAAGGCGTCGGCGAGCAGGCCCAGCCACAGCAGATGCGAGTGAATGCGCGAAAGCTCATGCAGAATGGTGCGGATATACTGCACGCGGCCAGGCACCTCGATGCCGAGCATGCGCTCGCAGGCGCTGGCATAGCCGCAGCTATGGCCCACGGCGCAGATGCCGCAGATGCGCTCGGCAATGTAGCCAAACTGATGCATATCGCGCTTTTCGGTGAGCTTCTCGAGTCCGCGGTGCACAAAACCGATCTGCGGAATTGCCTCGATGACGCGGTCGTCCTCGATCACCAGGTCCAGATGAAGCGGCTCGGGCAGCACCGGGTGCTGCGGGCCAAACGGAATGACGGAGCGATGAGCCATGGACCTTACGCCTCCTTTTTCTGCTTGTCGCGGGCGGCCTTGGCGGCAAGCGCCGCGCGGACCTTGGCCGCTTTCTCGGGATCCATGGCGGCGAGCTTTGCCTCCATCTCGGCAGCCTTGAGCGCGGCCTTTGCAGCGACCTCATCGTGCTGAGCATCGGAGCCGGCAGCCGCAGCGGGCTGAGCGACGGCAGCGCCCACAGCATCGCCAGCGCCTTCCCCTGCAGCAGCCGCAGCCGCAGCGGCCTTCTCGGCCGCGGCCTTGCGCGCCTTGGCCTCGGCAGCGGCGCGGACCCTCATGGCCTTCTCGCGCGCAGTCTTCACCTCGGGCGTGATGACGCTCATGGGCTCGGCAGTCGAGACCTGGTAGAAAAAGCCCTTAAAGTCGATCTGCATGTCGGTGATGGCAAGGCCAAACAGGTCGTGGGCCTCATTTTCAAACGGGAACACCGCGGGGTAATACGAGCTGATGGACGGAATCTCCTGGTACTGGTCGATGCCCTCAACCACCAGGTTCTCAATCGCATAGCTGCCGTCCTGCGCGATATGCCCCTGAGCAGCACGAACGTTGATAAACGTATAGACCAGGCGATACGAGCCGTCGTCGACGTTGCGCTCAGCGTGCATTTGCACAAAGCGCGCGCCGACGCCCTTAAGCGCCTGGACATGCGGCAGGAGCCCGTCGATCCCGACGGTGGTATAGATAGCCTTTTGCATTACTCGGCCTCCTTTGCAGCGGCGGTCGCGTCGCCGGCCTCCGCAGCAGCCACAAACCCATCCTCGCCCAGCTCAACGCCACCGTCCCAGGTTGCGGCACCGCCCACGCTGAGCGGATTGCCGCCGGCGCGCATCACGGCCTCCTTCTGGTCCAGGATGCCGCACGCCTCCACAATGGCATCGATCACGGTCTCGGGGCGAATGGCGCACCCGGGCGCGTACACGTCCACGGGAATTGCGCGGTCCACGCCGCCGATCACGTTATAGGCATCGCGGAACACGCCGCCCGAACACGCGCAGATGCCGCAGGCCACCACGCACTTGGGCTCGAGCATCTGGTTGTAGATCTGGCGCACGACGGGCAGGTTCTGGGCATTGACCGACCCCGTCACCAAAAAGATATCCGCATGCTTAGGGTTGCCGGTGTTGACCACGCCAAAGCGCTCCGCATCGAACAGTGGCGTGAGCGAGGCCAGCACCTCGATATCGCATCCGTTGCAGCTCGAGCCGTCGTAATGAATAACCCACGGCGAGCGCGACATTTTATGATCCATGGATGCCGCCTCCTAAATAAACACGTCGACGAGGATGGGCATAAGGTTGAGCAGGCCAAACACCAGCGCCACGCCCCAGCCGAGCTTAAAGCAGCTGCGCCAGGTGCTGCGTGCGAAGGTGTTGTCGATCAGCACCTCGACAAAATACGTCGCAGCCATCACGACCAGGGCGACCAGCCAGGTCACCGGGTTGTCCCAAACAAAGAACATGCCCACCCACATCAAAAACAGCACGGTCTCGCACCAGTGCATAAGGGTCATCTTGGCCAGCGTGCCGCCGCTCATCTCGGTGGCGACGCCCTGGACAATCTCCTGATGCGCGTGATGCGAGTACGAAAGGTCGAACGGCGACTTGCGTAGCTTGATGGTGAGTACCGCAAGCAGCGCCAAGAAAATGGGCGCACTGTACGCGATGATGGGCGCCGACTGCCCGGTTACGGCGATGGAGTCGAAGCTATCGGTAGCAAGGTACAGGCCCACGCTCATCAGCAAAACGGCGGGCTCGTAACTCATGACCTGTAGCAGCTCGCGGTCGGCGCCGACCTGGGCAAACGGGCTTTGCGTCGAGGCGGACGCCAGCACCACAAAGATTGCAGCGAGGGTAACCATAAAAGCGCACAGCAGCGTGTTGGAGCCCGACACAAAGATGCCGCCGCCCACGACGGTGAAGATGAGCGCGCACGCCATATAGGTATCGTCCATGGTGTTTACGCTGGCAGGGGCCTTGCGCAGCAGCTTGGCAACGTCGTAGAAGGGCTGCAGCAGGCGCGGGCCCACGCGGCCCTGCATGCGGGCGGACAGCTTGCGGTCAACGCCGTCGATCAGGCCGCCCACAAGCGGCGCCAGCAAGGCAAACGCCACGGTACCAATAAAGATGCCCACGACGCCCGAACCTTCAAAATACTTGCCGCGCAGCACCGAGGGCGCGCTCATGGCAAGCCGCTCGGGCCCAATCCACGCGCAGCACAGCAGCGCAAACAAGATAATGCTGCAGCACACCACGCTACCCGCGGGGCCAATACGCTTCTCGCCAAGGGCGTCCTCCGAGTACCAATTTCGCTTTTCGGCCTTCACCTCGTGTCCCATCGAGCCGCGGAAATGGCGGTAATTGTCGGTTCCCACACCCGAAAGATATACGTTTACGTGCGGTTTGTTGCTCACGCGGAATGAAGTCAGCAGCACCACGGCGATAAACGCCACGATAACCACCATCAGATACATGGCGTCCTTGCCAATAACGTACGGCACGCGGCCAAACACCATGGCCAAGTAAGGCGACACCAGACCGCTCGAGATGAACGGGAAGGCCACGCAGCACAGAATCAGCAGCGCGGCGATGGTATTGAGCGCCATCCATTCGGTCTTATGGACATTGACCTCAACGTTTTGAGCCGTGGGGTCGACGCCCGAAAGCTTGGCAAGCCACTTGCCCCAGAAGTAAAACGTCGCGGCCGAGCCAAAGGCCAGCACCATGATCATGAGCACGTTGCCGGTCTGCGCAAACGCCACCAGGGCGCCCCACTTGGACACGAGCATGCCAAACGGCGCCACAAACATGCCCATGATGCCCAGCATCATCAGGCGCGTCAGGTGCGGCATGCGGCTGAACATACCGTCCATGTCCTCGATATCGCGGCTGCCGATATGATGCTCGGCGGTGCCCACGCACAGGAACAGCAGCGACTTGGCCACCGTGTGGAACAGGATCAGGAAGATGGCTGCCCACACGGCCTCGGGCGCGCCGACACCCAAGCAGGCACTGATGAGGCCCAAGTTGGAAATGGTGGAGTACGCGAGCACACGTTTGGCGTTGCTCTGCGAGATGGCCATGAGGGCAGCGAGCAAAAACGTGATGGCACCCACACTCGTGACCATAAAGCCGGTCACGGGATAGATGGCATAGAGCGGGCTCAGCTTGACCATCAGGAACACGCCGGCTTTGACCATGGTTGACGAGTGCAGCAGGGCGCTCGTGGGCGTGGGGGCAACCATGGCGCCCAGCAGCCAAGTGTGGAACGGCATCTGTGCGGCCTTGGTAAGGGCGGCGAGCGATAGCAGGACGACCGGCATCACCAGCAGTGCGGACTGCGCGGTACCGGCGCCGGAAAGCTCGATCATGCCCGAGATGGTCAGCGGCATGCCGTTGACGTGCAGAAACATAAGGCCCGCCAAAAACGCGATGCCGCCCAGCATGTTGAGGATGATCTGGGTGAAGGCGTTTTTGATGGCCTCGGGCGTGCGCGTGTAGCCAATCATGAGGAACGAGCACACGGTGGTGATTTCCCAGCCGCAGAACAGCCACTCAAGGTTGTCGCTCGTCACGATGACGAACATGGCCGAGAGGAACAGGAACATGAGCGCCAGGAACTGCGGGCGACGGTCGGGCGCGGTCTGCCCGCGCAGCGCGGCCTCGTGCTCGTCATGGGCCTGGAAGTCCTTCATGTAGCCCAGGGCATACACGCAGATCAGGCTGCCGACAATGCCAACGGCGAGCACCATGATCACACTCATGTAGTCCAGGTAGAGCGGGGTTGCGGTGACGGCTTCGGTCGCGGGCAGCGTCATGGCTGCAAAGGCGAGCGAGCCCACCAGTTGGACTATGCCGAGCACCGTGGTGAGCGCGTTCCTATATTTGTACGCGTTGTATAGGATGACGGCGCACAGGATGACGTCGATGACGGAGCTGATGATCGAGAGCACATGCGAGGTACCGGGGGCAACCTCAAAGCTCTGCGGACCCGTGCCAAAAAACATGACGGCGACTACAACCGTCACCGCCATAATAATGCCGGAACCTATGAGCCCCACCGCATCGCGGGCGCGGTCACCGCGCGCGAGCAGCATGCTCAGCGCCGGTACCAGCGGAAACAGGGTAAGGAAATACAGTAGCGTCATACCATCACTCCCCCATGCAAAAACGCTGCAATTGTTTAACGTTATAGCTCAATTGAGGAGCAGCGGCGGCAGGTTTTCGGTCAACTGGGGAGTTTTAGGCGTACGGGGTAAGGGCACGTCCGCTTTGGAGCAGTGGGGCGACGCTCCCCTATCGCAGCGACAGGCGCGCGGGCCACTGCGCGCGGTTTATTGGCCACTTTGGAGGATGTCCCGACAGGCTCGCGCCGGTCCAAAAAGTTGGCGCGGCAAGAAAAATGCGCCCCTATGGGCGCACCATCCCGTTTGCTATTCCGCCTTTTTAACGCGCGGCTTGCGACCGCGCGGCTTATCGACCAGTGCGGCCTCACCGCTCTCGCGGTACTGACGGCACCAAGCCTTGACCGAAGACTCGCTGGGAATCTTGTGCTTGATCATGGCCTCGCGAACCGTCAAGCCGTTTTCCAGACGGTCCTTAACCACAGCGAGCTTTACGTCGTACGAGTAGGTGTGATGATGCGAACCGGCATTGAGAACGGCGTCGGCACCGCCCACGGCATACGCGCGGGCCCACTGACGAGCCGTGGCCTGGGGAATGCCAAGCTCCGCGGCGAGGGCGCGATGACCGACCCCCTCTTGGAGGATCTCGACGGCGCGCTGCCTAACCTCGGGCGCATGCGTGCGAGTCCTAGTTGCTTCCGACATACCTGCCACTTCTTAGCCTTAACCGTTAATCTGCTTTCTTACGTGCAAGTTAGATAGTAGCATTTTACTGTTTGCTCAAAGCAGTTAATTAAAATAGACGCGGCGTTATCTGGGCATTTGGCACCAAATTACGACATTTCTTTATCGATTATTTACGCTGGTAGCTGACTCGCAGCTAATCGTCATTCGCTTGTCAACAAAATTGACATCTCTTTATGTCCTTTGGTATAGAGGATATAGTTATTAACCCCTCCCCCAATAATTTTGAGTGATCTGCAAGGCAGTAGACGTCCTCACTCCTCATGATTACCTCGCATTGCCATCCACCGGAGCAAAACAAAAAGGGCGGGACCTGCTGCGCTTGCAGGCCCCGCACCGGTTGACACCCGACGGGACACAGCCGGGCGAGACGGATCCGTGCTACCGCCCCGCCTGGCCGCGATGTTCAACTACAGCTCGTTGGCCGCGTGATATGCCGTGCGAATGGCGCTCGCGATGTCGGCGGTGTACTCGCCCGAGCAGTCTCCCACGTAGGTCACGGGCACCGTCACGCCATCCAGGTCAAACGCGTTGGCCTTGGAGCCCACGGCCATCACCACGTAATCGCAGGCGATCTTCACCGGCTCCTCGGCGCCGTCCTCGGTGGTGCGAACAGCCTCCACGCCCTCGTCGGTAATGGCGGTCAGGCGGGTCTTCACGTGCTGCTCCACGTTGTGCTCGGCAAAGTCGCTCATAATCAGCGGCAGAATGGTCTCGGACTCGCCCGCGGCAATCTTGTCGAGCATCTCCACGATCGCCACCTCGCAGCCGTGCTGCAGCAGGTACTCGGCAGTCTCGGTGCCCACCAGGCCGCCGCCAATGACGGCGACGCGGCCCGTAAGCTCCACCTTGCCGGCCAGCACGTCCCAGCTCGAGACGACCTTGTCCGAGTCGGCACCCGGAACGGGGATGACCACGTCGTGCGCGCCCACAGCCACAATCGCGGCATCGGCGGCGTTGAGGTCCTCTGCCGTAGCGACGTGGCTGAGCTCAACCTTCACGCCAAGGCCAGGCAGAATCTTCTCGTAGTACTCGACCGAGCGCATGATCTCGTCCTTGCGCGGAGGTGCGGCCGCCAGCACAATCTGGCCGCCCAGATGATCGCTCGCCTCGTAGACGGTCACGTCGTAGCCGCGCTTGGCCGCCACGCGCGCGGCCTCTAGGCCGGCAATACCGCCGCCCACCACGGCGATCTTCTTGTCGCCCTCGCCCGGCTTGATGGCGATGGTCGCCTCGTCGCCGTTCTCGGCATTGAGCACGCACGAGATGTACTTGCGGTTTTGAATCGCGTCGACGCAACCCTTGTTGCAGTTGAGGCACTCGCGGATGGGCTCGCCCGTGGCGGCCTTCAGCGCAATGTCGGGGTCGCACATGAGCGAGCGGCCGTAGGCGATGATGTCGGCGGCGCCGTCTTCCAGAATCTTCTCGCCGGCCTCGACCGAGACAACACGGCCCACGGTTGCCACCGGCACGGAGACCAGGGCCTTGACGCGCTCGGCCACGGGCAGCGTCCAGTTGTAGGGCATGGCGCCCATGGGCGGAATGGTGTCGCCCATGTTGCCGGTGTGGTTTGCCTGTGCGACCTGGATCATGTCGATGCCCGCACCCTCGAGCAGCTTGGCGAACCCGCATGCCTCGTCGGGCTGCAGGCCGCCCTTGCCGCGCGGCGTGCCATCGGGGTTCTCCATAATCACGGGGAGCTTGTACTCCACCATCAGCTGCGGCGCGGCTTCCTTAATGGCAGCGACGACCTCCAGCGCGTAGCGAACGCGGTTCTCGAACGAGCCGCCGTACTCGTCGGTGCGCTGGTTGAGGATGGCCGAGCACAGCGAACCTACCAGGCGGTCGCCGTGGACCTCGATGGCATCGATCCCGGCCTGCTGCGCGCGAGCGGCCGAGGCGGCGATAGCCTCCTTGATCTGGGTGAGCTGCTCCACACTCGCCTCGTTCACAAAGTGCTGCATGTCGTGGTGCAGCTTGGCGTAGGCCTGGTTGCGGATCTCGTTGGACTCGGCCATCTTGGCGGCAAAGGTCTCCTCGTCGCCGGCGGCCTTGGCCTCCTGCGCGGCCTTGGCGGCGGCCATGGATCCCATGACCATGCGGCCGACGCCGGGCACGTCGTACTCGGGGTGGAACAGCTGCAGCGCGACCTTGGCGCCGTGCTTGTGGACGGCATCGGCCAGGGCCTTAAACGTGGGGATTTGGGCGTCGGTCGCCAGCTTGGGCGTGGGGCTTGCGGTCATGACGGGAGCAACGTCGCCGATGACGATGTAGCTCACGCCGCCACGGGCCAGGCGCTCGTAAAAAGCCAGGCTGCGCTCGCCAATGGAGCCGTCGCGCTCCTCGTAGCCGGTGGTCAGCGGCGGGAACATAATGCGGTTTTTGAGCTCAAGGGGGCCAACCGTAATGGGCTGAAGCAGCTTGGATGCAGGTGCGGTCATGGACATTCCTCTCTTGTAGGCGCGGCGGCGATGATGCCGCGTAGTTGTCTAGAGGATATGGCATGGAAGCACGGCGGCACAACGAAAATCGGCGAATATCAGGTGGCGGCAGGTGGATGGGGCGGGGCGGCCCGTCGGTTTATCTCAATCTGTAACAGTTACGCGGCAAAACCGGGTCTTACTGTTACAGATCGAGACATTCCTCTCGACCCATCCTCGACAATCTAGATCTGTAACATCTAGGCCCACTTTTGGCCCCTACCCGTTACAGATCGAGACAAACGGGACCCGCCTGCTAGAAAATCTCAATCTATAACAACAACTCGGCAAAATCCGTCCCTCGTGTTACAGATTTAGACAAACACGACCCAACCCACCGGTATATCTCGGTCTGTAACACCTAGCCGCCCAAATCGGGTCTAGATGTTACAGATCGAGATTTTGTTTGAGAGACCGAGAATTGGACCGAAAACACGGTCCCGAAATAACAAAAAAGCTCGCCGGCTAGGCCGACGAGCTGCAAGTTCTTGGTCGCGGGGGCAGGATTTGAACCTACGACCTCCGGGTTATGAGCCCTTTCCCGATGAGTAAAGCATATTATTCCGATTATAACGCTTGTGTTTCTTTTGTGGCTCTGACCTGCGGCTTTTAGTCAATCTCGATAAATCTCGCACAACCACGCGAAACCGCGTAGCCCTGCCGATTCCCCCCGATTTCCCCCATTTCCGTTCGCCCCGTCTAACAAATCCCCCCCCCCTGATACAATTCGCGCTAGAAGGGGGCTCCGAGCAGCCCCCTCGACACCGGGCCGCGCGGCCCCTCTTCCACACCACGGGCCGCGCGGGATACGTGAGGGAAAAGGGAGGCCATGCCGAAGGTCACGGGCTGCGGCGAGATCGAGGAGATCGAGCGGGGCAAGGTCCACAGGATCAGGCACCATCTGGGTAAGGACCCCGCCACGAGGAAGTACATCCGCTCCCCGAAGAGGACGGTGCACGGCACCAAGTCGGACGTGAGGCGGGCGCTCGAGGAGTACCGCCGCGAGCTGGAGAGTGGGTTCGCCAACCCCGACAAGGTGACGGCGCCCGAGCTCGGGTGGAGGTGGCACGAGCAGCGCAAGCTCCTCAAGAACCTCTCGCCGCTCACGCACAAGACCGACGAGTGCGAGCTCAAGAAGGCGGAGCGGTGGTTCGCGGGAGTGCTCGTGAGCGACCTGTCGCTGCTCAACATGGTCTACGCGGACCCGCGCGAGGAGCACGGCATGTCGCAGCGCGGCGTCCACAAGCTCAACGCCGTCATGTTCAGGTGATGGACCTCGCCGTGAAGGAGCACCTGACCGAGCACAACCCCTGCCGCGACGTCGAGGTCTCGCGCCCGCGCTCGGCTGAGAGGACCCCGCTCACGCTCGAGGAGGCGATCTCGCTCTGTCAGGCGCTCCACGGCGACGAGCTCGACGACAGGCGCGTCGCCATCTGGCTCGCGCTCGCGACCAGCGTGAGGCGTGGCGAGGCGCTACGTGGACTTCGACAACATGCGGGTGTTCATCAAGTACCAGTACACCGAGAACAAGGCGCTGCGCGAGACCAAGAACCGCCGGTCGCGCTGGATCGCGATCGACGACGGGACGGCGCGGTACCTGCGCACCTGGAAGGCCGTGCAGGTGAGGCGGATGCAGGTTCAGGGCCTCTCCCAGACCCCGAACACCCCGATGTGCTCGGACGGCGACTTCGGCTTCCACGACCCCGACAACTTCTCGACGTGGCAGAGGGGCTACTTGATCGAGCACGGCCTCGGCAGGATGGAGGAGGCCGAGGAGGGCGGCCGCAAGCGGAGGCGCTACGTCGGCTACGACTTCCACGAGCTGAGGCACACGCAGGCCACCTTCCTGATCGGCAACGGCATCGACCCGAGGAGCGCGCAGGGGAGACTCGGCCACGAAGTGTCGAGCATGACGATGGACGTGTACGCGCACATGATGGGAGGGAACGACCGCGAAGCCGCCGATCTCATGGGGAGGCTGCTGCGAACCGGAGGCGGCGGGCAGGAGGCCCCGGGCGAGGAGGCGCGCGCCAATCAGGCGGCCGGGGAGCCGGTGAGGCTCACCGTCGTCGGGCCGAACCCGGACCTCTGCCCCTGTCCCGGCGCGAAGCTCGTCGAGCGCGAGGTCGTGCGCGACGGCCGCGCCGCCTGGGTCGAGGAGTGGCGGATCACGGCGTCCTCGGCCGCCGATCTCCTGGAGATCCAGCGCGGGGCGGGCGCGCCCATCACCATCGACGGGAGCCGGATCACCGTCATGGCGAGGAAGGCTTGGGGCCGACGTCGCCACGACGAAGCACACTCCCTCCCTAACGTCAGAGGTCATCGCCGCTGGACCGGCAGGCGACAAAGCTCAGGATGATAAAATGCTTTCGACGCAGGAGCGTCCCCATCTTTGAATCGAGGAACCATGAGCGATTTTGATGCCGAGAACGAATCGGTCGAAACGAGCGCGCCGATAGCCCTGGTCGATTCCGCAAACATAGAGACCCTAATCCATACCGTCCGTGGGCAGCAAATCATGCTCGACACCGATCTCGCTCGGTTATACGAGGTAGAGACAAAGAATCTCAACCGCGCCGCCGCACGCAACGCCGACAGATTCCCCGAGGACTTCCGTTTTCAACTGACCAAGGAGGAGGACGAGTCTTTGAGGTGCCAAATTGGAACCTCAAAGACCATGGAGGGCCGCGGCGGGCGGCGTTACCTCCCCTATGCCTATACCGAGCAGGGCATAGCCATGCTGTCCGGCGTGCTACGCAGCGAAGTGGCGGTGCAGACCAGTATCAGTATCATGAGGGCGTTTGTCGCCATGCGCCACTTCCTCGCCGAAAATGCCACCCTGTTTGAGCGGCTGCGCGGTGTCGAGTTGAGTCAGGCGGCGTTTCAGCAATCGACCGACGAGCGTTTCAACCAGGTGTTCCGCCTGCTCGAAGGCGAGGTAGAGAAACCCCAGCGGATCTTCTTCGCCGGGCAGATGTTCGACGCCTTCAGCCTGCTGACAGATCTCGTGGGCCGCGCCGAGCGCGAAATCTCCCTCGTGGATGGCTACGTAGATGTCCACACCCTGAACGTCCTCGCAAAGAAGCGCAAGGGCGTCGCGGTGACCGTCTACACGTCCGGCAACCGGCTCACGCAAGGCGACGTCGACGTGTTCAACGCACAGTACCCGCAGCTCACCGTCCGCCGCACCAGAACGTTCCACGACCGCTTCCTTATCCTCGACAGTGCGACCGCATATCACATCGGTGCATCCCTCAAGGACGCGGGAAAGAAATGCTTCGGCATAGACCTCATCCAAGACGAGGAGCTGACGAAGATGCTCATCGAGAAACTAAAGCTCCTCGATGAGCATCAAACGGCTTGAGCGTTATCCGACCTCTAGCCACAAGCCCTAAAGTTTGAGCATGATCGCTGAAAGCCTCGTTAGTCAACATGTCAAAGCAGGCCCTGGTCCGCAAGCCTTCGATAATGCTTGCCGAGGAGCGTCAACCGGCAGGACTTGCTCTCCATCGCCGCGTTCCACATATGGTCGGCGCCAACTGGAACCAGAAGACCATGCCGGTTGTATTTCTGGAGCAGAGAGAACACCAGGTTGTTCCTGGGCTCTGCTGGAGGCATAGCGTCTGTTCTTCCCTCGTCCCTTGGCTCATACGACGGATCCAGCCTGTATTCATAGTCCTCTGTTGGGAAGAGCTTTTTCAGCTTCCGCAAATCATCGAGTGAGATTGCGGGATCGACTTCGCGCAGCGACACGAAGCTGTCCGTGTTCGTTTTGAAAACGGGTCTTTGGTCCCACATGCCAAGCGATTGATCGATGTGCGCATAGACGCTGCCCGGCGTGATGCTGCCCGTCAGGTTCGCCGCAGCACCCTCTAGGGCGTTTATGAGGAGACTTGTAAAAACGCCATGCCCCTTACGCTCAAGCGAGGGCTGATCGCTTCGCGAGGCGGTGAGTATGGTGACGCCCTCCGAGATTGCGGCATGGTTCTCCATGCCCGGGACCGACCCTGCCGCCCCCGAATAGCAGCTGTCAAGGATAACGATTCTGTGGCGCGCGCTCGAGCCGTTCGCCAGATCAACGAGTTCCCTCAGAGAGAGCCCCTCGTCTCCCCGAGTGGAATCAGACCCATTGATAAACCCGCCGGTTGACTCGATATACCCGTGTCCAGAAAAGTAGAAGAGCGCTATTTCGGCTTTTGACTGAAACAGCCTGCGCGCCTCATCTTTGATTGCAGCGCGATTCACGACATGGTCTGGGCCGGTTGCATACAGCTCCTTGCAGTCAAAGTTTCTGCTCCGAGAGGAATCCCCGTTGCGCTTGAGGAGGCGCGCGACCTCCTCGGCATCGTTCACGCAACCCGAAAGATTTGGTATGCGCTTGTCAGAATAGTAGTTAACTCCAACTACTAGGGCCATTCTGTCCATCGCCCAGCTCCTACAGACTGTCGATGAAATCTTCGATATGGCTCCAGGTCCATGAAACCGTGCGTACACCGGGAAGATCAGTTCGGTCATCGCTATACGCCCAGATTCCCAGCACCTTCTTCCCCTCCTCGCGCGCGCAGCCGATTTCCCACTTTTCCCCACTTGAGCTCAACGAGTTCTTGCTTACGAGCGCAATCACGCCGTCGGAGCGCTTGATGCGAGTGCGGACCTTCTCCTTCCAGGCGGTTGCGTACGGCTCCTTGACCGACATATCGATATACTCGAAGGGCGACTTCGTGTTGAGCGACTGACCCTTCAGAAAATCGCGTTGACGTTCGTCCTCGATTGCAAACGCAACGAATACCGTCTTCTTTTCCATAAATCTCACCTTTCGCATATAAAAACAGCTCCTTATCAGTATAAACCTGACCGGTTGCGATTCTCCACCGGAGCGATCCACCTCATTACCGCGCCCATCTGCACGTCGCAAGGATCCCACCTCCAGCGGGCTCCGATAAAAGTGGGGAGTGGAAAATACTACGACATCCCATGTCGCAGTAAATGTCGTAGCAACGTCGTAGTAAACCAGCCACGCCGTCCTAAGACCCAACTTCGTGGCAGCCCATGCCCGAGATACGGCGGTGGCCTTCGGGTGGCGTCTTGATTCGAGACACCGTTGCCGCAGGCTTAGTCAAGCCCGTCGACCCCAACACGGCGCCGCGCCATATGCGCTACGTCCCATACTGGGCCTAAGGGGCAGCCTAACTTTCCGTAACTTTCCAAAAGAGGAGAATTGCCCCTCTTTTTTTGATGGGCGGGGTTTCGAGCTGCGGATACGCATCTCTTCAAGTCGCCTCTAACTTTCCTTAACTTCCCATCCGTCCCATTCCCACGTGTTGCGCCTCAGCTGCGCGGCGTCAAGGGCGCTCGCGGAACCCCGCGCAAATCTGCGCTCCGCTCCGATTGGTGGGGGTTGCCGCGAACAACCCCTGACCCCCTTCGCCTCGGCGCGGCGCTTCAGGGAGCAAAGCGCAAGGCGCCGCAGGGCAAGCGCCTTCCGCTTTGCCCGCAGGCAGAGATTCTACGGGCCGGAAGGCCGGAAGGGAGCGGGACATGAAGGCGAGCGAGGTCATCGTGGAGCCGGAGGGGCGCAGGGACCGCAGCGCATGGGACAGGGGCTCCCGGCTCGAGCGCCTCCGGCCCGCCCTCGCGGTACAGCCTGCACCAGCGGTCGAGCGATGTAGCGGCGGCGATGCCGAAGCGGGCCATCGCCTCCGACCGCGGCATCCCCTCGTCCACGACGGCCCTCGCGACGGCGAGCTTGGTCTCCATGTCGTAGGTCCTGCGGCTCTCGCCCATCCCGATCAGCCCCTTCCTCCCGGTTGCCCGGTACGCGTAGAGCCATTTTCTCACCGCCGGGGCGGGAACGTCGAGCTTCTTGGCCGCGAGTTCGAAGCCGAGGCCAGCCTCGAACAGGTCGGCGGCGCGTGCCCTCATCTCGCGACCGTATCTTGCCTTCTTCCTGCGGGACATTTCCGATGCCTCCCTTTTCTCGAACCTTAATTTCAAAGTCCAAGAAATGGGATGCAGTTCACCGTCGGGGCGTTCCTCGAGTACTGCGAGCTGCGGGGGTTCCGCTCCCCGGACAACGACCCCCACGGCTGGGCGCGCGTCTGCCAGGCGGTGGCGAACTTCATGGGTGCCGACGGCCTCAGCGTGGGCATCTCGCGCTACGAGGGCGACGCGCGCATGGACCCGGGCGACAACGGGATCTACGTCATCGAGGGGTGGCGCATCGCCGAGCGCCTGCGGGCGGAGTACGACCCCGGCTGGGAGCCCACCGGGATACGGGATGTCCGCCCCGAGGATGAGCAGCGGGCCCACGACCGCGCCGAGATGCTGCGCGCCATCGACGCCTCGCGGCCCGAGGGCCAGAGGCTCGGGGCCTACCTCGATGCCGAGTGTTTTCCGTAACATCTAAATCGACAAAAACGGCAGCATAAAGTCGAAACTTCCCGCAAGGGGCATGCTGACCAGATCGCAGGGCCATCTTGGTGGTGCTTCGTATCTACCAAAGGAGGCCCGGAGAGGAAATGATCGGCATGACCGACAAGAATTCTATACGCCTGCTGTGGCGGCAGGGGGACAGCGTCGCCGAGGTCGAGCGCAAGACCGGCGTGAGCCGGGACACCGTCTACAAGTACCGCAACATGGACGACTTCAGCCCCGAGCCGCCCGCGAGGCGGGCGCAGGGCTCAAAGCTCGACCCGTACAGGCCCCTGATCGAGTCCTAGCTCAACGACAACATGCGCAGCGGGCGCAAGCAGCTACGGCACGCGGGGCGCGTATGACGCCGGGCCTTGACGGCCTTCCGGTTTATCTGACCACGCTACCAGTGGAAACGAACTCGGCACGCCGAGTTGCGCCGCAAAATCCCGGGCGCACGTAGTGCGCCCTTATCCGGCTCCTCCTCCTTTCCTCCAGGATGCCCGGACGGCAAGATTCGGAACGTCCCCTCAATATCCAAACTTCACGCAAGCCTAATGCGAATAGAGACAGACCTGGCAAATCAAGACACGGCTAGCCGCTCGCACCCAAAGCCATTTGCCTAAAAATGAATACCGTTGACCGAAATGGAAATACGGTAACAACGAAAAAGACTAGTCAAGCTCGTTTTAAGCACCGTTTGTTCCAGCCCGCCCCAATTGCAGACATCCCAACTATCATGAATCCAGTAAACAGAGGCGGACATCAACATCCAACGCCGGCAAGCATGCGGGTGCCTCCTCTGCCTAAGGGGCAAACCCCCGAGATTAGTTAGGAGAGGGGAAGAGATGGATAAAGTCAAAACGGCCTTCCAGAACTTTGGCCGCGTTATCGTCGACCCTATTTTGTACCTTTCGGTAACGGGCATCATTTTGGCCATCGCCACGGTATGCTCGCTCGGCAGCGGAGTTGTCGCGGATCTGGGCACGCTGCTCTCCGCGGCAACCAACTCCGCGGTGATCGGCAACCTGCCGGTGATTTTCGCAGTCGGCCTAACGGCAGGCTTCGCAAAGAAGCAAAAATCCAACGCGGCAGTGTTTGGACTTATTAGTTACCTCATGTTCCTGTATGTCAACAACGCCTACCTGACGCTCACCGATCAGCTGGCAAAAGCCGGCGCGATGGGTCTGTATGGCACTGGCCAGGCAACGGTACTGGGTCTTCAAGTTACCGATGTCAACGTCTTCGGCGGCGTACTCATCGGATGTTTCTGCGGTTGGCTCTATAACAAACTGATCGATGTAAAGGTATCGGACTATATCCGGATTTACGGCGGACCCCGCCTGGCACTTCTGGCGATGATCCCGCTGAGCATTGTCTTTGGCATCGGAGCGACTGTCGTGTGGCCCCCTATCGCCAACGCCATCAGCAACGCGTCTTCATTCATCGCAGCCTCGGGCGGTCTGGGCGTTTTCATTTACGGCTTCCTGAACCGCGTCCTCGTACC
Source organism: uncultured Collinsella sp. (assembly GCA_958403385.1). Taxonomy (GTDB): domain Bacteria; phylum Actinomycetota; class Coriobacteriia; order Coriobacteriales; family Coriobacteriaceae; genus Collinsella. The sequence continues at coordinate 16,924 of CATXXC010000014.1, forward strand.
TCTCGGCATGCACCACTTTATGTGGATGCCGTTTGACTACTCCGCGATTGGCGGCACGACGGTCGTCGCCGGCCAGAGCGTTTCCGGCGCAGCAAACATCTTCTATGCCGAGCTTCCCCATATCGCCGACGGATCCCTCACCACAGTCGACCCCTCTGTCCGCTTTGCCATGTTCGGCTTTGGCAAGGAATTCGTAACCCTTGGCACCGTGCTCGCAATGATTGCAACTTCCCGTCCGGAGAATCGAAAAGCCGTCGCAGCCATGCTGGTGCCAATTTACATCACCGCCATGCTCTCCGGCATCACTGAGCCGCTCGACTTCATGATCCTGTTCGCGTCTCCGATTCTCTGGGTTGCCTACAGCCTGTTCTACGGACTGGGCGAGATGCTCCTGTTTGTCCTGGGAGTCCGCTTGCTTAACATGTACGGTGGCATCGAGCTGCTCACGCTCAGCCTGCCTTTGCCAATGGGCGTCACCAAGTTCCCGATTTACATCGTCTTGGGCATCGTGTTTGCCGCCGTTTCGTTCGTCGTGCTGGCGATGGTGATCAAGAAACTCAACCTCATGACGCCCGGTCGTTCTGCAGAGTGGTCTGCCGAGGTCTCTGGCGATGCCAACGCTCTCGAGTCTTCCGGAACGCCGGAAGTCGACGCAAAACAGCAGGAGATGGTGCAAAACATCATCGACGGCCTTGGCGGTAAGGACAATATCAACACCATGGGCTGCTGTATGACTCGCCTCCGTGTCGAGGTCAAGGATCCCAACAAGGTCAACGAAGAGATCATCAAGAAGGCTATTGACAAGGGCTTATTTAAGAACGGCACTAATGTCCAAATTATCGTGGGAACCAACGTGCACTCCGTCTACGACCTGCTTCGTCCCATCCTTAATCTGGAAGATTAACAGTCGCCTGATCGACAGACGACAAGCAAGGAGACCTCATGTTGACCAAAACGTTACATTCAATCCGAGGCATGTTCGAACGCTTGCTCAACATGTACAAAGAAAAGTCGACAAGGGGTCTTCTCGCTCTGATGGCTGCATTCGTATGCGGTTTTATCTGGCCACTCCTTGGTCTACTCGCTGCGGTTTGGACCCGGCATTCAGGAAAGCACGCGGATGCGGGCAGCGTTGCGGGCATGGCGGCCGTTATCAACATCGTTACTTACTTCATACAGATAGCGACCAGGATTGTCTGCGGCTCGATTTGATTTGAAAGGCATGAACAACATGAACGGATACAAGATTGTAATCTGCGGCGGCGGCAGCACCTATACCGCCGGTATCGTCAAAGACCTGATTGATCAAAAGGACGAACTGGGGATTCGTGAGCTTTGGCTCTATGACATCGACAAGGAACGCCAGGACACGGTCGCTGTGGTGGTTAAGGCAGTTATCGATGACCTTGCTCCCGAGATTCCCCTGCATGTAACTGTCGACCCCAAAGAAGCATTTACAGATGCGAACTTTGTTATGGCGCAGATGCGCGTGGGCGGGCTCAAGATGCGTATCCAAGATGAGCAGATCAGCCTGCGCCATGGCGTAGTCGGCCAGGAGACCTGCGGAGCAGGTGGCATGGCCTATGGCATGAGGACCATCTTCCCCATGTGCGAGCTTGTCGATTTCTGCGAGGAGTACGCCTGCAAGGACTACTGGATCGTCAACTACTCCAACCCCGCTGCCATCGTAGCCAAGGCGATGCACAAGCTACGTCCAAACGCTCGCATTCTCGACATCTGCGATATGCCAGTAGAGATTGAAGCCCGCATGGCGGAGATTTTGGGCTGCGAACTCAGCGACATTGAAGTCGACTACTTCGGCCTCAACCACTTTGGGTGGTTTACCAACGTGCGTTGCAAGGGCGTCGACGTTACAGACAAGCTCAAAGAGCATGTGCGTAAATTCGGCTACATTTCCGAGGCAAGCCTCAATGACGCCTTGGTAAAGGACCCCGATTGGGCCCATACCTTCAAGAATGCGGCGACGATTTCCACGCTATTCCAGGATTACCTCCCCAACACCTATTACCAGTACTACCTGTTGCCCGATGCCTGCGTGGAATACATGGACATCAATAACACGCGTGGCATGCAGGTCGTAAACGGCCGCGAAAAGCGGATCTTTGATGCTTCTGCGGCGCTTAAGCGCGGTGAAAAGGTCGATCTCACGCAATTCTATGTAGGCGTCCACGGCAGATTCATTGTCGATGTCGTCAAGTCTCTAGCGCATGACCTGCGACATCGCCAGCTGGTAATTGTGCCCAATAATGGCGCAATCGAGAATCTCTCGGACGACGCGACCGTCGAGATTCCGGCGTACATCACCGATCGAGGAGCCGAACCGGTCCGCGTCGGGAAGATCCCCCGCTTCTACAAGGGCCTTATCGAACAGCAGGATGCCTGCGAAGGCCTTGTGGTCGAAGCCGTTATCGAAGGCTCCTACCAGAAGGCACTCGAGGCCTTCACCCTCAATCGCACGATCCCCTCAGCGCGCGTGGCTAAGGAAGTCTTGGACGACATGATTGAGGCGAACAAGGGCTATTGGCCTGAACTGAAGTAGAGAAACCATCCAAATAGCAAAAGCACAAAAGGTGGCCTCAAGGCATTAATGCTTTGGGGTCACCTTTTGTATGACTAAATCTCCGCAAAACTCGTAAAGATGAACGAATCGGCCTCGTGTTTTACACGATAGTTCTCTTGATAATCCTGATTGAATATAAGCGAATAAATAACCTGAAGCGTATACGTGAGCGAGATCATGGAAGAGTAATTGGCAACCTTTCCAATCACGCGCTCTGATTTTGGAATGAGCAGGACAGTATCGCATTGCCTGGCGAGCGCCGAATCAGAAAACGCCGTGATTAAACACGGCTTGATTCCGCGCTCGGAAAGAGCGGCGGCGTATTTGGAATAATCATAGTGAATGCCGCTGTAGCTTAGGAATAAAAACAGGTCTCCGGGCCTACCGTTCTTAACGTGCAGTGTCTGCAGGCCCCCGTCGTCTGCCATGGTGACATGACGATCGAGCTTGAGAAGATTGTTGCGAAAGATACATCCCGCCAGATAGCTTTCCCCTTTAGCAAAGATGTAAATTCGCGGGGCGCTAAGAACTGCCTTGGCGATTATGCTCAATTTGGCGCTATCGAGCTCAATTTTCGTTTGATCTATGACGCCCTTCAAGAGATTTGCAAGGTTGCCCTCGATGGCCTCAATTGAATCGGTACTGCCAAAAGGACGATTGTGATCGACAGTGGCAGCCAGAAGATAGTCTCCGCTTATCTCCTGGATGAGCTGCATGATCAACTCTCGATAGCCGCTTAGGCCCAATTTCTTACAAAAGCGGATGATAGTCGCGTTCGAAGTGTAAGTCTCCTGTGCGAGCTTTGCCATAGTGAGGGTCTTAAGGTCGCCGGTATGATTGAGCAGATAGGTAGCAATGGCTCGGTCGGTTTCATTAAAAGACGCGCTGTTACGCAGGCTGTCAAGAATCATGGTCGCTCCGATCGCTTTAGTTTGTCACTTAATTATGTCATTATCAAAACGACGGGCAGCTCTTCATACGCTGACTTACGCCCTGCAATCTCTCTTCTGATATTCCGCATGCTTCGGCAACATTATTTGTGCGGAGCACATCGCTCAAGTCTCAGCGAACAGATACGAAGAAGTTCGATTGCCAGAATTCACTGCCCGCCTTGAGACGCAGAGACGGCCTCCGAACAAGCTACATGCGGACTTGAGACAGCATAGCGCTCGCCCGTCGGCATCCTACGACCTGTATCCCCCTCTCCCCTGTTTCCGTGTTGAGAGCAGTAGACGGGGCTCCAAGGGGACTTGTCCCTTTGGAGCGCAGGGTCCGGGGATGGCGCGGTCCATCCCCGGCACTATTATTAGCTAAGGACCGCCGAAACTCTTTCTAATTGGAGTTTATCGGTCGACAAGTCAAGCCGACCGGCCCGCGATTATCAATGGTTTATATGCTTCACAAAATAAATTGCCACGGGATTCACCCGCAATTCACCCGCAAAGTAAACCAATAAAGAAAAAGCTCGGAAACAATTATGCTTCCGAGCTGCAAGTTCTTGGTCGCGGGGGCAGGATTTGAACCTACGACCTCCGGGTTATGAGCCCGGCGAGCTACCAGACTGCTCCACCCCGCAATGTCTGGGCGCCTCATGTGCGCAAGAAAGAATATTACGCGGGAGTTCGGTAAACGGCAAGGAAAATCTCGTAGAGCATAATTCCTTCATATTTAAAACCCCTCAGCCCCTATCACCGTAAACGAATCGCGGCCGAGCGCCGTCGACGGCGCGTATACAATGGTGCGCGTCCTTTTATGCCAACACTGGGAGTAGACATGCTGCTCGCTATCGATATGGGAAACACGCAGACGGCAATGGGCCTGTTTGACGGAGACGAGCTGGTGCAGTCGTGGCGCATGCCCACCGACCGCTCTTATACCGCCGACGAGATCCATGTGCGCCTGATGGGTTTCTTTAAGATGTACGGCCTTTCGCTCGACGCGGTCGACGCGATCGCCTTTGCGGGCGTGGTGCCGCAGCTCTCGCGCGAATGGCACGCCGTGGCCGACCGCATTGCCGCAGACGCCATCGTCATTGGGCCGCAGACGGCCGCGGTGACCAAGCTGCGCGCGGCGCGTCCCCAAGCCGTAGGCGCCGATCGCGTCGCTAACGCCGTTGCGGCCGAAACTTTCTACGGCGCGCCGGCAATCGTGGTGGACTTTGGCACCGCGACCAATATCGACGTCATCGATGGGGACGGTTATTACATTGGCGGGGCGATTGCGCCGGGCATCCGCATCTCCATGGACGCGCTTGCCGCCCGTGCCGCCAAGCTCGCCAGTGTGCCGCTCGAGGCACCCGAGCACGCCATCGGCCGCGATACCGAGGAGTGCATCAAGGTCGGCGCCGTGATGGGCGCCGCCGCCATGGCCGAGGGCCTGGTCGCGCGCATGAAGCGCGAGCTGGGGCGCGAGGACGCCACTGTTATCGCCACGGGCGGTCTCGCCAGCATCGTCGCCGATTCGACCGATGCCTTCGACGTGGTCGACGGACAGCTCACCATCAAGGGTATCTGCGAAATCTACCGCCGCATGCAGGAGCTGGGATAGGACAGGGGCTTAAGTCGAGCACGGGCGCGAGCGCGAACTAAGCAATGCATCGGTCCTATTCCTCAAAAACGAAAATTTTTCAGTTTTGAGGAATAGGCTTTCTGCTAGGCCTCGTCGCACAGCCACCTCGCCAGGTCCACGATCTGCACTCCGTCGCGATCCGTGGCCTCGTGATGCGTGCGGGCGAGAATCATCTTGGGATACGCATCGCCAATGCTCAGCAGTGGCGAAATCTCGCGTTCAAATGTCTTATCCGAGCCGATATCGTCGCTCACTTGAATATAGAGTTTCTCGCTCCGCTTGATTGCTACAAAGTCTATTTCCTTTTTATAGAGCACGCCGACGTATACCTCGTATCCGCGGCGCAGCAGCTCGATTGCCACCATGTTCTCGTATACGCGTCCCCAATCCATATCACGTGTACCAAGAAGCGCATATTTAAACGCATGGTCCGCCAGATAGTACTTCTCGCCGCTCTTAAGGTATTTTTTGCCGCGGATGTCGTAGCGACGAACTTTATAGAAGGCAAACGCATCGCACAGGTACCCCATGTACGTGCCGACCGTCTTGTTCGTAATCTTTAGCCCATCCGCATTTAATGCATCAGTAATGTTGCGTGCCGACGTAATGTTGGAAACGTTGTCCATCATGTAATCGGCAATGCGCAGCAGCGCCGATTCGTTTCTCACGTTATGCCGCTGCACGATATCTCTCACGATGAGCGTCTTGAAGACGTTGGAGAGATATTGATAGCGCTGCTCCTGCAGTGGATAAGGGTAGGAGCCGGACATACCGCCGGTTCTCGCGTACTCATCGAAGTCGCGGTCGACCTCGCCCTCGTCGCCATAGAGTCGATACTCCTCAAACGAGAATGGGAAAACCTCGATCTCAAACGTACGCCCCGTAAAGAGCGTCGACAGATCGCTCGACAGCAAAAAGGCATTCGATCCGGTAATGAATATGTCGTACTGCTCGGATGCGTGGAGGCTGTTGATCGCACGCTCAAAACCGTCGCACATCTGAACTTCATCGATAAGCAGAAAGTTTTGTTTGCCGGACACTCGATGCTCTTTTACATAGGCGAGCAGCGCGTGATACTCGAGCAGATTCTCGAACTCATCGAGGTTGTAGTTGATATGGATGACATTCGAATTGGACAGATTTGCCTCCACGTAATCGCGGAGGGCCTCGAGCAATTTTGATTTACCGCTACGACGGATGCCCGTGATGACCTTGATGTCCGGCACGCCAATAAGGCTCGTCAACATGTCCATATATGACGTTCTATTGATGAGTTTCATTGGGGCCTCCTCGCGGTCTTTTATCGCTATTCCTCAAAATTGAAAAATTTTCAGTTTTGAGGAATAGGCTCTATAGCGAATATACCTCGCGAAAGACCGAGCTGCCTTAATCCTATTCCTCAAAAACGAAAAATTTTCAGTTTTGAGGAATAGGGCGCTGGCAACCCATTCCCCAGATAGGCGAAACCCTCCCCGGCACAGGCCGAGGAGGGTCTTGTTGTCATGTCTATCTTTGGGCGCGAACGCCCCGCGCTACAGCCCGCGAATTCGTACGGCCTCGGGCGGAAACTCCTGCTCGCCGGCATCGGTCTTAATGGTCGCGCGACCCCAGATGTCCAGGCCCGCAAACACACCGACCGCAAGCGGCAAGCCGTTGGGCGACACCGCCGCAACTTGGCGGCCCAGCAGCGGCACCATGTCGAAGTACTCGCCCAACACGGGGGCCAGCGGACCGGCAGCGCCCTGCGGCGTGTTGGCAACAACCGCCCAGGTGTCCACACGGGTCAGCACGGCGGCGGCCAACTCCTCGACCAGCGCTTCGTCAGCCACGTCCACACCAAGCTCGCCCAGCGCCGAACGCTCAATATCCACCGTCACGGCACCGAACATGCCCGCAGCACCGGCACCGCCGTTCACGGCAACACGCGCGAGCGACGTCTCAAACGCAGGCGCACCGCACACGATATCGCTCGGCCACCGGATACCCACCTTGCCGGCAAGGCCCAGGCCCGGCGTCGACACTGTGCCCACAAGCGCATCCATCATGCCCATCGCGGCCACAAACGGCAGGCCGTGGAAGGCGTGCATATTCACATCCGGACGCACGACCAGCGAAAACGTCAGCGAAGCATCGCCCGCGCTCCACGCGCACCAGCCCGCGGACACGCCCTCGCGGCCCGCGTTACGCGCCGCGTCGAGCTCGGTGCCGGCGGCAACAGCATTCATCTCGATCATCTACATACGCCCCAATTCGCCAACGATATGGCCCACGCGGTCCTCGGGCTCCTTGACCTCGACACCGTTGTAGCGGAAGAACCGCGCCGGGTCGTGCATCAGGTCCTCGAGCGGCACCAGCACAAAGTCGCGCTCGCCAATGAGAGGATGCGGCAGGCGCAGCTTTTTGCCGCCGTGGGTCTCGCCGTCCATCCACAGCAGGTCCAGGTCGATGGTGCGCGGACCGTTGGCCTTGGCCTTTTTGGAGCGGTCGCGCCCAAGCTCGGCCTCGATCTTCATGAGCTCGTCGAGCAGCACCAGCGGCGCCAGCTCGGTCTTGATCTCGATGACGGCGTTGGCAAACGCGTCCTGGCGCGTCTCGTAGGCCGGCTCGCTCTCGTAAATCTTGGAGGAGTTAGACACGCAGGTAAGTGGAATCTCGGCGATCATCTCACGTGCGGCGCGGATGTTGTCGCAGCGATGCCCCAGGTTGGAGCCCACGGCCACAAACGCGCGGCGCGGCTGCGGCTTGGCAACCGCCCAGTAGCCGTTCAGGAACTGCGCAAAACCCGCGGCGTCGTGCACGCGCACGATGTTGGCACCGGCCTGGATGGCGCCCAGGCACACGCCAAACGTGGCGGCATCGCGCGCGGCGGCCTCGGTCACGCCCGAGATAGCGCCCACAAAACGCTTGCGCGACACGGCGCACATGAGCGGATAGCCCAGTGACGCCATCTTGGCAGTCTCGCGCTGGATGACGATGTCCTCGTTAGCCGACTTACCAAAGCCCGGGCCAGGATCGATGCAGATGCGGTCGCGCGACACGCCGGCATGGATGAGCGTGCGGGCTTGGTCGGACAGAAAGCCCATAACGCGGCGCATGATGGGCGCCGAATCGGGCAGGGTGAAGCGGCGGAGCTGCGAGGTGGGCACGTAGGCTTCCTCGCGGCGGGCGCTGCGGCGCATCATGGCTGCCAGGTGGTCATTGGACTCCGATGCGACCTCGGTGGCTGCGGGCGCGGCCTCGGGCGCGGGCGCGACGGTCTCGGCGGCAGCAGCCTGCTCGGCGGCCGGCGTCTCCTGCCCCAGCTCGGTTGCAGGCTCGGACGTGGGCTCCGGCTCGCCAAACGGCAGTGAGGGCTGTACCACACCGCCCGGAAGCTTGGCCTCAACCTTGGGCTCGCCCAGCAACTTGCCGCGGCGGCGACGGGCCGGCTTCTCGGCCTCGCGCGCGGCCTCGGCAGCCGCTTCGCGTGCCTTCTCGGCAACAAACGCCGCAGCCGAGGTATCGAGCTGCACCGTTGCGTGCGTGCGGGCGGGCGCGGCGACCTCGCCGGCATGCATCACGATGACGCCGCAGGTGCTCGTCTTAACAAACTCGACCATCTTGGGATCGGTGAAGCCGGTCACGTCGTTGACGATCGAGGCGCCGCAGCGCACGGCCGCCTTGGCAACCGCTACATGACGCGTGTCGATCGAGACGATGGCGCCCTCCTTGGCCAGCGCGCGCACCACGGGCAGCACGCGGCGCGCTTCCTCATCGGGGTTGACCGGGGTAAAACCAGGGCGCGTGGACTCGCCGCCCACGTCGATGATGTCGGCGCCGGCGTCGAGCATCGCCAGGCCGTACTCGATGGCGGCATCGGGGTCGAAGTGCTCTCCGCCATCGCTGAACGAATCGGGCGTCACGTTGAGGACGCCCATGATGCGCGGACGGTCAAAGCTGAGCTCGTACTTTCCGCACCGCCATGTCTTGCTGTCGTTCGCCATGAACATCCTCCTAAAATGCCCACGCCGCCGAGCTTGGGGAGCTGGCGGCGGGGTCGCTTTGCACTCAGTCTTTCTATTGTATCCGCGCGCGCGGGCTAGAACGCAAACGCGGCCGCGATGTCGCAAGAAATCAGCAGGTCGGCATTTGCATCCTGATCGGTGGGAGCAAGGTTGCATATGGCCAGCGTATCGCCGGTAAAGTATCGCGTAAGGCCTGCCGCCGGATACACCACGAGCGAGGTCCCGCCCACAATGAGGGCATCGGCCGCGGCGATGGCGGCAACGGCACCGGTCAGCACATGTTCATCGAGCGGCTCTTCGTAGAGCACCACATCGGGCTTGATGCGGCCGCCGCACGCGGGGCACGCAGGCACGCCCGCGGCATCCTCGTGCTCGCGCGAGCAAATCCACTCGGCGCTATAGACCGTGCCGCACGACTGGCAAATGTTGCGATGGACCGATCCGTGCAACTCAAACACGCGCTGCGAGCCCGCCATCTGATGCAAGCCGTCGATGTTTTGCGTCACCACGGCATCAAGCTTACCGGCGCGCTCCAGCTCGGCCAGCTTGGTGTGGCAGCGGTTGGGTTTAGCGTTAAGCGCGATCATCTTGGTGCGGTAAAAGTCGAAGAACTCCGCCGGATGCGCCTCGTAAAAGCTATGCGACAGCATGGTCTCGGGCGGATAGGCAAACTGCTGGTGATACAGGCCGTCCACGCTGCGGAAATCGGGAATGCCACTTGCCGTAGAAACGCCAGCGCCGCCAAAGAAGACCACGCGCTTGTGGGTGTCAAACAGATCCGCCAGCGCGGCGGAGGCCTGCCTGGGGTCCGATATTGCCTGCGTCATATGAGTCCTCCGTCCTTGTTAGTCGGGCAGCGTTGAGCGACGTCCCAGCATGCGGCCTTTAAGTCAGCATGCGCGGATCCCACCCCGCCCCTGTTGCGCTAATCTTAAGCCTGCCAACCCCGTCGAAAGGACACCATGCCTCAGACTTACACTTTCGCCTCGTGGAACATCAACGGCCTGCGCGCCGTGCTCAAAAAGGACCCGAGCTTTATCCAGATCGCGCAAGAACTCGACGTCGATATCCTGGCGCTGCAAGAGACCAAGTTGCAAGAAGGCCAGGTCGATATTGACCTGCCCGGCTATCACCAAACCTGGAGCTACGCCGAGCGTAAAGGCTATTCGGGCACCGCGGTCTTTAGCCGCCAGGAGCCGCTGCGCGTACTGTGCGCCGATGCGCTGCTGCCCTACGCCGGCGAAGGCGAGGCGGCCGTGCTCGTCGCCCAAGCCGCAACCGAGGGCCGCGTCTGCGCGCTCGAGTTCGACAAATTCTGGTTTGTGGATGTCTACACGCCCAACGCACAAAATGAGCTCGCGCGCATCGACGTGCGTATGGCCTGGGACGATGCCTACCGCGGCTTTTTGAACGCGCTCGAGCGCGAGACCGGCAAACCCGTCGTAACCTGCGGCGACTTTAACGTGGCGCATGAGGAGATCGACCTTAAGAACCCCAAGTCCAACCGCGGCAACGCAGGCTTTTCGGACGAGGAACGCGGCAAGTTTACCGAGCTGCTCAACGCCGGCTTTACCGATACCTGGCGCGCGGCAAACCCCGACGTCGAGGGCGTCTACAGCTGGTGGAGCTATCGCTTTAATGCCCGCAAGAACAACGCCGGCTGGCGCATCGATTACTTCCTGGTAAGCGACGCAATCGCCGACAACGTACGCGACACCGGCATCCGCGGCGACATCTTCGGCAGCGACCACTGCCCCGTCACCCTCACGCTAGAACTCTAGCCCCAAGTAATTCCTGGGGGGACAGAGGAAAACAGATTGTGTGGCCCCTCTCCCCCTATAAGTTGCGGTGGAATAGTTCCTGTTTGGGCAGCAAATAGCCAAAAACGAGAACTATTCCACCGCAAGTTCGTGAGGGAATGCGAAATGCCTTACAGCCCGTATTTCACGACGACACGGTTAATGCGGCGACACCAAGGCTTGTACAAGGCGGCCAAAAACACGCAGGTCGCAAGGCCGTGCGTAATATCGAACGGCACTGCCGTGGCAAGACGCGCCGCGGCACCCGCCCAAGTAAGCGGCTGTACAAAACCAATGATGTCATACGCGTTGATCACGACGCCATAGAGCAGGCCCGACGCAAAGCCGTACGCCAGCAGCGCTGGCATGCGCACGGTGCCGTCGGCGCGGTCGAACGCACCCGCATACGCCAGCACACCGCCAACGTATCCCACGAGCCCCCAGGCATACATCTGCCACGGCGTCCACATGCCCTGTCCAAAAAAGAAATTGCTGGTCAGCGCCGCCAGCGCGCCAACTATAAAACCATTACGGCGGCCAAGCGTCGCCCCCGCGATAATGGCGATAGCGCTCACCGGTTTAAAGTCGGGAATGGGCCCAAACAGGATGCGCCCCGCCGCCGCCAGCGCCGCCAGCACCAGCGTGGGCATAATCTGGCGCAAACCCGGACGAGATGCCTCGTAACCCGCAAAGAACAGCGCGAGCACCAGCGCCACCACGACCAGCATGGCAAGTGCCGCCTGCTCAACGCCCGCTAGCAACGCCGCAGCCATCACCGCTGGCACCGCCAGCAGCAACGGGATCTCCAGTTTTGTAAGCAGGCGCGCGACGCGATAATCCGTCATCCCATCACGCCCTATAAAACACGTTGTCGGCAAAGAAGTCGGCCGGCGGCTCCATGCAGGCGATCTCACCGTCAAACATCATGGCAATGTCATCGGCAACCTGCTCGGCAAAATCCAGATCGTGCGTGGCCATAATGACGGTGCCGCCAGCCTTCGCATGGTCACGCAGGGCGCGGGCGATGATGCGGCGGCTCTCCAGGTCCAAGCCCTTCGTGGGCTCGTCAAGCAGCAGCAGCTCGGGGCCGATCAGCAGCAGCTTTGCCAGTGCGAGCAGCTGGCGCTGTCCGCCCGAGAGGTCGTAGGGGTGGCGCGTCTCCAGGCCGTCCAATCCCAGTTGCGCCGCACGCTCCCGCGCCAAGTTCTCGTCATATCCGCAGGTCGAAGCCCATTCTATCAGCTCATCGCGAACCGTCTCGGCAACCAGCAATGCTTTGGGATTCTGAGGCAGCAGCGCCGCCGAGGCCGCCCCGCGCACCATGCGGCCGCGCTGCAGCTTGGCGGTCTTCGCCAGCACCGAAAGCATTGTCGACTTGCCGCAGCCGTTACCGCCCGCAACCGCATGCACCGCGCCAGCCGAAAACGACGCATCGAGCCCGCGCAGCACCCAACCGCCCGCGCGATCGTAGCGAAACCAGCTCCCTGCCAGGGTGGTAGCCGACCCAGCGTGCATTTTTTGGAGTATTCTGCTTCCATCCGTGCGCGGGAAGGCTTCCGAGCCGTTCTCGAGCGACGTTTGCGCCACAAATTCAGACGATTTGTCCAATTCCGAACTTTTTTTCGCGCTCGATACGTCCCCGGGCGGCTCCAGAGAGCCCAAATTGTCCTCACGCCTGCTGAATACTCCTTTATTTGCACATCGGATGGCACCCCACCCCAACATGTCATCGGACAACAGCGATTCTCGGCGTCCCAAAGAAGCCATATCCGCCACCTCGCGCACGCGACCGTCCTCAATCCGGTACGCACACGTCGCGTATTCGAGCATTGGGCGCGGCTGATGCGTCGCCACAACAACCGTGCAGCCCAGCTCGCGATTCACGCGAAACAGCGCATGCAGAAAACTCTTCTCGGCAACGGGGTCGAGCTGAGACGTGGGCTCATCGAGCAGCAGCACGCGCGGACGCAGCGCCAAGACGGCGGCAAGCGACAGCAGCTGCTTGCGACCACCCGAAAGCGTATCGGTATCGCGGTGGAGCCAATCCTCCAGCCCAAAGAAATAGCTGGTCTCGGCCACGCGACGACGCATCTCGTCACGCGCTAGCCCCAAGTTTTCCAGGCCAAACGCCATCTCGTGCCACACGGTCTCGCACACAATCTGGTTCTCGGGATCCTGAAACACATAGCCCACGCGCTCCGCGGACGTCCGAACATCCATGTCGGCAACGCTCTCGCCCAGCACGCGCAGTTCGCCAGCGCGCTCGCCCGTCGGCGCGATCTCGGGTTTGAGCAGCGAGAGTAGCGTCGACTTGCCCGAACCGGTACCGCCAACAAGCAGCGCAAACGCACCTTGGGAAACACGCCAATCAAGCCCCTCGAGCACCGGTGCCTCGGCCCCGGGATAGGCAAAACTAAGGCCCCGCACCTCAATCGCAGGCACATCGGAGCCGCACGCCCCGCCCGTTACCGAGCAGCTATCCAACCGAGCCATCAGCCAAACCTCTTCTCATCAATCGCGTGCAACGCGCAAGGCAGCACCATCCAGGCAGCGTACACGACATAGCCCGGCCACGGCGCCGGCACCGAGAGCTGCGGATAAAACGAATACTGCGTCGTCGCGGTCCACGCCACCGCCACCGCGGCAGCACCAAACAGCGCAAGCCCAACCAGCGCGGCAACGTCGCTGCGCCCCAGCCGATACCGCGCATACGTCGTACGACGCGTCGCGGCGCCCCACCCGCGCGAGCGCATCGCGTCCGCGCGCTCCAACGAATCTTCCATGCCCCAGCCCATCAATGCACTCGATGCCCGCAGGCGCGAGCGCACGGGGTCGGCCGGCGCGCGGCCCGGCACATCAATCGCATCCTGCACCGCCAGCACCGTACGGCCGCGGCGCAAAAACTGCGGGATAAGCCTCATGCACATCGAGATCATGAGCGCGATCACCGGTGCGGCGTTACCCAAAAGCGCGAGCACCTTGTCGTATTCGAGCATCGACGCCGCGGCCTCAAACCACAGCACGCTCGCCACAAACAGCCCGCCCATGCACAGGCCGTATACCATGCTCTCCAGATACACCGCGCGCATGCCAATACGGAACAGCTCCGTCGAGCCCGAGGCACTAAACAGTGGATTGACCAGCGCGATAATCAAAATCACCGGCAGCTGCCAGCGAAGTGCGCCCAGCGTGCGGGCAGCCCCACGCGTCGCAAATCCATACGCCAACCCGCCCGCAAGTGACAGCGCAATCAGCACCGGCTGCATCGAGAACATGGTGAGCCCCAGCGTCAGCACTATATAGAGCGCCGGCACAGCTGGATGCGACATCGAGAATGCCGCGACGGGCTCGCCGCCAAACTCCTCTCGTATGTTGTCCACGGGCACCCCCGTCCCCTCGCTCAAACGACAGCTCCGCAGCACCGCCGCCATGCACGGCCAGCGCAAACGCCACGCCGGCGGCGCAAGCCTCAACCGCCGCAATCCAATCGTTACGCGCTCAACATATGCCTGCGGTATCATATTGCGCCGTGTATCGTTTCCAAGCACACGTCTCTATAACGTAACAGGAGATCACATGGACGCAACCGCAATTATCCTCGCTGCCGGCGAGGGCACCCGCATGAAGTCGAACCACTGCAAGGTTTCGCACAAGATCCTGGGTAAGCCCATGGTCCAGTGGATCGTCGACGCTACCATCAAGGCCGGCTGCAGCCGCGTCGTGGTCGTCATCGGCAGCCACGCCGACGAGATGCGCGCCCTTATCGACGGCACCTACGCCAACAGCGCCACCAAGGTCGAGTGCGTCGAGCAGACCGAGCGCCTGGGCACCGGCCACGCCGTGAAGGTCGCGCTCGAGGCCTGCGGCATCACGCAAGGCCCTGTCGTCGTGCTCAACGGCGACTTGCCGCTCATCACCGCCGACACCGTCGCCAAGTTCGCGCAGACCGTCGCCACCGGCGAACTCGCCTGCACCGTCATGACCATGACCCCGCCTGATCCCTTCGGCTACGGCCGCATCAAGCTGGGCGCCGATGGTCAGATCGAGCGCATCATCGAGCAGAAGGACTGCACGCCCGAGCAGGCCGCCACGCTGCTGGAGTGCAACGCCGGCTGCTACGCCTTTGACGGCGCGCAGCTCGCCGCCCACATTAACGAGATCGGCAACGACAACGCGCAGTCCGAGTACTACCTGCCCGACATGCTCGAAATCCTCAAGGGTCACGGCCAGGTGGTCTCCATCTTCCACTGCGACGACTACCGCGACGGCCTGGGCGTCAACAGCCGCATTCAGCTCGCGCAGCTCACCGCCATCGCGCGCGACCGCATCAACGAGCACTGGATGGCCGAGGGCGTCACGTTCATCGATCCCACGCAGGCCTGGATCGGTCCCGATGCCGTCATCGGCCGCGACACCGTCGTGTGGCCGCAGACGCACCTAATCGGCCACGTCACCGTGGGCGAGGAGTGCCAGCTCGGCCCCAACAGCCGCCTCACCGACACCACCGTCGGCAGCGGCTGCACCATCGATGAAACCATCGCCGTCGAGGCCGTCATCGAGAACGGCGTCGACTGCGGCCCGCGCGCCTACCTGCGCCCGGGCACCCATATGCTCGACGGCTCCAAGGCCGGCACGCACGTGGAGATCAAGAAGTCCACGATCGGCGAGGGCTCTAAGGTGCCGCACCTGTCCTACATCGGCGACACCACCATGGGCTCCGGCGTCAACGTGGGCGCGGGCTCCATCACCTGCAACTACGACGGCGTGCACAAGCACAAGACCGTCATCGGCAAGGATGCCTTCATCGGCTCCGACACCATGATGGTCGCGCCCGCCCAGATTGGCGACGGCGCGCTCGTGGCCGCCGGCTCCGTCATCACCGAGCCGGTCCCGGCAGACGCACTCGGTCTGGGTCGTGCCCGCCAGATAAATATTGAGGGCTGGGCCGCCGATTATCGCCGCCGTCTGCACGAGGACGACGAGGTATAACGTTTTACCAAGCATCTAAGGAGCTGTTCCCATGGGGGCGGCTCCTTTTTCTATCATGATCTGCGCAACCGGATGAGTGGTCGGTTCGTGTCCGTTGACGGTAAAGACGTTATCAAGACCCGATTAACCCCGCCGCGCGGTTA
Source organism: uncultured Collinsella sp. (assembly GCA_958403385.1). GTDB lineage: Bacteria > Actinomycetota > Coriobacteriia > Coriobacteriales > Coriobacteriaceae > Collinsella. The sequence goes on from CATXXC010000014.1 coordinate 33,008, forward strand.
CAATGCAACAAGGCATCTATATGGCATTCGATATAAAGGAGAAGGGTAATGCCGATTAATGATCCCGAGAAGTCGGAGAATATGCGCAAGTCCATCCGCGTGTATTCCGGTTCCTCCAACCGTCCCCTCGCTCAGAAGATCGCTGAGTACCTTGGGGTCGAGCTTTCGGGCCTTACGCTAAAGCAGTTCGCCAACGGTGAGATTTACGCCCGCTACGACGAGACCGTCCGCGGCGCCGACGTCTTCCTGATTCAGTCCGTGGCCGGCGGCAACGTCAACGACATGCTCATGGAGCTGCTCATCGCCACCGACGCTGCCAAGCGCGCATCCGCCCGCTCCATCACCGCCGTCATCACCCACTACGGCTATGCCCGCCAGGACCGCAAGGCCGGCCCGCGCGAGCCCATCACCGCCCGCCTCGTCGCCAACCTGCTCGAGCGCGCTGGCGTCAACCGCATCATCACCCTCGACCTGCACCAGGGCCAGATTCAGGGCTTCTTCGATATCCCGGTTAACCACCTGTCCGCGCTGCCGCTGTTTGGCCAGTACTACAACGACATGCACTTCGACACCGACAACCTGGTTGTCGTCTCCCCCGATGTGGGCCGCGCCAAGGCCGCCAAGAAGCTGTCCGACATGCTCGGCTGCGACCTGGCCATCGCCCACAAGGGCCGTCCGCGCCACAACGCCGCCGAGGTCATGGGCATCATCGGTGACATCAAGGGCAAGACCTGCATCATCAACGACGACATGATCGACACCGCTGGCACCCTGTGCGCCAACGTCAAGGAGCTCAAGGCTATGGGCGCTGGCGACATCTACGTCTGCGCCACCCACGGCATCTTCTCCGGTCCGGCCATCGAGCGTCTGAACGACGCCCCGATCGTCGAGTGCCTCGTCACCGACGCCATTCCCGTCGAGGTCGGCGGCAAAATCAAGACCATCTCGGTCGCCGAGGAGTTCGCTCAGGCCATCTCCGCCGTTTACCACGAGGAGCCCGTCTCCACGCTCGTCGGCGGCGACTTCGCGCTGTAATCCAGCGTGCATCTCATCATCTTTGGTGTTTTTAAAGGGTCGGAAGCTCGCTTCCGACCCTTTTTCTACCCCTCGACAACCTTCCCTGGACAATTAGTTCAGATACGTATTTTTTTAAAGCTCCAAAGGCCGTTCTGAGCCTTCTGAGCTCCCCGGCGAACGCCATACTGCCCAAAGCTCATCGCTTTCGAGTACGACCGCCGCATATTTACCCTCAAATCGCCCTCGAAAGCCCTTAGAAACGCCTCGAACGCCCGCCGTCTTATACGTATCTGAACTAACTGTCCAGTAGCTATCGTCAACCTTCGCGGCAGAGCTCAATTTCCTGCAATCCCCTCAACCGATTCCACCGATTTCATAACACCCAGCCGTTCATGGCGCGCAGCGCCCCGCTGAGCGAAAAGAACGGTATGGCGGTCGCATTCTGCCGCCAACTTAGTACGTTATAGCTATGACGACCGTGATTTCACATCTCTCCGCCCTCCGCGCAATTCGTCGCGCACGACGGGCGTACTCTGCCCTACCCTGGGACTCCGTTGATAGCGAACAGCAAGCACAGGCCTTGGCTGGCTGCATTCCCAACAATGACGCGATAGACTTTGGCGCACTTTCGATACTCGACGCCTGGAATGAAGATGATTCCGAACTGCTCGATCTTCTCGTTTCAAACGAAGACAACAGGCGCCCCGACAAGCGACTTCTTCAGCATATTCTCTCCACTCCTCTTCCTGAAGGTGCAATTATGCACGTCGAGGCCGACATCTACGCAACGTCTCCTGCCATGACAGCCATGCTTTGTTCTAAAAATGAATCGGTCGCCAAAACCTTGATGCTCCTTATGGAGCTGCTCGGAACCTACTCCCTTCCGCCCGAGGCAACCTACCCCATCGCCTATGACGACATCTGGCCCAAGGGCGATAGCTGCGCAGCGACGGGCGATCTTGATTGCCTGGGCGGCCAGTCGGCAGCCAAACAGCAGAACGAAACCCGCTACGAACAGGCGCACTACAAATGCGAGCCCGCCACGACCATCGAAGATCTCGAGGCGGTCGCGCGCTTCGCCAAAAGTAGCTCATACACCTCGTTTCGCACGGCAGTCAAGCTTGCCCGACCCGGATCTGCATCCCCAGCCGAATCCCTAATGTTAGCCGTTCTCGGAGCGCCCATGCGCTTTGGCGGATTCGGATGTTGCAGCCTGCCCATGGGAGGCCTGCTACTCAACTATCGAATCGACTTCGACACTCTTGCGGTTAACATGTCCTCCGGCATCCCTTACGCCATCTGCGACCTATATTGCCCGGCCGCCGGAGTCGACAACGAATACAACGGAATTGGGCATGAGCTTCAAAACGCTCGCATCCACGATGGCAATCGAAATAATGGCCTCAAGGCAATGGGCATCCACGTCCTGGTTATCAATCGCGACCAAATGAAAGACCTTGTTGCACTCGAAGCCTTCGCCCAAACGATGCATCGACTCGCAGGAGTCCGATTCCGATATCGCATCAAGGGCTATCGCAAGCGTCAGGCCGCTTGGCTCAACGCTCTGCGGGCCGGAATCGGCCTTGCGCCGGTCTAAACGGCGAATCACCCGTGCGCCGTCGAACAGGGCTGGACAGTTAGTTCAAATACGTATAAATAGACACATTGAATTAGGCTGTTTTGCAGCTATCTCTATACCATTCGCCCTATTTGAAAGCGGGGTAGACTTCAAAACAGCGTCATATGGACTAACTAAAGTTCCAAAACAACGTATCGGCATTGAATTGAGCAATTCGAGTCCTCAGAACTTATACGTATCCGAACTAACTGTCCACCTCGGATTTTGACGGCCGTCCAAACGCCCCCAAACAACCTCAATTGCCCTCCATTTGACAGCGGCAACAGGGTCGCTCACCATAGCAGGCGACAAATCAACGAAAGGATGAACATGGCAGCTGCACAGCCGCTTAAGATTCGCATGGTTGCCGGACTTGGCAACCCTGGCGATGAGTATGCCGAGACCCGCCACAACGCCGGTTTTAAGGCGATCGACGAGCTGGCCCGTCAGGCCGGCGTCACGTACTGGAAAAACCAAGCAGGCGCCGAGGTCGCGCTCATCAACATCAACGATGCCGAGGAAGAGAACGGCAAGCGCCAGATTGTACTGGTCAAGCCGCAGTCGTACATGAACACCTCGGGCGGACCCATCTCCAAGCTCTGCCGCGAGTACAAGATCAAGGCCGAGGAGCTGCTCGTCATCCACGACGAGCTCGACATTCCCGCCGGCGACGTACGTGTTAAGGTGGGCGGCGGCCACGCCGGCCACAACGGCCTGCGCTCCATCATCGACAAGATGGGCAGCCGCGACTTCAGCCGCATCCGCACCGGTATCGGCAACCCTCCCGGCAAGATGGCCGTGGCAGATTACGTGCTCAAGCAGCTGCGCGCCCGCGAGGCCGAGGACTTCCAGAACACCTGCGCCCGCGCGGCCGACGCCGCCGGCCTGGCGATCGTGCACGGCGTGGTCTATGCTCGCGACCATGTCAACGGCGCCGCCTCCGCCAACGGCAAGCACTAAAACCTATCATTTAGGAACAGGTTTATTTTGGCAGGTTTTACCTGCGGAAACGCCCCAGTTGCGGCATCGCAATCAACCGCGCGCCGACATACATGCATAGCATCCCAAAGGGGGCCTGCCTCATCACAACCCGAGGCCGGCCCCATTTGCCGTTTTACCTGATAAAACCGACCAAAATAAACCTCTCCCCCTTTGGTAGGCCAAAGTGGATAAACCCTGCTCCCAACCGCCGAAGACACACGTAAGTGACATGTCCATGAGGGTATAATTTGCACCGTATGTCTGCACAACGCCTGTGCGCGTACGGTTTTATTCGGGCTACCGTCCATTTCCGTGGAGGCACGGTTCGGCGGCCCTAACAAGAGAGGGGTTCTATGTATAAGATCCTGGAGAAGACGCAGTTCTCGGAGAAGGTGTTCAAGTTCCGCATCGAGGCGCCTGCAATCGCCAAGCATGCGCACGCTGGACAGTTCCTCATGGTTCGCGCCAACGAGACGGGCGAGCGCGTCCCGTTTACCCTGGCCGGCTGGAACGGTGACGAGGGCTGGGTCGAGTTCATCTTCATGGTGATCGGCAAGACCACCGAGATGCTTTCCACCTACGAGGCCGGCGAGTCGCTGCGCGACGTCGTGGGCCCGCTGGGAGTTCCCACCGAGATGGCCGAGGGCCCCTGCGCCGTCATTGGCGGCGGCGTCGGCCTGGCAATTGCCTTCCCGGTCGCCAAGCACCTGGTCGAGACCGGCCACGAGGTGCACGCCATCATGGGCGCCCGCACCAAGGACCTCCTGCTCATGGAGGACCAGTTCCGCGAGCTCCTCGACGAGGACCACATCCACATCACCACTGACGACGGCTCCTACGGCGAGCAGGGCGTTGTCACCGCTCCGCTGGAGCGCCTGCTGCAGGACAAGGCCGTGAGCCAGGTCTTCTGCGTCGGCCCCGTTCCGATGATGAAGTTCTCGACCCTCACCGCCCAGAAGTACGACACCCCCATCACCGCGTCGCTCAACCCCATCATGGTTGACGGCACCGGTATGTGCGGCTGCTGCCGCGTCGAGGTGGGCGGCGTGACCAAGTTCGCTTGCGTCGACGGCCCCGACTTCGATGCCACCCTGGTCGACTGGGATGACCTTCGTGCCCGCCAGGCCGCTTACCGTTCCGAAGAGGGCGAGTCCCTCAAGGCCTATGAGGAAAAGAGCTGCGCATGCCACTAGTTAACGGTCGTTTCGTTGCCGATATGAAGTCGCCCCGCACCCCCGATAACGAGGAGCCGGCTGCCGAGCGCGCCTGCGACTTCCGCCCCGTCGACAAGGGCTTCACCGAGGAGATGGCGCTGGCCGAGGCCGAGCGCTGCCTCAACTGCAAGAAGCCGTTCTGTGTTGAGGGCTGCCCCGTCAACATCAACATCCCCCGCTTTATCGAACAGATCCGCGAGAAGGACTTCGGCGGCGCTCTCGATACCATCCGCGAGGACTCCATGCTTCCCGCCATCTGCGGCCGCGTCTGCCCGCAGGAGAACCAGTGCGAGGGCAAGTGCATCCGTGGCAAGAAGTCCGAGCCCGTGGCCATCGGCCAGCTCGAGCGCTTCCTGGGTGACCGCCCCGAGCTCGCCTCCACGCCCAAGATGGCCCCCAAGAACGGCAAGAAGGTTGCCGTCGTCGGCTCCGGCCCGTCCGGCATCACCTGCGCCGGCGAGCTCGCCCGCAACGGCTTTGACGTCACCGTCTTCGAGGCATTCTTCACCGGCGGCGGCGTGCTGGTCTACGGCATCCCCGAGTTCCGTCTGCCCAAGGCGGTCGTCAAGCGCGAGATCGACGGCCTGGAGGACATGGGCGTCAAGTTTGAGTACAACTCCGTCGTGGGCAACATGGCCACGGCCGAGGAGCTGTTCGAGCAGGGCTTCGACGCCATCTACGTGGCGACCGGCGCTGGCCTGCCCAAGTTCCTCAACGTCCCCGGCGAGAACCTGCCCAACGTCTTCTTCGCGAACGAGTACCTCACCCGCGTGAACCTGATGAAGGCCAACAAGTTCCCCGAGTACGACACCCCCACCAAGCACGGCAAGAACGTCGTCGTCTTTGGTGGCGGCAACGTGGCTATGGACGCCGTCCGTACCGCCAAGCGTCTGGGCGCCGAGCACGCCATCATCGCCTACCGTCGTACCGAGGACGAGATGCCCTGCCGTCGCGCCGAGCTGCACCATGCCAAGGCCGAGGGCGTCGAGGTTCTGCCGCTCGTCTCCCCGCTCGAGTTTGTCGCTGGCGAGGACGGCTCCGTGTGCGCCGTCAAGGTCCAGAAGATGGAGCTCGGCGAGCCCGACGAGTCCGGTCGTCGTCGCCCGGTGCCCATCGAGGGCGCCATCGAGGAGATTCCCTGCGACGTCGCGATCTCGGCTATCGGCACCAACGCCAACCCCTTCGCAAAGAAGATCGGCGGCAAGATGGAGCTCAACAAGTGGGGCTACATCGTCGCTGACGAGGAGACCGGCCAGACCACCGATCCCCGCATCTGGGCCGGCGGCGACATCGTCACCGGTGCCGCTACGGTCATTCTGGCGATGGGCGCCGGCAAGAAGGCCGCCGCTTCCATCACCAAGAGCCTGCTGGGCGAGTAATCACCCAAAGCGCTAGCCATCAAACGGCAAAGTCCCCGTCGAGCACACGCCCGGCGGGGACTTTTTCTATGCCGGCCGTCCCACCACCACGATGGGGACAGGCACCTTTGTGGTGGTCGGGGGCCTGGCCGGCCGTTTTGTCTCAATCTGTAACACCTGGAGCCTGTTGAGCATCGTAGCTATTACAGATCGAGATATTTCTCCAGCCGCCCCCGCTTTGTCTCAATCTGTAACATCTAGAGCCGTTTTGGGCAGTTTGGTGTTACAGATTGAGATTTTGCTGAGGCCGAGAACGAGAGCCGCTACCCACCCCTAACGCTTGCGGCGCTTGGTTGCGGCGATGCCGGCGGCGGCGACGGTCGCGCCGGCGATGCCTAGGGCGGTAACCGTCATTGCGGTGGTATCCCCCGTGGTAGCCAGGACAGCGTCGCTCTTCTTGGCCTGCGCGGCTTTCTCAACCGTTTTGGTCGTGGCGGTTGTCGTGGCCGGCTTGGCCGCAGGCTTGGTCTCGGGTTTCACCTCAGGCTGCGGTGTCGGCTTGGGATCCGGCGTAGGCTGCGGGTCGGGAGTCGGCGTGGCTTCGGGCGTAAACGCCAGATCGGTGTTGAGCCACAGGGTGTAGATCCAGCCGCTGTCCTCATCGGAAACGCTATCCGCGACCTGGTAGCCGCACTCCTGGCCGTTGATCACCAGCTTGGTGTCGGACGTAAAGTAGAAGCCGCGCGCGGACTTGAGGTAGATACCGTAGCGATAGGTCACGCCGGGCTTAAAGACGTCGATGTGATTCGTGATGTTCTGATCCCAGAACTTCTGAGAGTTCACTTCGCTGCCATCGCTGCCCGTCCAGAACTCACACTGAGGAAGGGAGTTGGAGCCCGTCGGAACATTCGCCGTAAAGACCGGCTTATCGCCCGCCTTGAAGGTGGTCGTGGCGCCGTTGATCTCTATAACGTCGATGGCACGCCATTCGTCGATTGGCTGCTCGCACAGCATATTGTCAGCGTTTGGGGCGAAGACGCCGTTGACGGTCTTGATGTGGTGCGCCCAATGACCGTTGACGTTCATATTGCAGTCATCGGCCACGGTATTGTCGCCCTTGAGCCTCAGCTCAACGGAGTACATGTAGAACTTGCCCTCTTCGAAGTGGTCAATCTTCTTCATGCCCGGCGTGTACTTTGCGGGGTCGGAATACCAGAAGGCAACGGGTACCGACTCCCCGGATTCCATATCGAGCTCCATCTCTTCCCAGCATTCGTAGGCGATCTCGTACTTGTCGGCATCGGCAGCGGGGATCGTCGCAGTTGCGCGCGGCGCCTCGCCGGGCGCGTAGTCGGTCTTCACGTCGTTGACGTCCAGGTTATGGAGGGCTTCGTTTTCTGACGCAACGAGCGTAATTTCGCTATTGATGACGTAGCGGAGGTAATAATCGTACCTGGTTTCGTTGAGGATAGTCGAGCTGCCTTCATAGTCAGTTCCGGTATACTCCAGTGCCGTGCCAATATAGAGAGCCTCATTGCGCGTGAGTCGATACGAGCCGCCTGCCGCGCCACCCGTAAAGGTCAGCGTCAGCCTCATGTGATTGCCAACGGGTTCGAAGCGAGCCGTCACGTCGGACATGGACGCATCCTGAACTTCGGCCAGAGTGCCCGAAGCGGCATCGGCCCTGTAGTACTTAACCTCGACAACTTCGCTCGCAAGCGTTTCTGGAATGCCACCCTCTACATCGAGAAAATCGTGGGTATACGGCTGGCCCTTTTTGAGTGTGACCTTGCTCGGAAGCGCGCAGTCCGTATAGTGGGGGACCACGGTCGTGTTGACCCTAACGTCGCTGCCGCCAACAACATCGGTCACACCGCAGGGCATGATGGCGTTGTTTGCCGACGAGCTGTCGGTGCCACCAAGAGAGCCATCTTGGTTGACAGCAACCGCATCGTTCACCGTTGCCGCCGGTGCGTCCTGCTGATCTTGCTGAGCTTCTGCCGCAGGCGGCGCCGCCGGAGCCGCGTCAGTCATCGGCGCAGCCGGAGCCACCGGTACCGGCGCCGGAGCCGCCGTATCCTCCGCAACCGTCGGCGTCACCGGAGCCGCGGCAACCTCATCCGTCCCAACGGTGGGATCGGCGCATTCCGTCGCCAGCGCCACGCTCGGCAGCAGCAACTGACCGACCATAAGCGCACACGCGCCGGCGCAAGCTATTTTGGCACCCACACAACGCCAGGCACCGTGAACCAGCGAGCAGGTGGACTCACGTTGAGCTTGCTTGTCAAAGTGACTTGCGTTCATAACGGCCTCCTTGGTCGTAGGGATATACCACCACAAAGGTGCCTGTCCCCTTTGTGATGGTCCTGTACCACCAAGGTGCGACCAGCGATTCCATATGCCTAGGTTCGTAGATACGAACCCCTATTGCTACCTGCGGTTTAATCCAATATGACTTCGCCATCGCCACACGCGTCCCAGGGACGCTACAATCGAGGACACGATCATTCGTCCACCCAAAGGACCGTCCTTGAACCTGAGCAGGCCTAAAATCAACGCGCTTCTGGCACTCGCGCTCTTCACCTTCGCCTTCCTTGCCGCCGAGTTTCGCTTCGACGTCAACGTCGGCCTTCTCGCCGGTGCCGAACGCGTTGTAATCGCGCAGGGTTTTATTCTAGGTGCGAGCGTGCTCGGCTTTATCGGATACGCGCCGCTGCTCGGGCTCGCACAGCGCAAAGGCCACTCACTGGCAGCCGTCAACGCCGCCGCCATCCCTATCGTCATCGTGGGCCTGACCCAAATTCAGTTCCCTACGGCCCCGCTTGCCCTCGAGATTCTGGGCTGCGTGGCATTCCTTGGACTCGGCCTGCTGGGTGCCGCTGCTCACCACGCCTTTTCGTTGACATTCCAGGATGACCCCAAGCTCGCCACTGGCGCAGGAGCAGCCTATGCCGCGGGCATCCTGATGCAGTTCGCCGTCAACCTGCTCAATTGCGGCGGCATCGCAGAGCTCATCGTCCTTGGCACAGTGACGATCGCCATCTCCGCCCTCAGCGCCGTTCCCCTAAAGGCTGCCGAGAGTCCCAATCCCACCGTAAACCCCTTTGCCGAGCCCTCACACGCCCTCGCCAAGCAGGCGTGCTGGAGTATCGCGCTCGTCATGATTCTGGCCTGCTTGTTCTCGACCCTCGACAACGTGGTCACGCTCTCCAACGCCCACGGCACCATCGCCGTGCAGACCTGGCCGCGCCTTTTTTTGACGGCAAGCGGCCTTGCCGCCGGCATCGTCTTTGATCTTGCCGAGCGTCGCTACATGGGACTTGTCATGCTCGGCATCGCCGTGCTCTCGACCATTTCCATCCTGGCCGTCGAGGCCGGCGCCGATCCCAACCTAGGCCTTGTCGTCTTTTACCTGAGCTCGGGCTTTTTTGTCACGTTCTTTACCGCCACCTTTACACAGCTGGCACCGCGCATGCATGCACCCGCCCTCTGGGCCGGCATGGGACGCGCCGCCAACAATGCATGCGCATTCACCACATCGGGCATCTCGCTTGCTCTCGTGATCTCGGGCAACGTTGCCCTCATCATGATCGGTGCGCTCGTTTTGCTCGTCGCCGCCTGCGCGGCATTCGTGGCAGCCGGCTTGTTCCGCCTGCCCCAAACCGAGCAGGAACGTAAACATCAACAGCTTGCCGAGGAGGCGCTCGCTGTGCCGAGTATCGAGGAGCAGCGCAAGGCCTTCATCGCCAACCACGCTCTCACCCCGCGCGAAGTCGACGTGCTCATGGCCGTAACCCAGGACGAACGCCCGCTCAAACAGATCGCCGAGGAGCTCGGTATCTCGATGCGCATGGTACAGCGCCACCTGAGCTCCATCTACAAAAAGACCGACACGCAGACGCGCGCCGGTCTCACCAAGGCCTTCCCCTCGGCCTAAAACAAAAACCACCACAAAGGTGCCTGTCCCCTTTGTGGTGGTTTTTGGTCGGTTAAGCCTCGAGTTGCGCCACTTTGTAGCGGTAGGCGGCGGCGATAACGTCTTTGCAGCCTTCGCGGCCCAGCTTGGCGCGGTTGACGACGATATCCTTGCCGCTCGTCATCTTCCACTTGCCGGCACTGTAGCGCTTGTAGAACGCCTCGCGCGCCTTCTGCTGCTGCTTGACCAGCTTGGCGCCCTTCTTTTTGTTAAGGCCACGCTTCTTGCGCACGATCTCGACGCGGTCCTCAAAGGGTGCGGTCACCAACACGGCAATGTGGTTGGGGTTGTTACGCAACAGGTAATCGGACAGGCGGCCTTCGATAATGCAGCTCTCGGTCTCGCCCAGGTCCAAAACCACCTGGCTCATCTTTTGGAACAACTTATCCGAGTACGAACGCGCATCGTAGCGGTCGGGCAGAAACGCCATGTTCTCCACGGCCAGACGCTCGTCATAGGCGGCCATCTTATCGAGCGACTCGCCCGCGCGCAGCGATGCGCGCACCAGCAGCTCGTTATCGTACAGCGGAATCCCCAACTCGTCGGCAAGCATGCGGCCAATCTCGTGGCCCTCGGCGCCAAAGTCGCGCGCGATGGTAATGACCACAGGATTCTTCTTGTTCTCCAGATCGCTCATCGCGATTCCTTTCTCTATGTGACAAAGGGGCTGTCCCTTTGCCACATTCTACGCTGCCACGATGCGACGTTGATATGCCCTCACCAGCAGCGAGATACCAAAGTTGAGCACAAAGTACATCGCAAACACCAGGCCGTAGAGCATAAGCACCTGCGACAGATCGATCGCGTGGGCCATCACAACGTTGGCCGTGTACATGAGCTCGGCCACGTTAATACCCGAAAGATACGAGCTGTCCTTGATGACAGTCGTGCACTGGCTAAACAGCGCCGGAATGATCGTCTTAAACGTCTGCGGCAGAATGATGTAGCGCATGGTGGCAAAGAAGCCAAAGCCCTGGCTCTGCGCTGCCTCAAACTGGCCGCGCGGAATCGAGTTGAGACCGCCACGCACAATCTCGGCCATAACAGCGCTGGTAAACAGCGTAAAGGCGATGGTCGAAATCACAATGTCCAAACCCTGCACCGTAAAGTAGATAAACAGGATCCACAGCAGGTTTGGCGTGCAGCGGAACAGCTCGATATAGGCGCTCACCAAAATACGGAACGGGCGGGGCGCATAGCTCTTAACGAGCGCCAGCACCGTGCCAAAGATGAGCGAGAAAAAGATCGACAGCGCCGAGATCTCGATGGTCTTAACAAAGCCGCCCCAGATGTAGAGCAGGTTGGTCGCGTTGAAGATTTCCATGCGCTAGGCCTCCTCTACGTTGTCGAGCCCCAGCTCGGCCAGGCTCACGCCGCGCGGACGCTCCTTGGAGCGGCGCTCGAGCCACTGCACCAGCATGGCGAGCGGAAAGCAGATGATGAAGTACATAAGGCAGCAGACGATGTATCCCTGCAGGTAACCGTACAGACTCACAAAGTTGTCGGAACGGTACATAAGGTCGCCGCCGGCCACAAGCGCCAGCACCGACGTGTTCTTGACCAGGTTGAGTGCCTGGTTACACAGCGGCGGCAGAATGATCTTGAATGTCTGGGGCAGCACGATGTACCAGTACGCCTGCGCACGGGTGAAGCCCTGGCTCTGGGCCGCCTCCATCTGACCGCGCGGAACCGCCTCGATACCAGTGCGGATGACCTCCGAAATGTAGGCCGCGTGATACAGGCCCACACCCAAGAAGCCCAGCACGAACGGCGCGATGCGCACCGGCTGATCGGCACCGGTTATGGCCTGCAAAAACTGCGGACCGGCCATGTACATAAAGAGCACCTGCACGGGCAACGGGGTGTTCTGGTAAAACTCCACGTACACGCGGCTTATGGCGCGCAGCACGCGCGAGCGAGTGGTAGAGAACACGCCCAGCAGCGTGCCCAGCACCAGCGACAGCAGTAGACCGGCAACGACCACTTGCAGCGTCACGCCAAAGCCCTCCCAGAAGGGTCCCATATTTTGAAATGTCGTCGACCAACGGTCGGCGTCAAATAATCCTTCGAGCATTTGATTCCTTCCTTGGACGATGCGCCTATACAAGACCCCAGGTCTTGACCTCTTGGTCGAGCCAGCCATCGGCCAGGCGATCGCAAATCACCTGATCGACCACGGCCGAAAGGTCGCAGCTCTTCTTGGTCGCCACGCCGTAGCCCTGCTCGCCAAACTTGACCTCGGGCTGCAGCAGCTCAACGGTCTCGTTCATGTAACCGGCCAGCGTGGAGCGGTCCATGGCAAAGACGTCGATATTGCCGGCATCGAGCGAACTCTTGATGATGGGGTAGCCACTAAAGGCCCTAAACTCGGGCTCGCAGCTAAAGCCGTTGTCCTTGATCATCTGCTCGATCAGGCTCTGCGTGGTGGCACCCTGGCTCACGCCAATGACCTTGCCGTCCAGGTCCTCAATCGAGGTAAAGCCCGAACGCTTCTTAACCATGAGTCCCACGTAGTCGGTGCGGTACGGCGTCGAGAAATCCCAGCTCTTCTTGCGCTCGTCGGTGATGGTGTAGGTCGCCGCGACCACGTCAAGCTGGCCGTTATCGATCAGCGGGCCGCGCGTCTTGGGCGTTACGTCGGTAAACTCGACAAGCTCCTGGGCGCGGGCCTCCTTGTAGCTCACGTCAAAGACAGCAGCGGCGATCTGATAGCACAAATCGACTTCCATGCCCTCAAAGCGGCCCTTGGCGGTGTCGTAATAGCCATAGCCGGGAACATCCTTCTTAACGCCGGCATTCAGATGGCCGCGCGACTTAATGGCCGCAAGCTTGGACCCCTTGTCGGAGCCCTCGCCGCTGGTGGAGTTGCCGCAACCGGTAAGCGCGGCCCCCGTCAGCGTAAGCATACCGGCGCCCGCCAGCTGCAAAAAGTGACGGCGCGACACGGCCGCCCTCGTCATATCCGTCATGTCCATCACCGCGCCTAGTGCAGAATCTTGGACAGGAACTCGCGGCAACGCGGGTTCTCGGGGTTATCGAAGAAGTGCTCAGGCGTGCCCTCCTCCAGGATGCGGCCGTCCTCCATAAAGATGACGCGGTCGGCCACCTGGCGCGCAAAGCCCATCTCGTGCGTCACGCAGATCATGGTGATGTCCTCCTGCGCGAGCTCAATCATAACGTCCAGGACTTCCTGGACCATCTCGGGGTCGAGTGCCGAGGTCGGCTCGTCAAACAGGATGATAGGCTGCTTGGTGCACAGGGCACGGGCGATGGCGATGCGCTGCTGCTGACCACCCGAGAGATTCTGCGGATACTCGCCGGCCTTATGTGCCATGCCGACGCGCTTGAGCGCAGCGATGGCGATCTCGGTCGCCTCCTCCTTGCTCTTCTTTTGCAGTTTGATGGGCGCGAGCGTCAGGTTGCCCAGCACCGTCATGTTGGGATACAGGTTGAACTGCTGAAACACCATGGAACTATACTTGCGAGCCATCTCCAGGTGATTCTTTTTGGTGAGCGGCGTACCGTCGATGACAACCTCGCCCGACGTGGGCTCCTCCAGATAATCGACGCAACGGATGAGCGTCGATTTACCCGAGCCGGAAGGCCCGATCATTACGAGCTTCTCGCCGCGTTTGACGGTGAGGTTGATATCTTTGAGCACATGCAGGTCGCCAAAGTACTTGTTGAGATGCTTGATCTCGATCATGTCTGCCATGAATGTCCCTTCCCTGCGTTTACACGAGTTGAACTATTGTACGGAAAGAATCACGTTTCCGCAGCCCACACTACATTCCCGTAAAGAACCCGCAACCTTTAACCCACTCATTGGGGACAGCCCAGCAAAAAGGGGCGCGACCACAATGGTCACGCCCCTCAAAACCAGAAAATAATACAACCGCCCTTGTTGAGCATAAGTCAGCGAAAACCCGTACACGCGAGCAAGGTGACGTGAAATGAAAGGGCGCAGACCTTATGGTCGCGCCCTTGAAATTGAACGTCAGATTGCCGCGTGTACGGGTTTGCAGCGTCGAGCCGTTACGCGGTTTGGTAAAACCGCGTAACAAATTACGCAAGTTTGGCTCCGACGATCTTTGCCGCGGCCGGCTTATCGAAGTTGCCACCGGTGGCCTTGCCGAGTGCGCCCATAACCTGGCCCATCTGCTTCTTGGACGTGGCGCCCAGCTCGGCGATAACCTGCTCGATCAGGGCCTCGAGCTCCTCGCCCGAAACCTGCGCGGGCAGCAGGCTCTCCAGAATCTTGACCTGCTCGGTCAGGTTGTCGGTACGCTCCTGGTCGGTGCCGGCCTTGATGGACATCTCCAGCGTCTCGCTCGTCTGCTTGATCAGACGCTTGATCATGCTGTTGACGTCTTCCTCGGTCACATCGCGGCGCTCATTGACCTCGATATTCTTCACCTCGGCCTTAACCTGGCGAATGATGGACAGGCGAACCTTGTCCTTGGCCTTCATGGCCGCAATCATTTCCTTCTGCAGCTCTTCGTTGGTCATCTGCAAATCCTCCTCAATAGTGTGGGCGGCACTCGCGCGAGCACCGCCCCATGATTACTCAGTCGTCGACGAATCGTCGGTCGAACTCTTGGTGACACCCTTCAGACTCACGTTATAGGGTACGTCTTTGGGCATGGGGTTGACGGTGATGTCGGCATCCTTCTTGTACTGCTCCAGCCACTCGCTGTACGCGGTGCTGGCCGCTTGCGTCTTCACCACGTTGGAGACGTACTTTTTGATGTCCTTGGGCACCTGGTTGATGTCATCAACCTGATTATCGACATGGAAGTAGTCGGTGCACTTGATGATGTGGTAGCCATAGGTCGACTCGACGACTTCGCTCACGTCGCCCTTGTTGAGTCCCTCGAGCGCCGTCTGGTAGCTGTCGACAAAGGTGGTGAGCTTATCCCAGCCCACATCGCCCTTCTTCTCCTTGGAACCGGTGTCCTCGGAGTACTGCTCAACGGCGTCCTCAAAGCTCAGCTCACCGGAGTTGATCTTGTCCAGGCACTCCTGCGCCTTGGCCTTGGCGGCAGCCTTGTCCTCGTCGGAAGCGTCGGAATCAACCTTGATCAGGATGTTCGACGAGCGGCGGGCGTCGTTGTAGCTGGACAGATTTTCGTTGATGTAATCGACAATCTCGCTGTCCTTGGGCTTGCTCGTGGGCGCGACGGCATCCTTGAGTTTCTGTTGCGCCAGACTCTCCTTGAGCGAGTCCTTGTAGGTGTCCTCGGTATAGCCGTAGGTCTTGAGGGTCTTCTTAAAGGCCTTGGCTCCGCCCGCGCTCTTGCACGCGTCCTTCCAAGCCTTCTCGACCTCCTCGTCCGACACCGTCACGCCGTTCTCCTTCTGTGCCTGTTGAAGCAGAATCTGCTGCGTGTAGGAGTCGATGAGTTGCTTGCGGTACTTCTTGGGCGTGAGGTCGTTGTCAACCAGATACTGCGCCCAATCCTCATCCTTGGTGTAGCCGTAGGACGTGCGCATGCTCATGATCTGCTTGGTCACGGTGTCCTCGGTAAGGTTGGTGCCGTTGATAGTGGCAGCAACACCGCCGGTCAGCTTGTAGCCCGAGGTGTCCTCAGCCTGCGACATAAGGCCGGAGCACGCCATCGCCGAGACGGAAAGCAGCATCGCCAGCACGCCGATGACCACCAGGACAATCTTGACGGTCTTGGACACATAGGTCTTGCGCTGCTTCTTGCGAGAGCTGGAGGCGGCGCGGGACCGTTGCTCGGGCGTCGGCGCGACCTCGGGGTTCTTTTTCTTATTTGCCATGTTTGGCCTTTCGCATCACGAATCGAACAAACGCCATTGTGTCACAACGCAGCCCCGCGGCACACCCGGCGCATGGGACACAGGTTAATCTGCACCATTTTGGTGCAAAGGGGACAGGTCTGGCGGTTGGCAGTTAGGGACGTTCCTTTTCTGCCGGCAGTTAGGGACAGTCCCCAAGTGCCGGCCTTAAAAGTATCGACGGATGGCGTCGACCATGCCCTGCGGCATGGTCTGGCCGAGTACATCGGCTGCAGCGTCGGCATCCATAAAGATATTCATGAGCGCCTGAAGTGCCTCGACCTGACCGCCCGGCTCGGCAATGCCCAGGTTGATGACGATCTGCGCCGGCACCGGGGCGCCCATGCCCGCCATAGCGTTGAACGTCACAGGTGCGGCGGGCTTTACCACCGCGATATAGGGCTTGGCCACAAATCCCGGATCGGTATGCGGAATGGCGATGTTTGCCGCCGGCATAGCGAGACCCGTGGGATAGGCGTCCTCGCGCGCGCGGACGGCGTTGAGCCAACCCTCGGCAATGTAGCCGCGCGGAGCGAGCTCGCCCTCGAGTCGCGCAAACACCTCACCCGGCGTCGCGCACTCCCAATCAAAAAACACCAGCTCAGGCGTAAACAGCGCTTCGTTATCCGCCATGGGCCCACCTCTCTCACCTTGTCACCTGCGACGTTCTTTAACGACTAGTCACTGAAGAACGCCGCAGGTGACTACCTAAAACAAAGGATGGCCACTTGCGCCTTGGCGCCAATGACCACCCTGACTACTCGGCTAAATTGTACTGTGCGCTACTAGCCACGAGGCGCATCAATTGCGACCTTGCCGCTCTCCAGCACGTGAACGCGGCCGTCGGCGAGCATCTGCACGACCTCGGGATACAGCACATGCTCGATCGCGTGGATGTGCTCCTCGAGCGTGTCGACGTCCCAGCCCTCCTCGACAGCCAGCGCACGCTGGGCGATGATGGGGCCGTTGTCGTAAATCTCGTTGGCAAAGTGCACGGTCACGCCGGTTACCTTGACGCCGCGAGCAAACGCATCGTCAATCGCATGCGCACCGGTAAAGCTCGGCAGCAGCGCCGGATGCAAGTTGACCACGCGGTTGGGAAACGCCGCCAGCAGAGGCGTGTGCACCATGCGCATGTAGCCGGCCATGACCACGTACTCGCAGCCGCGCTCGAGCAGCTCGTGCGCAATAATCTCGTCGGCCGCGATGGGGTCGGCATAAACATCCTTGGACAGCGTGAGTGTCTGGATGCCCGCGCGCTCGGCACGCTGCAGGCCCTTGGCCGAAGGACGGCTCGACACCACAAGCTCAATCGAGGCGTTGAGCTTGCCGGCGGCGATCAGGTCGATCAGCGCCTGCAGGTTGGTACCCGAACCGCTGATAAGCACGCCGATCTTAAGCGGCTCAGCCGCATCGGTACCGGTCGGACGGGTATAGGGCACAA
Source organism: uncultured Collinsella sp. (assembly GCA_958403385.1). Classification (GTDB taxonomy): domain Bacteria; phylum Actinomycetota; class Coriobacteriia; order Coriobacteriales; family Coriobacteriaceae; genus Collinsella. The sequence continues at coordinate 50,418 of CATXXC010000014.1, forward strand.
AGCCCAGGCCCTCGGCATCAGCCATCTGCTCGTTAGCGCTCATCGGAGTACACGACCTTACCGGAGCCCTCGACGCACTCGCCCACGCGGAACGGCTTCTCGCCTAGCGCGACCAGAGCCTCGGTCACGGCAGCCTCGTCCTCGGGGGCGACGATCAGGCACAGGCCGACGCCCATGTTGAAGGTCTTGCATGCCTCGTTGGGCGCGAGCTCGGCCTGGCGCGACACGTAGGTGATGACGGGCGGAACATCCCAGCCCATCTGGGCGCCGTTGCGGGTGACCACGGCATCGACGTCGTCGGCGAGCGCGCGGTTGAGGTTCTCGGTAATACCGCCGCCGGTGATGTGGGCAATGGCATGAACGTTGGCGCCATTGCGCAGCAGCTCCAGAATCGGCTTGACGTAGATGCGCGTGGGAGCCAGCAGGGCGTCGGCCAGCGAAGCACCGCCGAGCTCCTCGAGCGGACGGCTTAGCTCCTCGGCCTTAGCGGCGGCCTCGGGCGTGCCCGGCTTGATGCCGTCGACACCGATAACCTTGCGCACGAGCGAGTAGCCGTTGGAGTGCACGCCGGTGGAGGGCAGGCCCAGGATCACATCGCCGGGGCGAACGTTCGCAGGGTCGAGCATCTTGGGACGATCGACAACACCCACGGTAAAGCCGGCGAGGTCGTAATCGGCGGGAGCCATGACGCCCGGGTGCTCGGCCATCTCGCCGCCCACGAGCGCGCAGTCCGCGAGCTTGCAGCCGTCGGCCACGCCCTTGATGATCTTTGCCATGTGCTCGGCCTCAATGTGACCGATGGCAACGTAATCCAGGAAGAACAGCGGCTCGGCGCCCGAAGCCAAAATGTCATTGACGCACATGGCGACCAGGTCCTGGCCCACCGTCTCGTGACGGTCCATAATCTGGGCGAGCACGAGCTTGGTGCCCACGCCGTCGGTGCCGCTGATCAGGATCGGGTCTTCCATATCCTTAAGCGCGGCAGCCGAGAACAGGCCACCAAAGCCGCCGATGCCGCCGATAACCTCGGGGCGGTTGGTGTCCTTGACCATCTGCTTAATAGCGTCGACGGCGCGGCCGCCCTCGGCGGTATCGACGCCGGCGTCCTCATACGTCACATGCTTGCTGTCGCTCATCTGAGCCTTCCTCTCCCACTACCGTGACGCCGCGCGGGCGCCAAACGGTGCTCATAGTTGCGTTCATTTCGGCGCGCGCCATAACAGCACACGCCGTCATATCAACAAAACAGCAGGTAAAACCTACCAAAATAAACCTGTCCCCACATGGCAGGTTTTAGGCCTCGCCGTGCTCCTCTTCCCAGCTGCGGTCGTCGTATTTCTCGACCACGGCGTCGTCGTCAAAGTGCAGCGGCTTGTCCAGGTTGCGGGGCTTAAAGCCCTCCATGAACTTGTCGCGGCCAAAGCTCTCGGGAATCGCCACGGGGTAGCGTCCGGTAAAGCACGCATCGCAGTAACCGCCCTTGGGCATAACCTTCAGCAGGCCCTCGACCGAAAGGAAGGCCAGCGAATCGGCGCCGATGTACTCGCAGATCTCATCGACCGTCTTGTTGGCGCTGATAAGCTGCGACTGCACGTCGGTATCGATACCGTAGAAGCACGGCCAGATGACCTCGGGCGAGTTGATGCGGATGTGAATCTCCTTGGCGCCGGCGTTGCGCAGCATCTTGACGAGCTGCACCATGGTGGTGCCGCGGACGATGGAGTCGTCGATGACGACCAGGCGCTTGCCCTCGATGTTGTCACGCAGCGGGTTGAGCTTCATGCGCACGCCCATGGCACGCAGCTCCTGCGTGGGCTCGATAAACGTGCGTCCCACGTAGCGGTTCTTGATGAGGCCCTCGCCAAAGGGAATGCCGCTCTCGTGCGAATAGCCCTCCGCGGGCGGCAGGCCGGAGTCGGGCACGCCGATGACTAGGTCGGCCTCGACGGGCTCCTCATGTGCCAGCTGACGACCCATGTCATAACGGCAGGCGTAGACGCTCTTGCCGTTCATGATGGAATCGGGGCGGGCGAAGTAGACCTGCTCAAAGATGCAGTTAGCAGGCTCTTCGGCGGCAGGCACGCCCTGCTCGGACACAAGGCCCTCGGCGCTGATACGCAAAATCTCACCGGGACGGACATCACGGACATACTCGGCGCCCACGATATCGAGTGCGCAGGTCTCGGAGGCGACGACCCAGCCGCCGGCGCGGGTGACATGGGTGGTGGCGTCGACCGTCGCGGCGCCGTCCTGCGACGGCAGCTGCGAAACGGATGCGGCATCGGCCTGGTCCAGGCCCTCGTCCACCAGCTTGCCCAGTACAAGCGGGCGAATGCCGTGCGGATCGCGGAATGCGTAGAGCGCCTGCTCGTTGATGAGCGTCATGGCGTAGCCGCCGCGCACAAGCTCCATGGTCTTGCGAATGCCCTCGCGCAGATGGCCTGTACGCTGAGTAAAGTAGCCGATAAGTTTGGTCGCGACCTCGGAATCCGAGTTGGAGAGGAACGGCACGCCCAGTTCGATCAGCTGGCGGCGCAGCTCGTCAGTGTTGACGAGGGTGCCGTTGTGCGCGAGCGCGATAATGACACTATTGATGGTAGAGAGGTGCGGCTGAGAGGCTTCCCAGCTCTTGGCGCCGGCGGTGCCGTAGCGCACATGACCCACGGCCAGCTGACCGGAGAGCGTCGACAAGTCGGCATTGGAGAACACGCGGTCGAGCAGGCCCAGGTCCTTGCGAACCATAACCGTGCCGCCGTCACCCACGGCGATTCCCGCCGATTCTTGGCCACGGTGCTGCAATGCACGCAGGCCAAAGTACGTCAGTCGAGCCACGTCGCGATCGGGCGCCCAGACACCAAAAACGCCGCATTCCTCATGCAGCTGGTCAGAGTCCGGATCATACGTCGACATGGCGTTCACCTGTCCCGCGGCACGCTCGGCCGCGCGGATGGTTTCTTGAGACATGGCATCCCCTCAGAGCCTCGTATTTTGGCGTTACCCGCCTTATTATACGCACGGCGCGACGCGCTCCCCCGCGCATGAGCAGCGCTTTTTAAAAGCCCACCGAGCTAATAATCCGTTTTGCGGCCAAACATTTTATTGGTCTGTCCAGTGCAAGCGCCCACGCCCCCAGGTGGCCGCCGCGTCCACCGTTGAGGGTTGCATTGTTGCAATTGGGACGTTCGTCCTGTCTTTTGGCAGGTTGGCGGCGTATCCTTGTAACCTAGGACAAAGCGAGAAAGGTTCTGTATGGATCGAAACGAACTCGACCCCAGCGTCCCCAGCGCCACGGAGGTCAAGAAGATTCCCCTCATCATTAAGGTGTACGCCGTCCTGTGCATCCTGTCCGGCGTGGGCACACTCCCGTCGGTCGCCGCCTTTATGTGGCAGGTCATCACCGCGCTCATTAACGGCAACGCCGCCGCCAAGCTCGGCGACAACACGCTCGTCGCGGTTGGACTCATCGTCGCCGGCATCATGCTCTCTGCGGCAAGTGCCGTCATCCTGATCATCTTTGGCCTGGACCTTATCAGAAACCAGCGCCGCAACGCCGCCCGCCTGTCCTATATCCTTATTGCATTCACCGTCGTCGAGCTTTTGGTCGACGTGATGCTCCAAGGTATCGGGCTCTTCTTGCTTCGTCCCGCTATTCAGCTCGGTATCCTCATCGCGCTTTCAGCCACCGTCGATCCTACGCTTCGCCAGGAGCGCGAACTGCAGCGCCGCCTGCAGGAGACGCTCGACCGCGACGCCGCCGCCGAGGGCATGCTCGGCCGCGACGAAACCGGCGAGGGCTACATCAAGCTCAACTACTTCAACCTGTTCTGGGTATTCTTCGTCTGCAGCGTGTTAGGTCTCATTCTCGAGGAAGTCTGGCATATGGTCGTCGTCGATCCCGGCGTCTATCAGGACCGTGCCGGTATGCTATTTGGCCCCTTTAGCCCCATCTACGGATTTGGCGCGGTGCTCATGACCATGGCGCTCAACCGCTTCTATAAAAAGAATCCTCTGATCATTTTCCTGGTAAGTGCCCTGATCGGCGGCGCTTTCGAGGTGTTTGTAGGCTGGTTTATGCAGACCTCATTTGGCGTGGTGTCGTGGAGCTATTCACACATTAGGCTATTCGGCATGCCCGATCCCATCGCGGTATTGACCGGGGGACGCACATGCACGCCGTTTGCCTGCATGTGGGGCCTGGGTGGCCTCATCTGGATCAAGCTGCTGCTGCCGAGGTTGCTCAAGCTCATCAACATGATTCCGTGGAAGAGTCGCTACTCGGCTACCGTCATCTTTACCGTCATTATGCTGGTCGACGGCGTCATGACGCTACAGTCGCTCGACTACTGGTACCAGCGCGTCAACGGCACGGAGCCGGATATTCCCGTCGCGCAGTTCTACGGCAAGTATTTCGATAACGATTACATGGAGAACCGCTTCCAGAGCATGACCATGAGCCCCAAGGATGCGACGCGCGTGTAGCGCCACGCAATGCCGAGATTTTTCAACGCACAGAAAAGCCCGCTGGCAGACTGATTGAACTGCCAGCGGGCTTTTTGTTGGCGAGTGCTGCTGCCGGCCTTACGCCTCGCGCTCGACCTCGCTCACACACTCATTTTTGATGGCACCGACGAGCGCCTGCAGCGCATCGACGACATGCGGGCGGATGTCTCCGCCAATGAGTACGAGCATGATGTCGTCGCCCACGGTAAGCTCGCCACTCGCCAGCCACACGCGCACATAGCCGATACCCGGCATCGCGCGCGTTGCCTCGATAGCGGCCTGCACCTTTTCGGCATCGAAGCCAAACACCATGCTGCCCACCTTATGTCCAGGCGCCACACCATCTGTCTCGATCCCACGCACCTCGGACTTAGGCGTCGCACGCACCACGCCGTTGTGTGTCAGGTACATCCCACAATCAGCCGCCGAAGCATCGGCCTTGGCTTCGCGCAGCCAAGCATCAACCGAAGGCATCGATTTGCCGTTCTCAAGCATCATTTCTCCTTTTGATTTCCAGGGTAATCTTTTGGGACGGGGCTCCCGGACACTTTATTCCTCGACCGGCGTGAGCACCATGACTGCGCGCGTATTGCTAAATGACAGCGAACGGCAAGTCACAAGCGTTACGACCTTGGTTGCCGAAGCGGCACGATCGGTGGCATCGCTCGCCACGGCCGAGGCGCCGTCGAGCATCTCGGACAGGTAATTCTTCAGTCCGTCATCGCCCTCAAAGTTGGGCGTGCGCGCCTTGGCATATGTGTCCTCGACCACCTTGGTCGCCAGCGGGCGCAACTTATACGTCGCATCGCGCGTGATGTAGTACACGTATTCCATGCTGTCGAACGTCGCCTGATCGGTCGTATCCGAAATCACGTTGAACATCGAACCGTCGTTCATGTGGTGGCCGTAGATCGTGGTCTGCTGATCAACCATGCCGGGCGCGGTGTCGTCGCTATCCAAGAAGATGGCTCCCGAGGCATTGGCGGTGCCGTCGAATAGCGTGTTGAGGTACTTGGAGTTGTTGTTGGTCTGCACCACGGGGTAGTTGATGTTGGTGCCGGGCGCGTAAATCCAACCCACAACCTCGGGATTTGTCTGGGCAAGCGCATTGAAATCGATAATCGGCACGCCGCTGGCGTCCTTGTCGCTCACATATTGCTTTTCGATTTTTTGATACGACTCGCTCGCCTGCTTGTAGCCAATCTGCGCGTTGATAAAGATAGCGGCCGCAGCAACGATCAGGCCAATGCCGATGATGATGAGCAGAATGGGAATGACGGAGCGGCGCTTTTTGCGCGGCGGCTCGGTATAGCTTGATGGCGCGGCATGCGCCGAAGAGCGAGGTGACTTCTTGGCCGTACTGTATGACGAAGGACGATATGCAGCCGGCGTATCCTGACGGCGATGCTTCGCCGGCGTCACGGGGCGCGGCGCGCGCGGCTGCTGAGGAGAGGATGTCCGACCCTGCTGCGGTGCGCGGGCTGCTCCCGACTTGGCTGGATCGGGAATCCGAGAAGCCGAAAAACGCTTTCCCTGATAGTCGGACATGGCTCTCCTTATGCTGCAAATGGACTGGCAGAGCGCTTAGGCGTCAGCCATCTCTTGCTTCATCTTCTCGATAACCTTGCGGTACTCGACATCGCATGCGCCCAGAATCTGCGTGGCGTAAATGGCAGCGTTCTTGGCACCGTTGATGGCCACACAGGCAACGGGCACGCCCGAAGGCATCTGAACCATCGACAGCAGCGAGTCCATACCACCCAGATCGCTCGTCTTCATAGGCACGCCAATAACCGGCAGCGGAGTAAACGCAGCCACGACACCGCCCAGGTGAGCAGCCTTGCCGGCAGCAGCGATAATCACCTTGATACCGCGGTCGGCAGCAGTCGAGGCCCACTCATGGACCTTCGCCGGCGTGCGGTGTGCACTTGCAATCACGAGCTCATAGGGCACGCCCAGCGCCTCGAGCTCGGCGGTGCAACCTTCCATAACGCCCAGATCGGACTTGGAGCCCATGATGATCCCGACAACCGGCTTCTGATCTGCCATAAACAAAGACCTCCTGTTGAGAGCGGTGACGCAGCGAATCCGCGACCCTTAACTACTGAGAGTAGTATAGCTGCTCCCGTCCCTGCGGTCTTTGTGGTGGCGGCTGAGCCTTTCCCTCGGGAACTGGGCTTCGCGAAGTTTCCCGAGGGAAAGGCTCAGCCGCCACCCTGCGACCTACCGGGGATTGCCATGACGTACGTTGGCTGAAATATTAACGTGGGCTCCGCCGTTCGAACGAACGGCGGAGCCCACACTCACTTTTTATTCAGCCCTAGTCATCGCGCAAAGCCCCTTCGGCGGCACACGGTGCAATTGAGTCACCGTAGGCCGGGGCGGGAGGGGCCGTGTTTCCTCCTGAGCGACTCTGCTTGCAGCCGGAGCGAAAGGGGGAAATCTCGGCCCCTCCCGCCCCGGCCGGCCAGGTCAACTACACCGTGCGCTGCGGCAGGTCCTGCAGGGCGATGACGTCCATGCCCATGTCGTTGGCGCTGCCGTGACCCTGCTGGTCCTCGCGCACGGCCTCGATGGCGCTCACGTACGTGTTGGCCGCAGACATCGCCGTCACGCAGGTCACGCCGCGGCGCACGGCCTCGGTGCGCAGCAGGTAGCCGTCGCCACGAGAACCCGGGCCGTACGGCGTGTTGATGATCACCGCAATCTTGCCATCGGCGATGAGGTCGCCGATGTTGGGGCACTCGCCGTCGTGCGGGCCGCTGATCTTCTCCACGACTTCGCACGTCACGTTGCCGCCGCGCAGGACGCGCGCCGTACCCTCGGTGGAGCAGATATCAAAGCCCAGGTAGCGAAGGATACGCGCGACCGAAAGGATATGACGCTTGTCGCGGTCGCACACGCTGATGAACACCTTGCCGGCGCTCGGGTCGGGCAGCTTGTAGTCAATCGCCAGCTGCGTCTTAGCGTATGCCTCGGGATAGCTCTTGGCGATACCCATGACCTCGCCCGTCGACTTCATCTCGGGCCCCAGGATAACGTCGGCGCCCGGGAAACGACCCCAGGGCATAACGGCTTCCTTCATGCAGAACCAGTCCAGCTGACGCTCGTCGCTCGGCAGGCCCAAGCTCGAGATGGAATGGCCCGCCATGATACGTGCGGCACACTTGGCGAGCGGCACGCCGGTGGCCTTGGAGATAAACGGCACAGTGCGGCTGGCACGCGGGTTGGCCTCGATCACGTAGACGGTCTCGCCCTTGATGGCGTACTGCACGTTGACCAGGCCGCGTACGCCCAGCGCCATCGCGATGCGGCGCGTGGTCTCGCGAAGCTTTGCCTGCAGGCTCTCGCTAAAGCTGAACGGCGGGATGCAGGTCGCGGAGTCGCCAGAGTGGATACCGGCCTCCTCGATATGCTCCAGAATGCCGCCAATGTAGACCTCTTCGCCATCGCACAGGGCGTCGACATCGGACTCGATCGCACCCTCCAGGAAGCGGTCCAGATACACCGGGTAGTCGGGGCTAATGCGCGCGGCCTCGGCCATGTAATCGCGCAGGTGCTCGGCATCGTAGGCGATCATCATGCCGCGGCCGCCCAGCACGTAGCTCGGACGTACCAGCAGCGGGTAGCCAATGTGTGCGGCAACGGCCTCGGCCTCCTCAAACGAGGTGGCCTGACCCGCCGGCGGGTACATGATGCCCAGCTTGTCGAGCAGGGCGGCAAAGCGCTCGCGGTCCTCGGCAAAGTCGATGGCATCGGGCTTGGTGCCCATGATGTTGACGCCACTCTCCTCGAGCATGCGCGCCAGCTTAAGCGGGGTCTGGCCGCCAAGCGTCACCACGACGCCGTCGGGGCGCTCAACATCGATAACGTCCATGACGTCCTCGTAGGTGAGCGGCTCAAAGTAAAGGCGGTCGGACGTGTCGTAGTCGGTCGAAACGGTCTCGGGGTTGCAGTTGACCATGATGGTCTCAAAGCCGCGGGCCGCCAGCGCGTAGCTCGCGTGCACGCAGCAGTAATCGAACTCAATACCCTGGCCAATACGGTTGGGGCCGGCACCCAGAATCATCGCCTTGGGCTTGTCCGCCGGCGTGGTCTCGTCGGGAGCTACGCGCTTCTTGGCATCCGGGCTCGTGCGGTAGATGTTCTCGTACGTCTTGTAGTGGTACTCCGTGGCGCTCGAGAACTCCGCAGCGCAGGTATCGACCGTCTTCATGCTGGGAACCACGCCCAGGCCCTTGCGATAAGCGCGAACAAAGCGCTCGTCCGAGCCGGTCAGCGCGGCAATCTCGGCGTCGCTCGTGCCGTACTGCTTGAGCAGGCGCATCGCGTCGGCGTCGATATCCTCCACACGCAGGCCGCGGATGCTTTCCTGGACCTGCACCATGTCGTTGATACGGTTGAGGTACCACGGATCGATGCCGCAGATGGCATGGATGCGGGTGATGTCCCAGCCGCGGCGCAGGGCCTCGACCACAAAGAAGATGCGGTGCTCGGTCGGGGTGCCCACGGCCTGGGCGAGCTCGTCGTCGCTCAGCTTGTCGGCACCCTCCTTGCCACCGGCGCAAATGCCCTGGTGTCCGTCCTCCAGCGAGCGCATGGCCTTGCCGAAGGCCTCCTCAAAGGTGCGACCGATCGCCATAATCTCGCCCACGGCCTTCATGCGCGTGGTGAGCGTGGGGTCGGTGCCCTTGAACTTCTCGAAGGCAAAGCGTGGCACCTTGACCACGCAGTAGTCGATCGTGGGCTCAAAGCAGGCGGGTGTTGCCTTGGTAATGTCGTTGACGATCTCGTCGAGCGTGTAGCCCACGGCCAGGCGAGCGGCGGCCTTGGCGATGGGGAAGCCCGTGGCCTTGGAGGCCAGTGCGGACGAGCGGCTCACGCGCGGGTTCATCTCGATGACGATCAGGCGGCCGGTCTGGGGGTTCACGGCAAACTGCACGTTGGAGCCGCCGGTCTCGACGCCGATCTTCTCCAAGATGGCGAGCGAGGCGACACGCATGCGCTGATACTCCAGGTCGGAGAGGGTCTGCGCCGGCGCCACGGTGATGGAGTCGCCGGTATGCACGCCCATGGGGTCGAGGTTCTCGATGGAGCACACGATGATGCCGTTGCCGGCGTGGTCGCGCATGACCTCCATCTCGTACTCTTTCCAGCCCTCGATGGACTCCTCGACCAGCACCTCATGGGCAGGCGAGAGCTCAAGGCCCTGGCTCACGATGGAGACGAGCTCCTCGTGGGTATGAGCGATGCCGCCACCGGCGCCGCCGAGGGTAAAGCTCGGGCGCAGTACGCAGGGATAGCCCACGCGCTCGGCGATGGCCTCGGCGTCGGCCACGCTGTAGGCATAGCCCGAGCGCGCGACCTCCAGGCCGATCTCGGCCATGGCCTCGTTAAAGAGCTTGCGGTCCTCGCCGCGCTCGATGGCGGCAAGGTCACAGCCGATCATCTCGACGCCGTACTTGTCGAGCGTACCGTCTTTCGCCAGCTCGACGGCGGCGTTCAGACCGGTCTGGCCGCCCAGCGTGGGCAGCAGCGCGTCCGGGCGCTCTTTCTTGATTACGCGCTCGATAAACTCGGCGGTGATGGGCTCGACATAGGTACGATCGGCAAGACCCGGGTCGGTCATGATGGTCGCCGGGTTGGAGTTGACCAGGATGACCTCAAAGCCATCCTCCTTGAGCACCTTGCAGGCCTGGGCGCCGGAGTAGTCGAACTCGCAGGCCTGGCCGATAACGATGGGGCCCGAACCAATGACGAGGATGCGCTTGATGTCAGTACGTTTAGGCATATTAGTTCTCCTCGGTCTCAGCGGTCTCGGACTCAGCAAAGTTCCAGCCGGCAAGGCGGTCCTTCGCGGTGTCGATATCCAGGTAGTTCTCCTCGCCGTCCATGAGTCGCGTAAAGGCGGTAAAGAGATAGTGGGCATCGGTGGGGCCAGGCGAGGCCTCGGGGTGGTACTGGACCGAGAAGCACGGGGCGTCGAGCAGCTGGATGCCCTCGGCGGTGCCGTCGTTGAGGTTCACATGCGTCAGGCGAATGCGACCAAAGCGCTCGTTCATCACGACCGGCGCGATTCCGCGGCGCACCCAGACGCGCAGATCTCCATCGGCCGCATGCTCGGTCTCGCCGCCGGAAAGCTCGGGGACAAGCTTGCCCAAGCTGGGGAACAGCAGGCCAAAGCCATGGTTTTGCGCGGTGATCTCCACACGGCGGCTTACCAGGTTCATGACCGGCTGGTTGCCACCGCGGTGACCGAACTTAAGCTTTTCCATCTGAGCGCCGCAGGCCAGGCTGATCATCTGGTGACCAAGACAAATACCAAAGACCGGCACCTTGCCGATCAGCTGCTGCACCTGCTCGTAGGTCTCCACCACGGCGTCGGGGTCGCCGGGACCATTGGACAAAAAGACACCGTCGGGATTCATGTCGAGCACCTCACTCGCGGGCGTATCCCACGGCACGACGGTAAGGTCGCAGCCGGCGCGGACCAGACCCTCCAGAATGCCGCGCTTCACACCGCAGTCGTAGGCGACCACTTTGTGACGGGCAGGAGCGGCAGCCGTAAGCGCAAAGTCATGCGTGGCAGGCAGGTCGGCGGCCACAAACTCGTGAGGTACGGGGCAACTTACGGTCTTGACCAGGTTCTCGCCTACCAGCGTGGGCGCAGCGGCCAGACGCTCGGCAAGCTCGTCGACGTCGAAGATCTCGGTCGAAATAATGCCCATCTTGGAACCATTGTCGCGCAGGTGGCGCACCAGGGCGCGAGTGTCGACACCCTCGATAGCGACGATGCCGTGAGCGCGCAGGTACTCCGGCACGCTGACGGCCGAGCGCCAGTTAGAAGGCGTGGCGCACATGTCGCGAACGATCATGCCGCGCATGGCCGGAGCGCTCGCAGGGCGCACAGCGTCGCCGGGGAAGGCCGACTGGACGTCGGTCTCGTCGATACCGTAGTTGCCGATCTGCGGATAGGTCATGGTTACGATTTGGCCGGCATAACTCGGGTCGGTCATGACCTCAAAGTAGCCCTCGAGCGAGGTGTTGAAGCAGACTTCGCCGGTCGCGGTGCCCTCAGCGCCGCATGCACGTCCATAAAAAATGGTCCCATCCTCAAGATACAGGATGCAGGGACCGCAGGTGCCCTTGCTGGTTTTGGCCAGCATACGCTGGCAAAGCTCGCTAGGCGCGAAGGTGCGGGCGGCAGCGCCCGCGGTATGGTTGTTCGCCATAATTCTCCTTCCCGGTCTCACAGGACCGGCTTAAAGGTGTGTAGTTAGGCCTCGCGGTATTGTAACCGCAAGCATGCCTCATGGCGTTAATTTCATCGAAATGTTTACGAAATGATAATTATGACTTTCTATGCATAATGTTTTTTAATCCCGTCCCAAAAAATCATCCCGCGGGGCTTGTGGCTCACGCGGGATGATGGCGTCTTATTATTTCTTGTCCTGCTCCAGCAGTTCGGACGGTGTGCGATCGGGCTTGCCGCCGCGGAAAATCTCGCGGCCATGCAGACGATGCTCCAGATCGCGCTCGGCCTTTTCCTCGTCAATCTTGGTCTGGCTCACCACCGGGTCCTCAATCAACGACGACACCGAGTTCACCTGCTTCTGAATGCGCTCGGCGATGGTGTCGTCCATACTCACGATGCGCATCTTCCAGTCGATACTCGTGGCGTTGGATGAGCTCTTGGTCCACACGAACGTCAAAATGGCGCTCTGGTGGCCGCGCGCGGGGAACATGCCAAAGAAGGAATCGTGCTGAATGTTGCTATCCTCGTCGATATAGGCGTGAACGTTATACACCACGCGGTCGATCTTATCGTTGAGCAACGCGTTGGTCGCAAGCGCCGCGGCCTGGATCTGCCCGTTGGACAGCAGCTCGAGCTCGTTGGCAGACGATGTGTCCAACACCGTCACCTCGACCGTGCCCGTGCGTTCATCGGCTTCATCGACGGTAAAATCGAGCGGGAACTGCGTAAAGCCGTTACCCCACTCAAGGCCACCCTTGAGCGCGGTCGAAACGGTATCGACCGAAACGCTCTCGGACAGGTTGGCGGTGTTCAGACGACGCATCACGCCGTAGCCAATCTGCATGCCCACGATCAGCACCAAAATACCGATGACCACGGCCATCGCGGTCTTCGTAATGGTATGGCTCACCTGCGAGCCCGAAGGATCGTCCTCGGACAGCGGGTCGATATGTTTTGCCTGGCTCGCGCGGTCCTCGCTGCGCAGCTGCGCTAGCGCCGCTTTATCACCGCGCTTGGCCGCAGCCTCCTTCTCACGCATGCGCTCGGTACGCTTTTTGGCGAGCGTGGGATCCAAGACACCGGATGCATCGATTTCGGAGAATAACTCCGTCACTTCTTCCGGAGTCAAAGGGTTCTTGTCAGCCATAAACTTCCTGTCATATCAATCAGTCGAGCTCGTGCGCACGCGCACCTTCGAACTGCATTCGATAGTAACGGGCATAGGTGCCGCCACGGGCGAGAAGCTCCTCGTGCGTGCCACGCTCCACAACGCGACCATGCTCAACGGTCGCAATCTCATCGGCGTGCTTAATGGTCGAGAGACGATGGGCGATGATGATCGTGGTGCGGCCGCGTGCCAGCTCTTCGAGCGACTCCTGCACCGCCTCCTCGCTCTCGTTATCCAAAGCACTCGTCGCCTCATCCAAAATAAGGATCTTGGGGTTCTTGAGAAACACGCGCGCGATGGCAACGCGCTGCTTCTGTCCGCCCGAAAGACGGCTGCCGCGCTCGCCCACCACGGTGTCGTAGCCCTGCGGAAGCGACTCGATAAAGGCATCGATGTTGGCGCGACGGGCGGCCTCGGCGATCTCTTCCGCCGTAGCGCCCGGCTTGCCGTAGGCGATGTTCTCGCCAATCGTACCGTCAAACAGATAGACATCCTGCTGCACCAGGCCGATGGCGCGGCGCAGGCTCTGCTGCGTCACATCGCGCACGTCCTGACCGTCGATGCTAATGGATCCGGTAGCCACGTCATAAAAGCGCGGCAGCAGCGAACAGGTCGTGGACTTGCCGCCGCCCGAAGGGCCAACCAAAGCGATGGTCTGCCCGGGCTTGATGGACAGGTCCATATGGTCGATAACGGGACGCTCGTCGGCATAGCCCTCGCCCAGCTCAACGTCCTCGTAGTTAAAGCACACGTCGTGATACTCCACGGCGCCGGCAGTCACCTGCAGATCAGTGGCGCCCGGCTTGTCCTGGATATCCGGCGCGGTCGAGAGCACCTCGTCCATACGCTTAAAGCCGGCGATAGCCTTCTGATACGTTTCGGCCGAATTGACGAGCGTCTCAAGCGGCGTGCAGAACAGCGAAATATAGAGTGCAAAGGTCGCCATATCGACCGCCTGTAGCTGTCCCTGGGCGACCAGCCAGCCGCCCAGCAGCACCACGATCACATAGAGCACACCCGAGAGCAGGCCATACGTCGCGGTATAGACGCCCATGGCGTGATACATGTTCTCCTTGGACGAAAGATAGCGATTGTTGGAGGCGCGGAACTTGAAGCGTTCGGTCTCCTCGTTGGCAAAGCTCTTGACCACGCGCATGCCCGCCAGCGAATCCTGCAGCTGCGCATTGATGCCGCTGATCTTTTTGCGGTTGTCGCTAAAGACCTCGCGCATACGCATGTTTTGCCAAAACATGATGACCGCAAACGCCGCCGTCACCACGGCCATGGCGAGCGCCAGCACCGGGGCGATGGTAAAGAGGATCACAAACGAGCCGATAATCTCGATGCCGCAGATGATGATCCACTCGGGCACGTGGTGCGCCGCCTCGCAGATATCGAACAGGTCGTTGACCACGCGGCTCATCATGTCGCCGGAGCTGTTGCGGTCGAAGTACGCAAAGCTAAAGCGCTCATACTGGTCGAACAGGTCCTCGCGCATTTTGGACTCCATGCGCGCACCCATCACGTGACCCCAATAGCTCACAAAGTAGCGGCAGGCGCAGCGGACGGCATACATCAGCACCAAGCCCACCGCGATCATGCCGAGCGCCTGCATAATGGCAGCCTGACCCTGAGTAAATAGCCCACCGGTCAAATTGCGCAGGATAATGGGGAACGCCAGGTCAATGGCGGCAAGCACCAGAGCACAAACAGTATCAGCAACAAAAAGCCCCATCTGGGGCTTGTAGTACGAAAGAAACCTCTTAAACATGCAGTCCTCGGAGATAAAACAATAACGTAAGACCCTGGGACAAAATAATCAGTAGTGTTTGCCCCAGGGTCGCCCTCGCTTTTAAAGCTCAGTTCCGCCTAGTCGGTGTGCGATGCTGTCGCAGGCAAGCGCGCCTACGACGGTCTTGGCGTCTTCGATCTTGCCGTCGAGCACGGCGTCGATCAGCTCGTGCAGCGGCACCAGGTCCACGTTGACAAACTCGTCATCATCGGGGTTGGGCGCATCAAACTCGAGCTTGGTAGCCAAGTAGATGTGGATGATCTCATCGCAAAAACCGCAGGACGTGACAATCGACGTCAAAAAGCGAATACGACCAGCCTTAAAGCCCGTCTCCTCATGCAGTTCGCGCTTGGCGCAATCGAGCGGGTCCTCGCCCGGGTCGAGCTTGCCGGCAGGAATCTCGACCGTCACGCGGTCGATGGCGGTGCGGTACTGACGCACCAGTACGATCTTGCCGCTCTCGGTCAGTGCCACAACGGCCGCCGCACCCGGATGGCGAACGATATCGCGGGCGCTGCGGTGACCGTTGGGCAGCTCAACCTCAAGACGGTGGACGTCGAGAATCTTGCCCTTCCAGGCGCACTCCTCCGAAAGAATCTTCTCGTGCAGCTCGGCATCGTGCGGGTCGTCGTCGCCCAGCACCAGTGCCGGCTCGTCAGCGACCTCGCCACCAGGCTCGCCCTCGGCGTGCCCATACATGCGGCTGTCCTCTTCGACGATCTGCGCGTCCACGAGCTCTTCGTTCTTCTCGTCCATCCGTCTCATTCCTCTCGGATTTTAGGCATCCCAGGCGTCGCGGCTGCGCAGCGCGCGCAGGCCGATGTCGTGACGCAGGGTCTTGCCCTCAAAATCAATCTTCTCGCAGGCCTCGTAGGCAAGGTTGCGAGCGTTCTCGAACGTGTCGCCCAGAGCGGTCACGGCAAGCACGCGGCCACCATTGGTCACGAGCTGGCCGTCCACCACGGCGGTGCCCGCGTGGTACACGGTCACGTTCTCCATGGCCTCGGCATCGGCGATACCGGTGATGACCTTGCCCTTCTCGTAGCTGCCGGGATAGCCCGCGCTCGTCAGGACAACGGCCACGGCCCACTCGTCACGCCAGTCGAGCTCAATCTGATCGAGCTCGCAGTTGGCACAAGCCAGCATGACCTCGACCAGGTCGTTCTTAAGGCGCGGCAGCACGACCTGCGTCTCGGGGTCGCCAAAGCGGGCATTGAACTCCAGCACCTTGGGGCCGGCAGGCGTGAGCATAAAGCCGCCGTACAGGCAGCCGCGGTAGTCGATACCCTCGACAGCGAGCTCGGCCACGGTCTGCTCCATGACCTTCACCATCGTGGCGTGCTCCTCGTCAGTCACGATGGGCACCGGGCTGTAGACGCCCATGCCACCGGTGTTGGGGCCCTTGTCGCCCTCGAGCGCGCGCTTGTGGTCCTGCGAGGTGGCCATGGGGCGAACGGTCTTGCCGTCGGTAAAGGCCAGCAGCGAGCACTCGGGGCCAACGAGCATCTCCTCGATAACCACGGTGTTGCCGGCATCGCCAAAGGTGCCGCCAAAACACTCGCGCACGGCCTCCTCGGCCTGCGCAAGCTCGGTTGCCACGATAACGCCCTTGCCCGCGGCAAGGCCGTCGGCCTTGACGACCAGCGGGGCGCCCTGCTCGCGCACGTAGGCAAGAGCCGAAGCCTCGTCGGTAAACGAGCCGTAGGCCGCCGTAGGGATACCGGCGCGCTCCATGAGCTGCTTGGAGAACAGCTTGGAGCCCTCCATCTGGGCTCCCTCGGCACCCGGGCCAAAGCAGGGAATACCCGCCGCGCGCACGGCGTCGGCCACGCCCGCCACGAGCGGAGCCTCGGGGCCAATTACCACAAGTCCGCATCCGTGGCTCTGCGCAAACGCCGCCACGGCCGCAGGATCGCAGTCGTCGAGAACAACGTTCTCGCCGCAGCTCGCGGTGCCGCCGTTGCCCGGCGCAATGTAGAGCTTGCCGGCGCGCGGTGATGCTGCGAGCTTGGCTGCCAAAGCATGCTCGCGGCCGCCGCTGCCCAACAACAGGATGTCGATGGTTTGAGTGTCCGCCTTCAAGGGTGCCTCCTCTATGGATGAACGGCCCGCTCCGCGCGAGCCCTTTGCAAGCAAATATACCCCTCGGCCGCCCGTCCGGGCTGCAAAGGGGTATATCGCAATAACCAAATAGTCCCGATTACTTCCAGAATCGGTTGATGATCTGCTCGCGACCAGCGCCAACGCCAATGAACGTCACGCGGGTGTGTGCCAGATCCTCGATAAACGCCACGTAGTCCTGAGCCTCCTGCGGCAGCTCCTCAAAGCTGCGGCAACCGGTGATATCGCACTTCCAGCCTGGGAGCTCCTCGTAGATGGGCTTGGCATGCTCAAAGCGCACCTGGTGTTCGGGCACGCTCGTGTAACGCTCGCCATCGACGTCGTAGGCAACGCACACCTTGATGGTGTCGAAAGCCGAAAGCACGTCGAGCTTGGTCACGGCGATGTCGGTGAGGCCGTTGACGCGCGAGGCATAGTTGGCGATAGGGCCGTCAAACCAGCCGCAACGACGACGGCGACCGGTGGTCACGCCGTACTCATAGCCCTCCTCGGTCAGCGTGTGGCCGGCCTCGGACTCATAGGAAAGCTCGGTGGGCATGGGGCCCGAACCGACGCGGGTGATATAGGCCTTCATGACGCCCAGCACGCGGTCGACGTTCTTCATGCCCACGCCAGAGCCGGTGATGGCACCGCCGGCGGTGCAGTTGGAAGACGTCACGTACGGATAGGTGCCGTGGTCGATGTCGAGCAGCGTCGCCTGGGCGCCCTCAAACAGCAGGTTCTTGCCCTCATCGATCATGTTGTTGAGCAGCAGGCTCGTCTCGGTGATGTAGGGACGCAGGCGCTCGGCCATCGGCAGGTACTCGTCGCAAATCTGGTCCACGGTGTAGGTGGGCAGGTTGTAGATGAGCTCGAGCTCGGGGTTCACGCGGGCGAGAGCGGTCTCCAGCTTGTCGCGGAACAGTGCCTCGTCCAGCATGTCCTGCATGCGCAGGCCAATGCGCGCCATCTTGTCCTGATAGCACGGACCGATGCCGCGCTTGGTGGTACCGATGTTCTTCTTGCCGAGCTTCTGCTCAAAGGCGCCATCCAGATCGATGTGGTACGGCATGATGACATGCGCGTTGCCGCTAATCTTGAGGTTCTTGGTGGTGATGCCGTCGGCCTCGAACATATCGATCTCCTCAAGGACAACCTTGGGGTTGACGACGCAGCCGTTACCGATCACCGACACGTGATCGGAATACATGATGCCGGAGGGCACCTGGTGCAGGCCGTACTTCTTGCCGTTGACGACGATGGTGTGGCCGGCGTTGTTGCCTCCCGAGTAGCGCACGACGGCATCGAAGTCGCCGGCGACCAGGTCGCAAATCTTACCTTTGCCCTCATCGCCCCACTGGGCACCGACCAAAACGGTTGACGGCATGTTTACTCCTTACATTCATGGACTGTCTACGCGCCACGCCGGCACGCAGAAGCACAAAACATTCCCAGTATACCCGTGCAACGGGCGCCTGTCCTACTCCTCGGCATGTGCCCCATCAAGCTCATAGAACTTGGTGGATGCCGGCAGGAACATCAGATCGACGTCGCCGATCGGGCCCGAACGGTTCTTGGCCACGACGATACGCGTAACGCCCTCGTCGGGTCGATCGTCGCGCGAGGCCTCGGCCTCGTCGGCGGAGCGGTCCAAGAACATAACGATATCGGCGTCCTGCTCGATGGAGCCCGATTCACGAAGGTCGGAAAGCTGCGGGCGCTTGCCGGTACGGGATTCGACCTGACGCGAGAGCTGCGACAGCGCGATGAGCGGGATCTTGAGCTCCTTGGCCATGATCTTCAGACCACGCGACATCTCCGAAACCTCGACGGTACGGCTCTCGGAGCGGCGTCCCGGCGGAGGACTCACCAGCTGCAGGTAGTCCAGGATGATGATTGCCTTCTCCTTGTTATGGAGCATGCGGCGGCTCTTGGCGCGAATCTCGGTCACTGTGGTGCCGGGCGTATCGTCAATCAGAATATCGAGCTTGGACAAGGTCTGCGTGGCCTCGTTGATATTGGCCCACTGCTCGGGGCTAATGCGGCCCATGCGGAAGTCACTGATCGAGATCATGGCGTAGGCGCAAATCAGACGCTGGGCAATTTCTTTGCCCGACATCTCCAGCGAGAAGAAGCCGACGGTATAACCGGCAGCGGCAGCGTTGAGCGCCAGATTCAGGGCGAACGACGTCTTACCCACAGCAGGGCGGGCGCCGATAATGATGAGCTGGCCCTCGCGGAAGCCCATGAGCATGCGGTCGAGTGACGGGAAGCCCGTGGGCACGCCCGCAGCCTGACCACCGGCCTGACACACTTCCTCGGCCTCGTTATAGGCCTCAACCATAAACTCGGTCAGCGTCTTGTAGCTCGACTTGACCTCGCGTGCCGTGACCTTGAGCAGCTTGCTCTCGGCTAGCTCCACGACCTCTTTGGTGTCGGTGGGGGCGTTATATGCCAGCGCGTTGATCTCGTTGGTGGCGCCGATCAGCTCGCGCAGCATCGAATCGCGACGAACGATGGCGGCATGGTGCTGCCAGTTCACGAGCGACAGAGTCTGACCCATCAGCTCCAAAATGTAGGCCTCGCCGCCCACGGCATCGAGCTTGTTGATGCTTCGCAGGTAATCGATCAGCGAGATGGAGTCGATGGGAATGCGGCTGTTGTACATATCGACCATCGCGGTGTAGATGGTCTTATGAATGGGCCGGTAGAAATCATCGGGCTGCAGCTCGACCTGGGCCTCTTCGACCACCTCGGGCGATAGCAGCATAGCGGCCAGTACATTGGCCTCTGCATCTTGGTTTTGGGGAAGACCCAACTTTGAGCCGCGGTCCTCGACCGTCAGCCCCGTCTCCCTATCGTCATATGCCATGAGCATCCTCATTCATATCGCTTGCGAGCATCCATAGTATCAGCCACGGTCCCAAAACGCGCCGCGCGCCGCCAATCATCACCGAACCAAACGGATGAACGGTCCTGTATATAGGACTTCGACGCAACGTTCACCATGACACTCACTCAGCGCAAAAAACAAAAGGGCGCCCTGGTTTCCCAGAGCGCCCTTCTTAGAACAAGATTGTTGCGTTGCAGCAAATGCTACTCGGCAGCAGCCTCAGTCTCGACCTCGGCGGTCTCGGCCTCGGCGACCTCAGCGGCCTCCTCGACCTCAGCCTCGGCAGCGAGCTCCTCGGCGGTAACGCCGACGAGAACGACAACCTCGGCCTTGATCTCGCGGTACAGCGAGATGGCAACGGTGTGGGCACCGGCAACCTTGATGGGCTTACCGAGCTCGACGCGCTTGCGGTCGATGTCCATACCGAGCTGAGCCTTGATGGCGTCAGCGATCATAGCGGCGGTAACGGAGCCAAAGAGGATGCCCTCGTCGCCGACCTTGACGTCAACGGTGACCGTCTTGCCCTCGAAGGCAGCCTTGGTCTCGTTGGCGGTAGCCAGACGGACGGCCTCGCGCTTGGCGATGTTGTTGCGACGCTCGTCAAGCTGCTTGAGGTTGCCCTTGGTGGCGGCAACAGCGAGCTTCTTGGGGAACAGGAAGTTCTCAGCGTAACCCTGAGCGACCTCTACGACGTCACCCTCGCCGCCCTTGCCCTTGATCTCATCGAGAAGAATAACCTTCATGATGCGTCTCCCTTCTTAGCCGCGGTCGCGGTTGCCACGAGAGGAAACCACGGGGACGGTGTACGGCAGGAGAGCCATCTCGCGGGCGCGCTTGATGGCGTTGGCGATGTCATGCTGATGCTGCGTGCAAGCGCCAGTGACGCGACGGGGCTTGATCTTGCCACGGTCGGTCATGTACTTACGGAGAAGCTGAGTGTCCTTATAGTCAATGAACTCAGTGTTCTCCTTGCAGAACTGGCAGTACTTACGACGCGGCTGACGTGCAGAAAAATCATTAGCCATGTCAAAATACCTTTCGTTTGGCAACTTCGGCGAACCAAAGCCGCCTCTCACTCAAAAATAGGTGAACAGCCCTTAAAACGGGATGTCCTCATCGTAGACGTCGACCGCGGGCGGCGTAGCCACCGGTGCGGCAGGACGTGCTGCGGGCGCGGGGGCTGCGGGGGCGTAACCGCCCTGATCGTAGCCACCCTGGCCACCACGGGAGCTCATAAACTCGATCTCATCGACGATGACCTCAAGCTTGCTCCGGCGCTGGCCGTCGCGCTCCCAAGAGCTGTAGCGCAGCTTGCCCTCGATCGCAACCTTGTTTCCCTTTGCCAGGAAACGGCTCACGGCCTCGGCGCGGGTGCCGAACATGGTGCAGTCGACAAAGTTGGGATAGTCCTCCCACTCGCCAGTCTGCGGGTTGCGGCGACGATCGTTCACGGCGACGCCAAAGGACAGAACCTGGGTTCCGCCAGCGGTGGCGCGCAGCTCGGGATCACGCGTGAGGTTACCGGTGATGTTCACTCGATTGATGCTCATAACTCACTACTTCCTCTTGGGGCACAAGCCCAGTCCAAAACGACAGTCTTACTCCTGGTCGTCGCGACGGACGATCATGTGGCGGACCACAGCGTCGGTGATGCGCAGGACGCGATCAAGCTCGGCGATCTGGGTAGGATCTGCGTGGAAGTTGATGAGGGTGTAGTCACCATCGGTGAGGTCGTTGATCTCGTAGGCGAGCTTGCGCTTGCCCCACTCGTCAACGGAGTCGACCTTGCCAGCGCCCTCAGCGATCGTGGTATCGATACGCTTCATAACAGCGAGACGAGTCTCGGGGTCGAGCGACGGGTCAACAAAGAACAGCAGTTCATAAGCCTTCATATTGTCACCTCCTCTGGGCAAATGTGGCTTCAGGTCGTGAAGGTGCGCCTGAAGCAGGAAAAGACTTGGTAATAATATCTTTCAACCTCCTAGGCTGCAAGAATTTGCAGCTACAACCTCATGACCTCCACATATGCCCATACTCGCACGACGTTTCATGCGCATTCCAACCAAATGCTTACCAAAAGCTTGACGAATCTGTGGACACGATACGGTGCCGTGGGGACGAGCTGAGCCAAGCCGCAGGTCAACGGGCACAAGGCTGTGGTCGCAAAATGCATACCAGCGGTCCACAGCACCACCCAAAGATTTTTAAATTCATTGCCAAGTCGCTTATGAATACCCCTTTTGAACAATTGAGTTGATCAACCACGCTGGTCGGAAGCCGTTTTTTTGGCACCTCAAACCCCACTGCAACGCCAAGCGCGGCCGAGCGTGGTTGATTTCCGATCTCAGCCGAACACATTGAGCGAATAGGCCATTCCCGCAGT
>CATXXC010000015.1 GCA_958403385.1 uncultured Collinsella sp.
GGACCCCCGACAGGGAGTCCGGCACACCCAGGGCGGTCCGCGCGATCACCGCGGCGTCGCGCTCGTCGGTGTTGGCCTCGCCGGCGAACAGCCCGGCGGCGCGGCTGGCGGCGAGGCCGGGCAGGTGGGCGACCCCCAGACCCGCGGCGCGGGCGCGCCTCACGGCGAGGGACCCTATGTTGCGGAACTGGTCGACCACGACGAGCGTGCCGGCGGGCACGGAGGCGAACAGCGCGTCGAGCTCGGCCTCCCTGTTGCGGACGGGGGCGCTGGACAGCACCTCCCCGTCGCGGTCGATCAGGCAGGCCCAGTGGGAGGACTTGCCGACGTCTAGGCCGAGCACGGCCGCGGGCCTGGTCGATGGCGCTTTCACGGTGGTATCCTTCCGGTAGTCGTTCGACCGGATGGCCTCCCCCTCGGCACTCACATTACCAGCCGCGGCGCCTGCCCGGCACTTTCCTATCAGCCGTCGGGGGCGGCGCGTCCCGCGCCGGCAGCACCCAACAGGCCCTCTCGGGGGCAGGGACATTCGGCCGTGCGCGGGCGCCCGGTCGGCGGCCCGTTCTGGGCGCGCCTCAATCGTAGCCCGAGACGGGCCCGGGCTGACAATTTCGACTGTAATGGACATACTCGGTATTTAAGCTCTGGTTCAAAGAACCTTAACCTTCCTAAAACCTAAGTCATACGCACTTAGATATGCTTATAGTACTGGACTCAAAAAACTTTATAGTCGATGTATATATGAGCACTGGGTGGGCATATATAAGAGCGTCAAAAGAAGTCCCAGTCACCTGGAAGATGACTCGGCAGTCCTATAAAGGAGTGGTAAACATGGCAAGCATGGTTCCTTATCGTTCGGTTTTTGGCGTTCGTCCCTCTGCAAGCTCGCTGTTCGATCTGTTTGATGATATGAGCGACCTAGCGAACAGCTCGATTGCCTCTAAGGCGTTCCCCGTTGACGTTGAGGATAAGGGCGATGGCTATGAGGTCAAGGCTTATCTGACCGGCGTCGCCAAGGACGATATCGATGTCGAGCTTAACGAGGGCCGTCTGTCCATTAGCGTGAATGTCGAGGAAGACGAGGAGAACGAGGGCAAGAACTTCCTGCAGAAGGAGTTCAGCTCGTACAGCGCGACGCGTGGCGTGTATCTTAAGGACGCTTCGAGCGAGGGCCTCTCGGCTAAGTACGCTGACGGCATCCTGACCGTTACGGTTCCCAAGATCGTCGAGAAGAAGAACGTTACGAAGATCTCCATCGAATAACTTCGTTGGTGTTCTTCGCTATTAAAAGACAACAAAAGGGGCTGGGAAGCGATTCCCGGCCCCTTTTGCTGTTTAGGACAGTCTATTGAATGGTTGCTGGCCGATACTGGCTTGCGGGGCGTATCGAGAGTTTTCGCGATCCTTGGAGAAGGGTTGCGGAGCTGTCGACCTCGTCATCCAGGGTTGCGGCCAGAGCTTTGGCATAGCTTTTGACGGTAAGGCTCGGACGATTGTTATCTTGGCTGATATGCATGGCAATGAGCTGTTCGGTGCGATCGGTAACAAGTTCGCGCGCGGCTTCGGCGGCTTGACCATTGGAGAGGTGTCCCCTTGCAGACAGGATGCGCTCCTGAAGAAAGCGGGGATATTCTCCCTCGCGCAGCATGGTCACATCGTGGTTGCTTTCGAGCGCGAGGACTCGACAATCTTTGAGGGTGTTCATGGCTTGGCTCGATAGCTCTCCGGTGTCGGTGGCAAAGCCGATGGAATCATCGAGGGTGTCGAATCGATAACCGACTGGATTGATGACATCGTGTGATGTTGAGTAGGTTTGCACGTGAATGCCGGCAATGGATAGGGCGTCGCCGGGATCGAATTCCTCGACAGGCAGATGCGAAAGATTTTCTTTGTTCGAAAGAGTGCCCCTGCTGGCAAAGAGGGGGCCGTGCCAGTGCTTGCACCAGACATCGAGGCCCTTGATGTGATCGCTATGCTCATGAGTAATGAGAAGAGCCGAGACGTTGTCTGTCGAGAGTCCCAGTTCTGCCATGCGCTTTAATGTCTCGCGGCGAGACAGTCCGTCATCGACCATAATGAGCCCCTGCGGGCCCTCGATGAGTGCGCAGTTGCCTTTAGAGCCGCTGCCAAGGAAATGAAGGTGCAGACGAGACATAAGATTCCAAAGGATACAATGGGTGCGGACGAATAGAGGAGGAAGCAAATGCCTACGGTATCACAGCATTACGGACACCATGCCGTGCCCGGGGCAGTCGATGAGACCCGAACGAGGCAGCAGGCTGCTCCTGTCGTGCTCATGGTATCAGGCGGCGCGGACTCGACGGCACTGCTTCTTATGGCGTGCACATCAAAGCTGGATATCCAAGACGGGCGCGGTGTTGCCCCCATTGCTCGCGAGCGCCTGCATGTGCTGCATGTAAACCATCATCTGCGCGGCAAGGCGTCCGATGGCGACGAGGCCTTTGTGCGTGAGCTCTGCGCGAAATATGGTTTGCCGCTGTGCGTGGAGCACGCTTATTTTGATGGGGAGTCGGGCAATATTGAGGCCGCGGCCCGCGAGGTGCGCTATGCCGCGGCGCGGAGGTATGTTCGCGAGCTCTGCGCCCAGACGGGGGCACCGCGAACGGCGGCTCGTATCTGCACCGCGCACACGTCTTCGGATCGCGCGGAAACGTTTTTGATGAACGCGATTAAGGGTTCAGGGCCCGCTGGCCTATCGAGCATTCCTCGCCGGAGGAATATTGTGGTGCGTCCCTTGCTCGACCTAACTCATGGCGAGCTCGTGGGCTATCTACAGGTACATGGTCAGCCGTGGCGTGAAGACGAGAGCAATGAGGATATCTCGTATCTGCGAAACTACGTGCGCCATCGAGTGATGCCGGTGGTGGCGCAGCGCAACGCGAGCGTCTGCAAGACGATTGGCGCCGCCTGCGAGATCTTAGGCGATGAGGACGCGTTTTTGTCTCAGCTTTCGGCACAGGCGTTTCGAAGCTGCCTGCGTAAGGAGGCGGCGGGCGCGCTGGTGCTCGATGCCAGGCGCCTTGCTGCGGCCGAGGTGGTAATCGCGCGGCGTATCGTGCGACTGGCAATTAAGCGCATCGATCCGGACGCTCGTCCAGAGATGCGACATGTGGAGCGAGTCCTTTCCTGCGTTGCCGAGGGCGCCGGCTCGGTCACGCTTCCGGCGGGGATTGACGCACGCATTGAGTTTGGCATGCTGGCGTTTAAGGCGCCGGCGGCTCGCGAGGGCCTGGTCGCGGACTGGGTTACCGTACCCGGTCGTTTGCCGTTGGGCGGGGGACGTATGCTGGTCACAGAACCGATGGCCGTTGAGCCGGGATGCGATATCGTGCGCCGCGCCCGTGAGCTTGCGGCTGCCGGGGAAGTGACAGCTTTGGTAGACGCGGCTGCCCTGGGTTTTGCCGACAGCGATAGTGAGCGGATCCTGGCGGGCTCGCGTGGCGAGATCCCTGCCGAGGCGCGATTGGCGCGCCTGTGGGTGGACGGTCCCGCACCGGGAGACGTGATGTGCCCGTTAGGGATGAGTGGCCGAAGCAAGAAAGTATCCGACTTGCTAGGTGAGGCTCGCATTCCCGTTTCCGAGCGCGCCGGCGTGCCCATGGTGAGGACGGCGCCGGGGGGTGCCGTGGTGTGGGTCGCCGGAGTTCGCGCGGACGAGCGTTTTAAGTGCACGGCCGCAACGCGCGTGGCATATCTGCTTCGTGTGGTCGATGCGGAATAGCGTCCCACGCCAGCTATTCTGTGCGACGTTGACGGTATTCCCGCGCTGATGGCGTACGGGCTGGAAAATATTCCCCGTGCGCTGCTAGAATGTGAGGTTCGCGTCCATACGGCGGTGTGTGGGCGATAAGCACAAGAAAGGGTTGTCATGGCTTCTCAACATCCGGATATCGAGAAGGTTCTGTTTACGCAGGAGGATATCGACGGTATCGTCTCTCGCCTGGGCGAGGAGATTACGCGCGACTACGCGGGTAAGGATCTGGTGCTGATCGCGGTCCTACGCGGCGCCGTGGTCTTTATGGGCGACCTGATGCGCAAGATCGAGCTGCCGACCAACATCGATTTCATGGCTGTTTCGAGCTATGGCGACGGTGTGAAGTCCTCGGGTATCGTGCGTATCATTAAGGACCTGGATATCGACATCCGCGGTCGCGACGTGCTGATCGTCGAGGACATTCTGGACTCGGGCCTGACGCTCAAGTATCTGATGAAGAACCTCGAGAGCCGCAAGCCCGCTTCTCTGGAGGTCGCCGCCTTCCTGTGGAAGGACGTTGAGGACCGCGTCTCGGCCATCACGCCCAAGTATGTTGGAACCCATTGCCCCGATGCCTTTGTGGTGGGCTACGGCCTCGACTATGCCGAGCGCTATCGTAACCTTCCGTATCTGGGCATTTTGAAACCGGAGGTTTATTCGTAAGATGCCCGACGACCATAACGATAACAATTCCCAGACTCCCCGGGAGCCTAAGATCCCGGGGATGCCCGGAGGCAAGAAGCCCACGCGTACGGGCTGGCTGTATTTTATTTTGGCTTGCGCGCTTCTGGGCTACGCCTTCTTTAACATGGGCTCCGGCTTTGCCAATTCCAGCAATACCGTTAAGCTCGCGACGAGCGAGATGGTGAGCGCCATCAAGCAGGATCGCGTCGAAGATCTGACCTATACGGTTCAAGACGGAAGCGTGACGGGTCATTACTGGAAGACGAAGAAGGACAAGGGCGATACGAGCGAGCTCAAGAGCTTCTCCTCGACCTATGTCGGCTCCGATTCGCTTGCCGAGCTCATGGCGGAGCACCCCGATACCAAGTACATCGTCAACACCAACGATCCCGATTTTTGGGGCGACTTGGCGATGAGTGTGCTTCCGACGATCGCCCTTATCGCCATCATGTTCTACTTTATGCGCCAGATGATGGGCGCCAACAACAGGAACATGCAGTTTGGCAAGACCAACGCCAAGACCAACGAGGCCACACGCCCCAAGGTCAAGTTTGAAGACGTTGCCGGCGTGGACGAGGCAGTCGAGGAGCTCGAGGAGATCCGTGACTTTTTGAGCGATCCGGATCGCTATCGCAAGCTGGGCGCCAAGATCCCGCGTGGCGTGTTGCTGGTTGGCCCTCCGGGCACCGGTAAAACGCTGCTGGCCAAGGCCGTTGCCGGCGAGGCGGGCGTGCCGTTCTTTAGCATCTCG
Source organism: uncultured Collinsella sp. (assembly GCA_958403385.1). Taxonomy (GTDB): domain Bacteria; phylum Actinomycetota; class Coriobacteriia; order Coriobacteriales; family Coriobacteriaceae; genus Collinsella. The sequence continues at coordinate 5,211 of CATXXC010000015.1, forward strand.
GGTTCCGACTTTGTCGAGATGTTCGTAGGTGTCGGCGCCAGCCGTGTGCGTGACCTCTTTAAGGAGGCCAAGTCCCAGGCCCCGTCGATCATCTTCATCGATGAGATCGATGCCGTGGGACGTCAGCGCGGAGCTGGCTTGGGCGGCGGTCACGACGAGCGCGAGCAGACGCTCAACCAGCTGCTGGTCGAGATGGACGGCTTTGAGGAAAGCGAGTCGGTCATCCTGATCGCCGCCACCAACCGCCCCGACATTCTGGATCCGGCGCTGCTGCGTCCCGGTCGTTTTGACCGTCAGGTTACGGTCGACCGTCCGGATGTGAAGGGCCGCGAGCAGATCTTGCGCGTGCATGCCGAGAACAAGCCGATGGACGAGGACGTTAAGTTTGAGAAGCTCGCCCAGATGACCGTTGGCTTCACTGGTGCCGATCTGGCAAATCTGCTCAACGAGTCTGCGCTGTTGGCTGCCCGCCGCCATCGTTCCGTGATCTCGATGGACGAGGTCGAGGAATCGATGGAGCGCGTGATTGCCGGACCGCAGCGCAAGGGTCGCGTGATGACCGAGGCCGAGCGCACCACGATTGCCTACCACGAGAGCGGTCACGCCCTGGTGGGTCACATCCTGGAGCACTCCGATCCGGTCCACAAGATCTCGATCGTCAGCCGCGGCCAGGCGCTGGGCTACACGCTGCAGCTTCCGCAGGAGAACCACTTCCTCAAGACCAAGAACGAGATGCTCGACGAGCTCGCCGTGTTCTTGGGCGGTCGCGTTGCCGAGGAGCTCATGTGCGATGACATCACGTCGGGCGCGAGCAACGATCTGGAGCGCGCAACCAAGATGGCGCGCGAGATGGTCACGCGCCTGGGCATGAGCGAGGAGCTGGGCACGCAAGTGTTTGGCGAGGCGCAACATCAGGTGTTCCTTGGTCGCGATTACGCCGATCACCAGGATTACTCCGAGGAGACGGCGCGCCGCATCGATATCGAGGTCCAGCGCATTATGCGTGAGGCCCATCGTCGTGCGGTCGAGATTCTGGACGCCCGTCGCGATCAGCTCGATCTGATGGCGAAGGTGCTGCTTGAGCGCGAGACCGTCGAGGGCGACGCCGTGAACGCCCTGCTCGACAACGAGTGGAATGCCTACCTTGAGCGCGAGGGCGATATCCTGGCGGCCAAGGAGGAGCGCAATGCCAAGGCGGCCGGCATGCCGACCAAGAAGCGCGTGCCTCGAATGAGCGAGGAGGAGCTGGCGGCTGATGCCGCGGCCTTTGCGCAGGCGGCCATGCAGGAGGATGCCGAAGCCGCATCCGATGATGCTGACGATGACCATGCCGTCGTCGATGCCGACACCGACGCCGACAAATAGTCTTTGTGGCGAAAGCCTCCGCGGGGAAACCTGCGGAGGCTTTTTCTTTTGAGCGATATGGGGCCGTCTGTTGATTGGGGACAGACTTAAATGAGCGTTTTCACGCATTTAAGTCTGTCCCCAATCAACATTGCTGCGGCACTTTGCTCGGCTAAAGCGTACAATAGCGCCTATGCGAAAGGGGAACAGATGATCAACGAAACTATGTATGCTCGCGGTGCGGAAAGCTCCATCATCCGTGAGATTTTTAGCTATGGCCTTGAGCGCAAGGCGCAGATCGGTGCGGAAAACGTATTCGATTTTTCGCTGGGCAATCCGAGCGTTCCGGCACCCGCTGCTGTGGCGGAGTCCATTAAGAAGGCCCTGGAGCTGCCGAGCGACCAGCTGCACGGCTACACGCCCGCACCGGGCCTGCCGCAATGTCGTGCCGCTGTGGCCGAATCGCTCAACCGCCGCTTTGGCACGAGCTATGAGGGCAAAGACGTCTTTATGACGGTGGGTGCCGCGGCTTCGCTCACCTGCGCGCTCAACGCCGTTACGAATCCGGGCGACGAGGTTATTGTTATCGCCCCGTACTTTCCGGAGTATCGCGTTTGGATTGAGAAGGCCGGCTGCACGTGTGTCGAGGCGCTTGCCAACGAGGACACATTCCAGCTGAGCGTGGATAACGTATTCAAGGCGATCACCGACAAGACGGCAGCCGTCATTATCGACTCGCCCAACAACCCGACCGGTGCCGTATATACGCGCGACACGCTGACGCGACTGGCCAATGTTCTGCGCGAGGCCAACGCTCAGCGCGATCCCGAGAATCCGATTATGCTCATCTCGGATGAGCCGTACCGCGAGATCGTGTACGGTGCCGAGGTGCCTTGGGTGCCCTCGATCTACGAGCACACCATCGTGTGCTACTCGTATTCCAAGTCGCTGTCGCTGCCGGGTGAGCGCGTGGGGTGGATCTTGGTTCCCAACACCAATCCGCAGGCTGCCCGTCTGATGCCGGCCGTTGCCGGTGCCGCCCGTACGCTGGGCTTCGTGTGCGCGCCGGCGCTCTTTCAGCGCGTAATTATCGACTGCATCGATGAGCCGAGTGACGTTGAGGCCTATGCACGCAACCGCACCGCGCTTACCGACGCACTAGCGGAGTATGGCTACACCTATGTTGAGCCGGATGGCGCGTTCTACCTATGGGTGAAAGCATTGGAGCCCGATGCGAATGCGTTTTGCGAGCGCGCAAAGAAGTATGAGTTGCTTGCGGTTCCCTCGGACAGCTTTGGTATGCCGGGTTGGTTCCGCCTGGGCTATTGCGTGAGCTACGAAACGATTGTCAATTCGCTACCCGCTTGGAAACAGTTGGCGGACGAGTATCGTTAAAAGTAAAGCGCTCTGCCTACAATGTTTTACGTGAAACGGGGTTTGGTGTTAAGCCGGACCCCGTTGTCATGGACGTTGTGTCTTTGGGATGGAGTGGTTTTACGACTATCGAAGGCTATGCGTACAATGAATATAAGCGACGGCCGTGCCAGATAAGGAGACCTGATGCCCTACCTGCTTTCTTGTGACATTCATACCCATACGATGTTCTCTGCGCATGCATATTCGACCATTGAGGAGAATGTGTACTGGGCGGCAGAGCGTGGTCTGCAGGTGCTCGGATCTGCCGACCATTTGAGCTCTATGGTTACGGCTTGCCCCAATGACCTGCGCAGTTACCAGTTCTTTATCAACCAGGATATCTGGCCGCGCATTTGGAGCGGCGTGCTGGTGCTGCGTGGTGCCGAGGCCGATATCGTTTCGCTGGACGGAAGCCTGTTTGGCGAGGACACTCCTGTCACGCTCGATATTGCCGGCGATTCGTACAGCCGTCAGCATTCGCTGTTCGATTTGGTTACGCGTAATTTGGATTATTTGGTTGCGAGCGTGCATAATCCGCAGATTGCTGAGGGCGCGACGCTGGCCCAGACGACCGAGATGTATATCAATGCTCTGGAGCACCCCAAGGTGTTCATGCTGGGTCACACGGGGCGTTCGGGCGTGCCGTTCGATATCGACGAGGTGCTGTTGGCAGCTAAGGCCAAGCACAAGATTATCGAGATCAACAACCATAGTCTTGAACACGGTGTCGACACTGAGCATTGGGCCGTATGCCGCAAGATTGCCGAGCGCTGCGCCGAGCTGGGCGTGGGCATTGGCGTGTCGACCGATGCCCACATTGGCATGGCCATTGGCAAGCTCGATCACGCGCGCAAGATGCTCGACGAGATTCACTTCCCACTGGATTTGATCGTGACGCGCGACCGCGAGACGCTGCTGTGCGAGATGGCGGCAGCCGGCGTGTGCGATCTGCGCAATGGGATGTAGCGGAGTTTATAAACCAAGCGAAGGGGGCGGCCCAGGCGGGTCGCCCCCTTTCTTGTCCCAAAAATCTACTGAGGTTGGTTAGCGGCGTTCGAGGACCGCTACGGTTTCGGTGTGGTCGGTGTGAGGGAACATGTCGACTGGCGTGATCTTGAGCAGGCGATAGCCTCCGTCGAGGAGCTGGTGCAGATCGCGCTCTTGGGTCACGGGGTTGCAGCTGATATAGGTGATGCGGCGCGGCTTAAGTGCGCAGGCAGCTTCGAGGAACTCGGGCGTGGAGCCGGCGCGCGGCGGGTCGATGGAAAGAACGTCGACGCGTTCGTTGTTGTCGGCGGCATCCAGGATGTAGTCGGTGGCGTCGTCGGCCATAAACCAAGCGCTGCGGGTGAGGCCGTTGAGCTCGGCATTGCGACGTGCGTCGGCAATGCCCGCCGGGTTGCGCTCAACGCCGAGCAGCATAATGCCGATACCCTTGTTCTGGGCATCTTTAGCTGCGCAAAGACCGATGGTACCGCTGCCACAGTAGGCATCCATGAGCACATCGCCCTGGTGCAAATCCATGCCGTCGATAGCGAGCTGATAGAGCAGCTCGGTCTGTTGCGGGTTGGTCTGATAAAACGCGGTGGGGGAGATGTCGAATTCGCAGCCGAGCAGCTGGTCGCGCATGCATTCGGCGCCATACACGATGCGGGTTTCCTCGCCGAGGATGGCGTTGCCGGGGCGTCCGTTGATGTTTTGGGCGACGGTGACGATGCGCGGATCGAGTGCGGCGACAGCCTCAAAGAACTCCTGCGCATGCGGCAAGTCGCGCTGAGCGGTCACGAGCGTGACCATGACCTGGTCGGTACGCCAACCGCAGCGGACGACGGCATAGCGAAGCAAACCAAGATGCTTGTCCTCATTAAAGGCGGGAATATGCAGCCGCTCAGCTTCGCGTGCGATGCCGTTGAGAATCTGACGGGCGCCCGGTGCCTCGACGGGGCATTCGGGTACGGCAACGATCTTGTGCGTGCCGCGCTCAAAGAAACCGCAACGGACAGCGCCCTCCTTACCGGGAGCAAAGGGAGTGGCGGCCTTATGACGAAAGCCACGCGGCGCAGGATATTTGCCCGGGTCGCCCAGGGTGACACCCATACCACGAATAGGATCTACAGCAATGCCTTCACGCTCACAAAGCGAAGCAAAAAGCTCCTCCATAGCAGCCTGCTTGGTCGCCAACTGCTTCTTATAAGGACGATTGAGCGCCGTGCACCCACCGCAAGCTTTCATGGTGGAACAAGGAGACTTGGGATCAACGGCCTTGCGCGCAGACGGAACCGGATTCTTATACGGGCGCTTGGAGCGAGTCTGAGATGCCTTATCCTCGTTCCGACGAGAGCCGGGACGCTTGGCCTTAGCCTTGCCCTTGGCCGACTTACCCTTCGCGTCCTGAGACGACTTGGATTTCTTAGAAGATTTTTTCTCCTCTGACCTCTCAGCCGCCTCGATCAAAGCACGACGAGCCTTACGCTCCGCACGAGATTCTGCCATGAATTAACCCCACTAATTTACAAATTGAAATCTGAAAGCATTGTACCGTGCCAAGCTAGCGGACGATATACAAGCGCCTATTTCATGTCAGTGATAAGTCCAACGATGTTTGCCCGGCGTGGGCGGGGAGCGGCGCGTAATTAAGTTTATCGCGAGTTCCGCACGCAAAGGAAAGCACTTAATGTGCTTTCCGTCTTGCGCAGGACTGTAGAGCAGGAAACTTAATTACGCGCCGCTCCCCGCCCACGCCGGGCAACCTCTCCCTTGTACTTTATCAAGGTAGAGTGTATGATTCTGGACGTTACACGACTCACTTTACTTAACTAAAGTGCCATCAAGGGGGAATACCATGAACACCGATATGTCTCGTCGTCAGTTTGTTGGTCTAGCCGGCTCGCTCGCTACGGTGCTTGGCCTTGGTCTTGTCGGTTGCGGCGGTGGTGCCGGCAAGGGCTCCGCTGCTGGCTCTGCCGCGGCCAAGGATGTGAAGGGCGCTGCGGAGTCCAAGAAGCTCGTGATGGGCTTTGATAAGTCCTATCCTCCGTACGGCTTTGTGGGCGACGATGGCGAGTACACCGGCTTTGACCTCGACCTTGCCAAGGCCGTTGCCGACAAGCAGGGCTGGGACGTTGAGTATGAGGCTATCGACTGGGATGCCAAGGACACGCTGCTCAACTCGGGTGCCATCAACTGCATCTGGAACGGCTTTACCATGGAGGGCCGTGAGGACGACTACACGTTCTCCGAGCCGTACATGCTCAACGAGCAGGTGCTGGTGGTCAAGAAGGATGCGGGCATCAAGGGCTGGGACGATCTTGCCGGCAAGACTGTGATTACCCAGACTGATTCCGCTGCGCAGGACGTGCTTGAGGGTGACCAGAAGGATCTGGCGGCGACGTTTGCCACGCTCGACACGATCGGCGAGTACAACACGGCGTTTATGCAGCTCGAGAGTGGTGCAGTCGATGCCGTTGCCTGTGACCTCTCGATCGCTCAGTATCAGCTTGCCGCCAAGCCCGATGCCTATACGCAGCTCGACAAGCCGCTGTCCAGCGAGCACTACGCCGTCGGCTTTAAGAAGGGCGACACCAAGTCGGCCGACGCCGTGACCGAGTCGCTCAAGGCACTCTACGATGACGGTACGGTTAAGGACCTCTGCGATAAATATTCAAGCTATGGTTTGTCTTTCGATAATTGGGTGCTCAAGTAATGTCTATTCAGGTCATGATGCAGATGCTTGGCCAGGGATTCTTGGTCAGTTTGCAGTTGTTTGTGCTGACGCTGCTGGGGTCGATTCCGCTGGGAATCCCCGTGGCGTTTATGCGCATGAGTAAAATTGCGCCGCTCCGCTGGATTGCGCGCATCTATATCTCGGTCATGCGCGGCACGCCGCTTATGCTGCAGATGTTTGCGATCTACTTTGCCCCGTACTACGTGTTTGGCATCTCGCTCACGCCCGATTCCAAATGGACGGCGTGCGTCGTGGCATTCATCATCAACTACGCCGGCTACTTTGCCGAGATCTATCGCTCGGGCCTGCAGTCCATTCCTCGCGGTCAATACGAGGCTGCCGAGGTGCTGGGCTACTCGCGCATGCAGACGTTTCTGTATATCGTGATGCCGCAGGTCGCCAAGCGTATTCTGCCTGCGATGGGCAACGAGGTCATCACGCTGGTCAAGGACACGTCGCTGGCGTTTGCCATTGGCGTGGGTGAGATGTTTTCGACGGCCAAGGCGCTGGTCGCCTCGCAGGTGAGCATGGTGCCGTTTGCGTTCGCGGCGCTAATCTACTGGGTCTTTAACTTCGTCGTCGAGATGCTGCTGGGCGCCGCCGAGAAAAAATTGGATTACTACCATGATTAATTCGGTAATGAATATATCGAACGCGCGCAAGGCGTTTGGCGGCAATGAGGTGCTCAAGGATATCTCGCTTGAGGTGAAGCGTGGCGAGGTCGTGGCGATTATCGGACCTTCGGGTGGCGGCAAGTCCACGCTGCTGCGGTGTGCCACGCTGCTCGAGACACTCGACGGAGGCTCGCTCTCGTTTGGAGACCTTGCCGTTGCGACGGATGCGGGTTCGGGCGCGGTCTATGCGAAGGGCGATGTGCCCAAGCAAGCGCGCTCGCGGTTTGGCCTGGTGTTTCAGAACTACAATCTGTTCCCACACTATACCGTGATGAAAAACATCATCGATGCGCCGATTCGTGTGCTTAAGCGTCCGCGCGAGCAGGCGGAAGCCCGCGCTCACGAGCTGATTGCGCAAATGGGGCTGACGGGCAACGAGAGCAAGGTGCCGTGTGAGCTTTCGGGCGGTCAGCAGCAGCGCGTGAGTATTGCCCGCGCCCTAGCGCTCGATCCGGAAATCTTATTCTTTGACGAGCCGACCTCGGCGCTCGATCCCGAGCTGACGGCCGAGGTGCTGCGTGTCATTAAAGACCTTGCCGCGCAGAATATGACGATGGTGATCGTGACCCACGCAATGCAGTTTGCGCGCGATGTTGCCGACCGCGTGGTCTTTATGGATGGCGGCCGTATTGTCGAGGAGGGGCCTGCCGATCAGGTTATCGGCCATCCGCACGAGCAGCGCACGCGTGAGTTCTTGAGCCGTATCGAGGGGTAGGCTCAGGTATTTACTCAACTATTAATTGAGGCGAAGCCGCCGCAGGTCTTACGGTCTGTGGCGGCTTTTTGTTTGCATCGACGGGGTTCAATAATCTCCTCACAAGCTTGTCTCTTCCTCTCGCCGCCTGTATTCATACGTGCGCCGAAAGGTATGCATGGACAGCCGCCCGTGAGGGTAGGGTGGTGGCATAGGACATTTGGAGGGTGAGTCGGCTCGGCTGCCGACCATGCTGCTCCCGGGATGGCACCGACCGCGAACTCTCCCCGTTGGCGTCGCGCATTGCGCGCGGCCCTGCAAGGAGGTCATCATGGGTGCTCCCAAGACCGGCAACGTAAGGAACGTGGTGCTCGTAGGCCAAGGCGGGGTGGGCAAGACTTCACTCGCCGAGGCCATGCTCCACCTTTCCGGCAAGACCGCCCGCCTGGGCGGCCACGACGGCACCAAGCCCACGCTCGACTACGACCCCGAAGAGGTCAAGCGTGCATTTTCCATCTCGACGACTATTGCGCCGATCGACTGGAAGGGCGCACGCATCAATGTGCTCGATGCCCCGTGCTACCCCGATTTTATCGGCGACGCCTTTGCCGCGATGAGCGTCTGCGAGACGGCTCTGTTTGTGGTCGATGCTGAGGCCGGCCCGCAGCCCACGACGGTTAAGCTCTGGTATGCCGCCGAGGACCTGCGCCTGGCACGCGCGGTGTTCGTAAACCGCCTGTCGCGCCCCGAGGCCAGCTTTGCGACCACGATGGACCTGCTGCAAGAGCGCTTTGGCACGCGCCTGGGCGCCGTGACCCTTCCCTGGGGCGAGGGCGAGGACTTTGACGGCATCATCGACCTGGTGCGCATGAAGGCGCGCCACTGCAACGGCACCGAAGCCGTTGAGTCGGAGATTCCCGAGGAGTATCGTGCCCAGGCCGAGGAAGCCCATGACCATCTGTGCGAGTTGGTGGCCGAGGCCGACGATGAGCTGATGATGAAGTACCTGGAAGGCGAGGAGACGCTGACGCAGGAGGAGCTTGAGGGCTTGCTGTCGAAGGCGATTGCCGAGCGCATCTTTGTGCCGGTCTTTGCGGGCGATTGCATTAAGGAGCAGGGCGTCAACTCGCTGATGGACGACATCGCCACGTACTTCCCGGCGCCGACGGACTACGGCGAGATGCCGCTCATCGACGGTGATTCGCTCAAGATTTCGAGCGACGATGACCGTCCGGTGGCGTTTGTGTTTAAGACGCTGGCCGATCCGCAGCAGGGTCGCATCAGCTTTATCAAGGTGCTGACGGGTACGCTTGAGCCGGGTCTTGAGCTGATCAACGCGCGTACCCGCAAGAGCGATCGTCTGGCCCACCTGTATGTGATGTGCGGCCGCGACATGACCGAGGTCGGTCACGCCTATGCCGGCGACATCATCGTGGCGCCCAAGCTGGCGGCCGAGACGGGCGATACGCTCTCCATTACCGGTAAGGTCGAGGCTGCGGCGTTTAAGTTCCCCAACTCGCAGTACCGCATTGCCATCGAGGCCGAGAACCGTGGCGACGAAGAGAAGCTCTATACGTTTATCGAGAAGGCGTGCAAGGCTGATCCGACCATGAGCATCGATCGTGACGAGGAGACGGGCCAGACTATCATCTCCGCCGTTGGTGAGGCGCAGGTTTCGGTGCTGCTCAACCGTTTGGAGGATCGCACCAAGGTCGTGGCCAAGAGCGTGCCGATCCGCATTCCGTATCGCGAGACCATCCGCCGCACGGCGAGCGCCCAGGGTCGCCACAAGAAGCAGACCGGTGGCGCCGGTCAGTACGGCGACTGCTGGCTGCGCGTGGAGCCGCTTATTGGGCCCGACGGCACGAGCGACGGCTACGAGTTTGTGGATGAGGTCGTGGGCGGCCGCATTCCGCGCTCGCTGATCCCCGCCGTGGACAAGGGTGTCCAGGAGACCATGAAGGACGGCATCATTGCCGGCTACCCGCTCACGGGCATTCGCGTGGCTGTGTACGACGGCTCGTATCACAGCGTCGACTCCAACGAGATGGCGTTCCGCGCGGCGGCTCGCATCGGCCTGCGCAAGGCATGCGCCGATGCCGACCCGGTGGTGCTGGAGCCCATCGAGGAAATCACGGTGACTATTCCCGAGAGCTACGCCGGCGCCGTGATGGGTGACATCTCGGCATCGCGCGGTCGCGTGACGGGCATGGAGACCGATGAACGCGGCGACACCGTGGTCATCGCCCAGGCACCTCTCGCCGAGCTGACGGATTACTCGACGCGCCTGCGCTCTATCACGCGCGGCACGGGTGACTTTACCATGAAGCCCGCTGGCTATGAGCAGGTGCCTTATGACGTTCAGGCCAAGCTCGTGGAGCTGTACAACGCGGGAAGGTAGCAAGCCCGCGCGTAACGTCGCGTGACATAACTCCAATTTGGGTTGGGGACGGTTGTGGCCCGCTCCGGACAATGCTCCGGAGCGGGCTTTTCTTCTGCGACGAGCCGTTTGTCTAACGCTGTATCATTCGGCGCGCGATGCGAGCTGGGCGCTTGGAGCCTGCCCACCTCCCCGGTGACAAAAGCGACGTAATCGGGGCACGCGGGTGACTCTTTGGCGTATGAGGGGCCCGGACGTGCACACCGCGGGTGACAAAGCGCCCGTTAAGCGGTTTGCCCATACCTCCTAAACTAAAAGGCGTAGAGAAACGACAACAAACGAGAGGAGGCAGACATGGCACTGTTCGATTCGACACACACGCTCGATGCTGTCGACGCCGCCGACCAGAACGCCGTCTTCGAGGCCCTCGCCGCGAAGGCCGTGGAACTGGGCGTCGCCGCCGATGCGTCCGCTATCGTCTCCGACCTTCATGAGCGCGAGGCCGAGGCTTCTACGGGCTTTGGCAACGGCGTGGCTGTCCCGCATACCAAGAGCGCCAACGTCAGTACCCCCGCCATTCTCTTCGCGCGCCTGACCGCGCCCGTCGAGTGGCACGCGCTCGACGACGCTCCCGTCGACACGGTCATCAACATCCTTGTCCCCGAGAGTGGCAGCGACACCCATCTGCAGCTGCTCGCCAAACTGGCGCGTCGCCTCGTGCACAAGGATTTCGTCGACCATCTCAAGGGCGACTCCATCGAAGACGTGTGCGCCCTCATCCAGGGCGTCGTCGGATAGCAGGTAATGTTCAACCCCGTGTGAAAGGAAAGAGGGGAGAAGCATATGGCAAAGTCAATCGTGGCCGTCACCAACTGCCCGGCCGGCATTGCACACACCTACATGGTGGCCGAGGCGATCAAGACGAAGGGCATCGAGCTGGGTTATGAGGTTCACGTCGAGACCCAGGGTGCCAGCGGCGTCGAGAACAAGCTTACACCCGAGCAGATCAAGGAGGCCGACTACGTCGTCCTCGCGCTCGGTCGCGGCATGAACGATGACGATCGTGTTCGCTTCGACGGCAAGAAGGTCGTAGAAGTGCCCGTTTCCGAGGCCCTCAAGCGCATCGACAGCCTTATGGGTAACCTTGAGAGTGAGGCCAAGGTCTTCCAGGCCTCCGCGGTCAAGCTTGGCGCCAAGCAGGAGAGCGTCACCACCGGCATCATGAGCTACCTCATGGCCGGCGTCTCCGCGGCCCTGCCGTTTGTCATCGGCGGCGGCGTGCTCATGGCCATCGGCTCCATCATGGCCCAGTTCGGCGCGCCCAACGTGGCCCCCGGCGACGGCCAGATGGCTTCGCTCGCCTGGGTGCTCAACACCATCGGCGGCCTGGGCTTCACGTTCATGATTCCGATGATGGGCGCCTTTATCGCCAACGCCATCGGCGATAAGCCCGCTATCATGCCCGCCTTCATCTGCAGCTACCTCGCCAACAGCACCGACTTGCTCGGCACCGAGGTCGGCGCTGGCTTCCTTGGCGCCTGCGTAATTGGCCTTGCAATCGGCTACTTCGTCAAGGCGATGAAAAAGATCAACCTGGGCAAGAACTTCCAGTCCCTGCTCGGCTTCCTGATCATCCCGGTCGTGACGCTCTTTATCTTTGGCCTGGGCACGTACTATATCATCGGCCCGGCCATGTCCTGGCTTATGAACGCCTTCGTCGGCCTGTTGAGCTCTATCCCGAGCTCGATGAAGCTCGTCGCCGCCTTCCTGGTAGGCGCCATGCTCGCCTTCGACATGGGCGGCCCGGTCAACAAGGCCGCTTGGTTCTTCTCCTTCTCCTTGCTGGGCTCTGGCGTGTACGACTGGTACGGCATCGTAGGCGTCGTGACGATCCTTCCGCCGATGGCCGCTGCCATCGCTACCTGGATCCGTCCGAAGCTCTTCACGCAGGCCGAGCGCGACTCCGCAATCCCTGCGCTCATTGTCGGCGCAACCGTCGCCACCGAGCCGGCTATCCCCTATGCCCTGGCCGCACCCCTGCCTATGATCTCCGCGAACGTCATCGCCGGCGGCGTCGCCGGTGCCATCTCCATGGCCCTTGGCGTCCAGCGCATTGCTCCGGGCATCGGCATCTTCGATCCATTCCTGGGCCTCATCTACCCGGCGACCAGCTACTACATCGCCGTCGCTGTGGGTCTGGTCCTGAACATCGCCCTCATCATCGTCTTCAAGTCCGCTTGGATGAAGAAGCGCGAGGCTCAGAACGCCTAAGTCTCGATAGAATAATTAGTCCTGCGGGGTCGCCGGTCTGTTCGGCGGCTCCGCAGGTTTCAATGAAAGGAATGGGGAAATGCGTTACGACTTCGATCGCGTCATCGACAGAATGGGTACCTACAGCACCCAATGGGACTATGCGGCCGACCGGTTTGGCAGCGCAGACGTGCTTCCCTTTTCCATCTCGGACACCGACTTCGCCGTGCCCGACGAGGTCATGGATGCCCTCCGCGCCCGCATGGAACACCCCATCTTTGGCTACACCCGCTGGAACCATAGTGACTACAAGGGTAGTGTTGCCGGCTGGTTTGCCAGGGACGGGGCGTCCCACGTGGACATGGACTGGGTCGTGTACAGCCCGAGCGTTATCTTCTCGGCCGCGACGGTCATTCGTCTGGTGAGCGAGCCGAATGACGCCGTGGTGACGCTCACTCCCATGTACGACGCCTTCTACGGCCTGATTGAGGGCAACGGGCGCGAGCTTGTGGCCGTTGCTCAGGCGAGCGCCATGGACGGCTACGGTCTCGATTGGGATGCCCTTGAGGTGGCGCTTGCCCGCCCCGAGGCAAAGGTTATGCTGCTCACCAACCCGCATAACCCCACAGGCAAGGTCTTCACGGCAGGCGAGCTTGCTCGTATTGTGGAGCTCTGCCATGCCAACGGGGTCTTTCTCATTTCGGATGACATCCATCGCGATATGATTCTGGGCGAAACTCCCTACACACCCGTGACGAACATCACGCGCGAGGGCGTGGCGCTGCTGTGTTCGGCCTCCAAGACGTTCAACACGCCCGGGCTCATCGGGTCCTATGCGCTCATCCCCGACGATGGCCTGCGCGAACGCTTCCTGTTTGAGCTCAAGCAAAAAAACGCCCTGTCGAGCGTGAGTATCTTGGGGATGACTGCCCAGATGGCGGCGTATCGCTCGTGCTCCGAGTATGTGGACGAGCTTGTGGCCTATGTTCGCGGCAACATGCAGGCGCTCAAGGATTTCCTTGCCGCCAATCTGCCCGAGATCCGCTTTGCGGTGCCGCAGGGGACCTATCTTGCCTGGATGGATGCCTCGGGCCTGGGGTTGGATGCGGCCGAGCTCCAGCGCCGGCTCGTTGAGGTGGGCCATGTGGGCATCATGTCGGGCGAGACGTACGGCGGTGCTGGGTACCTGCGCATGAATCTCGCCTGTTCGCACTCGAAGGTCGAAAGGGGGATGGAGCGGATGCTCGCCGGCATCCGCTCGTAGCGGCATGATCAGCAAGAGACAGAGACAGCTCCTGCGGGCGCTCGACGACGGTCCACGCTCCGGCGCCGAGCTCGCCGAGGCACTCGGCGTCTCCCGCCGTACCGTGGTGCGCGAAGTGGCGAGCGTGAGCGCGTGGCTCGAGTCCGTGGGTGCCGGCACCATCTCGAGCGATCCCAACTACCATCTGGTGGTCACGTCCGAGGACGCAATCGCCTCCGTCCTGTCGCAGGACCTCACCGATGAGGCGCGTGTCCTCATGTGCGTGCTCTCCCGGCCGGGGATCTCGACGGTGCAGGTTTCGGGGGAGACTTATCTCTCGGTCCGCTCCGTGCGTGCAGCGATGGATGAGATCAACGTTCGGCTGCGCGGAGTCGTTGCGCTCGAGGCACGTGTGGGCTACGGGATCGATGCAGACTTTAGCGGCATGGGGCCGGCGGATCTCTTGGCGGCGCTCGCCATCGACAATACTGGTATTGCCGCCGAGCTCGAGCGCTCGTGCGGCTGGGACACCCTGATGCGCCTGGTCGGCGAGCGGGGCAAGGAATATCGCCTACTCATGGAGCCGTATCTGTCACAGCGCCAGCTGAGGATGCAGACGCTTGCTGCCGTCTGGTGCAGCGCGTGGCTCGTGCCCGATGCCCCGGGTGGGGCAGATGCCGGCGCGCGTGCCGTCACCGAGTTCCAGCAGCGCAAGAAGGACCTGCTCTACCGCCTGGTCACGTGCCGTGCGGCCATCCTGGCGCGCATCGGCGAGGTGCTCGCCTCGCACGGCATCAAGTCGACGCGCGAGGACCTCGGTAGTCTTATCTTCGACCATGTACTGCGCTGCGCTCTCTTTCCCACGCTCATGTCGGTGGAGATCCAAAAGCAGATGCACGGGATCCGTATGGAGCATCCGTTCGAGTTCGATTTCGGCGCCGACCTCTCCGAGTGCCTGCGCGCGTTCGACGAGCGCCTGTTTGTAGAGCCCGACTTCCTCTCGCTCTACGTGCTGGCCTCGCTGGAGCACTTCACGCGCAGCCCCGTGAGTCTGCTTTTGGTTTGCGGGCGACCCTCCGTGGCGACTATCAACAAATCCCTGATCGAGCGCGGCACCGACGGCGTTGAGGTCGAGCTCGTGGACAGCGAGCCGCTCGCCCGGCGTGCGCTTAAAGATGGGTCGTTCGACTTGGTGGTGGGCGACGCCGTGGCAGCGCGAAACTTTAAGGCCGCACGTGAATGGGACCTCTCGTTTTCGGGCGTGCTCTCGGCCTACGAGGTCGACCGCATCCGCCAGATGGCGCTGCGTGTGCTCTACGAGCGCGATATCGCGAGCCTGCTGCCGCGCGCGAGCTATCTTGAGCTGCATGTTGGGGCCGGCGACTACCTCGATGAGCTGTCGCGCGCCCTCGGCGGGCTGGTGGCAGCGCATGCGATCTCGGCAGATGAGGCGGCCCTCATCATGGATCGCGAGCGTCAGGGCGACCGTCTGCAGCTGGGACATGTCGCGTTCCCGCATACCATCACGCCGGTCGCGGCCTCGACGTTTCGTCTGCTCGCCATCATGCCCGACGCGCCCCTGTGCGACGGCGACGAGCAGATCGACCTGGTGGTGGTGACGCTTGCGAGCCAGCGTCTGGCCGACAAGAGCAGCATGTTCAACTATCTGTTCTCCGTGCTGCACGATGCCGAGCGCGCCCACGTGCGCCTGCCGCGCACCTATGAGGAGACCGTCGCGTTCTTAGGGCGCGACTTTGGCTATGCCGAGGAGAAGAGCGATGAGTGATGAGGCGATGGAGGCGCGCGGGGTGTTTGCGGCCGCATGTGGCGTGGCGGGCGCTGCTGGATCGACAACGGGGACCGAGCTGACGCCGGCTGCCGAGATTCGCGCCTATGTGGACAAGGTCTGGCCGAGCTTTCTTGATGATCTCGAGGCGCTCGTGGTCGTGCCGAGCGTGGTCGACGAGTCGCGCGCCGTGGCGGGCGCCCCGTGGGGCCTGGAATGTCATCGGGCGCTTTGCGTTGCGATGGATGTGGCGCGCCGCCAGGGGCTTTCGATCGTTGACTGCGACGGGTACGTCGCGTATGGCGAGCTTGCCGGTGAGACGCCCGAACAGGTGGCAACGATTGCCCATGTGGACGTGGTTCCAGCGGGTGAGGGCTGGACGGTCGAACCCTATGCTTTAACGCGTCGCGAGGGCGTGCTTATGGGCCGCGGCGTGCTCGATGACAAGGGCGCGGCGCTGGCCTCGATCTATGCTGCTGGTTTTTTGGCGCGCCGCGTGCGCAACGGCTGGAAGCCGCAGCGGACGCTCCGCTGCATCTTGGGCGCCTCGGAGGAGGCGGGCATGATGGACGTGCGTCGCTACCTAACGGATCACGAACCGCCGGCATTTTTGTTCACACCCGATGCCGAGTTTGCCGTCTGCTGCGGGGAGAAGGGCTGCGTCAACGCCGAGGTCTCTCGCGCGGTCGACAGCGCCGGGGCGATCATCGAGCTTACGGGCGGCGTGGCGAGAAACGCGGTGCCCGCGCGTGCCGAAGCGCTCGTGTGCATGGACGCCTGCGTGGATGGGTTACCCCGCGCCGAGGGGATCGATGTGGAGCCCGCCGGCGACGGCACTGCCCGCATTGTGGCCCACGGCGTCGCCGGGCATGCCGCCGAACCGGCGGGTACGGTGAACGCCATCGGCGTGTTGGCGGCCTATCTGGCCGCATGCGGTGTCTGCAGCGCGGCCGAGCGCGAGTTCCTCGGCTTTTGCAAGCGGGCCCTTGGTGTATGGGACGGCTCCGGCTTGGGAATCGATGTCGCAGACGAGCTGTTCGGCGGCCTCACGTGTATCGGCGGAACTATACGCACCCAGGCGGGGAGCTTTGTGCTCACGCTCGATGCGCGCCTTCCGGGTGCGGCCGATGTCGGGCAGGTGGGCCGTCGCATCGAGGACGTTGCGCGCGAGTGCGGCTGCGAGGCGCGCATCACCCATGTGCGGGAGCCGTTCACCGTGGACCCCCAATCGTCCGAGGTCATGGCGCTCCGTCGTGCCTACGAGGAGTTCGCGGGCCGGCCCGCGGTGCCGTTTGCTATCGGCGGGGGCACGTATGCACATCACTTTCCGCGTGCCGTGGGGTTCGGTCCGCTCGACCGCGCTGAGCCGCTGCCCGATTGGGTCGGCCCCGAGCACGGCCCCGACGAGGGTATCTGGGAGCGCCAGCTCAAGCGCGCCCTCGCCATCTACATCCGTAGCCTCGAAGCCCTCCTCAACCCTAAAGTGAGGATAGACCCAAAATTGGGGTAATGGTGTCGCATGGGTAGCATAGTCCCAATTTGGGGTTAGTCTCCATTTTGGGATTAGTCGCCGTTGGTCTGGTTGCGGCCGGTGGCGTAGTCGATCTGCACGTGCGGCTGCAGGTTGTAGCAGTATACGTGGAAGCAGAGGGTCTTGCCGTGGTCCTCAACCGATTGCGCCTCAAGGCGCACGCCACGGCAGACAAGTTCCTCTTCGTTATACATGGGCGTGACACGGTAGAGCACATGGTTACCCGTATCGCGGATGTAGCCGAGAATCTGCTCTTCAAACGGCAGCATGCCCGTCTCGTTGAGATAACGCGTGCCGGTGAGGAGATTCTTGCGGTTGGCGTTTTCGCCGCAGAGCGACCAGGCGATGAGGTGGCAGCGGTTGTAGAGGCTCTGGCCCGGAATAAAGTCGTAGCGCTGCTGGTGCCAACCGGCAGGATGGATGCGCGAGATATCGCCGCGCTTTCCCTGTCCGAGCGACTCGGGGCCTACGCAGGCGAGCGCCTTGCGAGTGCGACCCAGGCTGTCGAGCTTGGAGAATTTCTTAAAGCAGCCCTCTTCGGTGGCGCGATCGTATTCATCGAGTGTGAATGACGGCGTGCCGAGCGGGTGCGTGCTGTCGGCGCGAAGGGCAACGTAGGGGTTGCCGGCGTAGTCGGGAATGCTGCTGAGATAAACACCGCGGGCGCGGTTGAGGTCGGGGTTTTCGACCTCGTCGATGGGGGTGGCGGCGCTGTCCGCGGAAGCGCCGTCGCCGGTGTCGGTTGCGGCGGAATCGGAGCCATCGCCAGGGTCCTGGCCGTTTTGAGGGTCCGAGGAGCTCGCCGTTCCCGATTCGAGCCGAGCGACCAGGTCCGCCTCGTCGTCGGTGCGGCTGGGACTTTCGTTTTGTTTCTCGGCCAGAGCTACCGCCTGCTCATCGCTTTGCGGCGACAGCAACTTGGGCGCTCCGTCGAGCGATCCCGTAAACAGCGCAAACCCGAGCACCACGGCGGTGCCGATGGAAAGTACTTGCTTGTAGGCGGGCTTGCGCGACATTGAGGCTCCTGGATGGACGGTTGGGAATCTACCAGTCTAGCAGGAGCCGGCAGGGGCCGTTCTGTCGAACAAATACTCAAGATTTGGGATAGACGCTACTGATTCATTTGTCCCGCGTTCTAGATCGAGGTGGAGTCGAGCCAGTTGAGCTTGCACTCGAGAATGCGCTGCTCGCCGGGTTCGCTGCTTCCGTCAAGTAGGGCGAGCAGCATCTCGGCTGCTTCGCGACCTTCTTGGTCGACGGGCTCGATGATGGTGGAGACGGTCGGTGTGGTGAGATTAGTCCAGTCTTCGCAGTTGAGTCCCAAAAGGCCGATTTGCTGCGGAAGCAGATGGGCCATTGGCTGGAGGGCCTTGTAGACACGGGGAAGTGCCCACTGATTTTGCACGAAGATAAGGGTTCGCTTGGCGGGATTGAACTTGAATTTAAAGTATTCGGTGAGCTCGTTGATTGACGGCTTGTTGTGATCGATGGGAATCGCTTTGTAGAGCTGCCCGTTCGCTGCCAGCGCCTCGGCATACCCCTGAAAACGCTCCATGCGGGTGCGCATTTCGGTCATGTTGGCGGCAATGGAAAAGAAATCTTCGTAGCCGGCGTCGAGGAGTGCCTGTGTGGCGTTGTACACGCCGTCGTAAAGGTTGGTTTTGATCCAGCTGGTACCTGGGCTATAGATGGCCGCATCGAAAAAGACGACCGGCTTGCCGGCGCGTCTAATGCGGTCATGCACGGCTTTGAAGTTTGCCGTGGGCTGGATGATAAAGCCATCGACGCCCAGCGAGAGCATCTTGTCGACGTACATGAGCTCGGTCTCGGGGTTAAAGTTGCTCGTGCAAACGACCGTCTGGTAGCCCGCGGGGAGCATGACCTGCTCCATGCCATTGAGAACGAGCCCCGCCCATTTGTTGGTGTTATCCAAAATGATGATGGCAATGACGTGGGTTTGCTTGCCGGTGAGCGTCTGCGCTTGGGCGTTGGGAACGTATCCGAGTTCCTTAATGACGCGCGCGATTTTGTTCTGCGTCTTCTCGCTAAGCTTTTCTCGTTTGTCGTTGAGGTAATACGAGACGCTTGCCGTCGAGGTTCCCGCCTCTCGAGCGACGTCTGCGATCGTAACGCGCTGTTTTGCCACAGCGACTCCTTCCGACAGATGAGCATTTTCCAACATGATGACTTTGAGTCTTGGTGAAGGATACGCTTCGGTGAGCGGCTTTTTCCTTTCATATGAGTATGCAACAAATGCGGCATACGGGTGGGGTCGAAATTTGTGACCGGCATGCGCATCTGCCGTCTACCGAGAAAATCAAATACTTCTTGACTTTTGAAATCGAGGGCAAAATCGCAGGATTCATTTTTTGTTAAACGTATAACTAAATCGCATAACCAACGCTCTGACCTGCGCGTTTACCGAAATAAGCTGGCATTAAGAAAAACGAGCACCTATATTGTTCTTGTCGAAAAGACAGCAAGTCCAAACGGCAGGGGATGCTCCGGAGGCCTCCGCAAACGGTGTCTTGCGCACGCAACTCTATGAAAAGAGGGAAGCAATGAAGATCGTAGGCGTTGCCGCCTGTACTGTGGGTATCGCCCACACGTATATGGCCCAGAAGGCGATTCAGGATGAATGCGCCGCCCGTGGCATCGAGTGCAAGGTCGAGGCTCAGGGTGGCCTGGGTATCGAGAATGAGCTCACGCAGGAAGACGTGGACTCCGCCGACCTGGTCCTGGAGTCCGTCGACGTGGGTGTCGAGAACGAGGACCGTTTTGAGCAGAAGATGGCCGAGGGCAAGTTCCTCAAGGTCGGTACTTCCGATGTGATCGCCGATCCGGTCAAGATCATCGACCAGGCTGTTGAGATTATCAAGGCGACGGGCGGTACCGTTGACGCGCCCAAGGCCGAGGCAGAGAAGAAGGCCGTCTCCGCTGCCCCGCAGGCCCCGACACCGGCGTCCAAGCAGTCTATCTTTGCCGATCCGGGTAAGACGCTGCTCAATGCATTCAATACCGGCGTTTCCTATTTTATCCCCATCGTCGTTATCGGCGGCGTGTTCCTCGCCTTCTCGCTGGCATCCGGTACCGCCGGCGCCAACGGCATGGAGGTTACGAACCCGCTGATGGTGAGTCTTAACACCATCGGCATGGCCGGCATCTCCATGATGATCCCGGTGCTTGCGGCATACATCGCCTACTCGATGGCTGGCAAGCCCGCGCTCGCCCCCGGTTTTGTCCTGGGCTACCTGGTCAACAACGCAGTCGTTACCCCTAACGGCAACAGCGTTTCGACCGGCTTCTTGGGCGCCATGATCATGGCGGTCATCTGCGGCTACTTTGTCCGCTGGATGAAGACCTGGAAGGTCAACAACACCATCCAGACCATCATGCCCATCCTGATCATCCCGATTCTGACCTCGCTTGTCCTGGGCATGGCCTATATCTACATCCTGGCCACGCCGCTTGGCTTTGTGATGGACTGGCTCACCGGCGTGCTCGGCAGCCTGCAGGGCGGTTCCGCAGTTGTCCTGGGTCTGGTCATTGGCGTTATGACCGCCTTCGATATGGGCGGCCCCATCAACAAGACCGCTTCGACCTTTACCATGGCCATCATGGCCTCCGGCATCTATGGCCCCAACGGCATGTTCCGCGTCGCCGTCGCCATTCCCCCGATTGCCTGCGGCCTTGCTGCGCTCATCGCCAAGAACAAGTTCGATGACGCCGATCGCCAGATGGGTATCTCCGCACTGTTCATGGGCTGCATCGGCATTACCGAGGGCGCTATCCCCTTCGCGGTCAAGGACCTTGGCCACACCCTGCCCGGCATCTGCATCGGCTCTGCCGTGGGCGCGGCGCTCGCCGCCTTCCAGGGTATCGACTGCTACGTCCCGCACGGTGGCTTTATCGTCGCCCTTGCCACCAACAACGTCGCGCTGTTCTGCCTGGACATCGTGATTGGCGCCGTGGTCGCCGCTGCAATCCTGATTGCCATGAAGCCCACGCTCGACAAGCAGGCCAAGTAAACCTTTAAGGACTCCGGTTGTGCGGAGGGATGGATTTGACTCCGCACAACCGCCCCTACACAACAAAATCCATCCGTACTGATAGGGCCCACATCTGGGTCCCAGGGAACTTTTGTCAAAAATCCTCTGGAGAAGGAGAACAAAATGTCCAACCTCACCATCCGCCAGGCCGTTCAGGGCATGCTCAAACTGCAGGATAGCGGCGATCACGCAACCATGGTCGGCATTGGCCCCATGAGCCCCAACCTGATTCAGGCCGTGTTCGAGCTTGCCAAGGACGAGGATTTCCCGCCCATGTTTATCGCCAGCCGCAACCAGGTCGATATGGACGAGATGGGCGCCGGCTACGTCAACGGTTGGGACCAGACGCGCTTTGCCGCCGACATCAAGAAGGTCGCCGACGAGGTGGGTTACACCGGTCCGTACTACCTGTGCCGAGATCACGGCGGTCCGTGGCAGCGCGACGAGGAGCGTAACGCTCACCTGCCCGAGGACGAGGCCATGGAGCTCGCCCGCAAGTCCTTCGTCGCCGACATGGAGGCAGGCTTTGACCTGCTGATGGTCGACCCCACCAAGGATCCCTATCAGATCGGCAAGGTTATTCCGCTCGACGTGGTGCTTCGCCGCACGATCGATCTTATCGACTACCTTGAGCAGTACCGTCGCGAGCATAACCTGCCCGAGGTCGCCTATGAGGTCGGTACCGAGGAGACCAATGGCGGCTTGACCTCTACCGATAAGTACGAGGAGTTCATTTCTCAGCTGCAGCCCGAGCTCGAGAAGCGCGGCTGCCCCATGCCCACCTTTATCGTCGGCCAGACCGGCACCCTTACCCGCTGGACGGAGCAGGTCGGTCACTACAACTTCAAGAACGCCCGCGAGCTTGCCGATATGGCCAAGCGCTATGGCGTGGGCCTGAAGGAGCACAACGCCGACTATCTGGACGACGCGACGCTGCTCGAGCACATCCCGGCACACGTGACCGCCTCCAACGTCGCTCCGCAGTATGGCACCGAGGAGACCCGCGCCTACCTCAAGCTCTGCGCCACCGAGCAGATCCTGGTCGACAACGGTCTGTGCGATGACCCCTCCGACCTGTATCACACGCTGCTGGTCAAGGCTATCAAGACCGAGCGCTGGCGCAAGTGGATGACTGGCGACGACGTCAACCTGCAGGTCGATGACATCCTTGCCGACGATGAGCTCAGCCTGAAGATCCTGGATGTCTCCGGCCACTATGCGTTCAACGATCCCGAGGTCAAGGAGCAGGTCGAGAAGCTCTATCGCAACCTCGCTGCCCAAGACATCGACGGCAAGCGCTTTGTGATCGAGCACATCAAGCGCCCGATCAAGCAGTACGTCGTCGGTCTTAACCTCAAGGGCGTCACGAGCCGCATCGAGGCCGCTCTTGCCGAGTAAGTAGCTTTTCCTACGCGACGCCGGGCCTGGGGCATGTCCCAGCTGCAGGCCCGGCACATGGGACAAAGGGGCAGTCCCTTTGTCCCATTCTTTTGAGTTTTAGCTTCCTTTGAAGGGGTTCACCATGAAGTTCTTTATCGATACCGCCAATCTGGACGAGATTGCCGAGGCCAAGAGCTGGGGCTGCCTGGCCGGTGTTACCACCAACCCGTCCCTGTACGCCAAGACCGGCGGCAAGCTTGCCGACTTTGAGCCGCATATGCTCAAGATTGCCGAGCTCTGCGAGGGCCTGCCCGTTTCCGCCGAGTCTACCGCTACCACTGCCGAGGGTATGATCGAGGAGGGCAAGCGCCTTGCCGCCCTCGCCCCCAACATCGTGGTCAAGCTTCCCGTGTGCGAGGCCGGCCTTGCCGCCTGCCGTGCGCTGGCCGATGCTGGCGTGCGCGTCAACATGACGCTCGTCTTCTCGCCGACGCAGGCCCTTATGGCCGCCAATGCCGGTGCTCGCTACATCAGCCCGTTTGTGGGGCGCTTCGATGACATCGCCGAGGACGGTATCTCGCAGCTCGACAATGTTGTGACTTGCATCAAGAGCTATGACTGGACCGGCAAGAACGTCGACGACACCGTTGAGATCATCACCGCTTCGGTCCGCACGCCCAACCATGTGACCCAGGCGGCGCTGCTTGGTGCCGACATTGCGACCGTCCCCATGGCCGCTCTTAAGAAATGCTTGCATCACCCGCTGACCGACCAGGGCCTTGCCTCTTTTGAGGCTGATTGGCAGAAGGTCGTCGCTCAGGCTTAACGAGTGGATTGCCCCGGCATCGCGTCATCCGGTGCCGGGGTTGTTCTCAAGAGAGGAATTCGTATGACCAACCAGGAGCTGGCGAAGGTCGCCAATGAGGTCAGGAAGGGTGTCGTGACTGCGGTTCACGCGGCCAAGTCGGGACATCCGGGTGGATCGCTCGGTGCTGCCGACATCATGACGTATCTGTACTTTGAGGAAATGAATATCGATCCTGCTGACCCTCACAAGGCCGATCGCGATCGCTTTGTGCTCTCCAAGGGTCACGCGGCGCCGGGCCTGTATTCGGTGTTGGCAAATCGCGGCTATTTTCCCGTCGAAGAGCTCGAGACGCTCCGCCATATTGGCAGCCGACTGCAGGGCCATCCCAACATGAACGACACCCCGGGCATCGATATGTCCACCGGATCGCTCGGTCAGGGTATCTCCGCCGCGGTTGGAATGGCACTCGCCGCAAAGCACTGGGGTGACAGCTACCGCGTCTACACGTTGCTGGGCGACGGCGAGTGCGAGGAGGGCCAGGTGTGGGAGGCGGCCATGTTTGCCGGCAACCATGCGCTCGACAATCTTGTTGCCGTCGTCGACCACAACGGCTTGCAGATTGACGGCACGATCGATGAGGTCAACTCGGCCATGCCGCTCGCTGACAAGTTCCGCGCCTTTAAGTGGCATGTGATCGAGCTAGCCGATGGCAACGACATGACACAGATTGAGGCGGCTTTCGCCGAGGCTCGTGAGGTGACCGGCGTGCCCGTCGCTATCATCGCCGAGACGGTGAAGGGCAAAGGCGTCTCCTTTATGGAGAACCAGGTTGGCTGGCATGGCAAGGCGCCCAACGATGAACAGTTTGAGCAGGCCATGGCCGAGCTTGCGGCAGCAGGAGAGGAGCTCTAATGGCAGAGGTCAAAAAAGTCGCCACGCGCGTAAGCTACGGCGAGGCGCTCGTCGAGCTGGGCAATGAGCACGATGACTTTGTAGTGCTCGATGCCGACCTGGCTGCCGCTACGCAGACGGGTAAGTTTAAGGCTGCGCACCCTGAGCGCTTCTACGATGCCGGCATTGCCGAGAGCAACTTGATGGGGCTCGCCGCCGGCATTGCGACCACGGGCCACGTCGCCTTTGCGAGCACCTTTGCCATGTTCGCCGCCGGCCGCGCGTACGAACAAGTGCGTAATTCCATTGGCTATCCGCACCTCAACGTCAAAATCGGTGCCACGCATGCGGGTATCTCGGTCGGTGAAGACGGCGCCACGCATCAGTGCTGCGAGGACATCGCGCTCATGCGCACGATCCCGGGTATGACGGTAATCGTTCCCGCCGATGACATCGAGGCTCGCGCTTGCGTGCGCGCCGCCTATGAGTTTGAGGGACCGGTCTACATGCGCTTCGGACGCCTGGCAACGCCGGTCATTAACGATCACGAGGACTATGAGTTCAAGATTGGTCGCGGCGTGGTCGTGCGCGAGGGGTCCGATGTGACCATCATCGCTTGTGGCCTTATGGTCGCCGAGGCGCTTGAGGCTGCCGAGGCGCTCGCTGCCGATGGTATCGATGCCGAGGTCATCAATATGCACACGATCAAGCCGCTTGATGAGCGCCTGGTGGTTGCCAGCGCCAAGAAGACCGGTCGTGTGGTCACTGCCGAGGAGCATTCGATTATCGGTGGTCTTGGCGAGGCCGTGGCCTCGGTGCTCGCGGAGCAGCATCCGGTGCCGATGCGTCGCGTCGGCGTGCGCGATGTGTATGGCGAGTCCGGCCCTGCGGTCGATTTGCTGCACAAGTACGGTTTGGACGCCGACGGCATCGAAGCTGCGGTCAGGTCCGTGTTGTAAGGAAGGTTTCCATGGGATTTGTATCTGCCAACCAAGTGACAATCGGGTATACCGCCGCCTCGCGCGAGGACGCCCTACATTATTTGTCCGAGCAGGCCATCGAGCTCGGCTTTGCCGATGACGCATCTGCCGTAGAGGCCGCCTTCATTGCTCGCGAGAACGAGGCCGAGACCGGCCTTGTCGCCGGTTTTGCCGTTCCGCATGCCAAAAGCGACGCGATCCACACGCCGGGCGTTGCCGTGCTTAAACTGACCGAGCCCGTTGAATGGCCGAGCTTCGATGGGGTGCCCGTCGATGTTGCGCTCGCGCTGTACGTGCCTGCCGGCGAGGCTGGAACCACGCATCTGCGCCTGCTCTCCAAGGCTGCCGTAATGCTGATGGACGCCGGCTTCCGCGACAAGGTGCGCGCGAGCACCGATCCCGTTGAGATTGCGGAGCTCATCAATAGCGGACTCGAAGACTAGAACGGTCATCCCGTTCAATCAATCGATCCTTCTCCAAGGAAAAGGGCCGCGACGCGATATAGGTGTCGCGGCCCTGTTTGCGTTTCCCCAGATAAAACCTGCCAAAATAAACCTATCCCTTTTTGGCAGGCTAATCGTGAGTTATTTCACCGCAACTTAGGGCACGGTTAGGAAGTGTGCACCTTAAAGAGTGGAGCCCTTGATTAGAGAGGTCGCGCTCATCTCTCTAAATGTCTCTCTAAAACAAGGCACTTATCTCTCTAAAGTTAGAGAGATAAATCTATTGTTTTAGAGAGACGGAATGCCAAAATTCGTCCGTCAGCTACCATCTGCCAAAAATGACGGATAAAGGGCTCATCGAAGTAATGGGTTCATCGACGAGCCGCAACCGCCGCTATCGGAAGAAGTAGATGCAGCCGAATTGCCCCTCTATCGTCTCTCGAAGTTTGATGGGTGCTAGAGGGGCGACTGCCTCGCGATATTTTCCCAAGATAAAACCTGCCAAAACAAACCTGTCCCTTATTGACAGGTCAGTTAACGCAGTCCAGGTTGAGCATATGTGCCCGGAGCCCGCGCAGCGCCGAGCAGTTACGCCGTTTGTAAAACGGCGTAATCTAAAGGTTCATGTTGCCGTGGATGTAGGGGGTGACCTCGGGGGAGATATGGTCGCAGCCCAGCTCGCGCAGCGCGGACTCGATAACGGTGGGCAGCGGGGTCTTGCCCTTGTCGTCGACGGCGGCACCGCCGAGGGCGGCAATCTTGGCGACATCTGCGGGTGCGGCCTCGATATGCATGCAGCCGCCGACCAGGCGTGCGCGGACCTGAGCCAAGTCAAGATCGTGCAGGTAATCCTCGCAGGCGCGGATTAAATCGACCTTCTCGCGCGTAAGCTCCTCGCCCGTGGGGACGCGCGTGGCAAGACATGCTCCCGCCGGCAGGTTCCAAACAGGATAGCCCCATGCGCGCAGCAGCTCGCGCTCTTCGTCCTTGGTAAAGCCGACCTCCATGAGAGGGGAGCGTACGCCGAGCTCTTCTGCCGCGCGCATGCCAGGGCGGTAGTCACCGCGATCGCTTGCATTGCTGCCATCGATGACGGTGGGAAAGCCGAGCGACTTGGCGTGGTTGACGATGGCGGTAAAGCCGGCGTGCTTGCAGTGGTAGCAGCGATTAGCATCGTTGCAGGCTACTTGGGGGAGCTGCAGCTGATCCACCGAAAGATTGAGCACGGGGAGCTTAAAATGCGGCCCCTCATTGGCCTGTCCATCAACGGACTGCTCAAACGAAGTCTGTTCGGGCGTGCCGATGAGCGGCGTGGTGAGATGGACGAGGAGGGTATTGGTAGGCATGATGCGGGCGCAGACCGCGGCCAAAAAGCTGCTGTCGACACCACCGGAAAAGCCGATGGCGACGCGTCCGTATGCCAAAAGCAGCTGCTCGAGTGCTGCGAGTTTGTCCTGAAGCTCCTCTGCGGGTGCGGCGGTGTCTGAAAGCATGAAAGTTCCTTACAGTTATTAAAGCTCGGATGAAACTATAATCCCACCGAGCTGTTTGTCATAAGACTTCCAGCTATGTAACGAAAGTGCAATATGCTATATACGTTATATACAAGCTTGTAAAGTGCGGTAGAGTGGCAGTAATGCAATCCGGCGAGGGGGACCGATATGATCAAGGCTGTTATTTTTGACATGGATGGAACGCTGGTCGATACC
This sequence comes from uncultured Collinsella sp., assembly GCA_958403385.1. Classification (GTDB taxonomy): domain Bacteria; phylum Actinomycetota; class Coriobacteriia; order Coriobacteriales; family Coriobacteriaceae; genus Collinsella. The sequence goes on from CATXXC010000015.1 coordinate 32,513, forward strand.
GAGCGTTTGGGGACTAGGGCCTGGAAGGCAGGCGCCGCTGAGCTGGGGCTCGCGATTGATGATGCGCTGATCCATCAGTTTATCGGTCGCACGCTACCCGATGTCATGGACATCCTCGATAAGCATTACGGCAGCCACGAGACCGCCAAGGCGATCTATGTCCGCCACAAGGAGATTCGCGACGAGATGGTCAAGACCGATCTGGAGCTTAAGGCCGGCGCTGCCGAGTGCATAGACGAGCTGTTGGCTGCGGGCTATCACGTAGGCCTTGCAACGTCATCGCGCCATGTTACGGCCGAGCGCAACCTTAAAGCATTCGGCCTCTTTGACAAGTTTGAAACGGTGACCTGTGGCGAGGACGTCGTGCACGGCAAGCCCGACCCCGAGATGTATCTGCTCGCCTGCGAGCGCGCGGGCTTTGCTCCCGAGGAATGTGCCGTGGTCGAGGATTCGCGCAACGGTTGCGTCTCGGGCATTACGGCCGGCTGCCATGTCTTTGCCGTCCCCGATATCGTGCCGCTGCCGCAGGACGTGGTGGATGGCTGCGAGGCCGTGCTCGATACGTTGTTCGACCTGGCGGCGGCAATCAAGGCTGTGCGCTAGAAAATTGCGGCGTTGAAATGAGCAATCGCCCACGTTTGCGCTTAAACAAAAGGGGCCCGGCAATGGTCGGGCCCCTTTTGCTTAAGCGGTGACTTAGCATACTTGCGGGCGTGCTATAGATACGCGCCGAGATTGATGGCCGTGGCGTCGGTCTGGGTGCTTGCCTGGGTGCTGGCGCGCTCCAGTAGGAACGGACGTACCAGTTCTTGGCGGTTGATATCCTCGGCGGCGACTGCGGTGACGGTACGCGCTGCGGAGCCGACACGGATATGCTTGATCTTTGCCGGGGCCTTGTTCTCGATTTGCTCCATCAGCAGTTGGACACCCTTGCGGCCAATCTCGTAGCCCGGGGGCGCTACCGTAGTGAGCGGGACCGATCCGCTCCAAGCGAGCGGGTTGCCGTCGCATCCGGCCACGCGTACTTGCCCGGGGACAGAGATGCCCTTGTCGACCAGTGCCGAAACGACGCCCGAGGCCAACACATCGGTCAGGCCGACGACAAAATCGGGGCGTTCGTTCGCGGGGCGCTCGGCGATTTGGGCACCGATGCCGTAGCCGTCGGCAGCGGTATTCCATTCGCCGGCGTCGATGACTTCGATCTTGATATCGGGGTGCAGAGCGAGGGCCTTGTGAATGCCAAGCACACGTAGGGTGAGCTGCATAAATGCTGCTCGGCCGACGACGACAATATGGTGCGCGCCGCGGGCGATGGCGAGTTCGGCAATGATGCGACCCTGGGCCTCGTTGTCGGCCGCTACGTAGTAGCCGGGCTCGGAGCAATGGATGTCCAGGTGGACGATCGGCACGGGCATCTTAGCCATGGCGGGGTGCCAGTCGGGGGATGCCATGGGCTGAACCATGACGCCGGACATTTGGGTGCCCATAAAGTAGCGCAGGTAATGGTCCTCGAGAATATCGTCGTTATCGGCGTTGGCGATGAGCAGGTCGTAGCCGTGCTTGCGGGCCTCGTTGTGGGCGCCGCTGGCGATTTGGAGCGAAAAGCCGTGATCGAGACGGGGGAGCACCAGGCCAAAGGACTTGGTGGCGCCGCCCGCGAGCTGACGAGCGCTTTGGTTGGGCAGGTAGCCAAGGCGATTGATGGTCTCGTTGATGAGCTTGAGGGTTTCGGGGCGCAGCTTTTCGGGGTGGTTGAGCGCGTTGGAAACCGTGCCCAGCGAAACTCCGGCCTCGCGCGCGACGTCGCTGATTTTTACCTTTGCCATAGCGGCCCCTTTGATGCGTTTCAAGTACAAGCCAGATTGTAGCATCCCAAACCAACCAAAAAGGGATAGGTTTATTTTGGCAGGTTTTATCTGGGGAAACGCTGTTGCCAACGCGACCACCACGAAGGGGGACAGGCGCCTTTGTGGTGGTTTGGACCGGCTGGACGTGTGTGCATCGGGTGGTATCTAAGTTGAGGTACCACTTCTGGTATATCAGCTTGCGTTTGCGTGAGTACAATACTCGAACGTTATACGTCTCAGCGCCCCCTGTGCGTGGACGTCTTGCAGTCACGCGAACGAAGGGATTTATCCTATGTGCGGAATCGTCGGCTACACCGGCTCTGATATTGCAAAGAACATCCTGGTCACGGGCCTCAAGCGTATGGAGTATCGCGGCTATGATTCCTCGGGCGTCGCGCTCGAGGTGGGCGAGGGCGCCGCGGCGCACCTCGACGTCATCCGCCGCGTGGGCAAGGTCGCGGGCCTGGAGAGCGAGCTTTCCAACATCGACAGCGACGCTACCTGCGGTATCGGCCACACCCGTTGGGCCACCCACGGCAAGCCTTCGGTCGTTAACGCTCACCCCCACACCAGCTGCGACGGTCGTATCGCCATCGTCCACAACGGCATCATCGAGAACTTCGCCGAGCTGCGCGAAGAGCTGGAGGGTCGCGGCCACCACTTTAAGAGCGAGACCGATACCGAGGTCTTCGCGCATCTGATCGAAGAGGCTTATGCCGAGACGCACGACCTGATGGCCTCCGTGCGCGAGGCGTGCACCCACGTGGTCGGTGCCTATGGTCTGGCCGCCGTGTGCGCTGACGAGCCCGGCGTGATCGCCGTGGCCCGCAAGGATTCCCCGATCGTGGTCGGCGCGGGCGAGACCGGCTCCTATGTTGCTTCCGATGTCATCGCGCTCATCGACGCCACCCGCGATGTCGTGGTGCTCGAGGACGGTCAGTTTGCCAAGCTCACGCCCGCAGGCGTCGAGTACACCGACGAGGCCGGCAACGTTATCGAGCCCAAGGTCACCCACATCGACTGGGACCTGGACATGGCAGAAAAGGGCGGTTATCCCGACTTTATGCTCAAGGAAATCCACGAGCAGCCGCGCGTCGTGCGCGACACGCTGGTTGGTCGTATGACGCCGGCTGGCGAGCTCGACATCGACGAGCTGGGCCTTTCGCTCGAGGAGCTCAACGACATCGACCGCGTCTACGTGATCGCTTGCGGCACCAGCTATCACGCTGGCCTCATTGCCAAGAATCTCATTGAGGGCTGGGCTCGCATCCCCACCGAGGTGGAGGCGGCCAGCGAGTTCCGTTATCGCAATCCCATCATTACGCCGACGACGCTTGTCGTTGCCGTGTCCCAGTCGGGCGAGACGGCCGATACCCTTGCCGCCATTCGCGATGCGCGCATCAAGGGTGCCAAGGTCTTCGGCATCACCAACGTGGTGGGCAGCCCCGTGGCGCGTGAGAGCGACGGCGTCATCTACACCAAGGCTAACAAGGAGATCGCGGTCGCCTCAACCAAGAGCTTTATCGGCCAGGTTGTGAGCCTCACGCTTTTGGCTCTGCTGTTGGCACAGGTCAAGTACCGCCTGACCACCAAGCAGGCGCGCATGCTGTTCCGCGAGCTTTCCGATACGGCCGAGCAGATCCAGTGGATTTTGGATACCCAGACCGAGGCCGTGCATGAGGCCGCCCTGCTGTGCAAGGACGCGCAGTCGGCGCTGTTCGTGGGCCGTGGCATGGGTGCCGCTATTTCCTACGAGGGTGCGCTCAAGCTCAAGGAAGTCAGCTACCTGCACGCCGAGGCATATGCCGCCGGTGAGATGAAGCATGGCCCCATTGCCCTGATCGACCCGGGCTTCCCTGTCATCGCCGTGGCCACCAAGAGTGCCACCTACGACAAGACCGTGTCGAACCTTATGGAGTGCAAGGCGCGCGGTGCCAAGGTCATCGTCGTTGCCACCGAGGGCGACGAGGAGATCAACAAGATCGCCGACTGCATCATCCGCGTGCCGGCAGTCCGCGACGTGTTCAGCCCCATCACGGCGAGCGTCCCGCTGCAGTTGCTCGCCCGCGAGGTAGCCATCCTGCGAGGTTGCGATGTCGATCAGCCCCGAAACCTCGCTAAGAGCGTGACCGTGGAATAGTTGGTTCCGCCGTCCTAGCGACCAAGGCCCGGCTCCGTTGCAGCGGAGCCGGGCCTTGTTGCATTTGCCCAGATAAAACCTGCCAAAATAAACCTGTCCCTTTTTGGCAGGTTAGCGGAGCTTGCTGGTCTCGAAGTACTCGGGGAACTGGTCCAGAACCTCGGTTTGGTTGCGGAACATCATGTGCAGGTGCTTGCTGACCAAAAAGCTCGCTTCGATGGGGTCGCGACCGGCGATAGCGCGGCGAATCTGCTTGTGTTCGTTCACGATGTCCTGATTGTCGAGAACCTGCGTGGCAGCGCGCAGCCAGCGGAAGCGCTCCAGGTCGGCATTGGTCTCTTCGAGCCACGACCACACGGTGCTGCGACATGCGATGCTAAAAATCATGTGATGCATGAGGTTATCGCTCAAAAAGAAGCCGATGCGATCCTCATCGGCCATGGCCTTTTCCTGCAGCGCGATGGCGCGGTCGAGCTGCTCGATGCCGGCCGACGTGGCGCGCGCACAGCACTCCACAATCACCTGCTTTTCCAGATGCTCGCGAATGTAGCAGGCGCTCTCGGCAAGAGTGAGGTTGATGGGCGAGACATAGGTGCCGCTTTGGGGCACGGTGCGCACCAGGCCCTCTTGCGCCAGACGCACCAGCGCCTCGCGCACAGGGGTGCGCCCCATATCCAGGTCGTCGCAAAGCTGCTTGACGCCCAGCTTTTCGCCCGGCTTGTAGTCCAGGTAGACGATTTTGCGTCGAATGGTGTGGTAGGACTGATCCTGTAGGCTCATTTCCTGCTCGCCGACGTGCATCGATTCTTCCATAGCGCCTCGCAACTGTTCTATCAAACTCATATGTCAGTTGTTAATTATGCCGCGAATCAGCTCTCCGCGGTGGGTAATTCGGCTGTTGCCTGAGAACTATTGCGGCATCTTAGTCTGTGTTTGCGCAAGGCTGCGCTCAATGTTGCCGTATCATAAGCCGTCGCAAACGTGAAATAGAAAGAAGGAATCCCATATGCAACTGGCAAATATCGTACGCGAGCGCTGGAAAGGCGTCTTGTTCTGCCTAATCATCGCCATTCCCGCGACGCTGCTCGGCAAACAAATTGAGGTGGTCGGCGGTCCGGTATTTGCCATCCTCTTTGGCATGGTCCTGGCGCTCGTCTTTCCCAAGAATCGTCGCGAACAGCTCGCCGCTGGCGTCACCTATACGTCCAAAAAAGTCTTGCAGTACGCGGTTATCCTGCTTGGCTTTGGCATGAACCTCTCCCAGATTCTGTCCAAGGGCGCCCAGTCGCTGCCGATTATCGTGGCGACAATCTCGACCTCGCTTGTCATCGCCTTTGTGCTCTGCCACGTTATGAACGTGCCGGGCAAGATCGCGACGCTTGTGGGTGTGGGTTCGTCGATTTGCGGCGGTTCTGCCATCGCCGCGACCGCACCCGTCATCGATGCCGACGATCGCGAGATTGCCCAGGCTATTTCGGTCATCTTCCTGTTTAACGTTATCGCGGCGCTCGTGTTTCCGACGCTCGGCGGCATGCTCGGGCTGACCAACGAGGGCTTTGGCCTGTTTGCCGGCACCGCCATCAACGACACATCGTCGGTAACGGCTGCGGCGAGCGCCTGGGACAGCATGCATCCCGGCGCCAATGTGCTCGAGAGCGCCACGGTGGTCAAGCTCACCAGGACACTGGCCATCATTCCCATCACGCTGGTCCTCGCATGCTGGCAGATGCATCTGGCGCGCAAGGCCGGCGGCGACGCTAGGAGCACGTTCTCGCTTAAACGCGCGTTTCCCGTGTTTGTGCTGTTCTTTGTGCTGGCGAGTGTGATCACCACGGTGCTTCAGCTTCCCGCGTCCTTTACGGCGCCCATCAAGGAGCTGTCGAAGTTCTTCATCGTGATGGCCATGGCGGCAATTGGCTTTAATACCGATATCGTCGAGCTGGTCAAAAAGGGCGGCAAGCCCATTGCATTGGGCTTTTGCTGCTGGATTGGCATTGCGTGCATGAGTTTGGGAATGCAGCACGTGCTGGGAATCTGGTAGAGAAGTAGCTTATCTGCGTGCTGCGTGCTGCGTGCTGCGTGCTGCGTGCTGCGTGCTGCGTGCTGGCGAACGCATGCCTGCGGTGGAGCGATAGGAGCTCTTGCGGGTATGGCTTGTCCGCAGGTTGATAGGTCCCGAAGAGCTCTTATCGCCCCGCCAGGATGGCGATGCGGGGCAATTCATATACTCGCAGGACGGCGGCTTCTGCCCTATAGTGTTTGGTGAACATTATCGTTCAATTTTGAAACACTTGAGATGCCAGGTCGCAGATAGGGGCTGTGGCTAGAGACGGGGCGAACCATGGACAGCGATGCCAAGCTGCAGATTCTGATTGAGGCATTGTCCGCAGCCGGAGCATCGGCGCTGGCAATCGACGATCGCGGTGACGTTGTGATCTCGACTATGAGTGACGGTGCGCTCGAGCAGGATATCGCTGCTTTTGTTTCCGAGCGTCTCGCTCGCGTGGGCGATGGATCGCGCCTGGTGATGGGACGCGAGGGCATGCGGTTGAGCTTGACGGTGCGACCGACGGCCAAGGAGCACGGGGCGCTTTGGGTAGTCGTGGCGCACGAAGTGCGCGCCGCCGCGGCGCATGCGGGCATCGAGTGGCTCAATGCCGACGAAGTCGAGGCTCGCTACGAGTCGAGCACGTACGGCATCGTCGAAGACGCGGCGGCGGTCGCTGCCCCCGTACGGGAGAGTTACGCACGCGGGGTACCCCTTATGCTCGAGGGCGAACTGGGCGCGGGGCAGGACCAGATTGCAAAACGTTTGTACCTGGATGGACCCTATGCCGATCAGCCCTTTGTGTCCGTTGCGCTCGATGAGCTTACGGATCGCGGCTGGCGCCATCTGCTCAAAAGTTCCGAATCGCCGCTATTCCAAACGGGGCTGACACTTTGCATGGGTGGCTGGCATGCTGTTGGTCCCCAACGCCTGCGCGAGCTCGTGTCCGCAATGATCGATACGGCGTTCGCAACGCGTTGCCATGTGGTGTTGACGGCAAACGATATGCCGGGCGGCGGCGAAAGCGATCAGGCTGCCTTTGTTACCGAGCGTCTGGCCTGTGCCGTGAGTGTGGCGCCGGCGCTTGCCGAGCAGGGCGGCGCGTCGCATAAAATTACGGGCTATTTGAAGTATCTGGCAGATATGTTTGAAACGGATGCCCCATGGCTGTCCGCCGCCGCGGCGGAGACGCTCGATGCGTACCGCTGGCCCCGCAATTACCTGCAGCTGCGCGAAGTATCGGAACGACTCTATATATTAGTGGGAGCGGGTACGGTGGACCGCGCTGTGGCGGAGGAAGTGCTCGCCCAAGAGGACGTGATTAAGACCGCAACCTTTGGCGCCCCGACGCTTGAAAGTGACCTGTATATCCTGCGACCGCTGGCCGATACCGAGCGAGATATCGCGCATCTGGTTGTAGACCATCTCCACGGCAACCGAACCCGTGCGGCGGAGGTGCTGGGCATAAGCCGTACAACGCTGTGGCGCTTGCTGAAGGACGATGACCGTTGAGCGAGGCGCCCGTGACCGCACGCGACGCGTGTGCTACAGTCCAAAGCGTTATTGTTTCGATTTGGTTACGGCGTGCGAGGGCATATGGCTGAGACTTCAAAACCGAGCCGCAGAAGGCGGAGTGCCGCGCCGGTCAACCGACGCACAACATCGGTGACGTGGGGCAAACACGCCTCGGGGTTTGATGGCTCGTTCAAGCGCACTAAATACGGCTATCCTTCGGCAAGCGCCCGCTTGGCAATGCAGGCAGAGTCCTCGCTGTGGGGCCGCAAACGCGTGGTGGGCTCAAAGCTCAAGCACGACGGAACGCTCGGCTACATCAGCCGCGGGGCGGCTCGCCGCAGCGGGCTCAATCCCGCCGGCTGGCATCGCTACGTGCCGATCGTGGCCGCCGTTGCAGTGATCGTCATCGCGCTCGCTGCGCTCGGATATGCCGGCGGTGGCGCCAACTTGGACGCAATGTTTAAATCGCCCGAGCTCGCGCATGCAGGCACAGAAGTTGTCGAGGGCGCACAGACCCAGACAGGCGTCGCGCCCCAGCGCGGTATCGTTGCGGCGGCCTCCACCATCGCCGATGCGCAAAAGGACGAGGACAAGCAAGGCGACGACGTCGATGCGAATCAGACGAGCGAAACGGCAATAACTCCATCGGCGGGATAAGTTGCGAGTGGGGCAGCTAATTTGGGACGGGGCTTTTTTAGCTGCCCAAGACAGTGGCTCATTCGATGTCAGTCGCCAAAAGCGAGCGAGCCGCATTTGCGCCAAGGTGACGTGAAATGAGAGGGCGCTGACCTTCTGGTCGCGCCCTCGAAATTGAACGTCAGATTGGCGTGAATGCGGCCCGCGCAGCGTCAACGAGCCCGCCGTTCGGTAGAATGGCGGAACTAATTACCTTACGTAGACCACGTTGTCGCGGCGGGGTTTGGGCTCGGGCAGCGTGTCCTCGGCATAGCCCAGAATGCAGTGACCGACACCGTGCAGGCTGCCGTCGGCGGGTAGACCCCAACTGGCCAGTAGCTCCAGGCCCTCGGGCGAATCGAAAACCTCGTGGGCGCGATGAATCCAGCACGAATCAACGCCCAGCGCATAGGCAGCGTTGAGCAGGTTGCCCATGGCGAGCGAGCCGTCTTCCAGATGTGTGGGCACGCTGCGGTCAACCAGCACCACCACAACGGTCTTGGCGCCATAGAAGGGGTCGCTGTTGCTGCCCATGACTTGCGCGTTGAGCTGCGAGAGACGCTCGACGGTCGCGGGGTCGGTGACGGCGACAAACGTCACCGGCTGGCGGCCCATGCCGCTCGGTGCATATTGGCCGGCTTCGATAATACGTGCAAGCTTTTCGGCCTCGACGGGACGATCGCTGTAGTTGCGGCAGCTGCGGCGGTGAATGAGTGCTTCGATAGTCTCCATGGTGTCTCCTTGCGGTGGCGTTGCAGATGCCCCGTTCATACCCGTCGGGCTCAAACGATAGACGGTCAATTGCCCGGCCAAAAGGATAGATTCCAATTGGGAAAGTAGGTTTGCATAAAAGTACCTTCAGAATGTGACAAACAAATGGGATGGTTAAACGTTTTATCCCGTCTACCCTGCGGTTTTTTACCACTTGCCTAAATGACGAACGCATAACCTCTGATAAAGGTTTTACTAAAGGAGTACCAACGTTTATCAATGCGCCGTGGTGGCGCCGGGCCAGGAGGTAACATCATGTTCCAGGCTGGAGATGTCGTCGAGACCGATTTCGAAGGATTTCTGAAGCTGCTGCGTTCCAAGACGCGCGCTTTCGTGTCGATCAACGATCACGAGTACTACATCACGCACACCGATGGCTATTGGCGTGTTCAGGATTGCGAGGCCCTCAACGACAAGGGCCACTTTACTGACTGTTCTGAGTTGGTCAACACGGTCTGCGAGGTCGTCGAGCTGCCGTGGATTGCCGGCAAGAGCCTGCATGACAGCTTCTCGGGCGCTACGGTCTATGAGGCCGTCGCCGCTTAACAGGCAATAAAACCCGATTTTCACGTGACCGCTGGCGCCGCCCCCGCGCCGGCGGTCTTTTTCTGCCGATAGGCCATAAAAATGCACGCATTTGCGGAGAGCCTGTTGACGATAGTCAAAACTCGGACTAATCTAGAGACACATAATTGGTCAAAAATCGGACAATTGAATGGTGGGATAGATGAATAGTGCGGTTACGCTGGTCGACTTCGATCGGTTGCTCAATGGACTCGACCATATCTATTCGGAGTTCTCGCGCGCCTGCGGCCTTTCGGACTGCGCCTACTGGATGCTCGTCGACACGAGTGCAGCGGGCGGAAGCGTTGCCGTGAGTCGCCTGACGAGTGAATGGTTCTACAGCAAACAGACCATCAATTCGGCGATTAAAACGCTTAGGGCGCGAGGGCTTGCGACGTTGGAGTTTGCCGAGGGCAGTCGTAAAAACAAGGTTGTACGACTGACCGAAGAAGGCGTGCGGTTTGCCAAGCGCTACGCGTTGCCGGCGCAAAAAGCCGAGCAACAGGCATTCGAGGCGCTCGAGCCGTGGGAACAGTGCGAGATCATGCGCTTGGTCGGTAAGTTCTCCCATGTTCTTAACGAAGAGTGCGAGGCATTTAAACGGCAAGTGGCCGCCGAGAACGAGACTGACGATAAGGGCGAGGGGGACGCATGCGACTCTTAATGAGGTTTATGAGGCCGTACCGCGGTCTGATTGCGGTGACGCTGTTTGCGGTGCTGATAGATAACGTCGGTACGCTGTTGGTTCCCACGATGCTGGCGAACATGGTCAACACCGGTATTACCACGGGTGATGTCGACTATATATTACGCAACGGCCTGTACATGCTTATCGCGACCGGCATGGCCAGCGGCGGCACGGTGCTGGGCTGCTATCTTTCGGCGCGCCTGGCCGCCAACGTGGCCTGCGATATCCGCAATGCCGTGTACGACAAGTCGCTCGAGCTGTCCGCCAGCGACTTTGAGCGCTTTGGCACGGGTTCGATGATCACGCGCTCGCTCAACGACATCAACGTGATTCAGCAAGCTGTCCTTCAGACGATTCAGCTGGTGCTGCCGGTGCCGTTCTTGGCCGTGGCAGGCATCATTTTTGCTTGGTTCATCGATCCCGCCATGGGCACGCTGCTGGGCGTGGTGGTTGCGATCGTGCTGGTGGCGGCGGTCTTTACCGTTGCCAACGCCGCGCCGATCTTTATGCGCCTGCAGAGCTTTATCGACCGCATGAACGTGGTGCTGCGCGAGAACATCGTGGGCGTGCGCGTCATCCGCGCATTTAACAAGGAGCGCCACGAGGAGCAGCGCCTGGACGAGGTGTTTAGCGATTACGCGGCCAATGCCATCAAGGTCAACCACCTGTTTGTGGGTCTCGACAGCTCCAGCTTCTTTTTGATGAATATCGCCGAGGTGGCGGTGCTGTGGGTTGGCGGCAACCGCGTGGGCGTCCACGCCATGCAAATCGGTAGCATCTCGGCCGTGCTGGAGTACGCGATCCTGATCCTGTTCTTTGTGATGACGGCGCAGATGGTGATTCTGACGCTCCCACGCGCCGCCGCATGCCTGAACCGTGCGCAGCAGGTGTTGGAGATTGAGCCGAGCATCGTGGACGGCAAGCGCACGCTGGACACGTGCGCGGCGGAGTCTGTTGACGGTGCCGACGCGGTGGCCGTGTTCGACCACATGTCGTTCCGTTTTGACGATGCCGACGAGGATACCCTGTGCGACCTGAGCTTTGCCTGTCGCCGTAGCCAGACCACGGCGATTGTAGGCTCGACGGGTTCGGGCAAGTCGACGGTGGCCAAGCTCTTGCTTCGCTTCCACGATGCCACGAAGGGCGCCATTCGCCTGAATGGCATCGATCTGCGCGACCTTTCGCAAGACGACATCCGCGGGCGTATCGCCTATGTGCCGCAGAAGGCATGGCTGTTCTCGGGTACGGTGGCGAGCAACCTGCGCTTTGGCAACGAAGACGCGACTGAGGCTGACATGCTCCATGCGCTGGAGGTTGCCCAGAGCACCTTTGTACTCGACCAACCGCAGGGGCTCGATACCCCGGTGGCGCAGGGCGGTACGAACTTTTCGGGCGGCCAGCGCCAGCGTTTGGCAATCGCCCGTGCGCTCATGAAGCATGCCGATCTATATATCTTCGATGACAGTTTTTCGGCCCTGGACTTTAAGACCGATGCCGCCCTGCGTCATGCGTTGCAAGACGAGACGCGTGACGCTGCGGTGCTCATCATCGCGCAGCGCATCTCGACGATCTTGCACGCCGACCAGATCGTCGTGCTCAAGGATGGCGAGGTTGTGGGTCTGGGCACGCATGGCGAGCTTATGGAAACCTGCGAGGTGTACCGCGCCATCGCGGAATCGCAGATGAAGGGAGGTGAGTAGCATGACCGAGGAGCTCAAGAAGCAGGGCGGCGTTGATGACGCCGCTGCCGCGGGACTGGTCGAGGAAACGGCTGCCGCGTCGACCGAGCTGGATGACGCCGCCAAGGCTGCAGCCGAGCGCGAGGCTCGCCGCCAAGCGCTCTACGAGGAAAACGAACGTGCCGAGGACGAGCGCGCCCGCGCCGAGGCAGAGCGTATGCGCGACGTGGACGACGAAGACGAGGACGAGACGCCTCGGGATACCTGGGCGACGGTGCGCCGCCTGTGGAGTGAGGCTGCCGGCGACCATTGGCGCTTCTATATCGTGTTCGCGAGCATTGTGTTCTATGTCATCTTTAACACCGCCGCGCCGGCATATAGCGCCCGCGTGATCGATGAGCTGTGGGGCCACATTCAGGTGGCGTTTGCCAACGACACCACTTTCAGCATCACCTGGGAGAACTGCGGCAAGACCATTTTCGTCTACTTTATGATCTGGACTGCCGCTGCCTCGTTCTATGCGCTCCAGAGCTTTTTGATGTCGAGCGTCGCTGAGCGTCTCAATCTGCGCCTGCGCAACCGCATCGCGCAAAAGCTCAACCGTCTGCCGCTCGCCTATTTTGACGCGCATCGTCCCGGCGAGGTCGTCAGCCGCGCGACCAACGACTTGGACAAGATGTCCGAGAGCATGCAGCGCGGCTTGCTGCAGCTTCTGGTGTCGATCGGTACCGTGGTGGGCGCCGTGAGCGTGATGTTCGTGTTTAGCGTGCCGCTCACGCTCGTCTTTTTGTTCTTTACGGCGGTATCGCTGCTGGTGACCAAGGTGGTCTCGCGCCGCACGCATGACGTAACCGGTGAGCGCCAGGAGTGGGTGTCCAAGATTACGAGTGCGGTCGAGGAAGGCTATTCGGGCCGTCTGGTGATCCGCGCGTTTAACCGCGAACGCCAAAGTTCTGCCGAGGTGCACCAGGCCTCGGGCGAGCTGGCACGCGTGAGTGCCAAGGCCGACTTTATGATTAACGCCGTCGGCCCCGCGGTGCGCTTTATCGGCCGTTTGGCGCAGATCGTTATTGCGCTTGTGGGCTGCAGCATGCTGGTTGCCGGTCACATGACCGTCGGCGTGTTCCAGGCGTTCTTCCAGTTTATCTACGAGGCGTCCGAGCCCATGACGCAGTTGTCGTTTACCTTCAACTCGCTGCAGAGCGCGCTGGCGAGTGCAGAGCGCGTGTTCGACCTGCTCGATGAGCCCGAGATGGAGGCCGATCCGCTGCCGGACGAGGCCGCCAAGCTGCCGGGTCGCGTTGAGGGTCGCGTCTCCTTTGAGCACGTGCGCTTTGGTTATTCGCCCGACAAGCCGCTTATGCACGACGTGTCGTTTACCGCCGAGCCGGGCCAGAAGATTGCCGTGGTGGGAACCACGGGCGCGGGCAAGACGACGCTCATCAACCTGCTCATGCGCTTCTACGAGATTGACGGCGGGCGTATTACGCTCGACGGCGTGGATACGAGCCGCATGGACCGCGGCGAGCTACGGCAGCAGTTTGGCATGGTGCTGCAGGACGCCTGGCTGTTCGATGGCACGATTGCCGAAAACATCGCCTACGGCTGTCCCGAGGCGACGCGTGAGGAGATCGTGGCGGCTGCGCGCGCCGCGCAGGTCGACTTCTTTGTGCGCACCATGCCGCAGGGCTATGACACGCGCGTGGCCAACGATGCCGAAAGCATCAGCCAGGGCCAGCGTCAGCTGCTGACCATCGCACGCGTGCTGCTCAATAACCCGGCGATTCTCATCCTGGACGAGGCGACCTCAAGCGTGGATACGCGTACCGAGCTTGCCATCGGTCGTGCCATGGACGCGCTCATGCGCGGGCGCACGAGCTTTGTGATCGCGCACCGCCTGTCGACGATCGTGGACGCCGACCTGATCTTGGTCATGGATCACGGCAACATTATCGAGCAGGGCACGCATAAGGAGCTGCTGGCTGCCGAGGGTGCCTACGCCGACCTCTATCTGAGCCAGTTCGCATAATGTGACAAAGGGACAGTCTCTTTGCCACATCACAAATAAGGCGCGCCGGGGATGAATTCCCTGGCGCGCCTTTGCGTTGATGCCGATGTCGTTTTGTGCCGCTTGCGTTCCTAGCGTTCGTCCACGAGCTTGGCGACGAGGGCCTTGAGCTCGGCCACCTCTCGCTCGAGTTCCTTGACGCGGCGGGCATTCTCGGTGATGCCCTGGCGGTTGAGGGCGGACTGCTCGGCGGCGTCATCGGGCATGTACTCGCGATGCTGCTTGGCGTCGAAACTCTCCTCGAACACACGGCAGCCGTTGCGCTTGATGATGCGTCCCGGCACGCCCACGACGGTGCAGTTGTCGGGGACGTCCTTAACGACGACCGAGTTGCCGCCGATCTTGACGTTGTTGCCGATGCAGATGTTGCCGAGCACCTTGGCGCCCGTGCCCACCGTGACATTGTTGCCCAGGGTGGGGTGACGCTTGCCGGTCTCGTTGCCGGTGCCGCCGAGCGTGACGCCCTGGTAGAGCACACAGTTGTCGCCCACAATGGTGGTCTCGCCGATGACGACGCCCATGGCGTGGTCGATAAAGAAGTGCTTGCCAATCTGCGCGGCAGGGTGAATCTCGACGCCGGTGATGTGGCGGGTGATTTGCGAGAGCACGCGGGCGAGCGAGCGATGACCGTGCTCCCACAGCCAGTGCTCGGGCACGTGGTTCCACTTGGCGTGCAGGCCAGGATAGGAAAGAAAGATGACCAGACCGTTTTGCGCGGCGGGGTCCTGCGCCTGGACGGTCTTGATGTCCTCGCGAATGGTATTGATAAAGCTCACCGGCCGCCCTCCCTTAGCGCCATGGCAATGCGATTCAATAAAGTATAGCGATTCGCTAGGGATTAAAAAGGACAATCTTGGCGGCTTTGCGCTACAAGTGTCAGTTATGCAAACTTGCTGGTAATGGAGTCATGCTTTTGTGGGGTTGCGCACGAGGGGGCACCGCAACCGTATACTGGTCAACTTGGACGTATCCGCGCCCACAACTGAGAGGTTTTACTTCATGGGTTTCATCAATTTTATTGCCGAGCTGCTTAAGGACCCGCGCACCGCGATCGCCAGCTGGATCGCCGCCGGCCCGCTTATGGCCTACGGCTGCGTGTTCCTGATCATCTTTATCGAGACGGGCGTGGTGTTCTTCCCGTTCCTTCCCGGTGATTCGCTGCTGTTCGCCTCGGGTTTCTTTGCCCACAACGGCGGCTTTAACATCGTGGCGCTTCTGGCCACCGCATGGGCCGCTGCCATTTTGGGCGATCAGTGCAACTTTATGATCGGTCACTTCTTTGGCCGCAAGATCATCGCTTCGGGCAAGGTCAAGGCCATGACGCCCGAGCGCATCAAAAAGTCCGAGGACTTCTTGGACAAGTGGGGTCACCTGGCCATCTTCCTGGGTCGCTTCTTCCCGTTTATCCGCACCTTTGTGCCCTTTATCGCTGGCATGGGCGGCATGCACTGGCGCAACTTTGTCGTCTTTAACGTGCTGGGCGGCATTACCTGGTCGACGGTCTTTACGCTGCTGGGCTACTTCTTTGGCGGCATTCCCTTTGTGCAAGAGCACTTTGAGCTGCTGATTATCGGCATCGTTGCCGTGTCGATCATCCCGACCGTGGTCGGTCTGGTTAAGGCCAAGCTGGGTAAATAGAACGCCTAGCTCGAGCCAGCGCGCAGACCGTACAGTTGAGGCCCGTCACCGCTTACGGTGGCGGGCCTTTTTGCTTCGGTCAAATGAAAATACTTTACTTAGTTAAAGAAAAGCGTTTTATCAGACGCGTGCGGGGAGTACAATCTCGTGCATGCGAATCGACGTGCCATCGGCTTTGATGCTGCTCGCGTGTCCCGTCCGGCTCTACGCTCCGGGCGTGCGACGTTGCGACGCGGTCGGCCTCGGTCCTTGCGTGCGGGTTCGCGAGTATGCAACTGTGTATGTAAGGAGCGACATATGACTGTCGAGAAGAAGGATATCGATTGGGGTAGCCTCGGCTTTGGCTACATGAAGACCGATTACAGCTACGAGGCTCATTGGAAGGATGGCGAGTGGGACGAGGGCGGCCTGACCACCGACCACACCCTGCATGTCTCCGAGTGCGGCGGTATCTTCCATTACTGCCAGGAGGTCTTTGAGGGCCTGAAGGCCTACACCGCCGAGGACGGCAGCATCGTCTGCTTCCGTCCCGACATGAACGCTGAGCGTATGTATAACTCTGCCCAGCGCCTCGAGATGCCCCCGTTTCCCAAGGACAAGTTCGTTGAGGCCGTCAAGCAGGTCGTTTCTGCCAACGCCGCCTGGGTTCCGCCCTTCGGTTCCGGCGCGACCCTGTACGTGCGTCCGTTTATGATCGGCTCCGGTGACGTGATCGGCGTGGCTCCCGCTCCTGAGTACACGTTCCGCATTCTCGTGACCCCGGTCGGTCCGTACTTTAAGGGCGGCCTCAAGCCCGTCAAGCTGCGCGTTTCCGAGTATGACCGTGCTGCACCGCACGGCACCGGCAACATCAAGGCCGGCCTGAACTACGCCATGTCCCTTAAGCCCACGATGGAGGCCCATCGCGAGGGCTATGCCGAGAACCTGTATCTCGACTCCGAGTCCCGCACCTATGTCGAGGAGACCGGTGGCGCCAACGTCCTGTTCGTGAAAGAGGATGGCACGCTCGTCGTTCCGCAGTCGCACACCGACTCCATCCTGCCCTCTATCACCCGTCGTTCGCTCGTTCAGGTTGCTCAGGACCTGGGCATGACCGTTGACCAGCGCCCCGTCGAGTGGGCCGAGGTCAAGGCCGGCACCTTTGTGGAGTGCGGCCTGTGCGGCACCGCTGCCGTCATCTCTCCGGTTGGCGAAATCGACAACAAGGTTTACGGCGCCGACGAGACCGTGACCTTCCCGGCTGGATATACCGAGATCGGCCCTGTGATGAAGAAGCTTCGCGAGACCCTGACTGGTATCCAGTCTGGTGCTGTCGAGGACAAGCACAACTGGGTTTACACCGTCGCGTAAGCTGTCTTAGCTGTCCGGCCCGAGGGCGACCTTCCTTTCCGGCGCGTCCTCGGACATGAAAGAACCTCCGCTGCGCACTTTGTGCGGCGGAGGTTCTTTCGTCCTGTGGAGTGCGCCGGAAAGGAAGGTCGCCCTTTTGTTTTGCTTCGCGCCATGTGGGGGCGGTGGCGACGTGCATTTTTGCGAGTATTCTGCAGTCGAAGGTCCCTGCATACCGATCTCGGGCAAAAAATCGGGAGTTCTCGATGTTTTCTACGAATGATGGGCGGGGTTATGGGCTGGCAGCGTTTGATTTGCAGGGATATTCGCGGTCCTTGGCATTTATCGTGGCGCCCGAAGCTCTTGGTTATGTTGAATACTCCTAAAAATGCACGACGCTTAGAGGGGGACCTTCGCGAAAAAGGAAACCGCCCCGTCGAAGTATGCATTCGACGGGGCGGTTTATGCATTTGGCCGATTAAGGATGCGCTGTCAAACTACTAGAACTTGACGGTCGGGGCCTGGCGGGCTGCTTCGGCGGCCTCGAAGCCCTGGCGCTCCTTAAACTGGAAGATGCCGGCAAAGATGACAGCCGGGAACGTCTGAATGGCGTTGTTGTAGCTGAGCACGCAATCGTTGTAGCTCTGGCGTGCATAGCTAATCTTGTTCTCGGTATCCTCGAGCGATGCCTGCAGCTGCGTAAAGTTGGTGTTTGCCTTAAGATCGGGATAGGCCTCGGCTACGGCGAAGAGCTGACGCAGCGCACCGGTCAGCACGTTGTCGGCTTCCATCTTGGCTTCGGGCGTGGTGGCCTTGACGGCGGTGTTACGCGCGCTGATCACGGCGGAGAGCGTCTCCTGCTCGTGCTTGGCGTAGCCCTTGACGGTCTCGACCAGGTTGGGGATCAGGTCGTTGCGACGCTGCAGCTGCGTATCGATGTTCTGCCAGGCGTTATCGATGCGGTTACGCTTGGTGACCATGTTGTTGTAGATGCCGGCGATGGCGCAGGCAATCACAATGACAACAACGATGCCGATGATGACGGGAAGCATGATGTCTCCGTTTCGAATGGCCGCGGCGGCATGCGCCAGCTGCCGTTGGTATAACGCTACTAGTATACCCGCAACGTTTTGTCGTGCCGAACTTTCCGGTAAGCGTTGTGTTTTCGGCGGGGTTGGCACCGGGGCAAAGCGCGCGAGGTACAGGTGTAAGATATGCGACAGATTGACGAGTGTTGTCTTTGCCCTGAGGATGGCGATACCAGTGGACCTTCGCATCAAGAAAACCTACCGCGCCCTGTTCGATGCCTTTACCGAGCTTCTCGAGGAGCATCGTTTTGAGGACCTGACGGTTGCCATGCTGTGCGACCGCGCCATGATTCGCCGCACGACGTTCTACAAGCACTTTCGCGACAAGAACGATTACTTTGCCTTTTACATCGATGAGCTCATGTCGGGCTTGCCGCAAAAACAGCCCGATGAGGCCGGCGCGGTATCTGCCGAGGACGTGCGCGCGCTTCGGCACGCGATTTTGGACGATGCCATGGATTTGATTCTGGCGCACGAGCGGCTCATGGATAACATTTTGGCAAGCAGCATGTCGGGCATGTTGACCAACGTTATTTGCGACCGCATTGCCCGCTCCATCCGCGAGCGTGTGATGAACGTGCTTGCCGAGGATGCCCTGGCCCCCGTGTCACTCGAGACGACGTCTGAGTTTGTCGCCGGCGGTATTATTCGACTTTTCACGATATGGTGGGAATCGGGCCACGATCTTGAGCGTCGACCTGAGATAGCCGATGTGGTCGATGCACTGTTTGAGCGGACCATGACACCGGTGCATCACTAGGAGTGGCGGAGAGAGGGGGATTCGAACCCCCGGAACGCTCTCGCGCTCAACGGTTTTCAAGACCGCCGCATTCAACCGCTCTGCCATCTCTCCGTGAGTCGTAATGATAGCATCGTTTTGGATTTGCAACAGGGAAGGCGAACGATGACGATCACCGAAATCGATGAGAAGTTCATGCGTGAGGCGCTGGCCGAGGCGCGCGCCGCCGCTGCGGTGGGCGAGGTGCCCATCGGAGCCGTAGTGGTGCGCGACGGCGAGATTGTCGCGCGGGCGCATAATCGCCGCGAGCTCGACCAGGATCCTTCGGCGCATGCCGAGTTTTCGGCCCTGTGCGCCGCCGCTCAGTCGCTTGGACGCTGGCGTCTTTCCGATTGTACGGTCTACGTGACGCTCGAGCCCTGCTGCATGTGCGCGGGGCTTATGGTTAACGCGCGCGTGGGGCGCTGCGTGTACGGCGCGGCTGATGCTAAAGCGGGCGCTCTGGGGTCGCTATACGACCTCAATGCCGATTCGCGCCTGAATCATCGGTTTAATGTGACCGCCGGCGTGCTGGCAGACGAGTGCCGCGCGGTGCTGAGCGGTTATTTTAGTGGGCTGCGTGGCACCGATGGTGCTGGCTGCGGTTGTGGGGCCGATCTTGAGGCGCATACCGCCCACGCCGAGGCGCTTGCGGGTGTCGAAGATACTGCCGTTGGGGCGGTCGATTTTGGTGCCGCGTGCCGCCGGCCCCGCCGTGTGCAGCTGGCGATCGACTCCTTTAAGGGCAGCGTTTCGAGCGCGCAGGCGGAGGAGGCCGTTGCCGAAGGTGTGCGCCGCGTGTGGCCCGATGCCCAGGTAAGCGCGCTGCCGCTGGCGGATGGCGGCGAGGGAACGCTCGATGCCGTTGCCGCGTGCGGCGGTGAGGTCGTGGCATGTGAAGTCGCAGGCCCTCTGGGCGACTGTGTGTCTGCCCGGATGCTGGTGGACGGCGAGTACGAGTCGGCTGTAATCGAGATGGCCGAGGCGGCGGGTATTGGGTATTCGCCTTGCACAGAGCCGGCGGCGTTGGCCGCTACGACCTATGGCGTGGGCGAGCTCATGCTTCGAGCGGTTCGTGCTGGGGCAAAGACTATCTATATTGGTCTGGGCGGCAGTGCCACCAACGACGGTGGCGCCGGCATGCTGCAGGCGCTGGGCGCGCGTGTGGTCGATGATCAGGGCTGCGATGTCGCCCCTGGTCTCGCGGGGCTTGAGCAGGTGGCGAGTATCGATTTGGCACCGGCGCTTCGGGCGCTGAATAGCGCGCGTATCGTCGTGCTCTCTGATGTCGAGAACCCGCTCGTGGGGCGTCGTGGGGCACTTGCAGTGTTTGGCGGGCAAAAGGGCCTGCCGACAGACGATGTCGAAGCGCTGGGCAGGTACGACAGTTGGATGGTCGGCTACGGCCGCCTGCTCGATGCGGCGATTACCGGGGTGCGGGCTCAGGGGTTGTTGCGCGTGCCCGAGGGCGTGCGGACATTTGGCTCGGTGCTCGGCGTGCCTGGCGCGGGCGCGGCAGGTGGCTTGGGCGCCGCGCTGCTGGCGCTCGGTGCTGAGTTGCGTTCGGGCGTGGAGACGGTGCTCGATCTGATTGGGTTTGACGAGCGCGTGCGCGATGTCGACCTGGTCATTACAGGCGAGGGCAACATGGACGAGCAATCCGCTGCCGGCAAGGCGCCGGTGGGCGTGGCCCGCCGTGCCAATCGCTATGGCAAGCCGGTAGTCGCCGTCGTGGGCGGTCGTGCGGATAATTTGGATGCGGTGTATGGTCAGGGCATCGACTTGGTCCTGCCGGTCTGCCGCAGGCCCATGCCTCTTGACCAAGCGCTCGACCCCCAGGAAGCCACAACCAACCTCATCTGCGCCGGTGAAGCAGCCGCCCAAGCCTACGACCTCGCCCGCCTCTAAAACCCAACTCCCTATAAGTTGCGGTGGAATAGTTCCTGTTTGGCGGCTCAGGCGGCAAACAGGAACTATTCCACCGCAACTTCGAGAATGGCTATCCGAGGCTGGTCGCCTTGGGCCTTGGGTCGGACCGTCCGCCATGAAATGCGGCCATCTACTACGTTTAGCCGAGCGCCCTTGACCATCCCGGATTTTGTGAAATTAAAACCGCAGGTAGAAAGCTTGCCGATTTTCGAAAAAGCCGGCTATGGTTGACCCCTGCGGCCTAAACGTAGTAGATAGGCCCCTTTTGTGGCACGGCAGCAGACCAGTCTTTTTGGGACGGGGCTTATTTGACTACCTGTCGATCTGATTGCCCAAGTAGTCAAAAAGGTTGATTTCCGATCTCAGCCGAACACATTGAGCGAATAGGCCATTCCCGCAGTT